>JBHJGS010000073.1:0-19729 GCA_050331575.1 Rhodothalassiaceae bacterium | reverse complement strand
CAAGGTCGAAAGTCCGCGCCTTTGTTGAACACGTCTTCGCCGACCAGAAACACCGCATGGGGCTGAAAATCAGGACCATCGGCATCGACAGAGCAAAGATAAAAATCGGCCTCTGCAACATCGCCTACAATATGCGGCGGTTGATCATGCACGAACCAAGGGGCGCAATAACCTAACGGGCGCCGCCCCGACCCCCCATGACCGGCGAGGAGCCGGTCCACGAGCACCCCTCAAGCCGCTAACGACGAGCGGCGCCACGCCAAAAAACTCGTCAGCAGACCCGCAAAACCCGTTGATGGAGGTGTCCAGTTTTTTCTTGGGCCTGCTGGTGAATCGCAGGTGTGGGAGGGGGTTTTGCGTCTCTATGATTTGGAGTTTGCTATGATCGTCAAAGCAATTCTGTCGACGACCGCCATTCTCTTGTGGCTGAGCGGCGTCATGACGCTGGCCCAGCCGGAGGACTTTGTCGGCGGGGTCTATACCATGACGAATGATCCCGAGGGCAATGCGGTTTTGGCCTATGGTCGCCGCGCCAATGGCACCATCGAATTCCTCGGCCAGATTGCCACCGGCGGGGCTGGAACCGGGATCGTCGGCTCGGGCTTTCCGTTCTTCGACACCGGGGACGGACTGGATCCGCTGCAATCCACCTATGCCGTGCAACTGAGCGAGGATCGGCAATTCCTGTTCGTTTTGAACGGTGGCAGCGCATCGATCAGCAGCTTTGTGATTGGCGCTGATTTTGTGCCGGTGCTGACCGACGTGACGCCGGTGCGCGGCTTCGGTCCCTCCTCGATCGCCCAGCGCGGGGACATGATCTATGTCTCCTCAATCGACGCGGATGGCATGTTTGCCGGCAGCCTCGGCGAGGTTGGCCTGATCGAGGCGTTCCGGTTGACCGCGTTCGGCCGGCTGGTCCCAATCTCCAATTCCTTGCGCCTGCTCACCAACCGGCCGGCCGGTTTGGACGTCAGCCTGGACGGCAATTTCCTGATCGTCACCTCGCTCAATGCCGGCAGCGCCGGCACGCCGGCCAGCCCCTCGTTCGTGGACGATGACAATTCGGTCGTGGTGTTCGGCCTGGACGACAACGGCCTGCCCTCGCTGGCGCCCCTGTCCGCGGGTATTTCGATTTCACCGGCGGATCAGCCGGATCGGGCCATAACCCTGGCCCTCGGCCTGGAAACGATTGCCCAGGACGGCCGGCAATTCGCGGTGGTCACCGAGGCGCGCAGTGTCGCCCTGCCGGACGGCACGCCGGTGCCGACCCTGACGCCGGGCTTTCCCGGCCCCGGCGTGATCCCATTGTTCCAGCCCGGCGGCGTGTCCAGTTGGGAAATCCTGCCCAGCGGCGAGCTGGTCCTGATTGATGCCGTGCCGGTCAATGATGTGGTCAGCGAAACCACAGTGCTCGGCTCCGGCCAGTCGGCGACTTGCTGGATCCAGTTCAGCAATGACGGCAGTCTTTTCTGGGTGGTCAATACCATCGATAGCTCGATCTCCGCCTTCCGCTTCGAGGCCGGCGAAATCGCCCTGATCGAAGAAGTGGTGGCTCAGGGCAATGGGCTGGGCGATGCGCCACCGGATATGGTGACACCGCCTGATGCCGCCGACGGCATGGCAATCCCGCGGCCAAGCCTCTTGTTCGGGTTTGCCGACAAAGTCACCACCGAGGGCCTGGGGCCGGAGGCAGCGGCCGGGCCGGGTGTGGAGGCAGACAGTTTCGGGGGCGCGCCCAACACCTTGCTGGGCGGCACGGATGGCTTTCTGGACTTTCGCATCAGCGACGATGGCCGTTTCCTCTACCAGACCTTGGGCCTGGCGCGCGGCATCCTGGTCTATCGCATCGACGAGCCCGGACCGGACGGCGCCGGCGGCGGTTTGACCCTGATCCAGGAAGTCCTGACGCCGGAGCTGCCGGCCTTCAATATTCAGGGCATCGACGCCTTCTAGAGCGCGCGCCCTCGAAGGCGGGCATTACCGGCCGGTCAGCACCAAGACGCTGTCATAGAGCGTGGCGGGCGCTTCGCGCAGGACCATATAGAGCCAGCGCAGCAGCCCCAAGGCCGGCCGGTCCGCCGGCATGCGGGGGATGCGCGCGGGGATGCCCAACAGCTGCAACAAGAGCGCGCAGCGCGGATTGTGGTAATTGCTGGAGCAGACCAGCACCCGGCCGCGCTGGCCGCGCAGCATGGCCGCACAGGCGCGCACCGATTGCAAGGTGTCCTTGGACCGGTCGTCGACCAGAATGCACGCGGGGTCGACCCCGGCGGCGATCAACCGATCACGCATGACATGGGCCTCCGGCGGGCCGTGTTCGCCCTGGCCGCCGGTGACCAGGAAATACACGTCCCCGCGCGATCGCGCCAAAGCCAAAGCGCCGTCGATGCGCCGCGCCAGAGAGCCGGTAGGCGATCCGTCCGCGCGAACCCGCGCCCCGAAGATGATGAGAAAATGCGTCGTCACCGGTGCGCTCACCGGCTCAGGCGCTCCACCTGGGACCAGGCCAGCTTGGCCAGCGGTTCGGCCATCGCCCCCTGGGCGGCGGCATGCGCCGAGGCAGCAGTGCCGCGCGTCACCCGGCCCAGAATGCCGTGCAGAATGCCGGCCAGGCGGAACATGTTGAAGGCGATATAGAAGTCGAACTCGGCATCGGAGATGGGCGGCCGGCCGGTGCGCCGGCAATATGCCGCGCGATAATCCTGCTCTGACGGGATCGCCTTGGCCGGCAAATCCACCCCCAACAATCCGGTAAAGCCCTGCGGCGGCATGCGGTACATCAGGCAGTGATAGGCGAAATCGGCCAGGGGATGGCCGAGCGTGGACAATTCCCAGTCCAAAATCGCCAGGATTCGCGGCTCGCTGTCATGGAAGATCAGATTGTCGATGCGGAAATCGCCGTGGACGATGCTGGTCTCGTCGCCGGCGGGAATATTCTCCGGCAGCCATGCCACCAGCCGGTCCATCGCCTCGAACCGGCCGGCATCTTCATCCTCCAGATATTGCTTGGACCAGCGCGCGATCTGGCGGGCGAAATAATTGCCCGGCTTGCCATAATCCTCCAGCCCGATGGCGCGATAATCGACGCTGTGCAGCTTGGCGATGGTGTCGTTCATGGCGTCGAACAAGGCAGCGCGTTCGGCGTTGGAGACCTCCTCAGGGCAGGCATCCCAAAAGATCCGCCCGGCGACACAATCCATCACATAAAACCAGGTGCCGATGACGCTTTCGTCAGTGCACAGGCCGTAGGTCCTGGCCACCGGCACGTCGGTCTCGGCCAACGCGGTAATCACGCGATATTCCCGATCCACCGCATGCGCCGACTTCACAAGCTTGCCCGGCGGCTTGCGGCGCAGCACAAACGCCCGCCCGGTGGCATCGATGAGCTTGTAGGTGGGGTTGGACTGGCCGCCCTTGAACTGCTCCACGGTCAGCGGCGGGCGGAAATCGGCCACCCGCGTGGCCAGCCAGTCTTCCAGACGCGCCACATCGAAAGCATGTTTGTCCGACACCGGCTTGGTGCCGGAGAAGTGTGCGGCTCGGCTCATCGGTTCAGTCCCGCGGCTTGCATCTCGTCCGCGCCGATCAGGGCGTCCAATGCCTCGGCGATCAGCTCCGGCCGGCGGATCGGCACCATATGATCGCCGACATCCAGCACCCGCTCATGCACCAGGGGCGCCCGGCTCAATTGCGCCTTGGCATAGAGCATGTTGGCGAACGGGACCAAGCTGTCGTCGCGCGCATGCACCAGCGCCACCGGTGCCTCGATCTCGGCCAGACGGCCGGCCAGCGCTTCCAGTTCCGCCCGATGCGGCCGCAATTCCTCGTTGGACAGACGCCAGTCGGTGCGCAGCAGCGGTTTCAGAAAATCGGAGTCGGCCACGGCATTGTACCATTTCCACTCCTCCAGGGCGGGGTCGAGATTGCCCGAGGCGAGCACCAAGCCGGCAACGGCTGCGGACCGGTCGATGGCCGCGCGCACCACGATCGGCCCGCCCAGCGAGAAGCCGACCAGGATGGCCGGGCGGTCCGGGTCCAGGAACGGATCCAGCGCCTTGACCTGGTCTTCAAGGTCAGGGAAGGCGCGCGCTGTGTCGGACCAGCCGAAGCCCGGCCGGTCCACGGCGATATAATCCCGCCCCGGCGGCACATGGCGCAGCTGCCAAGTGAAATCCCCGGCATAGCCCGGCGTGCCGTGCACGAAAATCACCCGTTGCCCGGCGGGATCCCCGGCGCGCACATAGGAGACGGTGACGCCCAGGCCCGGCACCTCGACGAAGCCGCGCTGAAGCCCTGTCTGATCCGCCCAGTCCGCATTGCCAGGCCAGGGCGGGGTGACGAACGGCACATTGATGAAGAACCGCGCCGGCGTCAGCACGAACAGCGCCAGCAATATGGCGGGTATCAGAACGGCAAGGGCGAGGGTGGCTCTCATTTTTGGGCAGACAGATCCCGATCAGCGTGGCCTTGGCAGTTGGTTTAGAAACCCTTTCAAACGACGTGTCAAACCGACAGTCCGGGCTTCAGCGGGCCTTGCAGCCGATATCCTTGCGAAACATCGCCTGGTGCCAGTTGATCTTGCCGACCGCGTCATAGGCCGCGGACCGCGCCGCGGCGATGGTGTCGCCCAGGGCGGTCACCGCCAGCACCCGCCCGCCGGCGGTGACGATGCGCCCGTCCGCCACATGGGTACCGGCGTGGAACACCAGCGCGCCGGTCGCCTGTGCGGCATCCAGCCCGGTGATCTCATGGCCGGTGTCATAGCCGCCGGGATAGCCGTGCGACGCCATCACCACCGTCAAGGCCGCGCGCGGGTCCCAATCCAGCCTGCGTTCGCCCAATTGCCCCAGCGCTGTGGCGTGCAGCAGCTCGGCCAGGTCCGAGCGCAGCCGCGGCAGCACCGCCTGGGTCTCTGGATCACCGAATCGGCAATTATATTCCAGGAGCTTGGGTCCCTCCGCGGTCAGCATCAGCCCGGCATAAAGCAAACCGCGATAGCGCGTGCCCTTGTCGGCCAGCGCCTTGACCGTCGGCACCACAATCTTGGCCATGGCCTGGTCGATGACCGTCGGGGTCAGCGCAGGGGCCGGCGAATAGGCGCCCATGCCGCCGGTGTTGGGCCCGGTATCGCCGTCGCCCAAGCGCTTGTGATCCTGCGCGCCGGCCAGCGGCAGCAGCCGTTCGCCATCGCACAGGACGAACAGGCTGGCCTCCTCGCCGATCAGGCACTCCTCGACGATCAGCGGGCCCTGGCCGGCCAGCCGCTCTATGGCTGCGCGCGCCTCCTGCACGGTTGCCGCCACGGTGACGCCCTTGCCCGCGGCCAGCCCGTCGGCCTTGATCACGATCGGCGCCCCGACCGTGTCGACATGGGCGCGGGCGGCCTCGGCATCATCGAATCGCGCGAAGGCGGCGGTTGGAATGTCATGCTCTGCGCACAGCGCCTTGGTGAAGGCCTTGGACCCCTCCAGCCGCGCCGCTGCCATGGTCGGGCCGAACACTGGGATGTTGGCCGCCAGAAGATCATCGGCCAGCCCGGCCACCAGGGGCGCCTCCGGCCCGATCACCACCAAATCGATCGCCTTGTCGCGGCAAAAGCTGATGACCGCGCCATGATCGGCAGGGGTGAGATCCGCGCAATGGGCCAGTTGCGCGATGCCGGCATTGCCGGGAGCGGCGTACAGGCGGCCCAGGCGCGGCGACTTCGCCAGCGCCCAGGCCAGCGCATGCTCGCGCCCGCCGCCGCCGATCAAAAGCAGGTTCATGAGTGTTCGCCGGTTGTCATGCCTGCGCCTGTCCTAACACAGCGCCCGTGATGGACAAGCGCTGTCCGGACACGGTAACCAAGGCCATGGCCAAAGCCCCTGCCAATGTCATGGAATTCAGCGTCACGGAGATCTCTCAGGCGCTGAAACGCGCGGTCGAGCGGGATTTCGCTCATGTGCGCGTCCGCGGCGAACTCTCCGGCGTCAAGCGCGCCGGCTCCGGCCACGTCTATATGTGCATGAAAGACGATGGCGCGGCGTTGGATGCGGTGTGCTGGCGCGGCACGGCCCAGCAATTGCGCTTCCGTCCCGAAGAGGGATTGGAGGTGGTGGCGACCGGCCGTCTGTCGACCTACCCTGGTCGGTCGAAATATCAGCTGATCGTGGAACAGCTGGAACCCGCCGGCGCCGGCGCGCTGATGGCGCTTATGGAAGAGCGCAAGAAGAAGCTCGCCGCGGAAGGTCTGTTTGCGCCGGAGCGCAAGCGCCCATTGCCGTTCCTGCCGGTGGTTATCGGCATCGTCACCTCCCCCACCGGCTCGGTGATCCGGGACATCTTGCACCGCCTGTCCGACCGCTTTCCCCGCCATGTTCTGGTGTGGCCGGTCTTGGTTCAAGGCGAGGGCGCCGCTCAGCAGATCGCCGCGGCGATCGACGGGTTTGCCAAGCTGGACCCGGCCGGTGACACGCCGCGGCCTGACCTGTTGATCGTGGCGCGCGGCGGCGGCTCGATTGAGGATCTGTGGGCCTTCAATGAAGAGATCGTGGCGCGCGCGGCCGCTGCGTGCCCCATTCCGCTGATCTCCGCTGTCGGTCACGAGACCGACACCACGCTGATCGATTATGTTGCTGACAGGCGCGCGCCGACCCCCACGGCCGCGGCCGAAATCGCTGTGCCGGTGCGCAAGGATCTTTTGGCGCAAGTCACCGGTCTGTCCGCACGGCTGGACCAGGCACGGCGGCGCTTTCTACAGATCCGCCGGGACCGGCTGGCGGGCCTTGCGCGGGGGCTGCCGCGGCCGCGCGACCTGACCGGCCTGGCGCGCCAGCAGTTGGACGATTTGGCCGACCGGCTGCCCCGAGGGTTGACCCAGAATTTGACGGCACGCCGCGCCCGGTTGGACCGTGCGTCGGTGGCGCTGACGCCTCGCCGCCTGAGCGAAAGCCGCCGCCACAAGCGCGCTGCCTTCACCGACTTGGCCAACCGTCTGGTGCGCGCGCGCCGCTTGCTGATCGAACGCCAGCGCGCCCGGCTGGACCGGTTGAGCCCGGCGCTGAAACCGCAGCCCCTGCAGCGCCGGATCAAGCAAGACCGCAAAGCGCTGACCGATTGCGGCGTGCGCCTGGCCACAGCGGCGGCGCAGCGGCGGCGCGATGCCGCGGCCCGGCTGGATGGCTTGGTGCGGGTGCTGGAAAGCCTGAGCTATAAGAATGTGCTGGCGCGGGGCTATGCGGTTCTGCGCGATGAGCATGGCGGCTTGGTCACGCGTGCTGCGGCCCTGTCTGCGGCGCAAACCGTGGAAGCGGAGTTTGCCGACGGCCGCCGCGATCTGGTGGTGGCCGGACGCAAGCCCGCCAAAGCGCGGGCAAGCGGCCGGAAAGAGGCCGATCAAGGGAGTCTGCTATGAGGATGTTTGCCGCGCTGTTGATGGCAGCCGTCGCCCTGCCCGCCTCAGCCGTGACGTTGACCGGGCAGTTCGTCCAAGGCGGCATGGTGACCGGACAGGCCGAACCGGGCGCGCAGGTGCTGCTGAACGGTGAGCCGATCAAGGTCGGGGCCGACGGCCGATTCGTGTTTGGGTTCGGCCGCGACGCCACCGGCGAGGTGGAACTGCGGATCGAACGCCCCGGCGCGCAGCCGGAGCGCCTGGTTCGCTCGATCCGAACCCGCGAGTATGACATTCAGCGCATCGACGGTCTGCCGCCGCGCACGGTGACAATTCCGGAGGAGCAGCGCCAACGCCGCGCCGCTGAACGGGCCCGGGTGGGTGCGGCGCGTCAGCCGGTTACCGACGCCCTGGATTGGACCGATGGGTTCATCTGGCCCGCCGAGGGTCGCATCAGCGGGGTTTACGGATCGCAACGGATTCTGAACGGCCAACCGCGCTGGCCGCATTACGGGATCGATATCGCCGGACCCACCGGCACGCCCGTGCTGGCCCCTGCGGGCGGCATCATACGCCTGGCCGCGGCGGATTTCCTCCTCGAAGGCGGCATCGTCATCATCGATCACGGCTTTGGCGTGACCTCAACCTTGTTCCACTTGCACAGCGTCGATGTGGTGGAAGGCCAGGCGGTGACCCAGGGGCAACAAATCGGCAGCATCGGCGCCACCGGCCGCGCCACCGGCCCGCATGTTGATTGGCGGGTGAACTGGCGCAATGTCCGCCTGGATCCGCAATTGCTGGTGCCCGACCGGGCCGCCCAGTGAGATCCGCTCTGGCGCTGGCGCTGCTCTCGATCCCGGCCGCAGCGCAAGGGGAGATCTCCGCCGATGCCGCCTTTTTGAGCGATTATCGCGACCGTGGCCTGTCTTTGTCTGACACCGACGCAACCGGATTGGCCGGGGTCGAGGCCGGCGGCAGGACCGTGTTCGGCGGGCTGGTGTCCGGCTATGTCCAGGATCTGGCCGGGCGCGATCTGTTCGTTGGCGGTTATATCGGCGCCTCCGCCTTTGTCGCCGACGCCTATGACGTCTCGCTGACCCTTTATGGCGACAGTTTCCACGGCCTGCAGGCGGGGGAGGACAGCCAGGCCTTCTTTGAGGCGCGCGCGACGATTGCGCGGGACGTCGGGCTGATCTATGCGCGCGTCGGGGTCTCCGTGGCGCCGGCCGGACGCTGGAGCGACCCGGACGACACGGTGCTCTATCCGTTTTTGGAACTGCAGGTGCCGGTGCCGCGCGCGCCCTGGCTCACGCTTGTGGTCGAAACCGGCTATTCCGCCGTGTTCGGCGGGCCGGACCGGGCGGACTGGCGCATCGGCTTGAATGCCGGCTGGAAGGGCTTTGACCTGTTCGCCGGCTATACCGACACCAGCACCGGCGCCTTCGGCCGCCTGGGCCGGGCCACCGGTCTGGTCGAGCTGCGATATTATTTCTAGAGCCCGGGGCGCCACGACGGCGCCGGCCCAGCGCCAGCGCCCACATGGGCACAAAGATAAACGCCGGCCCTGGGCCTGAGGATAATGGGCCCAAAGATATTGGGCCCGAAGATATTGGGCCCAAGGATCGTGGGCCCGAGGTTAGTAGGCGAACGCTACTCTTTCCGGTAGCGGTCGTGGCAGCCCTTGCAATGATCGCGGAAAGTGGTGCGCAGGGTCGAGATCATCTCGTCGGGCTGACCAGCCTCGGCCAGATCGGCGATCTTCTGCGCATCGACCACATAAGCGTCCATGCGCTCGGCGAAATCGTCCCAATCCTGCCAGACCAGGTCCTTGGCGTCGGTCTTCACATCCGCACCGCGCGTATCGGTCTCGAACGCCGCCTTGGCTTGCGCCGCCGCCACCGCCATCAGCCGGGCGATGTCAGCGATATGGTCTTCCTGGTTCAGGTCGCCCTTGGCGATATTGTTCAGCGCCACGGCCGCTCGGCCGGCTGAACCGATGATGTTCTGACGATGGCCGACAACGGCCTTGGGATCTTGCGCCAGAAGCGGCGCGGAGACAGAGCCGGCCAGCAGGCCGGCGATCAGGATAGAGCGGATCATGGGCAGGTCCCCCGTAAGGTGTCAGGTGAGAGCGCCACTATAACCGCATTGCCGGAAATCGTGAAATGGGCTGCCGTGACGGCTCGGTAGGGGTTAAGCTGGCCTTAACGCTGCCGCGGCGTCCCGCCGCAGCCCACCCCTGATCGGAGACAGCCATGGTGCATATTCCGGAAACCCGCCCCGTCCGCCACCGGGCCACCGAAGGGCTGGCCGACGATATCGATTTCGAAATCCACGGCCAGGAGATGCAGTTCGTCGAGATCGAGCTGGATCCCGGCGAAAGCGCCGTGGCCGAGGCCGGCGCAATGATGATGAAGGATGCCAGCATCGCCATGACCACCGTGTTCGGCGACGGCTCCAACCAGGATCGCGGACTCATGGATAAGCTGCTGGGCGCGGGCAAGCGCCTGCTGACCGGGGAGAGCCTGTTCACCACCGTGTTCACCCATGAAGGCAGCGGCAAGGCGCGGGTGGCCTTCGCGGCGCCCTATCCTGGCAATCTGCTGGCGATCAAGCTGTCTGATCTCGGCGGCTCGCTGATCTGTTAGCGCGACAGCTTTCTGGCCGCGGCCAAGGGCGTGTGCGTCGGCATCGCGTTTCAGCGGCGTATCCTCACCGGCCTGTTCGGCGGCGAGGGCTTCATCATGCAGCGGCTGGACGGCGACGGCTGGGTGTTCGTGCATGCCGGCGGCACGCTGGTAAAAAAGGAACTGCAGCCGGGCGAGACGCTGCATGTCGATACCGGCTGCCTGGCCGCGATGACCGCGGATGTGGACTATGATCTGGTGCGCGCCGGCGGCATCAAATCCATGGTCTTCGGCGGTGAAGGCGTGTTCTTCGTCACGCTGACCGGCCCTGGAACGGTGTGGCTGCAATCCTTGCCGTTTTCCCGCCTGGCCGGGCGCATGCTGGCCGCCGTGCCGGACCGTGGCGGCAATAAGGGCGAGGGATCGCTTCTGGGCGATCTCGGCCGCATGGTCCAGGGCGACTGATCCCGGCCGGCGCACCGGCCTGTGACATGCAAAGGCCCGCCCGGCAGACTTTTCTCTGCTGTCTCTGCCAAGGCCGAGATCGAGCTGGACGATGGCGACGAGGACGATGTCGACGAGGATGCGGCGGTGATCAGCGGCACAGTCGATGGGCTGCTGATCAGTATCTCCCAGACCGACTCGATCCGGCTGCTGGGTGTGAGCGTCGACAGCGTCGCTCTGGACGATCTGTTCGGCTGATCGCGCAATCGTGTAGAGACAAGAGGCCGCGGTATTTTGGCGCCGCGGCCGTTATCTTTTTGGCCGTGCTGCATTTTCTTCAGAACTCACTCAACAAACACAACAATTCACACAAAATTCAGGCGATGTTGTTCATCGCCCCTTATCCGCAGCGTGCTTTAATACCCGCCAGGTGCGACGGGCCGGACCGAACGGCCGCGTACCTGATGCGTCAGTATCAGACGCCTAGCCGGTTAGGAGCATGCCATGAGCCGACTGTCCGCCTTGCCCGGTGCCGCCGCGGACCTTGACGCCGCAACCGCAGACGGTGGCGCCGTTGCCAGCGCAGGCTTCGGCGCCCCGGCCATGTCCGCCGTGACCGTTCAGCAGGGCTTCGACTTCGCCGTCAGCATCATCGATCAGGTCGGGGACACCGCCGCTGACATTGTCTCTGTATTTCAACAGATCACCGAAACCGCGCTGTCCGTTTGGGCCGGGTTTCTGGAAGGTGTGGACGGTGCCAGCCTGGAAGTCGAGGTCACCATCGGCGGAACCGACGCGGTCGCCTCGGCCGGGCCCGGCGCGTTGCTGCTGGACGGTGGCTTTATCGACGATAATGGAACCGGCGCGTTCGATTCCGGCGATACCGGCATTGTCATCGCCGGCAGCCTGTTCGAACTACAGACCGGCACCGATTTCAACGGTGCTGACGCCGACATCGTCATCAATGTCAATCCCGAATTTATCGAGGACGGCAGTTTCTTTTTCAGCACGGATCCCGACCAGCCCGTGCCCACAGGCCAGATCGACTTTTATTCGGTGATCTTGCACGAAATCGCGCATGGTTTGGGCTTTCTGGGCCTGGCCAATGAGGTGCCGCTGGACTTGCCGGAGGGCGACTTCCTCGGCTTCGGCCCGATCCGGGCGGCAACACCGTTCGACCTCCTGATCGAGATCGACGAGGCGGGGCGGCCGCTGTTCGTGGGCGAAACCGCCGTGGCGCTTTATGGCGCCCCGGTCCCCCTGGAGTTCACCACCGGCAGCCCCGGATCGGACATTTCGCATTTTCTGGGCTCTGCCGATCCGGTTACCGGGCAGCCGACCGATTTGCGGCTGGCGCTGCTCAATCCGTTCGTGATCCCGGGTGACCGGGTCGAGGTCGGGGCGCTGGAACTGGCCATTCTGCAGGACATCGGCCACACCGTGATCAATCTGGACGCGGCACCGCTGATCAATGGTTTCGATCCATTGCCGCCGGAAGCAGCGCCGATCGTGGCTTTCGATGGCATTGTCGGCATTGATGCCGGGCAGTTGGACGTCGGAGTTGCCTTGAGTGGCCTGCCGCCATTTCTGTCCATTGCCTCCTCCGTCGGCGTGGAATTGAGCGGCAACGGCTTCAGCATTGTCAGCGACCGACTGACCTTCGCCGATAGCCAGACCGAGGCCAGCCTCGGGCTGAGCTTGGACGCCCTTCTGGCGGCCTTGCCGATCGCCGCAGGCGAAACCCAGGATGTCGCCTTGGACGTCCGCCTGTTCAATCCGTTGCAGGCACGGTTGGACGGGGTGGAAGCGGGGGCCCAAGGCCAAACCGTGCAGCAGCTTCAGCTGACCGCCGGCCGCGGCGATGCCGGCCGCGACGTTCTGGTCGGCGTTGACGGGCTTGATCTGTTCGCCGGCGGCGCCGGCACCGATATCCTGCTGGGCCAGGGCGGTGCGGATGTTTTGTCCGGCGAGGCAGGCAATGACACCTTGGTGGGCGGCGCAGGCAAAGACGCGCTCAGCGGCGAATCCGGCAACGACTTTTTGGTCGGTGGCAGCGATAACGACCGGCTGTCCGGCGGCGCGGGGGAGGATCTGCTGAACGGCGGGTCGGGCAATGACGTGCTGATCGGCGGCGCCGACAGCGACCGTTTTGTGTTCACCGCCGGCAATGACCGGATCGAGGATTTCCAACCCGGGCTGGACAGCCTCGATCTGGTCGGCTTCGACCCAGATGGGGCGACAGTGGTTCAAACCGTGGAAGGCGCGCTGGTGAATTTTGGCGGAGGGGACAGCGTGCTGCTGGTCGGCTTGAGCGCGGCCGGCCTGGCGGTGGACGATCTACTGGTCTGACGTTTCCGCCTTGTCCGCGGCCCGGATGGCCTCGCGCATCTGCTGCCATTGCTCCGGCGTCACGTCCCACAATTGCGTAAAGGCGCCGGCATTGTTCAGGTGCTGGCCGCCGTCGATCGCGATGATCTCGCCATTGAGATAGCCCACCTGCTCGCTCAACAAGAAGGCGGCCAGGTTTGCCAGTTCTTCGTGCCGGCCGTAGCGGCGCATCGGAATCGCCGCCTTCGCCTTTGCCTCGGCCTGCTCGTCAGCCCCGGGCATCAGCCGCGCCCAGGCGCCCTTGGTGGGAAACGGCCCGGGCGCAATGGCATTGAAGCGCAGCCCGCGCGGCCCCCATTCCAGCGCCAGCGACCGGGTCATCGCCGCCAGCGCCGCCTTGGACATGGCCGAGGGCACCACGAAGGGCGAACCAGTGCGCACCCAGGTGGTCAAAATCGACACCACCGAGGCTGGCCGGCCCGCCGTAAGCCAATGCTTGGCGCAGCATTGCGTGACATGAAAGGTGCCGTGAAACACCGTCTGGGCGATTGCGTTGAAGCCGTTGGGACTGAGGCTTTCCGTCGGGGCGATGAAATTGGCCGCGGCATTGTTGATCAGGCCGTCCAGTGGCGCGTCTGCCACGGTGCGGTCAACCGCCGCGGCAATGGCCGCCGGATCGCGAATATCGACGCTGTGCACCTGCACCGGCCGCCCGGATCGGCCGGCAATCGCGTCCGCCGCGCGCTCCAATACCGCCTGGCGCCGGCCCCATAAGGTCAGCCGCGCGCCCAAATCGGCCAGTCGCTGTGCCATGGCAAAGCCAAGTCCTGTGCCGCCGCCGGTGACCAGCACATGTTTGCCGTCAAACAGATCGGATTGAAACATCGTCGGAAGCCTCGCATCTTGTTGAGCGCATTGGTTCAACTCCCCCCGATTCATTAAGAGCGCCTTCAGCTTTCACGCCTTATATTTAGAGCATGTTGTGGTGAGAAATGCCATGGCTACCAGATAGTGCGTGCTTTGCAGTAGGCGGCGGATCAGCCCGCACTCCATGGTTGGTGGTTAAGGAGTGAAAAGACAATGCGTTTGTTGGACGCCGTCGGCATGGAAGGCCCAAAGGCCATTCTCGCGTTAAAGCGGTATCTGCAGGCGCTGCCAGGAGGCGCGCGCTTGGAATTCTGGGCCGACCGGAAAGTGGCCTTGCATGACGTGCCGAGCTTCTGCGCTGACCATCGGCACCGCCTGTTGATGGCCCGTGAACAAGACGGCCATCTCGTTGTCGTGATCGAAAAATCCCCCGAACTGGTGGCCTGATCGTCACCCTGCCTGGCCAGCGCTGGTGCGCCGCTGCATTGCCATGCCCGCCCATATCCCCTAGAGCCTGCGCGGATGCGACCGGGCGCGGGCCGCGGGCAAGACATGGGCAGCTAAGGCAAGAGGGGGACCGCACACCTCATGCGGATTCTGGTAACCGGCGTGGCCGGCTTCATCGGCAGCCATGTGGCGATGCAATTGCTCGGCCGTGGCGACGATGTCATCGGCCTGGACAATCTCAATGCATATTATGATCCGACCCTGAAGGAGGCCCGGCTCAACCGCATCAAGCGCTTTGCCACAGGCGTGCTGGACGAGCCGCTGGACCCCGCCGTTTATGGCGATGGACGCCGCGTCGGCCGCTTCCATTTCGAGCGCCTGGATATCTCCGACCGGCCCGGCATGGAGGAGTTCTTCCAGCGCGAGCCGATCGACCGCGTGGTGCATCTGGCCGCCCAAGCCGGCGTGCGGCATTCGCTGGAAGCCCCGTTCGACTATATCGACAGCAATATTACCGGCTTTCTGACCATCCTGGAGGGCTGCCGTCATCACGGCACGGACCATCTGGTCTATGCGTCAACCAGTTCGGTTTATGGTGCCAGCACCGACATCCCCTTTTCCGTGGCCGGCGACGCGGAGCATCCGGTCGCACTTTATGGGGCCAGCAAGCGGGCCAATGAACTGATGGCCCATAGCTATGCACATCTGTTCAACATGCCCACCACCGGCCTGCGCTTCTTCACGGTCTACGGTCCGTGGGGCCGACCGGATATGGCGCTGTTCTTGTTTACCCGAAAGATCCTGGCCGGCGAGCGGATCGAGGTGTTCAATTACGGCAATCACAAACGCGATTTCACCTTTGTCGATGACATCGCCCAAGGCGTCATCGCCGCCTTGGACCACCCTGCCGAAGGGCAGGCGGACTGGCAGCACGGCGCGCAGCCACGGGCCCGCTCCGCAGCCCCGTGGCGCCTCCACAATATCGGCAATCAGCGGCCCGTGGAGCTTTTACGCTATATTGAGGTATTGGAAGCCTGCCTGGGGCGCACGGCTGAGAAAACCCTGCTGCCCCTGCAACCGGGAGATATCCCCGATACTTGGGCGGACGTCACCAGCCTGACGGAGCTGACCGGCTACCAGCCCAAGACAAGTGTGGAAGAGGGCGTGCGCCGCTTCGTCGACTGGTACAAGCGATACTATCAACTGAATTAGCGCTATCCGACCGATGGGCAGCGCGTCGCACCCCCATCGGTCGGATGCCGCCCGTGCCGTCATAAAGTTGAGCCCTATTCCCTCGCCGCTTCTCTGAACGCCGCTCTTGCCTTCGCCGATGCCCGCGTTCAGTGTGCACACACGAACGAGTGCACGCCAGAGCGTTGCCCAATCTCTTTGGTGATCAATGAGGCCGGACGCAACACTCTAAACCTATGACTCATAGAGCCTTTTCTCGGCCAAACCGACTCTCGACGTGAGTCGGTTTGCTCGGAAAAGGCTCTAGAAGGAGGCGGGACAGCAGAATGGTTGCCCATATCGCCACGGTCGCGTTTCTGGGGCTGGAGGCGCGGCCGGTGGATGTGCAGGTGCAGATCTCCGGCGGCATGCCCGCCTTCACCATCGTGGGCCTGGCGGACAAGGCGGTGAATGAGGCCAAGGAACGGGTGCGCGCGGCCTTGAGTGCCGCGGGCCTGGCCTTGCCGCCCAAGCGCATCACCGTCAATCTGTCGCCGGCGGACCTGCCCAAGGAAGGCTCGCACTATGATCTGCCGATCGCGCTGGGCCTGCTGGTGGCCATGGGCGTGGTCTCAGCGGAAGAGGCCGCTGAAACCGTGGCGCTGGGCGAATTATCGCTGGATGGGCGCCTGGCGCCGGTGCCCGGTGTGCTGCCGGCGGCCGTGGCTGCCAGTGCCATGAACCGGCGGCTGATCTGCCCGGCCGATCAGGGGCCTGAAGCGGCTTGGGCGGGCCCGGCGGGCGTGCTGGCAGCGGCGGATCTGATGGCGCTGCTGAACCATTTTCGCGGCGCGCAGTTGCTGGCCGAGCCGCAGGCGCGCCTGGCCGAAACACCGGATCAGCCGCCGCCGGACCTGAAGGATATCAAGGGCCAGGAGACCGCCAAGCGTGCGCTGGAGATTGCCGCGGCCGGCGGTCATAATCTGCTGCTGGTGGGCCCGCCCGGCGCGGGCAAATCGATGCTCGCGGCGCGCATGGCCTCGATCCTGCCACCGCTCGACGCCTCCGAGGCCTTGGAGGCGTCGATGATCCAATCCATCGCGGGGCTTCTCACCGACGGGCGCATCAGCCGCGCCCGGCCCTATCGTGCGCCGCATCACTCCGCCTCCATGCCGGCGCTGGTTGGTGGCGGCGCGCGCGCCAAACCCGGCGAGGTGTCACTGGCGCACAAGGGCGTGCTGTTTCTGGACGAACTCCCGGAATTCTCCCGACCCGCGCTGGAGGCGCTGCGTCAGCCGCTGGAGGCGGGGTCCGCGGTGATCGCGCGGGCCACCGCCCACGTCACCTATCCCGCCCGGTTCCAGCTGATCGCGGCGATGAATCCGTGCCGATGCGGCCATCTAGATGATCCGGGGCTGGCGTGCAGCCGCGCGCCGCGCTGTGCCCTGGATTATCAGTCAAAAATCTCCGGCCCGCTGTTCGACCGCATCGATCTTCATGTCGCCGTGGCGGCGGTGTCCGCGGCGGACTTGACCCGGCCGCCACCGCGCGAGGGCAGTGCGGCCGTGGCCGCACGGGTCAACGCCGCCCGGGCGCTGCAGCGGCGGCGCTACGACAATTAGGCGAAAACCAATGCCGAGGCCGATGGCGAAACCCTGATGCAGGTCGCCGCGCCCGAAGCCGCTGGCCTGTCACTTCTGGAACAGGCGGTGGACAAGCTGCGCCTGTCCGCGCGTGGCTATCACCGCGTGCTGCGGGTTGCCCGCACCATCGCCGATCTGGCCGGTCAGGCCACCGTCGGCCGCCCCCACATCGCCGAAGCGCTGAGCTTTCGCCGCACGGTCCCCGGCGCGGACTGATCAGTCACATTTGCCGACGGCGTGGACCGAAACACGCCGCAGTGCGTTGTCCAGGCGATTGTTCCGGCTGCGGCCGGGGGATGTCAGAGGCTTGCTTAAAGAAAGGCGATACCATGAAGAAAGCGATCTTGGCCGTGCCCGCGCTGGCGCTGTGTTTCGGCTGCGAAACCGTGGAAGACCGCGGCACCGGCGAGGTTGCCGGCACCGCCGCGGGCGGTGCGGCCGGCGGCCTCTTGGGCAGCGCCATCGCCGACGAGAACAAGGCCGTATGGACGCTTCTGGGCGTGGCCGCCGGGGCGTTTGTCGGCAATCGGGTTGGCCGCTACTTGGACGAGCGGGAGAAGGAACAGGTCGCCCAGTCCACCGTGGACGCCGCGCAGACCGGCGACCTGCAGACCTGGCGCAACCCCGAGAGCGGTCGCTCCGGCCGCGCCCGCGTCGTTGACCGCAGCCCCCAGGGCTATGAGGGCGAGTGCCGCGAGGTGGAACAGACCGTGATCCTGCCCGACGGCGAGGAACGCGCCGACACCGTCATCGCCTGCCGCCGGGCCGAAGGCTGGGTTGTCGTCTGACCTGAGGATTGGCGGCGCCGGCTCCTCGCGGAGAGGCGGGAACCGCCAGTCTTGGCCATGACAGAAGGTCAGGGACAGAGGAATTCATCCGACCAGCCGCGATCGCGATTGATCGGAGAGTGCCCTAGGCGTCGGCCTTGACCGGGAAAGGCAGCGGCACGACGCTGATGCCTTCCTCGCACAACTCCGCCACATCCGCGACGCTGGCTTCGCCATAGATGCCGCGCGCGGTGGCTTCGCCATAATGAATGGCGCGCGCCTCCTCCGCAAATCGCGCACCGACATCTTCGCAATCCTCCAACAGCTGGGCGCGCACACGATCCGCCATTTCCGCCGCATCCCAGCTGTTGACGTCGTGCTGGCACGCATCAGAGGGCACGCGCTCCGGCTCAGCGGCCGTGTCGTCACGCCGGCTCAGCAGCTTTAAGGCGGTTGGCGCCTTGTGCACCTGAGCGTCCCCGCACAGCGGGCAGGTCAGAACGCCGGCTTCGGCCTGGCGGTCATAATCTGCGCCGGAGGGAAACCAGCCTTCAAAGCGATGGCCCCGGCTGCACAACAAGTCGAACAAAATCATGCCGCGCCGCTTTCGCCAACGGCAGAGGCGACGCGTGGCCGTTCCAGCTTGAATGGGCGGCGGTGCTGTAGACTGGCGACGGTCCGGCGCGCACGCTCCAACTCGTCCAGATCAAGATCCACGAAGTGCAGGCCAGGCGCCTCGCCGCCATCCAGCAGCACCCGGCCCCAGGGATCGACCACCAGCGAATGGCCGTAGGTCGCGCGGCCATCTTCATGCCGTCCGGTTTGTGCCGCAGCGATAACGAAGCTCAAGCCTTCGATCGCCCGGGCGCGCAACAAGGTGTGCCAATGCGCCGCCCCGGTTTTGCGGGTGAAGGCACTGGGAATGGCGAACACCCGCGCGCCGGCCAGCGCCAGCTGTTCGTAAAGGGCCGGAAAGCGCAGGTCATAGCAGACGGTCAGACCCATGGGCCCGAGCGGGCTGTCCGCCAGCACTGCGGTCTGTCCGCCCTCATACGTCGCCGATTCGCAATAGCTTTCGCCGCCGCCCAAATCGATATCGAACAGATGGATCTTGTCATAGCGGGCGGCGATGCGGCCTTGATCATCAATCAGATAGGACCGGTTGCGCAGGCGGTCATCTGCCCCGCCCTTAATCGGGATCGAGCCGATGGCCAGCCACAATCCAGTCTCTCGGGCGAGATCTTGAAACGCGCTCAACGCAGGCTCGTCCTGCTCGGTCAAAGCCTGGCGGAGGATTCGGTCACGGTCACGGTCGACACAGCTGGTCATTTCCGGGGTGAACAGCATCTGCGCGCCCTGAGCTTGCGCAGCACGCGCCGCCTGCTGAACCGCCGCGACATTGGCATGGCGGTCAAGCCCTGAGGTCATCTGCAAAACCGCTATGCGCACCATGATCCGCTCACCCAGCCAATTTCGGGTCCAGCGCGCCGGCGCGCTCCAACCCCAGAAGCTCGTCGCAGCCGCCGATATGTTCACCGTCGATAAAGATCTGCGGCACGGAGGTCCGTCCGCCGGCGCGCTGGACCATTTCCTGACGGCGCGCGGCATCGGTATCCACCGCCAGTTCACGGAACGCCACGCCCTTGTCGGTCAACAAGCGTTTGGCGCGGTGGCAATAGCCACACCAGGCCCGCGTATAGATTTCCACATCAGCCATGACATGTCCTTTAGGGAAGAAAACGAGGCTGCGTCAAACCTGGGACGACGGCCACGGCTGGCCAGACACGTCCCAGACGAACCGTGTAACAATCACGCTATTAAGGAAGCGTAGGCTGGGCTTCACCGGTCAGGCCTGCTCGGTAAATTAACCCGTGCCACCGTGACGACATCCACACGCGCCGCGCCGTAACACAATATATAACACTAGAGCCGATTCAGTTTAATCCAGGTCATATCCTGCAGCGGCGAAGAAGTTTGCGCATTCGGTTGGCGTGAAGGCGTCGAGGGATTGTGCGATGGCGTTCCAGAGGTCGTCGACCGTTCGGGCGGCGGCCTTTCTAAGCA
>JBHJGS010000072.1:0-23844 GCA_050331575.1 Rhodothalassiaceae bacterium | reverse complement strand
CAACGCTATCGAGCGTATGTTCGGCCGTCTCAAGGACTTCCGACGCGTCGCAACCCGATACGACAAGCTCGCACAGAATTTCCTCGCCGCAATCCAGCTCGCCGCTACCGTCTGCTATTGGTTATGAGTCCGGAGCCTAGGGCATCCGTTATGATCAAGCGGGCCAATTCCCGTTGTCGCGAATGAGGCGATCGCGGGTTCATAAGCTTTCACATGACGGCCGCTATGACGACTTCGGGCGAGTCCCCGTTGGTGAGTAGCGGACGTCTTTGCATTGAAGCCCGGCGCATCGGACCGGGACAAGCGGATGGTGCTGCTGGCCGAGCCTCCCACACCAGCGCCCCATGGACCCGCCGCAGCATCGCCGGACACCGAAAAATTTATACCGAGCGATCCAGCCCAAAGCCCTTGATCCCGCAGGAAAAGGATTATAACAACTATAATAATCATGATAAGAAAAAAAAGAATCTGTATAAATTCCTCTCCGTTCTGTGCCGCAAGAAGACGCATTCGCGCCGGCCCCTCGAATTTTTATGCGTCGAAAGATAATCCGATTCCGAAATTTTAACGCCAATCGATCTCCATGTTTCGGGCGGAAAGGTGCGACGGAGGGACGCGGTGCTCAAATTGGCAAAAAATATCAAAATCGCAAATAAGTTGCAATTTGGCTTTGCCTTGGTGATCGTGGGCCAGGCAATTGCAGGAATCACCACGCTTCTAAATCTCAACACAATCGATAGAAGCAGTGCCGAAACGGAATTCACGCACACAGTCTTAAGTGAATTGGATACAATTCTTTACGCAATGGTCGAGCAGGAAGCCGGCTTGCGTGGTTATTTGGCCGTGGGGGACCGCGATCTTCTGGGCCCCTATAGGGATGGATATCGTCGCTATGTCGACAGCGCCCGTCGGGCCCGCGCCTTGCTGGACGGTCGCAACCCTGAGCAGGTAGCGCGATTGGACCGGATCGACCGGCAAGTCACAGCGTGGCGTGAGGATGTTGCGGATAAAGAAATCCGTTTGCGCTCGGCATCGGAGACCGTCGAAGCCGCGCTTGCGATGGAAGCGGGAGGCGCCGGCAAAACCTTGATGCTGCAGATCCGCGCCCTGGTGGACGAAGTCAAGGCTATTGAGCTGGCGTTTCTGGACCAGCGAGCGGCCGCGATGGATGCGGCAATCCAGATCAGCCGGCGCGCTTTGGTGGTTGGCACGCTGGTGGGGCTCGGGCTGGCCATATCCGTCGGGATGCTGCTCTCCATCATAATCGGGCGCCGCATCGTTGGCCTCACCGGTCTGGTGTCTCGTGTGGCGGATGGGGATTTGAACGTCGCCGTGGACGATGCGGATACCCGCGACGAGGTGGGAGAAATGGCACGGGCGGTGCAGATCCTGCGCGACAGGTCGATTGAGGCTGAACAACTGCGAGAAGAGCAGGAGCGGCAGCGCGTCGCGATTGCCGAAGAGGAAAAACGCAAAATCGAGGAAGAAGCAGAACAAAAAGAAAGAGAGCGACGTGCGGAACAGGCTCAGCGGGCAGCCTTTGAAGAAGAGCGCCGCCGGACCGCGCAAGCGATGGCCGATGAGTTGGAGACATCGGTGCTTGAGATTGTGGCGGGGCTGGCCAGCGCAGCGGAAGAATTGCATGCGACGGCGCAAAGCCTCTCTGCTGGTGTGTCTCAAACCAAGGGGCAGACCAGTGCTGTCGGCGATGCCTCCCATCAAACCCTGACCAGTGTGCAAACCGTCGCCAGCGCTGCGGAACAATTGTCTATTTCTATCCAGGAAATTAGCCAGCAAATCAGCGACAGCGCTCAGGTCGCAGACGAGGCGGCGCAGACGGCACGGCAGAGCAGCGAAACGGTCGCGCAGCTGACCGATGCCAGCGCTCGGGTCGGCGCCATCGTCGATCTGATCAGAGGGGTCGCAGAACAAACCAATCTGTTGGCGCTCAATGCCACCATCGAGGCGGCCCGTGCCGGAGAAGCGGGCAAGGGATTTGCTGTGGTCGCCAACGAAGTCAAGTCCCTTGCGCATCAAGCATCCAAAGCCACCGAAGAAATTGCACAACAGATTGAAGACATGCGGAAGGTAACGGAGTCTGCGGCCGGATCCATCCAGAGAATTTCAAAGGTTATTGGAGTGATTAACGAAAAATCTTCCAATGTAGCAGCTTCTGTTAAAGAACAAAGCGCGTCGACACAAGAAATTTCCCGCAGCGCGCATGTAGCATCAGAGAAAACGCAAGAGGTGACCGGCAATATAACGGGGCTCAGTGCAGCAGCCGAGGACACTAATACGGCGTCGTCCAGCCTTCTCCGCGCGGCAGAGGAATTGGGCCGCCAGTCATCAGCGTTAAGAGCCAAAGTTGAAGGCTTTATTGGCCAGTTGCGCGCAGCTTAATCGACCAGGAGGGGGCGCAATCGCCCCGGTCAATCCACGCTTTCACCGGCCGAAGATACTCGCCCAGCGCGGGGTGGTTGCCGAGGTCTCGCCGGGTGCTGAGAAGAAGCGGTGTTCCCGTCACCGCGTAGTGCCGACGCAGACCGCTGAACCGCGCGCCGTCCTTGAACAGGCCGGCGGCTCGGCCATGGGCATAATAGAGCACCGTATCCGGCGAGGATTGAATCAGGTTTCGCAGCACGTCTGGTTCATACCACAGGCGGTGTTCGTGCTTTTGGAAAAGGCCCAAGCCGTAGCGATAAAGACCAGAGGACACCTGCACCCGGCCAAGGGCTTCGCGTTCCTGCTGCAGCACGGTGCGGAACCGATTATAGGCGCTGCGGTCAGCCGCGCAGGGGTGCAATCCGGCGATCCGCCAGCGATTGTCCGTGTTAAAGGGGGAGATATAGCTGGTCGCGTTGACCAGGGTTCCCACCAGCACCAGCGCCGTCACCGCCGCGGTAATCGGCGGCGGCGGCCGGTCTTGCGGATAGCAAATGTCCATCAGGAGCGGCCAGGCCAGGGTGACAATCCATGGGAACGCCTTGTAATGGTCGATGAACGCGGCATGATCGTCGGCTGCCGCCATGTGCAGAAGGGTCCAGGGCAGGGGCGCCAGAACACCGACCAGATAAAGTGGCCGGCGGCACACAATGGCCGCCAGGCTCAAGACCGCGGCGGGGATCCACAAATGCTGATTTTCCTGCGCGTGCCGGTTCAGCACAGCGCCCAGCCGCTGCCAGCTTAGATGCGCCCAGGCAGGGTCGCCGACGAAGACGATCTTGAACACGCCATAAGCATCCAGATGCGGCATCAGCCACAAAAAGCAGAACAAGGAATAGCCTAAGCATAGGCCGGCGGCGATCAGGTCCAGGCGCAGCGCACGCCATGACGTGCCATAAATTACGCGTCGCCCAAGTATCAGCAGAAACAAGAAGCCAAAAGCGTGAAAGCCGGCATCTTCCCGCAGGGATAGAAGAAATATCAAGGCCGCCGCCACAGCCCAGCTCTTTTGCGCCGCCAACGCCAAGATCAGTAAGACGATGGCCAAGGCGATGGCGAATTCATAATGGCCGACCCACAGGGCGTCCAAAACCACCCCATTCAATGCGAAGACGCCGGCAGCCAGCGCGCCGGGCAGCGCCCAGAGCAGCCGCGGCGTCAGCGGCAGTCGCAGCCACAGTGCAAAAAATGTCGGGACAAAGGCTGCGTGGATCGCCGCCATGGTCCCGGAAAACCACCGCTCCGGATCGACCGGCACAAGGAAGCTGATACGGTTCAAGGCATAGAGGAACGGCGCGATGTGAATTTTGAAGAAACTCACCGACGGCGTGACGAGATAGCCGAAATCAGCATCGCGCCAAAGCAACCACGTAAAGATATTCAGATCAAATTCATCACCACGGACAAAATAGAAATTATAATAATATAGATAAACAATCCGAAAGACGAGATACGTCGCCAGCGCCGCCGGCAACCACCAGGCCGCCCGCCAACCTGCCTGTCCCATGCTGCTGCCCCTACCCCCCTTGATTGCTTTGGGCGCCTCTTTAGCAGCAGCAACACCGCGCGCAAGCCATTGCGAAACCCCAGCGCCGCTTTGCTGAGCAGCCCGCCCCGCTGGTCAACGCGACGGGCATATTTGCCCCAGCCAACATCGGCTCCTCGACTTGCTGCTCGGTCTGACGCCCGCTCGTCTGACCAATAGGAGCCTGCCATGACCGGCCTTTATTCACAGTTCAGATGCACGCATAAACCTCGCCCGGCCGGTGACGTTGACGGGTGCGCCCTTGCCCTTTGTGGGTTCCACAATCAGTTTGGATGGAGCCCCCATATCGTCTCCCTGTCGGACGACGAGGGGTTGTTCAAGCCTCCATCCGAGATCCCGCAAGAGACCTCCAAGCGCCGCCGCCGCGGCCCCCGTGGCGGGATCTTCACGGACTCCCCCGGACGCGAAAGCATTTCGCGCATGTGTGAGCACAACGCCAGCTGGATTGCCGCCTCGATCTCCGTCAGCGAACGCGGCAATTTCGAAGGTCTTGGTCGTCATGACAGAGCGCCCCACGCGATGATCGCCTCGGGCTGTTTGGCCAGGCTGCGCAGGGCGAGCAGGCAATGGGTTCGGGCCATGTCGACTACTCCGTTCTCAGCGCCTGGGCGGGGTGGGTGCGGGCGATGCGCCAGGCATGGCTTATGACCGTCAGCGCCGCGATCATGAGGCCGGCGATGCCGGCAGCCAGGAACGGCCAGGGTGTCAGGTCGATCCGAACAGTAAAGCCGTCCAGCCAGCCGCCGGCGATGGTCGAGGCAGCGGGGATCGCCAGCACCATGGCCGCCAGCACAGGCCGGCTGAACTGCCAGACAAGCATCAGCGCAATGCCGGCGGTGCGCCCGCCCATCACCTTGCGCACGGCGATTCCCCGGGTACGGCGCGCCACCGCCAGACTGGTCAGACCGTAAAGCCCAAGGCAGGCGATCAGAATCGCCAGGCCGCAGAACGCCGCGAACAGATGGAGCCGTGCGGTCTCTTCGCTATATTGCGCCTGGCGGCGTTCGGCCAGAAATGCATAGTCCAACGGCACGTCCGGCACCCGCTCTGCCCACAGGGCTTGGACCGCTGCCAAGACCGGACCCTCGACCCCTGGCGCCAGCTTGAGGCTGAAGGATTGAGCCGGCGCGCCGGAGGCAAAGAAGATCCAAGGCCGGGGCACATCTTTGATCGATTTCAGATGCAGATCATCGACGACGCCGACCACCGTGAAAATCGTGTCCTGATTGCCAGTGACGCCGCTGACCAAATGGCGCCCGACCGCCGCTTCGGGTGAGGGGAGCCCCAGCCGGCGGACCGCCTCCCGGCTGAGCACGGCCACGCCTTTTTGGGGATCAGACGGATCGGTGCCGGGGAGGATGCGGCGGTCCGCGTCCAGGTCTGCCCGGGGCAGTCGGCCGGCGATCGGGACGATGTCGTAGCTTTCATAGAAAGCGGGGTCGGCCTGCATCCAATTCAAGTTCACCGGTTCACCGCCCTCCGCGCCGTCAAGCTGAAAGGCGAACCCATTGTAAACATCATCAAACGGCACCTGGCTGGATCGAGCCACCGACACAATGCCGGGGATGTTGGCCAGCGCGGCCTTTAGACTGTTCTGCTGCTGGACAACGCCGTCGCTGTTCATGCTGTTGAGCACCAATAGATGGTCTGTGGCCACGCCATGGTCGAACCGGTGAGCATAGCGCACCTGCGCGAAGGTAATCAGGGTGATCGCGCTCAAGGTCACGGCGACCGCAAACTGCGCGACCACCAAAGCCGTCCGGACCCGGGCCCCGCCGGCAATTCCGCCGGCAATACCGCCGCCAACACCACCGGTTTCGCCGCTGCGCAACGCCGGGCCCGGCAGGCGCCGGGCAGCCTGCAAAGCGGGCAGCGCCGCCCCGCCAAACAGGCAGGCGCCGGACATGGCGATGGCCAAGGCGATCAGGCCGAGCCCCAGCCCGGCGGACCCCACGCTGCGGTCTAAAAAAGCCTTCAAGCGCAGGCGTGGCGGTTTCGATGAGAATCACGGCGATCAGCAGCGCTGCTGCAACCACCAGGCCGGCCTCCAACAGCAATTGGCCGAGAATATGCCGCGTCCGGGCGCCCAAGACACAGCGCAAGGCGATCTCGCGCCGTCGGCCGGCCACGCGGGCCGCTGTCGCATTGAGAAAATTCACAACCGCCATGGCGAGGATCGCCGCGGCGATGCCGGCGAACAACACCACCTCTTGGCGGTCGCCTGGGGTCTGGAAGATCTTGAGGGCGGCCTGCCAGTCCGGCAGTCCCAAATGGATCTTTGTGATCGGCGCCAGCCGATAACGCAGCCGCGCCTTGAAGTCCGGGCCTGAAATCCCGGGCAGTCCCTGGACAAATGCATCCAAGCCGGCATTGACGCGCGCCAGGTCATCCGGCGTGCGCAGCTTCACATAGGTCGCCAGATTGAAAGAGCCGGGATTTTCCAACAAGAAGCGATTTGCGGCTAGGCGGTTTTCATTGACCGGCAACACCACGTCGAACTGTAAGTGGGTCTAGGCCGGTAGGTCCTGGAACACCCCGTCAACCCGATACGTGAACCGCTCGCCACCCAGGCAGCAATAGGTGAGGGTCTGGCCGATCGGGTCCGCCGTGCCGAACAGACGCGCGGCCATGGACGCGCTGATCACCGCGCGATCCGGCTTTGTGATGGCGGCCAGATCGCCGCGTACCATGGGCAGTGGGAAAATCTCGACAAAGCCCGGGTCGACGAACACGGGAGTTTGCCGAAGCGCCGGCGCGCCTGGACGCTCCAGCACCATCTGATAGGGCACCAGCCGGGTGGTGGCCTCAAGCGCGTCGGGAAAGGCCAGGTCCAGATTGGGCTTGGCCAGACCGTTGGAATGCAACAAGCGGATGCGCTCGCCGCCCTGCCCGAGAATTTCGGACATCAGCAGGCCCATGCGATCGCGCGCCGGCCGGTGTTGGTCATGCCGCAGCTGGTCCTGCACGAACAAAGCGATCAGCGGGCAGGCGGTCAGCCCGATACCAAGGCCGGCGACATTGATGATCGCATAGCCGCGCGCGAAACAGGCCGCGCCAGGCGACGACCAGGGTGTGGGATCGCATGGCTGTCTCTCCTCAATTGCTGCGCAGAGCCACAGCGGGATGGCTGCGGGCGATGCGCCAGGCGTGGCCGGCAATGGCTGCGGCCAGGCCCACTGCCAGCCCCGCGATCGTCAAGCCGGTCTGCAGCTTGTGCCGCGCCATGCTGCGCAGCATGGTGGTGGCGTAGTTGCCGATCAGTCCCACCATTCTGGGCCTCCTTCCCCCAGTCGATTTTCATTGATCTGTGTCTGGTCAGTCGTTTCGCAGCACGCTGGCCGGGCGGGTGCGCGCAGCGGCCAGGGCGTGGGCCGACACCGTCGCCCAGGCCAGCACCAGGGCCGCGGCCCCGGCGGCCAGAAACGGCAGCGGGGTCAGGTCGATGCGATAGGCGAAGCCCGACAGCCAGTCGCGCATGACAAAGAAGGCGATCGGCCAGGCGATCAGATTGGCGATCAGCACTGGCTTGGAGAACTGCCAGGACACCAGCGTGACAATGGCGCCGCCGCGGGCGCCGAGCACCCGGCGAATGGCGATCTCGGTGCGCCGCCGCTCAATGGCGAAGGCGGCCAGGCCGTAAAGCCCCAGGGTGGCAATGATGCAGGCCAGGCCAGCCAGCACACCGATGACTAGCACTTGCCGCTGTTCGCGGTCATAGACCTGGCGCAGGGCCTCCTCCAGAAACTCGCTGGCCCGTTCCTGGTCGGGGAACAGGCGATCCCAGACAGTCTGCACCGCGGCCATGCCCTGGTCCACCGCGCCCGGCTCAAGCCGCACCATGATCACATTGAACACCGAGGGGTCGGGGTAGAACAGCATCGGCTGGATGGCATGATGCAGCGGCTTGATGTGAAAGTCCGGAACCACCCCGACCACTTCGCCGGGTCGCTGCTGGCCTGCCGCCAGCTCGATATCGACGAGCTGGCCGACCAGCTGGGCCGGCGAGTCCGAGCCCATGATGCGCGCGGCGGCCTCGTTCAGGACGACCGGAAGCGGGCTGGACGCGCGCGCCTCCAGATCCCATTGCGTGCGGTCCGCGGCATAGGCGTCGGAGAATAGCCGCCCGGCCAGAGGCTTGATCCGGAACAGGTCGAAGAAGGTCAGGTCGACAGAGAGACTGCCGAGCAGATGCATCTGGTCCTGCGCCGCCCCGGTTTTGCGCAGCCGCGCCTGGCTGCGGAAATCCCAAGAGGGCAGCGCGGAGACGCCGGCCACCCCGTCCACGCCGGTCTGCCCGTCCAGCAGCGTCTTCATGCGTCGGTTGATGCTGATGGTTTCAGCCGGGCCGCGGCGCGAGCCGTACAGCACCAGGACATCGTCCTTATCGAAGCCGAGATCCTTGGAGGTCATATAATCCGCCTGGCCTTGCACGATCAGAGCCGCCGCGATCAGCGCGATGGATACGGCGAACTGGGCCAGAACCAGCAGATTACGCAGGCTCAAGAGGCTCCAGACCCGATCATGCGCCTGCGAAAAGATCGAGCGCGGCTTGAAGCGTGACAGATAGAAGGCCGGATACAGCCCCGCGGCCAGGATCACGATCACCAGCAGGCCGGCAGCGAGCGACAGCAGCACAGGATCGGCGAAATCCGCCAGCTGCGGGCCCAGCCCCAGAAAATCCCGCACCAAAGGCAAGGCCAGGTCGATCAACAGCGCTGCCAGCAGGGTGGCTGCCAGAACCACCAGGGCCGCCTCTGTGAGGAATTGCGCGATGAGGTTCTGGCGATTGGCCCCGCAGACCTTGCGCAGGGCGATTTCGCGGGCCCGGCGCATGCCGCTGGCCGTCGCCAGGTTGATGTGATTGACGCAGGCGACAATCAGAACCATCGCGCCGATGGCGCCGATGATCAAAAGCTGCTGGGGATTGCCATTCCTGGCGTGCACCGCGGCATAATCGCCGGTCTGCAGATAAAGGGACGGCACCGGGTCAATGACGGGCTCGACGCTGGCCGACGCATCGGCCAGGCGATTGCGCGCAAGCACCTCTGCGGCGATGCCGGCAAGGTCTTCGGCCGAGGTGCCCGGGGCGGCGCGGACATAGGTCTGCACCGACAGCCCGGTCCAATCCGTCTGCGCAGCCGCCTGGCCGCGCACAACCGGGGCAGACAGGGGCACGAACACCTCCGCGTCCAGATAGCTGCGCCGCAGATCGGCCACCACCGCCGCCACGGTCAGCAGCAGCTCGTCAATCAGGATCTGCTGCCCAATGGGGTCCTCGGCGCCGAACAGGCGGTCCGCCATGCTCTGGGTCAGGATGATCGATCGGGCGTCCTCAAAGGCGCTCAGATCGCCTTGCCGGACGGTGAGCGGAAACAGACGCACAAACTCCGGATCGACCACATGAAGGCGCACGGAGATGCGCAGATCCTTGTCCTCAAGCACCAGATTGTTCCATTCGATCAACAGCTTGCCCGCCGCCTCCACGCGCGGGGAGGCCGCCACCATGGCCGGGCCCAACGGGCCGAAGCTGCGGGTGTGGATCGTCGCCGCCCGGCCAGGCGACTGGATCTGCGTGGCGATGCGATACAGTCGATCAGAGTCCGGCCAGTGCCGGTCCGTGCGCGCCTCGCTCCAAACAATGAGCAGCGCACAAAAGCTGACCGCCAAGCCGAGTGTCAGACTGAGGATCGTCAAGGCAAGGGTCAGACGGCCGCCGCGCCGAAGCCTGGCGAAACCGAGGAGGCGGTCAAGTCGCATTGCAGCTCTCCTGAAGTTGGCGCGCCCCGGCCCGGCCCGAGCTCAGGCCGCGCGCAGATTTTCCGCCACGACCTGGCCATCGAACAGGTTGACGGTGCGGCGGGCATAGTCGGCATCGCGGGCGGAGTGGGTGACCATCACCACGGTGGTGCCCTCCTCATTCAGGCCCTGCAGCATCTCCATGACCTCCTGGCCGTGCGCGCTGTCCAGATTGCCGGTGGGTTCATCGGCCAGGATCAGCGCGGGATCGGCGACCACGGCCCGGGCCACGGCGACGCGCTGCTGCTGGCCGCCGGACAATTGGCTGGGCATATGTTTGGCGCGGTGGCCGATGCCGACCCTGTCCATCACCCGGTTGACCGCCTCGCGCCGCACTTTTCCGGGAATGTTGTGATAAAGCAGGGCAAGCTCGATATTCTCAAAGACATTGAGCTCATCGATCAGATTGAAGCTTTGGAAGATGAAGCCGATATTCTGCTTGCGGATCTTGGCGAGCCGGCTTTCGCCATAGCCGGAAACATCTTCATCTTTGAATAGATAATGCCCAGAACTGGGGCTATCCAACATACCGATGATGTTCAGTAGGGTGGATTTCCCGCAGCCCGACGGTCCCATCACGGCCACGAATTCACCTGGTGCAATGCTCAGATTGATGTCGATCAGCGCTGCGGTCTCAACCTCATGCGTCCGGTAGACTTTGTTTAGGATTTTTAGGGTGATGAGGTCGCTCATGGATCGTCTCCTTTATCCGCGTCTTGTCGCTCAGCCGGTCAGGTCCAGCCGGTGCATGTCCAGATAGCTTGTATAGGGCGAGGTGATCACCTGCTCACCGGGCTCCAGGCCCTCCAGCACCTCGATATAGCGGGCGTTGCGCCGGCCCAGCCGCACCGTGCGGCGCACAGCAGTTGACCCGTCCGGCGCCACCACAAACACCCAATTCCCGCCAGTATCCTGATAAAAGGCGCCGTTGGGGATCAGAATAGCCGGTGACGGATCGCCCAAAGACAATTTCATCTGCAGGGTCTGACCACGGCGAATGCCCAGTGGCGCCTCATCCAGAAATTCCAGATCGACCTCAAACTGACCGTCTCGCACCTGCGGATAGATTTTGGCGATGCGCAGGCGATGGCTGTCACCGTTCACCGAAACCTCGGCGATCTGGCCGATATCCACCCGCGGCAGATAGAATTCGTCGATCAGGGCGGTCAGCTTGAAGCGGTCCGGATCATCGATCTGGCCGATGCGTTCGCCCCGGCTGAGCGACTGGCCCAGCTCCGCATTCAAGGCGGTGAGTTGGCCGGACACCGGCGCGCGCACATTCAGTGCCTCCAGATTTTGCCGCGCCAGGGTCAGATTCTGCTTCAGCGTGTCGACGCTTTCCTCTAGCTGCGCCATCTGCGCCTGCTGCAGGCGTTCGTCGGTCGCCTGCGCCTCCAAGGTGACCTCCCGCAGGCGCTGGCGATAGGTCAACTCGTCCTGAACTTCGTCCAAATCTTGTTGGCTGACATGGCCCTTGCTGATCAGCTCGCGTCGCCGCTCCACCAGCCGGCCCAGCCGGGTGATCTGATAGTCCGTCTCCACCAGATTGCGCTTGTGCGCCAGCCGGTTCTGCTCCAACTGCAGCGCCAGGGTATTGAGATTGTTGAGCTGTTCGGTCACCTCCGCCTCGCGCGCGATGACGTCCAACTGCAACTGGGTGTTGGACAGGCGCACCAGCAGATCGCCGGCGTTCACGCGCGCGCCGTCCTCCACCAGCACCTCTTCCACCCGGCCGCCTTCGATGGCATCCAGATAGAGCGTCTTCAGCGGGGTCACCCGGCCGCGCACGGGGATGAAATCTTCAAACTGGCCTTGGGTGACGGTGGAGACCACCACGCGGTCACCGGCCACACGCAAGGTGCGGCCAGGCGCCGGGGCGAACAAGATCACCGCGGCGATCACCAGGATTGCCACAAGACCTGCGCCGGCGGCCGGAGCCGCCCAGCGGGGGAAGCGTCGCTTGATCGGCCGGTCCATGCCCTGGCCGGACAAGGGGGCTTCCTGGGTTGCGTCCTGCGCCCGCTTTTTCAGGCTGTATACGCTGTTTTGTGTCATCGCTGTCGTGCCTCGGATTGGCGTCATGCCCCTCCCAGCAGAAAGCATGCCAAGTCCGCGCGCCCGCCAAGCGGCGGGTTTGTGCGACCGCCTCCGCCGCCTGTGTCCGGTTTCGAACGATCGGGACTGTTCGCAATCGGACAGGCGCGCTAAGAAGCCGCGCCATGAGCGACGACGCCACCATCCTGATCATTGACGACGATCCCGATATCCGCACCGCCGGCAAGCTGCTTCTGAAGCGCCGGTTCAACGCCGTGCTGACCGCCGAAACGCCGGAGGCCCTGCCGCAACTGATGGCCGAAGCCGCGCCGGATGTGATTCTGCTGGATATGAATTTCGGCCCCGGACGCAGCAGCGGTGAAGAGGGGCTGGAGTGGATCGGCCGCATCTTGTCCGCCGATCCCGATGCCGCGGTGGTGGCGATCACCGCCCATGGCGGGGTGCAGACGGCGGTGGCGGCGATCAAGGCCGGCGCCATCGATTTCGTCGCCAAGCCCTGGCAGAATGAGAAGCTGACCGCGACTGTCGCCGCTGCGGTGACGCTGCGCGCCAGCCGGCGCGAAACCCGGCAGCTGCAGGGCCAGCGCCAGGAACTCACACAGGCGGGCGATCAGGCCTTTCTGGGCCAAAGCCCCGCCATGGCGCGGGTGTTCCAGATGATCGACAAGGCCGGACCGACCGACGCCACGGTGCTGATCCTGGGCGAGAACGGCACCGGCAAGGAACTCGCCGCCCGCGCCCTGCACGACCGCTCCGCCCGCAAGCAGGAGATCTTCTTGAGTGTCGATTTGGGCGCGGTCACCGAAAGCCTGTTCGAATCCGAACTGTTCGGCCACAAGAAGGGCGCCTTCACCGGCGCGGCGTCCGATCGGGCCGGCCGCTTCGTGGCCGCTTCCGGCGGCACGCTGTTTCTGGACGAGATCGGCAATCTGCCGCTGCACCAGCAGGCCAAGCTGTTGACCGCGCTGGAACAGCGCTGCGTCGTGCCGGTGGGCTCAGACAAGCCGGCGCCGTTCGATGTGCGCGTGATCGCTGCGACCAACCAGCCGATCAGTTGGTTGAGCGATCCGTCGCATTTCCGCCAGGATCTGCTGTTTCGGCTGAAGACCGTGGAACTGACCCTGCCGCCGCTGCGCGACCGGCCCGAGGATATCGCGCTGCTGGCCGAGCATTTCCTGCGCCGGTTCGAGCGCAAATATCAGCGCCCGGAAAAGCCGATCGGGCCGGACCTGCATGGCGCGATACTGACCGACCCCTGGCCGGGCAATGTCCGCGCGCTGCGCCACGCCGCGGAACGGGCCGTGATCATGAGCGGCGAGCCCGCCTATACGCCGGCGGACTTTTCGCTGGGCGGCGGCGCGCCGACCACTGCGTCGGACGCGCCTCGCACCGACGAGGATGATCTCAATCTGGAACGCATTGAGCGGCGCGCGATCGAACAGGCATTGGACCGGCACCGTTACAATATCAGCAAAGCGGCCAAGGATCTGGGGCTGACCCGCGCGACGCTGTATCGGCGGATGGAAAAGCATGGGCTTTGACCGCTTCGCGCGCGCCTTGATGCTGCGGTTGACCGCGCTGTTCGCCTGCATGGTCGCGATCGCCTGGCTGCTCACCGCGACCGATCAGATTGCAGCACCCAGCTTGCTGACGGTGCTGGCCGCCGGCCTGATTTGGAGCCTGCTCGCCTATGTGCGGCGCACCAATGCCGAACTGACCCGGTTTCTGGAGGCCGTGCGCAACGCCGATTTCACCCAGCGCTTCGGCCTGACCGGGCTGGGCAGCGGCTTTGACGAACTGGGCGAAAGCCTGGACGGACTGACGCGTCGCTTCCGCAGCCAGCGGGCCGACCAAGAGCAGGAAGTGCGGCGCCTTCGTGCCCTGGTCGAACACAGCCCGGTGCCGCTGATGACCCTGGCCGGCGACCATCGCACCGTGCTGATCAACAATGCCGCGCGCCGCTTGTTCGACCGGCCGGAGATCGCCCGCCTGGACGACCTGTCCGCCTTCGGTCCGGAGCTTGTCGAGGCGCTGCCGGCCGTACGCCCGGGCGAGCGGCGTCTGGTTTGGCTGCAGCGCGGCGAAAGCCGCGAGCGCCTGGCCGTTGCAGCCAGCGATCTGGCGGTCGGCAGGCAGCAGATCCGGCTGATCTCGTTACAAAATATCCAAAGCGAACTGGAAGGCACCGAATTGGAGGCGTGGCAGCGGCTGGTGCGCGTGCTGACCCATGAGATCATGAATTCGATCACGCCGATCACCTCGCTGGCGCGCACCGCCGTCGATCTGGTCGACGACGCCAAAACCGCGGCGCATCCAGAGGCGGTGCTGGAGGATGTGCGCGAGGCGGTTCAGACCGTGGCGCGCCGGGCCGACGGCCTGACCCAGTTCGTGCAGAGCTATCGCCAGCTGACCCGCTTGCCGCCGCCACAGCGGGAAAGCCTTTTGGCTGCTGATCTGTTCGAGTCGGTGGCGCGCCTGGTCAAGGCCGATCTGGCCGCGGACGGCATTGTCTTGGAGCAGCAGGTCTCGCCGCCGGGCCTGACCCTGTGGGCCGACCCTGACCAGTTGGAACAGGTGCTGCTGAACCTGGTGCGCAACGCCGCGGAAGCCCTAGCGCAAGCGGATCATCGGCGCATCCGGCTGGACGCGGCACCGGATCGGTCCGGCCGGCCGCGCATCTGTGTCAGCGACACCGGCCCCGGAGTCGATGACGCGCTGGCCGAACAGATCTTCATCCCCTTCTTCACCACCAAGCGCAGCGGATCGGGCGTGGGGCTGGCGCTGAGCCGCCAGATCCTGCGCGCCCACGGCGGCACCATCCGCGCCGGTCGCAGCGAAGAGGGCGGCGCCCGTTTTACCTTGGAGTTCTGACAGCAGCCGGCGGAGGGGCCGGAGGCGTCTTTGAAGACGCGCACGCTATGCTCCCCCGCCCGTTTGCCGGAGCCGGCCAGGTCCGGTGCGATTAGGGCGCGGTGCCGGCCGGCAGATAGTTCGACGGCAGGGCCAGGCCCGCGCCTTCGGCCTGCCACAGCACCGACAGCAGCCACCAGCGGGTGCCGTCGTGATAAAGCTGGATAGAATTGATGCCGCGCACGGCGGGGTTATCGCCGCTGTCCTCGGTGAAGCCGGCATAGGTGGAAAAGATCTGGACGATGCCGCCGAAGCGGTCGACCTCGCGGGCGATCTCTGTCTCGCGGAAGCCGGCTTCGACCAGCCGTGGGCCGGATTGGCGGACATAGTCCTCCGGTGACATCACCACCAGTCCGCCCTCGGCCGCCTCGCTGATTGCCATCAGCCGCGCGGATGGGGCGAACAGGGATCGGAACCGGTCCCAGTCGCGCGGCTGGCCCGCAGGCCCGGAGATCACATCATAAAGCGCGGTGACGATGGCATCGATGCTGGCGCTATCCGCTTGTGCGCGCTTGGCCCGATCCGGCGTGGGCGGCTCGGCCTGTCCGCGCGCGACGACGGGCAATTCCAGATGCGAGGCGGTGGCCCCGCCATGATGCACCGCATTTTTGGCGACGATCGGCATCGTCTCGGTGGCCGGATCGCCACCGGTGTTCAAATTGCGCGCGAATTGCGGAAAGTTGGAGGAGGAGACCTCCAGCCGGATGCGGTGGCCCGCCTTGAACCGGTTGGCGGTGACCAGCGGGCCGATCTTCAGTTCATAGACCTCGCCCTCCTGCATGAAGACCGCCTGGTCATAGCCCTCGCGCCAGCGCGCCCGCTGGATGGAATTGTCCAGATTATAGGCCGTGCCGTTGGGCGCCACATCGACCAGCTTCACGGTGAAGTCGGTATCCTTGGCGTCGGAGGAGACATAGAGCGTGACCGGAACCCAGCCGGCGATTTCGATATCCTCTTGCAAGGGATCGGAGGTGTAGACCAGCACATCAGAGCGTGCCTCCACGCCGCGCTGGTCGAACGCGCCGCCCGGCGCTGCCCCGCCGATGCAGCAGACCCCGCCGCCGGTCGCCGGCACCGGGTTCATCGGATCATAGGTGAAACGGTCGGTGCCCTGCTCGTCCGGCTTGTCCCAGCGCAATTGCCCATCGCCGAACAGGGAATTGGCGCCCTCGCCGCTGGTCAGATACAGCGGGATTGGCTCGGCGGCCTTGGGCGGCCAGGCCTCGGCCTCGCGCCAGTCATTGGCGCCGAAGGCGAAATAGGTGACCGGCGCATAAGTGTCTTTAAAGCCGGTGTCCTCGCCCTTCAGCCAGAAATCGAACCAGTCATAGATCCATGCTTCGGGATCCAGGGCGACTTTGCCGATATTGCGCTCGCCGACCACCAGATCGCCGTCCGGGATGCGGTAGAAACCGCAATGCAGGGTCGGCGCCACCAGGATATATTGATTGTCGCGCACCTCGGCATCCGCGCCCTGCGCCTTGGCGTGATTGGCCAGCGCCAGATTGGGGCCCATGGACACGTCATACCAGCTATTGAACCACAAGGCCGGCACACCCCAGCCGGCATTGTCGTGCGCCAGCCCGCCCTCGTACCAGGCCGGGTCATCGGGACTGCGGCGGATCATGGCCTCATAGGGGCCGGTGCGCGCATGCTGGTGTTTGAGGATGTCGACCAGCGGCAGGGTCTTCAGCGCCTCGCCCCAATCAATCTCCTGGCGCTCTGCGGTCAGGTCGTAATATTTCGACAGGCGCACCCGATCTTCCTGGCTGAGATCCTTTGGCAGGCGCGGGCGCTGGCCGTTCTGCACGCCGTGCAACCAGGAGGCGAACAGCATCTGGAAGACGCCGCCTTCATACCAATTGCCCTGTTCATACCAGCCGCCGACCCGGCCGATGCCGGCGCCGGACGCCATCGGCACCATGGCGGCGTGGGCGGGATGGTCCATTTGCGCCAGCGCCAGCTGCCATTCCGCGGAGGAGGAGCAGCCGATCGTGCCGACCTTGCCATTGGACCAGTCCTGTTCCGCGATCCAGTCCAGGGCGTCATAGCCATCGGTGCGCGGGCGGCCGAGAATCTCCCACTCACCTTCGGAGAAGAACTGGCCGCGCTCATTCTGGATCACGAAGGCATAGCCGCGCCGGACCGCCTCATGCACGAAGCGCAGGCGGGTGCCGCGCATGTCGTTATAGTCGTAAGGCGTGCGCCAGAAGATGGTCGGCAGCGGCCCATGCGCATTCTTGGGTAGATAGACGTCGGTGGACAGGCCGGTGCCGTCGCGCATCTCCACGCGCAGCTTGCGCTCGACATCGGCGATTCGTGCCAGATCCCTCTTACGGTCTTCTTCGCTCCAGCTTTGGGCCGAAGCCGCGGCGGACAGGCCGCTCAGGACCAGGATCGTCACCAAACGACACAGGGACATGGCTCATCTCCTCCTCAGCCAGACCATGAACCGGAAGTATCAGAGCCACAGCCGGACTTGGCAAGCGTCTCGGCGCGGCCGAAGCGGCGTTCACGAAACGGCCCGCCTTCTCTGGGATTGCCGGGCGGCTTGCACCGTCCGGCAATCGCTGTCATTGCCGGCCTCGCGGGAAGCCGGACAGGTCGGCCTCTCACCGGTGCGACGGAAAGGAGCGGACGTGCGGATCAATTGGGTTTTCGTGCTGAAATCTCTGGGTGTCTATCTGGCGCTGTCCGGCGTGGTGGTGTTCGCCGTGGTGCTGCGTGACGCCGTGTTTCTGCCGGCGGTAGGGCCGATGGCGGCTCATTGGATGGGCGCGGCGCTGGCGCTGCTGCTGATCTTCGGCATGACCGCGTTGCTCTTGCGCATGGTGCAGGAACCGCGCCGGCCCGGGGATCTGTGGGTGACCGGCGGGCTGTGGGCCGCGCTGACTTTGGCCCTCGAACTGTATGTCTATGGCGTGCTGTTCGACGCGCCGGCTGCAGAGATCACCCGATCCTATGCGGTGTTGCGCGGCCAGACCTGGCCGTTGATCCTGCTGGGACTGTTGCTGGCTCCGCCTTTGATGGGGCGGCAGCGCCCGGCGTGATCGCGGTCATTGACCTGTCAACGATCTGCGCTAGCGTGGCTAAAATTTGCCGGAACGGAGGGGACAATGAGCGACTTCGATCAACAAAAGCTGGAGCAATTGCAGGGTAAGGTGCTGGCCGATGTGACCGGCGCGATCGGCACATTGTTGTGCTATATGGGTGACCAGAGCGGCGTCTATGACGTTCTGGACGCCGCCGGCCCCTGCACTGCGGAGACCCTGGCGGACAAGGCGGGGATCGACGCGCGCTATGCTCGGGAATGGCTGTCCGCCAATGCCGCGGCCGGCTATGTCAGCTACAATCCAGACGATGAGACCTTTTGGCTAAGTCCGGAACAGGCGCTGATCTTCGCCCGCGAAGGCCAGCCAATGAACATGCAGGGCTTTTTCCAGGCGGTGGTCGGCCAGTATGAAACCCACGAAAAAGCGATTGACGTGTTCAAGTCTGGGGCCGGGCGGCCGTGGGGCGAGCATTCCAGCTGCTGCTTCTGCGGCACCGATCGCTTCTTCCGCCCCGGCTATGCCGCCAATTTGGTCGAGCATTGGCTGCCGGCGCTGGACGGCGTGGTCGACCGGTTGACGGCGGGCGGCACGGTCGCGGATGTCGGCTGTGGTCGCGGCTCCTCCACCGTGTTGCTGGCTGAGGCCTTTCCGCAGTCCCAGGTGCATGGCTTTGACTTCCACGAGGCCTCGATCGAGGACGCCCGCGCCAAGGCCGCCGAGGCGGGACTGAACAATGTCCGCTTCGAGGTCGCCAAAGCCAAGGAGTTCAACAGCGGGCCCTATGATCTGATCTGCGTGTTCGATGCGCTGCACGATATGGGCGACCCGGTGGGTGCGGCAGCGCATATGCGCGAGGCGCTGAAGCCCGATGGTCGGCTGATGCTGGTGGAGCCGCTGGCCGGCGACACGCTGAAGGAGAATCTGCACCTGCTGGGCGCGCTGTTCTACTCCTTCTCCACGATCGTCTGCACGCCGGCGTCGAAGGCGCAGGAAGTGGGCCTGGCCCTGGGTGCCCAGGCCGGCCAGAAGCGCCTGACCGAGGTGCTCACGCAGGCCGGCTTCTCCAGCGTCCGCCGCGCCACCGAAACACCGACCAACATGGTGCTGGAGGCCCGGCCTTAAGCGCGTCGACCGCGTTAAGCCGCCACCTGCAAGGGGGGGCGGTGGCCGTGGACGGTGACCAGATTCTCCACGAAAATGCGCGCGCAATTCTCCCAGGAGAACAGCTCGGCATAGCGGCGGCAGTCACTGCGGCGAAGCGCCAAGGCCGCGTCCACGGCGCGGCCAAGATCCGTGTCCAGCGCACCGATCTGGGCGTTGAAGCCTGCCTTGACACCGCGGCCGTCGCGCCCAATCACATCCAAGGGGCCCTGCACCGGGTAGGCTGCCACCGGCACGCCGGAGGCCAGGGCTTCCAGCATCACCAGGCCGAAGGTGTCGGTCAGGCTGGGGAACACGAACACATCCGCCGAGGCGTAAATCTGCGCCAGGTCCCCGCCTTCGCGCGGGCCCAGAAACTTGACCTTGGGATAGGCGCGCTTCAGCTCCGCCAGCGAGGGCCCGCCGCCGACGACAATCTTGGTGCCGGGCCGCTCCAGCTTCAGGAACGCTTCCAGATTCTTTTCCGGCGCCACCCGGCCGACATACAGCATCACCGGCCCAGGTAATCCCGGATCAAGCCGGTTGTCGGGATGAAATTGGGCGATGTCGACGCCGCGGGTCCAGGAGCGCATATTGCGGAAACCACGCCGGGCCAGTTGGTCGGCCACCGTCGGCGTTGCCACCATCACCGCAGCGGAGGGTTCGTGGAACCGCCGCACCACCTGATACAGCCATTCTTCCGGAATGCCTGTGCGCAACTCGATATATTCCGGGAAATTGGTGTGATAGGCGGTGGTGAAGGGGAAGCGGTTGCGCAGGCACCAGCGCCGCGCGGCATAGCCCAGCGGGCCTTCGGTGGCGATATGCACCGCATCGGGGCGCATCTTATCCAGCATGGCGGCAACCTTCCAGGCGCCGTCCACGGCCAGGCGGATTTCCGGATAGGTCGGGCAGGGCACAGTCAAGAACCGGTTCGGCGTGACCATATAGACCCGGTGGCCCAGCTTGCGCAGTTCGCGCTTGACCGTGTCCAGAGTGCGCACGACGCCGTTGATCTGGGGATACCAGGCGTCCGTGACGATGACGATCTTCATTCCGCAGCCTCCAAGGCGCGGGCACGGGCGGCCGCTTCGCGCCGGGCGATCTCATCAGCCCAATACAAGATTTCAAGACGGCCGTCGGTGTGCTCCACAAGCGCCGTGCAGCTTTCCACCCAGTCGCCGTCATTGATATAGTCGATTTCGCCGATGCGCCGCCGCTCGGCATGGTGGATGTGGCCGCAGATCACGCCATCCACATCGCGCTTGGCCGCCTCCGATGCCACCGATTCCTCGAATTCCGACATGAATTGAACAGCCTTTTTCGTCTTGTACTTTAGATAGGCGCTCAAAGACCAATATCCATAGCCGAACTTGCGCCGCAACCAGTTAAATGTGGTGTTGGCGGAAATCAGGAACCGATAGGCGATGTCCCCCAGAAAAGCGAGCCAGCGCGCGTGCAAGACAACACCGTCGAACTCGTCACCGTGCAGCACCCAATAGCGCCGGCCGTCGGCGGTTTCGTGAATATGATCGCGCACCAGGCGGACGCCGGCCAAGTCGTGGCCGATATAATCGCGCAGCACCTCGTCATGATTGCCGGGAACGTAAATGACGTCGACGCCCTTGCTGGCGCGCTTCAGGATCTTCCGAATAATGTCATTGTGCTCAGGCGCCCAGTACCAGCTCTTCTTCAGCTTCCAGCCATCGACGATATCGCCAACCAGATAAAGCCGGTCGCTGTCGGCGTGGCGCAGAAAGTCCAGCAGATAGTCGGCCCTGCAGCCCTTCGTGCCCAGATGCACGTCGGAGATGAAGATTGTGCGGTAATGGCGCTTTTCGCCCTTTGCCAGCTTACGGCGCTTGGGCCGCTTCGGGCCGGGTCCCGCATAGGCGTCCTCTTCGACCAGGCCCGTCTCGGCCTGATCGGAGCGATCCTGCGCTACCGTCACATCCGTCATGATCCTGCCATTCCTAATACGGGCCCTGCCGGGCCGAAATCGCGGCCGGCGCACCGTCCGCCCAAGCCTGAGTTTAGCATGCCTGCGCCGGCCCCCGTCCAGTGCAGGCGAACCAGGCCATCCGCGGCAGATCGGCCTGCGACCGCGCCGTGTCCTGCCCGCCCCTGGCCCGCCCCTGACATAAGAAGGCTCAGTGACAGATTTTTTACGTTGGCACGACAATTGGTGCGGCGCAGCCCCGGGCTGTCCACTCCCGGGGTCGGCTCTATCACGAACAGCCTCCCGGGTTCCGTCATATCCGCTTCAATGTTTTGTGACAGCCTAAGGCTTGAAGCTGGACGGCGGCGCGCCATCTTTGCGAGTGCGCAAGCCCTCGCGGCTTGCTGCCCTTCGTGGGCGTTTCCTCCCTGAACTCGGGCCGTGTGGGCGACCACCGGCCCTTTTTTCTTGGCAACTCCTCGTCGCACCAGGGCTTGCACGAGCGCTTTGCCGTGCGACGCACAGCGTCGGTCCAGCAATTGCGCCGTTGGCGTCGCGGGGCGTCGATCAAGCGTGCCCGCCCGCGTTAACGCCGTGCCAGCGAAGAGCGATGTGCTTGGCGGCCAATCGGTTTGGCTGCCCGCGCTCCAGAGCGAAGCCGCACAGAAAGCCGCACAGAGGCAGCGTCAGGATCGAAAGGCTTGGTGTGACCTCCGCCCGCCTACTCCGCGGCCAAGCCGCGGGCCTCGGTGAAGCGGCCGATTAGGCGGGCGAAAACCCGCACCAGCACGCGTTCCAGGCGGGTGAAGCCGGCATGCCGGGTCAGCGTTGCCTCATCCATGTAAAGGCTCCGCGCCACCTCAATCTGCACCGCATGCAGGCCTTGCTCCGGGGCGCCGTAGCGCACGGTACAATAGCCGCCGGCGTACGGATCGTTGCGGGTCACCGAAAAGCCCTCATCGCGAAAGGCGTCTTCCAAGACGTCAACGATGGCGGGCGCGCATGCGGTCCCGTAGCGGTCTCCCAGAACAATCTGTGCGCCGGGCTTCAGGTCCGCCGCGATCAGTGACGGCATGGAATGGCAGTCAACCAGAACAGCCCAGCCGAACCGCCGGCGCAGCCGCTCAAGGCTGTCCTGCACGCGCTCATGATAGGGTCGGTGGATTGTCGCCAGCCGCTCCATGGCTTCGTCAAGCGGGATACGCCGGGCATAGATCGGCATGCCGCTGGCGACCACGCGCGGGATCACGCCCAACCCTGCGGCGACCCGTTCGGTGGCCGAAAGCGGCACCGCCGGCGGGCAGGGGTCGATCAGCAGCGGGTCCAACTCGCGCGGGTCGCGATTCAGATCGACATAGGCGCGGCCGTAGGCCGCATGGATCAATGGCGCGCCCAGGCCGGTGACCGGGCGCACCAGCTCATCGACAAAGCAATCCTCGCTGCGACGAAGATCCAGCCGGCCGAGCCGGGCCTGGTGCCGGAACGCGGCGGGATAATGCCGACCGGAATGCGGTGAGCTGAACAAAAATGGCGCGTCCGCTGGGCGATCGGGCGTCAGGACCTGAAACGGGGCAGGCGGAACGGGCATGCGGGAGGCTCTTGGGCTGCGCGACGGCATGAGGCATGATAGTAGGCTGAATGGATAGACAAGCGCAATCTTCGGTGCCGCGGTGCAACGCCGCCGCCGGCGCATAACGGCTGAACAAGCAGGAAGGCTGCCATGGCGCGGATCCTTTTGGCCGAAGACGATGACAGCATGCGCGCCTTCCTGTCCCGCGCGATTGAGAAGGCTGGCCATGCCGTGGTGGCCGTCGCCGATGGCGCGGCGGCCCTGCCGCTGCTGCAGCACGATAGTTTCGATCTGCTGCTGACCGATATCGTCATGCCGGAGATGGATGGGATTGAGTTGGCGCAGCGGGCCCGCGCCCAGGACCCGGCCTTGAAGGTGGTGTTCATCACCGGGTTCGCGGCGGTGGCGATGAACCAGAATGAGCGCCTCAGCGAGGAGGTGGCGGTGCTGTCCAAGCCGTTTCATCTGAAGGACGTCGCCGGCGAGATCGACCGGCTGTTGGCGGCCTGAGGCCGGCCTGCCGGCCGACGCGGCGTCACCCCGCGGGCCCTGCTGCTCCTCACGGCCGCCGCTGACGAACCGGTGAAGCGCGAAACACTTGCCAGCGGGCGCCGGCTGCGCTATCGACCCGCTTCCTCGGCACGCGCACCACGCTTGCGCGCGGCATCCGGGCGGTTAGCTCAGCGGTAGAGCACTACGTTGACATCGTAGGGGTCACTGGTTCGATCCCAGTACCGCCCACCATTCTTTTCAATGACTTAGCGCATATCTTCGGCTTTAGTAAATTGACCGTAAGTGCACTGTAAGTGCGGTTCAGGTCGATGTTTTCGCCCCAACTGAGATTGGGAACAGGCACGAAGGGCGATCACATCCCAGCAGATGGGATAGCCGCCACTTGAAATTCTCCAAATTCCGGGAAACGATCTCTGGATGAGATACTCGGAGATTTGCAGATGCCTTCAAGCACGAATCGGAAGAAGTCGGAGATCAAATTCTCGGGATCCTATAGAAATCTAATCCGCCAAACCCTGGGGACACCACAAGAACCGAAAACACTGATTGAAGCAATTGGTGTGAAAGCGACAGCTCAGCTTCTGCTTTTAGGTTTTGTTCTTTGGGTGACAGGTGCTTGGTATAGGGTGGTATTTCTGTACTTTGCGGCCTACGCACTGCTCATCCCAATCTTAGCAATTGATCAAGGAGTTTGGAACTGGAAGGTCGCGACCTTTCTGCTGGCTATGCTCGTTATTCTCTATGTAATTGGCTTTCAGATTAGGCGTTTTAGTCCGTTTCCACTCGATTGGGTTCAGGCGACCGCAAAAGACCCATCGGCAATAAGTCGCCTCCAGCGCCTGTTTGAACTTTTTGAGCAAGGCGAGATCGTCGCAAGATA
>JBHJGS010000071.1:0-16993 GCA_050331575.1 Rhodothalassiaceae bacterium | reverse complement strand
CGAGATCCTCCAGCCCCCCTACAATCCCCTAGACCACCCCAGATCCCCCAGATCCCCTCAGCCCCCCGGAGTGCTGTAATGACCATCCTGCAATTGCTCGGCGGCCTGATCTTGTTGCTCGTAGGCGGCGAGGCGCTGGTGAAAGGCAGCGTGGCGGTGGCGCAGCGCTTCGGGGTCTCGCCCATGGTGATCGGGCTGACCCTGGTAGGCTTCGGCACCTCGACGCCGGAGCTGGTGACCAGCCTGCAGGCCGCGCTGATCGGCGCACCGGGCCTCGCGGTGGGCAATATCATCGGCTCCAACATCGCCAACAGCCTGCTGATCCTGGGTGCAGGCGCGGTGATCTTGCCGCTGCGCATCTGTTCCAAGGCGCTGAAACGCGACGGCACGGTGCTGGTGCTGGCGACGCTTCTGTTCCTGGCCGTGCTGCTGACCGGGGCGATCCCGCGCTGGGCCGGGCTGATGTTTCTGGCCGCCCTGTTGGCCTACACGCTCTACACCTATGTCTCCGAGCGCAAGGGCGGGCCGGACGGGGTCTATGCCGGCGAAGCCGCGGAGGTGGCTGACCTACCGCCGCGCCGCATCGGGCTTATCGCCGGCCTGGTCGTGACCGCCCTCGGCATCGCCGGGGTGGTGTTCGGGGCGGACCTGCTAGTCACCGCGGCGGTGAGCCTTGCCGTGGCCGCCGGCCTGTCTGAGGCCGTGATCGGGCTGACCTTGGTGGCCGTGGGCACCTCGCTGCCGGAGCTGGTCACCTCGGTGATGGCGGCGATCCGCAAGCATGGCGACATCGCCTTCGGCAATGTCATCGGCAGCAATCTGTTCAATATTCTGGGCATCGCCGGGGTCACAGCGACGGTGCACCCGATTGCCGTGCCGCCGGAAATCGCCGGCTTCGACATCTGGGTGCTGCTTGGCACCGCGGTGCTGCTGGTCTTCTTCGCGCGCACCGGCCACCGCATAAGCCGCTGGGAAGGCGCAGCCCTTCTGGCCGGCTATGCGGCGTATGTCACGGTGTTGCTGGCCTGAGCTGAGCCACATAGGCTGGTTCAGCTTGCCGCTGTGCGCAGCCCCGTGATACGGTCTTGCGCCATCTTTCCGACTTCGCGAAGACTGATCGGGCCGGCCGCGGCTGTCGGGCCGAGATCTATCAGCGCCTGGAGATGCCGATGGCTGGAGACAATCAGGACCAGGACGAGTCTGAGCTGCGCAAACAGCGCGAGGCATCGATCAAGTTCGGCCGCATGGCCCTGCAGGCCACGTCGCTGGAAGAGACGCTGGAGAAGGCCTGCGAACTGACCGCCGCAGCCCTGGGCACTGACCTGTCGAAGATTATGGAGTTCCAGCCGGAGGACAATACGCTTCTGGTCGTCGCCGGCCATGGCTGGCGCGACGGCGTGGTCGGCGAGGAGCGCGTGCCCGCGGTCAAGCGCTCCTCGGAAGGCTATGCCCTGCGCACCGGCAAGCCGGCGATTTCGGAGGATGCTGAGGAAGAAGATCGATTCGACTATGCCGATTTTCTGAAGCGCCACGGCGTGGAGGCGATCGTCAATGTGGTCATCCCAGGAGAGGATGGCCGCCCACCCTTCGGCCTGTTGCAGGTCGACAGCCGAAAACCGCGCGAGTTCATCAAGGAGGATATTGAATTCCTGCAAAGCTACGCCAATTTGGTCGGCGCGGCGGTGGAGCGGCATCGCTATCATGACCAGCTCACCGAAGCCTTGCGGGTGCAAAAACGGCTGTATGACGAGCTGAAGCACCGGGTCATGAACAATATCTCCGTCATCACCGGCCTGTTGCGCCTGAAGGCCGGGCGCACGGCGCACCCGGTCGCCAAACAGGAAATCTCCGACGTCTTGAAGCAGATCGATGTGCTTCAGGAGATTTATAAGCAGCTGCACGCCTCCACCAATGTCGACGAGATCGACCTGGGCGGTTATCTGGCCGCGCTCGCCAGCAATATCGTGTCTTTTGCCCAGGACCAGTCGACCACGGTGCGGATCGAGACCGACCATGACACGATCCTGGTCAATCCCAGCCTGGGGGTGAATCTGGGCCTGGTGGTGAATGAGTTCGTCACCAACAGCATCAAGCACGCGCCGAGCGGGCACGCCTTGGTGGTGACCAGCCGGCTGCGGCGGGAAAACCAGCATATTCGCCTGATCCTGGCGGACAATGGCAAAGGCCTGGGCGATGCGCTTAAGCGCAAGGATGGTGCGAGCGGCAGCGGGCTGGGGCTGATCGACGGTCTGCTGACCCAGATCGGCAGCCGCTTCGCCTGGCACAGCGAGACCGGAACGCAGCTGCAGATCGATATCCCGATCACCCCCAACAAGCTGGTCCCGGCGACACGTTGACGGTCAGAAGTCACCGGAGCCGGGCCGCGCCGGGCCGGGCCGGCTTGGCGCCCCGCCGGGGACCGCCGAAGCATTCATGCGACCACAGCCCTTGCACCGACACCAACAGTGGTCGATGCTGCGGCGCGCCGCCGCATTGCTAGGAGAGCGCTCATGCCGACGCACACAAGCCATCCGCCCGGATGTTTCAATTATGTCGACCTGATGTCGCACGGCATGGCCGAGGCGCGGCGGTTCTATACCGATTTGTTCGGCTGGCAGGCCGCCGAGCAAGATACCCAGGGCGGCCCGCCCTATGCCATGTTCATGAACGGGCAGCACTGCGTGGCCGGGCTGGGCGAGGCGCCGGAGGAGGTCAAGGCGCGCGGCGTGCCGGCGGCCTGGAACACCTATATCGCCGTCGCCGACGCCACATCGGCCGTTGAAAAGGTCGTCGGCCTGGGCGGCACGGTGATGATGCCGCCGATGCCGGTGATGGAAGCTGGATGGATGGCGGTGTGCACCGATCCTGAGGGGGCGGCCTTCAGCCTGTGGCAGGCCAAGCAGCATATCGGCGCGGATTTGACCTGCGAGCCGTTCTCCCTGTGCTGGAACGAGCTGAATGTGCGCGCCATGGACCGGGCGATGACCTTCTACGGCGCGTTATTCGGATGGACGTTTGCTGACAATCCCGCCGCTCCGGGCCAGTATAAGCTGATCGAGCAGGACGGCGAGGCAATCGGCGGCATCTTGCAGATGACCGAGGAGTGGGGCGATATGCCGGCGCACTGGATGGTCTATTTCGCCGTCGCCGACCTGGATGCGATCCTGGCGCATCTGCCGGATCTGGGCGGCAAGACCCATACCCCGGTGATCGAGATTGACCAGGGTCGCTTTTGCGTCATCAGCGATGCCCAGGGCGCGGTGTTTACCGTGATGCAGATGGCGGCGGCGTGAGCATTTGTGTTTGGGCCGGTCTTGCCTTTGCGCCCGCACACGCTATGCTCGTCGCTATGGAATGACATCAAAGGTCGCGTGCCATGTTTCTGGCCAGTTTCGTTTTTGCCCTGATCTTGTTCATCTGCATGCTCCTGGGCGGTGCGGCCGGCAATGCCCCGGTCGGTATCGTGGCGGGTGCCTTGCTGGCCTTCTGGCTGACCCCGGGCTTGAGTGAGCCGTTCCGCCGAGCTCCTTCGGACGCTCCGGTGCGGCGCGTTCCAGCCTGGATCTCCGCCCTGGACGCCGAACGCCGCGGCTATGGCGCCCCGGCCGCGGGCAAGCAGCCGGCGGAATAAGCATCCGGCCCCGTTCCGCGCAAGTTCCGCGCACGGTCCGCGCGCCCGGTAAGTCGCCCAATAAGCCGCCCAGCTACGCCGCCGGTTTGGTCTAAATCAAACCGGCCAGCGGCGAGCTGGGGTCGGCGTAGCGCTTTTTCGCCATCCGTCCGGCCAGATAGGCGTCGCGACCGGCCTGAACCGCCAGCTTCATGGCGCGGGCCATGCGGATCGGGTCCCGCGCCTCGGCGATGGCGGTGTTCATCAGCACGCCGTCGCAGCCAAGCTCCATCGCCACCGCCGCATCTGAGGCTGTGCCGACGCCGGCATCCACCAGCACGGGCACGCGCGCCTGTTCCACGATGAGGCGGATCTGGACCGGATTCTGGATGCCCAGACCCGAGCCGATCGGCGCACCCAGGGGCATGATCGCGACACAGCCCATATCCTCCAATTCCTTGGCCATAATCGGATCGTCATTGGTGTAGACCATGACCTGAAAGCCCTCGTCGATCAGCACGCGCGCCGCCTTCAGCGTCTGCACCATGTCCGGGTAGAGCGTTTTCTTGTCGCCCAAGACTTCCAGCTTCACCAACTCCCAGCCGCCGGCCTCGCGCGCCAGCCGCAGCGTGCGCAGGGCGTCTTCTGCGGTGTAGCAGCCGGCGGTATTGGGCAGATAGGTGACCTGCTTGGGGTCGACATAGTCCATCAACATCGGCTGATCGGGGTCGGACACATTCACCCGGCGCACCGCCACGGTAACGATCTCCGCTCCCGACGCGGCGATGGCGTCGCGGGTTTGGGCGAAATCCTTGTATTTGCCGGTGCCGACAATCAGGCGCGAGCGATAGGCGCGCCCGGCCACGATCAGCGGATCGTCTGCAGGCTGCGCCACATCGCCGCCGCCGATGAAGTGGACGATTTCCAGCTCGTCGCCGTCTTCCAAAATGATATCGGCATAGGCGGATTTCGGCACGATTTCGCGATTGCGCTCCAGCGCCACCTTGGCCGGATCCAATTTCAGCATGGCCAGAAGGCCTGCCGGACTCTGGCCGGCTGCGATCTGCCGGTGTTCGCCGTTTACCGTCACCTGGATCATATGGGCTCCTCATCACTGACGGGCGCTGCGCCTAGCCCCCCGTGCCGCCGCCGCGCAACCCCTTTTCAACGCCGCCGGAGCAGCTTAGGACATGGGCGCGTCAACGGAGGCGACCATTCAAACGACAATATGGGTGCTCAACGGCCCCAATCTCAACCTTCTGGGCCGGCGCCGGCCCGATGTTTATGGCAGCGTGGATCTGGCCGGGCTGGAGCAGCGCCTCACCGCGCATGCGCAAAGGCGAGGCCTGACGGCTCAGTGCCGGCAGTCCAACCATGAAGGCCAGCTGATCGATTGGTTGCACCAAGCCAATGACGACGCCGGCGGTGTTATCTTGAATGCCGGGGCCTATACACACAGCTCGATTGCGCTGCATGACGCGGTGGAGGCCATCGCGATCCCGGTCATCGAGGTGCATCTATCCAACATTCATGCGCGCGAGCCGTTTCGCCACACATCCTTGGTCGCACCTCAAGCCCTGGGCGTGATTGCGGGCTTTGGTGTGCTGGGCTATGAGTTGGCCCTCGACGCGCTGGCGGCGCATCTGTCCACCCCCCCGACCGCGGCCAGGAGCTCATGACCAAGCTGACCGACACGCAAGAATTCATCACGCATCTGGCTGAGCTGCTGAAGGACAGCGACCTGTCCGAGATCGAGGTGGAGAGCGAGGACATGCGCATCCGGTTGGCGCGCGGCACCGCGGTGGTTGCCGCGCCGGCCGCCTTCGCCGCCGCGCCCGCCCCCGGGGCTGCCCCAGCCTCCGGCGCGCCCGCTGCGGCCACCAAAAAGGCCGAGCCGCCGGAGGATCTGTCGACCCATCCAGGCGCTGTGCTCTCGCCCATGGTTGGCACCGCCTATGCCGCGCCGGACCCGAATTCGCCGCCGTTCGTGCAGGAAGGCGAAAAGGTGGCAGAGGGCCAAACCCTGTTGATCATCGAGGCGATGAAGGTGATGAACCCGATCAAGGCCCATCGAGCCGGCACGGTCTCCCGCATTCTGTTCCAGAACGCCCAGCCGGTGGAGTTCGGCGAGCCGCTGGTGCTGATCGACTAGATGAACCAGATCAAGAAGATCCTGATCGCCAATCGCGGCGAGATCGCCCTGCGCATCCACCGGGCGTGCAAGGAGATGGGCATTGCCACCGTGGCGGTGCATTCCCAGGCCGATGCCGATGCCATGCATGTGCGCCTGGCCGACCAGTCGGTGTGCATCGGCCCGCCCAGCTCCACGGACAGTTATCTGAACATCCCCTCGATTATCTCCGCTGCCGAGGTCACCGGGGCCGATGCGATCCATCCGGGCTACGGCTTTCTGTCGGAAAATGCCCGCTTCGCCGAAATCGTCGGCGATCACGGCCTTTGCTTCATCGGGCCGACGCCGGAGCAGATCCGGTTGATGGGGGACAAGATCAAGGCGAAGGAAACCGCCAAGGCGCTGGGTCTGCCGGTGGTGCCGGGCTCCGACGGCGGCGTGCGCGACGCTGAGGAGGCCGCCGGCATTGCCGAGCGGATCGGCTATCCGCTGATCGTCAAGGCGGCATCGGGCGGCGGCGGACGCGGCATGAAGGTGGTGCGCAGTCCGGATGATCTGCAGATGGCCTTGTCCGCGGCGCGGACCGAGGCGCGCGCCGCGTTCGGCGATGATGCGGTCTATATCGAGAAGTTCCTGACCAATCCGCGCCATATCGAGTTTCAGGTGCTGGGCGACAGGCACGGCAATGCGGTGCATCTGGGCGAGCGGGATTGTTCCTTGCAGCGGCGCCATCAGAAAGTCTTCGAAGAGGCGCCCTCGCCGGTGATCGATGAGCGCACCCGCGCGGAGATGGGCGATCTGGTTGCCCAGGCGATGCGCACATTCGGCTATGTCGGCGCCGGCACGATCGAATTTCTCTACGAGAATGGCGCGTTCTACTTCATCGAGATGAACACCCGGCTGCAAGTGGAGCATCCGGTGACTGAGGCGATCTACGATATCGATCTGGTGCGTGAGCAGATCCGCATCGCCCAGGGCGAGCCGCTGGGCTATGGCCAGGAGGATCTGAAGTCCATCGGCCATGCCATTGAATGCCGCATCAATGCCGAGGACCCGGTCACATTCGCGCCGTCGCCCGGCAAGATCACCGATTTTCACCCGCCCGGCGGGCTGGATGTGCGTGTCGACAGCGCATTGTTCGCCGGGTATCGCATTCCGCCCTTCTATGACAGCCTGATCGCGAAGCTGATCGTCCGCGGCCGCACCCGCGAGGAATGCTTGATGCGGCTGAACCGGGCGCTGCAGGAATTCGTCGTCGGCGGCGTCAAAACCACCCTGCCCCTGCACCGCGCCTTGTTGGAAGAGCCAGATATCCAAACCGGCGCCTATACCATCCACTGGCTGGAGAAATGGCTGGACCGGGGGTAAAGCGCACCCACTCGATGGCGCTGGTTCCGCCCGCACCGTCGTAAAGCCCGCGCCGACGACCTCGCTCGGCCTCAGGCCGCCACCTGAAACACCATGCCGTCAAAGCCCGGCTCCACGCCCTCGGGCAAGGTGCGGCATAGGGTGTCATAGTCCATGTCCGGGGCCATGTGGGTGAGGATGGCGCGGGCGGGGCGAACCTGGGCGATCCAGTCCAGCGCCTGGTCCAGATGCGCATGGCTGGGGTGGGGATGGTAGCGCACGGCGTCGACGATCCAGATGCGCACGCCGGCCAGCGCCTCCAGAGCCGCGGCGTCCAGCGCATTCACATCGGTGGAATAGGCCAGATCGCCGAAACGGAAGCCCAGGCTGGTGATGGCGCCATGGCCCTGCACGAACGGCCGCACGTCGATGTCGCCGATTCGAAACGGCTGCGGCGCGATCTTTACGGCCCGGCCGATCACCGGATAGCCCTGGCGCGACACGAAGATATAATCAAACCGCTGCTGGATCGTCGCCAGCGTCTCCGCCGCACCGTAGAGCGGCACCGGCGCCCGGCGCTGAAAGAAGAAGCCGCGCAGATCGTCGATCCCATGGGTGTGGTCGGCATGGTCGTGGGTGTAGAGCACCGCGTCCAGCCGCGTGGCACCGGCGGCGAGCATCTGCTGGCGGAAATCCGGGCCGGTGTCCACGGCCAAGGTGGTTGTGTCGCTTTGCACCAGAAGGGCCGGCCGGGTGCGACGGTTCTTCGGATTGGTCGGATCGCACGCGCCCCAATCATCCGGCAGCCGCGGCACCCCGGTGGAGGTGCCGCAGCCCATCAGCGTCACTGTCAAGCGCATCGGGCGCGGTCGAACAGGGCAAAGAAATTGTCGCTGGTCTGGTCGGCCAGGCGCTCCGGCGCCTCGCCGCGCAGCCGGGCCACGAATTCGGCGGTGTCGACCACGAAGGCGGGCTCGCAGCGCTTGCCGCGATTGGGCACCGGTGCCAGGAACGGCGCATCGGTCTCCACCAGCAGCCGGTCGGCCGGGACCAGTTTCGCCGCCTCCTGCACATCGGTCGCCTTCTTGAAGGTGACAATGCCGGAAAAGGAGATGGAAAAGCCCAGATCGAGCATCTGGCGGGCAAAGCCTGGCGTGCCGGAAAAGCAGTGGATCACAGCCTTATAGGGCCCCTCTTCCAGGGCCTCGGCCATGATCGCGTGGGTGTCGGCTTCGGCATCGCGGGTGTGCACGATCACCGGCACGCCGGCGCGGCGGGCAGCCCGGATATGCTTGCGGAAGCTTTGCGCCTGCTCCGGCCGGGGCGAATTGTCGTAGTAATAGTCCAGCCCGGTCTCGCCGATGGCAATGGTGTTGGGTCGCCGCGCGCGCTCAACAAGGGCGTCTTCGGTCACGTCGATCTCACCGGCGGCGGAATGGGGATGCACGCCGACACTGCACCAGACATCGTCATTGGCCGCGGCGATGGCGGCGATTTCGTCATATTGCGACAGCGTGGTGTTGACGGTGAGGAAACCGCGCACGCCACGGGCCCGGGCGCGCGCCAGCACCGCCTCGCGCTGCTCGGCCAGGCCCTCATAATTCAGGTGGCAGTGGCTGTCGATCCATCCGCTCATGCCGCCTCCTCCGGAAATTGCAGGCGCGGAAACGTGCCCTGCGGTGCCGGCAGCGCCGTGCCCGGAACTAGGCGCCCGGCCGGGCCCAGTCGGTCAAAGCCACGGGCGTGTGCCGGCACCGCCAGCTGGTCAAGCAGGCGGGCGGCGGCATCGGGCACGATGATCTGCGCCAGAACGGCGATCTGGCGCACCGCTTCAGCGGCGACATAGAGCACGGTTGCCATCCGCGCGGCATCGGTTTTCTTCAGCGTCCAGGGCGCCTGAGCAGCAACATACTGATCGCCGGCGCCGACGCGGGCCCAGATGGCCGCCAGCGCCTCATTCAGCGCCTGCGCCTCGATCAACGGCCGCACCGCGGGCAGCGCGCTGTCCACCTCCGCCAGATACGCTGTGTCCTCGTCTGAGAAGGCCGCCGGCTGGGGTACCCGACCGTCACAATTCTTGGCGATCATCGACAAGCTGCGCTGCGCCAGATTGCCCAGGCCATTGGCCAGACCGGCGTTGCAGCGCTGCACGAAAGCGGTGCGCGCGAAATCGCCGTCCTGGCCGAACGGCACCTCACGCATCAGGAAATAGCGCACCGGGTCCAGGCCGAATTCCTCGACCAGCTGAAACGGATCGATGACATTGCCCAGGGATTTGGAGATCTTCTGGCCCTCATTGGTCCACCAGCCGTGGGCGAACACCCGGCGCGGCACCGGCAGTTCCGCCGCCATCAGGAAGGCCGGCCAGTAAACCGCATGAAAACGAAGAATGTCCTTGCCGATCATATGCAGGTCAGCGGGCCAAAAGCGCTGATAAGGCGCGCTGTCCTGGTCGGGGAAGCCGACACCGGTCAGGTAATTGGTCAGCGCGTCGATCCACACATACATGACATGGCCGTCAGCACCGGGCACCGGCACGCCCCAATCAAAGGTGGTGCGGGAGATCGACAGGTCCTTCAGCCCGCCGCCAACAAAGCTCTTGACCTCATTCAGCCGCGCCTTGGGCAGCACGAAATCCGGGCACTCGTGATAGAGCGTCAGCAGCGGCTCCTGCCAGCGGCTCAGATCGAAGAAATAGCTCAGCTCCTCAACCCACTCCACCGGCGCGCCGGTCGGCGCCAGCCGGGTATTGCCGGGCCCGTCGATCAGCTCCTTTTCCTGATAGAAGGCCTCGTCCCGCACCGAATACCAGCCGGCATAGCTGTCCAGATAGATGTGGCCGCGCTCTTCCAGACGCCGCCACAGCGCCTGGGCAGCCTCAATATGCTGAGCCTCGGTGGTGCGGATGAAGCGGTCTGCTGAGATGTTCAGCGTATCGTTCAGATGCTGAAACCGCGCGGCCATGGTGTCGCAGAAGGCGAGCGGGTCGACGCCGGCTTTTTCAGCGGATTTCTGCACCTTTTGGCCATGCTCGTCCGTGCCGGTCAGAAAGAACACATCCTGCCCGTCCAGCCGCTTGAAGCGGGCAATCATGTCACACGCCAGCGTGGTATAGGCATGCCCGATATGCGGCACATCATTGGCGTAATAGATCGGCGTGGTCAGATAATATCGCGGGGTCTCGGCGGTCATCGCGGCCTACACACGGGGGTTCAGGGACGCAAGGGCGAAGGCTGCCCGGACGCGACGGCTTGATAGGCGCCCATCAGGCTCAAGACAAGCTGCTTGCGGTCAAGATGCAGCGACTGCGCGGTGGCGGCGGCCCGCCGCGCCTGCTCCCAAAGCTCCAGCCAGGCCGCAGGCGGAGCCAGCGCCAGCAGCTTCTGGGCCAGTGCCGGCTCGTCACCGGTCACCGTGGCGACGTCATGCCCGGCCGCACCAGCGCGCACCAGCGACGCGGTCCAGTCAAACAACAGATCCAGGAACAACCGGCATCGCTCCTCATTGGCCTTGACGGCCAGATCGCCGGCCAATTTGTGCACGGCCACACCGTCCAGGTCCGGCAGGCCGGCCAGGCTGCCGATCAGGCTGCGGTAAAGACCCAGGCCGCCGGCCTCGGCCAGCGCCAGCGCACGGCCCGGCGCGCCGTCGGACAACGCCGCCAGCGCCTGCGCGTCCGATGGCGTCAGGTCCGGCAGGCGTGTGCGCAGCACCTGTGCCACCTGCTCACGCGACAGCGGAGACAGCATCAGCCGGCGGCAGCGCGACCGGATCGTCGGTAACAGCCGCCCCGGAGCATGAGACACCAGCAGAAGAACCGTGCTGGCCGGCGGCTCCTCCAGCAGCTTCAACAGCGCATTGGCCGCGGAACGGTTCATCTCATCGGCACTGTCGATCACTGCCACGCGCCATCCGCCCTCCGCGGCGGTGGTGGCAAAATGCCGCGCCATGCGGCGAATATCGTCGACCCGGATTTCGCTGTAGCGGCGCTTGCCCTTGTCGTCCCAGGCCCGTTCCACGCCGGCCAGATTGCCGTGGCTGGCCGCGGCGACCCGCTGGGCCACAGGATGCTCCGGCGCCATTGCCAGGCTGTCCGGCCACGGTTCCGGCTCGGCAAACAAAGACGGACCGGTCTGGACAGGCCGGGCCAACAAGAAGCGCGCAAAGCGATAGGCCAGGGTCGCCTTGCCAACGCCGCGCGGCCCGGTCAGCAGCCAGCCATGGTGCAGCCGGCCGGAGGTGCCCGCCTGCCGCAAGCTTTGCTCCGCCGCCTCATGGCCGATCAGCTCAAGCGTTCGGCGCGGATGCTCCGGACCGGACAGATCCGCCGCGCTCATCGGCACACCCGATCGCGCAGCACCTGGCGGATCTGGGCCTGGACCGCCTCCACCGGCTGATCCGCCCTGATCACGGCGAAGCGGTCCGGCTCGGCTTCGGCGAGATGCCGGAACGCGCGGCGTAGGCGGGCATGAAAGGCCGCACCGAAGCGGTCATAGCGGTCCTCGCCGCCGCGCTGGCGCGCCCGGTTGAGCCCCTGTTCCTCCGGCAGATCCAAAAACAGCGTCACGTCCGGTAGCAAATTGCCGAACACCACCTTATGCAGATGATCGATGATCTGCGGATCCACGCCCTGCCCCGCGCCCTGATAGGCCCGGGTGGAATCCACGAAGCGGTCGCAGATTACCCAGCGCCCGGCATTCAAGGCTGGCCACAGCGTGCGGCTGATATGCTCGGAGCGGGCCGCCATGTGCAGTAGCACCTCGGTCATCGGGCCCCAGCGCTCCGGCGCGCCTTCCACCAGCAGCGACCGAACCGCTTCCGCCCCCGGCGCGCCGCCCGGCTCGCGGGTCAGCAACACGTCATGGCCCTGCGCGGTCAGCCAGTCGGCAAGCAGGCGCGCCTGGGTTGACTTGCCCGCGCCTTCGCCCCCTTCCAAGGTGATGAACCGGCCGCGTGAGCCTTGTCCCGCGGTCATCTCATCCGCCGCTGGCGCCGAAGATCATATATTCAAGCGCTGCCCCGATCTTGCCGAAGCCGGAGATCGCCGCGATGCTGCGACCCGCACTCAGCGGCACCTCTACCGGCGCCATGCCCGGCGCACTGAGGGTCACCGTGGCGAGCGGCTGGCCGCGCTCCACCGGTGCGGCGACCGGGCTGTCATAGCGCAGCACGGCGCGCAGATCCGCGCGCTGCCGCCGCGACAGCGTCATCACCACGGAATTGTCCACCACCAGCGGCACTTTCGGCTGTTCGCCCAGCCAAACATCGGCCAGCGCGACCTCCTCGCCTTGCTCGAACAAGCGATAATTGTCGAAATTGCGGAATGCAAAATTCATCAGCCGCTGGCTTTCGCGCGCCCGCTCCCGCACGCTGCTCAAGCCGGCCACGACAAGGATCAACCGCCGGCCATTGCGCTCACCCGATGCGGCCAGGCCATAGCCAGCCGCCTCCGTATGGCCCGTCTTCAAGCCGTCGACCACACCGTCCATGCTGTAAAGCAGCGGATTGCGATTGCCCTGCTTGATCGGCTGCCCGTCCAGCGAGGTGCCGTAGGTGAACTCGGTCTGCTTATAATACTCATAAAGCTGAGGGAAATCCTCGATCGTGCGGCGCACCAGGATCGCCAAGTCCCGCGCCGTGGTATACTGATCCTCGGCAGGCCAGCCCGACGCGTTCTGGAACCGCGTGTTGGTCATGCCCAGTTCCTGGGCGCGCTGGGTCATCCAGTCAGCGAAGGCGTCCTCGGTGCCGGCCAGGCCCTCGGCCACCACCGTGCTGGCGTCATTGCCCGAGGACACGATGATGCCCTGAAGCAGGTCGCGCACGCTGACCGCGTCGCGCGCCTGCACGAACATCTTGGAGCCCTCGCTTTGCACCCAACGGCGCCACGCCTGGTCGGACACGATGAAGGTGTCGTCCAGCGACAGGCTGCCCTGGGCCAGCTGCTCAAACACCAGATACACGGTCATCATCTTGGCCATCGAGGCCGGGGGAAAGCGCTCATCCGCGGCCTTCTCCAGCACCACAGCCCCGGTTTCAAAATCCTCGATCAAGGCATGCTTGGCCGGCGTTTCCACCGGCTGAGCGAACCCCATCTGGCCGCTCAGCGCCAGACAGACGATCAGCAAAAAGCGTTTCATACCAGCCCTTAACTCACCCGGTCGGTAAACAGGCGGGCTTGCTTGAAGCCCGCATCATAGGCGCGGTCCAGCGCATCCTCGGCCAGGCCGCGCTTGCTGTAAGGCCCCAGCCTTACTCGGTAAACCGTTCGCCCTTCAACATCGGCGGTCTGGATTTCCGCGCGGCCCAATGGGCGCACCGTGCGGTAAACCTCGCGCGCCCTGGAAAAGTCGCTCAAACTGATCAACTGAACAAAAAACGGGCCGGCGACCGGGCCTTGCGCGCGCACCGCCGCCACCCGGCGCGACCGGTCAGCCACGCTGCCATCCGCCCGCACCAACTGCACCCGCACCCGCGCCACGCCCTGCTTTTCAAAACCCAGGAACTGGGCGGCTCGCCGTGACAGGTCGATGATCCGATTGTCGACAAACGGCCCACGATCATTCACCCGCACCTTGATGGAGCGGCCATTCTCCAGATTGGTCACCAGCACCGTGGAGGGCAGCGGCAGCGTTCGATGCGCAGCCGTCAGTTGGTTCATGTCGAAGCGCTCGCCATTGGCGGTGGGCCGGCCATGAAATTTCGGCCCATACCAGGAGGCCAGGCCGGCCTCGTCATAGTCATTGTCCTCGGCGGGATAATACCACACCCCGGCGATGCGGTAAGGCCGGCCGATCTTGGGCGCCCCGGTCGGCGCGGGTGCTGCCCCTGCCTCCGGTCTCGGCGGCACCGACCGGGGCTGGCCGGCACAGGCCGCCAGCACCAAGCCCATGCAGATCAGCGCCGCCCAACCGCGCATCAGTACCAGATCCGATCAGACAACAGGCCGACGCCGAGGGCATATTTGAACGCGGCATTATAGGCCATGATGGTGCAGAAATTGCTGTAGACGAGCCAGCCTTGCTCGGGATCCTCATCGGAGATGATCAAGGCGGCGGGCAGATTGCGGCCGGGCAGATCGGTGCCGTCGGTCTTGCGCACGCCCAAATCTTGCCAGGTGGCCAAACCCAAGGTGGGCCCCAGCGATTTGTAGCGGCCGCACCGGCCGGCCGGCGCCACCGCCGGCTGTGCCGCAGCAGCGTCGCGGATGCCCCGGGGCAGGTGCACCGGGCGCCCCCAGGTCTGGTCGTCGCGCCAGCCGAAGCGGCTGAGATAATTGGCGATGGAGGCGAGCACGTCCGGTGTGCTGGTCCAGATGTTTCGGCGACCGTCGCCGTCATAATCCACGGCATAGTCCAGAAACGCCGCGGGCAGGAATTGCGGCTGGCCCATCGCCCCGCCATAGGAGCTGGTCATATTGTCATAATCAGCCAGGCCCCGGTCCAGGATGGTCAGGGCGTGGAACAGCTGGGCGCGGTAAAACCGCGACCGGCGCGGATCATAGGCCAGGGTCGCCAGGGCATCGAACAGCCGGTAGCCGGGCTCCACCAGCCCATAATTGGTCTCCATGCCCCAGATCGCGGCGATATAGCGGGGCTGAACCCCGTATTTCGCGCCGATCTCCTCGATCAGCGGCCGGATTTCGGCGAGCTTTTCGCGCCCCTTGTTGATGCGCCAGTCGCTGACCCGCTTGGTCAGATAGTCACGATAGGTCTCGACGAACTCGGCCTGGTTGCGATCGCGCTGCACCACCCGCTCCAGCGGTCGCACATCGGCCAGCGCCCGCTCCAGCGTCGCCTCGGAGATGCCTTGGTCGCGCGCCTCGGCCCGCACCTCCTCCAGCCAGGCGGCGAAGGCCTGCGGCGTCTCGGCCTGTGGCTGTTGGGCCTGTGGCTGCTGGGCCTGTGGCTGCTGGGCCCAACCCGGCCAGAGGACCGCCAGGATCGCCACCAAAAGCCGCGCCACATTGCTGCTGCGCGTCATTGAATGCCCCGTCGGATCAAGGGAATGGGTCTGTTGCCCTGTGATAGGGGCAAGACTGTGACGGTCAAGATGTATCGACCGTGAACCCCTCACGCCAGCTTGGCTTGAGCCGCCGCGCAAGATTGGCTAACACCGCTTACGCAGGATGGGTGGCAGAGTGGTCGAATGCGGCGGTCTTGAAAACCGTTGAGCCGAGAGGTTCCGTGGGTTCGAATCCCACCCCATCCGCCAGCCTTCCCCTAAAAGTATAATGACTACAACGCGATAGCGTGAGCGAGTCTTCGCCAGCCCCAACAAATGCCCTAATGGCGGCTCGCGCGCGTGCGCGTACTGCTGTCGAAACTCGCTCACGGGCCGATCAAAAATCAGGGCGTTTATGAAGCGCGGACCCTCGCGCCGGTCTCCGCGTCCTAAGCTCTGGAGAATTTACCCGCCCCCCATACACCGAATTGCGGACGGGCGGATTGGGCGCCCTACGCCGGTTCTCTCGCCTAAAGCGCAAGGAATTCGGCCCGCCCCTCACCAGTACGGAAACGCCCCCGGCCATCGCCGCTTGATATAGGCGAAAAATGCGTCGTCTGCCGCATATAGCTCTTCGCAATAGCGCTCATAGGTGCGCCAGTGCATGCCCTTCGGCCTGCGCGGTATCATCTCCACGCCGGGCGAGCCGCCCAGGCGCTTGCGTATCTTGTTCGCCCGCGTCTGGATGCGGTCAATCTCGCTTTCGCGCTGGGTCCGATAGGCGAGCCGGTGACAGGTGCGGCAGCGATAATGCGCCCCCGCCCCGTAGAGCTTCATCACGCGGCGCGCGCATCCGGGGCAAAGCCACCACGGCCGGCGCCCGCCATAGCGGCATGGCGTCCATTCCAGCGCCACGTCCTCGCGCACCCGCCACGGCTCGCGCCCGTCGCGCGGCGTGACGGTATAGGCGAGCGTTACACCTTCATCCTCGCCGCGCCCCCAGACGCCTATCGAGCATTCCCGCCCGTGAGACCAGCGCCATGTCCAGAGCCGGTTGCTCCCCAGCACGAAGTTTCCGGCGCGCCGCACCCGGTTCACGTCCAGATCAGATACATCGCTTTCGAGCGTCCGCCCGGTATCGTTCCAGCCACCAGACCCGTATCCGCCCATGCCCGCGCCTCCGAAGTTTTGGCGAGAATCTTCGAGAAGACTGATTTCAGCGTTCGTTTGAACCTGTGAACCCCTGATATAGCCAGCGCCCCAGCGGCATGACTGCCCGACGCAGCAGTAATGCGATAACCCAGTATCCAACGAGCAGTGCTAAAGGCAGCGAGACTGCCGCCCCGGTTGCCCAAGCCGCTTCGTGCATCGGGTTTGGAGCTAGAGCGCTTTGCCGCAAGCATAATTCGTACTCGCTTTGCGCACTGGTCGCTCATCTTCCGCCACGAAACGAGCAAGGCGATCTAGCGGGCTGGAAGGCGGATTGGACCGAGGAGGACTGGGAGCAGCTCAACCAAGTTCTAACAGCGCGCATGGACGCAGCATCGGCAATAATCCGTCCTTACGTCGCAATGGCGGTTAACAAACAAAAGGTATACGCACCGGACTATGAAACAAGAGCGCTTCTGGCAGGTGCAGTCGTTCGTGACGCGCCGGCGCCCACCCGCTCGCCCGATTCCCTCCCCTCACGCATATGGCACGCCATTTTTTTTCAAGCGTGTTTTTTATCGGCAGCTGATTTTGAGGACGCACAGTTCTCAGGGGGTCAAGCTAAGTTCGATCGCGCACAGTTCTCAAGCGGGGACGCTGGGTTCGGTAACGCGCAGTTCTCAGGCGGGGAAGCTAGGTTCTACGACGCACAGTTCTCGGGAGGGGTCGCTCGGTTCGGTAACGGTCAGATATCAGGCGGGCAGGGGTGGTTCTGGGGCGCTAAGTTCTCGGGGGGGGTCGGCGGGGGCGGG
>JBHJGS010000070.1:0-22109 GCA_050331575.1 Rhodothalassiaceae bacterium | reverse complement strand
ACAGATAGGGCCACTCGCCCTCAATCGGCCGGGTCAGGAAGGCATCGACGCGCTCGTCGATCTCCTCGCACAGCCGGCTGACCTGGCTCTTGGAGATGCCGGTGCCGCCCATCGCCTGGACCAGATCGTCCATGGCCCGGGTCGAGACGCCGTGCACATAGGCTTCCTGGATCACGGCGCTGAGCGCCTTCTCCGCAGCCCGGCGCGGCTCCAGGAAGGAGGGAAAGTAGGAGCCGGTCCGCAGCTTGGGGATACGCAGCTCGACATGGCCGGCCCGGGTCTGCCAGTCACGCTCGCGATAGCCATTGCGCTGAGCTGTGCGCTCGGGGTCCTTCTCTCCGTAGGCCGCCCCGGTCTTCGCGCCGACCTCCAGCTCCATCAGCCGCTCGGCCGCAAAGCCGATCATCTCGCGCAGAAAATCACCGTCCGCGCTCTTCTCCACGAGCGCGCGCAGGTCCATCATGGGTTTGGTCATCTCAAGGTCTTCCTTCGGTTCAGGTTGGTGTTGCAACCCGACCCTACCGCGGAACCTTCGATGACCACCGCGCAACTGACCTCGTCCTACAGCGCTCCCTCAAAGGGCGCGGACGAAGTCAGCAGCGCTACCGGGAGCTACACCAATCGGTGGGACGTGACCCACGATCATGCAATTGGACGCCTCCAAAAACCGATCGCGGTGGGCTTTGATTTTTGAGTCAGTGGGGTCATGAAACAGCGTGGATTTTTTGACGTCGATGACCACCTTGCGCGGGTATCGGCTTTGGGTGACCCGCTTGAGGCGATGGCTGAAGTCATCGATTTTAAGGCTTTTCGGCCGGTTCTGGATCATTCTGGATCGGGCGCTGAAGTGCTTGGACCGGTCGCGTGGCGGCCGCCCGCCCTTCCCCTCGCCCGATGCCAGAAGACTGGGCTTGCGCCAACGCCTTCTTGCGCATAGCTGCAGACCCTATTCAGACGTATGGATCTCCACCAACAAATCGAACGCTGCCATGCGCAGTCTGCTCGCAAAGGCGCGATAGCAGTCTTGTGGGGAGCTGTGCGGCCTGGACGACGGCGATCCGGAACTGTTCTTCAAGACGGCTTGAAGCCATGAGGTTCGGGCTTTGTCGTGCATGGCCCGCCACCTTTAGAAGCGCTTGCGACGTTTCCCGATCAGCCATCGTCCCTTAAGCGAGGTTCCACCCGGCTTTCCTTCGCTGGAGGTCCCGATCGGGCGGCCGTCGGAACTCTGGTTGCGCGCATGGCGTCCGGCGGACTGTGGTAATCGCGGCAGCTTAGCTCGGCAATCAGGGTGCGGCCGCACCGATGGGCGGGCCGCACCGCTGGGCACGGTTGATCCGCCCCTTTAGGCGGTCTGTTCCGCGGTGAAATGCTCCAGGCGCACCACCTCCACGTCGGACAGCACCATGATGCCGGAGCTTTTCTCGAACAGCGGCTTCAAGCCGGCGACGACCTTGTTGATCGCCCGGGGCGTGGCCACGGCCATGAACATGACCAGGCTGGCCTGATCATTGAACAGCAGCCGGCCCTCGTGGAAGCCGTGATGGCCGAGCCCGGAGACGTCCTTGATCAGGGTGTAGCCGGTGATGCCCGCCTCGCTGAACAGATCGCGGATGAACGGCTGGCGGTCGCCCTTCACGATCACTTCGATCTTCTTCAGCTTGTGCAGGCGGATGTCGGAAATATCGGTGTCGGTCATAGGTCCCTCGTTCCAGTTTAGGCTGGCACTTTGTGCGCGGTGCCGCCATTGCCAATGGTCACATCGTGGAAGCCCGCGGGCTCCCATTGCCCGTCCCGGTCACGCCGCATGAAGCGGTCCTGCTCAGGATCGTAGATCAGCAGCGCCACCCAGCCATTGCCGAACAGCGTCTTGAGAATGTCGTTGCGTGCAATGATCGCCTCGACACGCGCGCGCGGCGCTGCGACCACGGTCAACAGCCTCAGCGGCTCATGATAGGCGGCGGTGTCGCTGGACAGCACCGACTGCAGCGGCAGGCCGGTCATCAAATCGCTGCCATTGCCCTGCATCACGCCCATGGCGCCGACCACCGTGTGGGTGATCTTTGACCCCGCGCCATAGACCGCCGGATCGACCGTGGAGAAATAATATTGATTGTTGATCCACTGGGCGACCACCATGGGCGCGGTCAGGATCACCTCCAGGGCCTTGCCTTCGGTATCGGCCTGCCAATCATAAGAGTGCAGGAAGGTGCGCCCGGCCAGATCCAAATCCCGGGTCCAGCGGCGGTGGCCGACGATGAACGCGGCATTCTTCGCCAGCGCCCATTCCGGCCGCACCTCCGCCCAGTCCTGCGCGCGGATCTCCGCTCCGGCGACGCCGGGTTCGGCGCCCTCGATCCGCGCCAGCCGCTCCTTGACCGCGGCCTTGCGGGCACTGTGCAGATCCCGGCGCAGCCTGGCGAGGCGGTCCGGCTGCGCGTCTGCTAGGGCGGGCGAGGGATAGACCGTCACCACATCGGTGGTGGTATTGTGTTCCCCGGCGGCAAAGCGGGTGCTAGCCGGGATCTCGATGCCGCGCTGGGCCAGCTGCTCGCGAATGCCGGCTTTGTTCAGGATCGCCGCCAGGGCGCGGGCATTGGGGCCGCCGCGATGGCCGCCGCAGGCGCCGCAGTCCAGGCCGGCCTCGAACGGATTGTTCACCGTCTGGCCGCCATGGCCCAGAAAGACCACCAGCGGCGCGAAGCCCTTGGTCAGCCCCATGATCGACAGCGCCCCTTCCGCAAAGAAGGCCTGCTCCGACGGGCTCAGGCCCAGGGGATTGTCCCCCTCGCCCTCGGTCATGTCGACCACCGGGGTCACCGGCACGTCCGGCACGACCCGCTGGTAGAGCCTGCGCACCTGCGCCGACGCGCCTGCCGGTGCCAGCGTGCGCCCGGCCATGCCCAGGCCGAACACCAAGCCGCTGGCCTCGACGAACGCAAAGGTGCCGGCAACACTTTCCTTCAAGGCGCGCAACAGGCGCTTCAGCCGGCTCATCCGGTCCAACCCCTCGATATGGCGTTGGGCCAGATGCTCACAGCCCGGCACCGGGGCGTCGGCGATTTCGTGCGCCGGGGTCAGCAGCACCGGGCAGGAGGCATAGCCTTGCTCAGCGCCGAGCGGACGGTGCCGCACCGGCACGCCGAAAAAGCCGGCAAAGCCGATGGTCTCATAAGGCCCGGTGCGTTCCAGATGGCGGCGGAACACCTCCGAGCGCACATCGATGCAGAACACAAGCTGCGCCTCCGCAGCGGGCCCGCTCTGATCATCGCCTTTGGCGGTGCGCCGCAACTGCTCCAGAAGACCGGTCCGGTAGCTTTCCTCCCAGGCCTCCAGCCAGATCGCCGCATCCGGCCAGGCCGGTCCCGTGGGCTTGGGCAATGCGGGCTTGCCGACGGCCTGCCACAGCGCCAAGCTGACCGCCAGCACATCGGTCAGGCTGATCGGCGCGGCCTTGGTCCAGGCGAAATCCTGGGCGCCGCTGCGCCACTTGATATAGCTGCTCCAGCCGGCGATGGCGGCCAGGTGCCGCTCCAAATGCGCCTCGCGCTCCTTGTCCGGCACCGGCTCGATCAGCTGAAAGAGCGCGTCCAGCGGCTTTTCCGGCAGCCGATCCACGCTGGCCGGATCGGGCAGGTCCGGATCGTGCCGGGCCAGCTTGCGCCAGGCGCGGTAGAAGCCCTGGTCGCGATACGGCATGGCCCAGCCGGCCTGGCCTTCGTCCAGAAACGCGGTCAGCCAGTGCAACAGGTGCCGGCGCATACGCGCCACCGCCGGCGGCAGATCTGCCGGGAGGTCCTCCGCAGCCTTGGCCTCAAGCTCCTCCGGCCGGGTCTTGGTCAGCTCCGGCCGGCCGTGGCGCAGCGCGGTCTGCTCCAGGATGCCGGGGTCAATGCGGCCGTCGCGCAAGGCAGCCGCGACGCGGGACGGGCTGGGATAGCCGCGCCCGCCGAACAACTGGCCGGCCCGTCGGGCGGCTTCTTCGAACGGCAGCTCTTCCAGGCCGTGCAGCGGATTGACCGCGATGAACTGGGCCAGCGGCCAATAGGGCGCGATGATCGCTGCGGCATTCTCGATTTGGGCTAACAGGCGGGCGCGCTCAGGCATAACGGGCTCCCCGGGTCAAGGCGACGGTGTCGGCCGCCGGCGCAAACAACAATCTTAAGCGGACATACAGCCGGTCCATGCCGCGGTGCCGGCCGGTCAGGACCCAGCCCCAGGCCAGCGCGAAAGCGGCCAGACCGAGCAGATGCACCAGTCCCAGCGGCTGCGGCGAGGTGGTCCAGGGCAAGGGCGCCAGGACCGCTTGCGCGCCCAGCACCACCGCGCCATAGGCCGCCCCGGCCAGGCCGACGACAAGCGGAAGGCCGATCAGCCGGGCCGCCGCCCCCTTCAAAGGCAGGGAAAACCCGACCTGGGCCGCCGCGACGGCGACGAAGGCAACCAACACCGCCCCGGTGGTCCAGCCGTCGTCCAGCTTGCCGGTCACCCAGGCAAAAGCCGCCCCGGCGGTGGCCGCGCAGACAAGGCCGGGCAAGAGCGCGGGCGCCGCCGGCGCCGTGGCCTCGTCCGGCCGCTTGGCATTGGCCAGGGCGGAGCCCGCGCCGAGGAACAGATTGGCCTTATAAAGCCCGTGCAGGATCAGGTGTGCCATGGCCGAGGCGAAGAAGCCCAAGCCGCATTGCAGCAGCATGAAGCCCATCTGCGCCACGGTCGACGTCGCCAGGGCGCGCTTGACATCGCTTTGCACCAGCACACCCAAGGACGCGACCAGGGCACTGACACCGCCAACCAGGAACAGGGCGTCCAACGCCCAGGGCTGGCTCAGGAACAGTGGCGCCAGGCGCACCACCAGAATGCCGCCGGCATTGACCAGGCCCGCATGCATGAAGGCGGACACCGGCGTCGGCGCGGTCATCGAAGACAGCAGCCAGCGCTGCGCCGGGATCAGGCCGCACTGCACCACCGCTGCAGCCAGCACCGCCACGCAGATCATTCCCGCCCGGTCCGGCGTCAGCGTGTCCAGATCGGCCAGGGCCGCGCTGATCATGGCCTCGCCGGTGCCCTGGTTCAACACCAGCAGTGCCACGGCCACCGCGGCCGAACCGATCAGAAAGCTGCGACGGGTCAGGGCCGCGGCCGCGCGTGCTTCGGGCCAGCGGCGCACATGGCCGATCAGGTCCGCCAGCATCAGGCCCATGCCGGTCCAGGCCGCCCAGAAGACCAGCATATGGTCGGCAATCAGCACCAGCAGAACCAGCCCGGTCAGGCCGGTCAGGCGCAGGAAGAAGCCGTCATAACCGGCGGTGCCGCGCATATAACGGATCGAGAAGAGGTGGGTCAGGCCGCTGATGAAGGTTACAGCCAAAGCCAGAAACACGCTCAAGGCATCGATGCGCAGGCCAAGGTCCGGCAGCGCCAGAGGGGTCTGCCCGGCAATCAACCAAACCGCGGACAGCGCGAAGATCAGCCAGATGCAGGCTGTGGTGGGTCGGGCCATAATCGGTCCTCTCATTGTTCGTCCCTCAATGGCCGCTGCTGATGCCACAGCCGAACATAGCTGTGAAACAAATTTGTCGGATAGCTTTTATTCGCCCCTCCGATAAGTTCCGACACGCTCCTCGATAAACCCTGCCAGGGCCTGGGTCGCCGCGGACGGGCGCGGCGCCGCGAGCAGACAAATCTCCGCATCGCTCAACATCGGCCAGCCGGCCTTGTCCTCGAACACGATCAGATCGTCTGGCACCATGGTGCGCGGCAGGACGGAGAGGCCCAAGCCCGCCTTCACCGCGGCTGCGGTGCCGGCGAAGCTGGGGCTTGTATAGGCGATCTTCCAGGGCACCCCGGCATCGTCGAGCGCATGGGTGGCCCGGTGGCGGTAAACACACGGGGACGGCGACAAGACCAGCGGCAGCGGATGGGCTGTGCCCGGCTTGGGTGCGCGGGCGAAATCGCGCAATTCCATCAGCCGCTTGCCGCCGACCCAGACCAGCCGCTCGCGCCATAAGCGGTGGGCGTCAGGATAGATGTCGGCCGGGTCCTGCTTGATGATGATCAGATCATAGTCACCCGCCTCGAAGCCGGCGATCAGGCGCAAGGTCAGATCACAACTGACATTCAGATGCACCTCTGGAAAGCCTTCGGAGAAGGCGGCGAGCACGTCGGGCAGATAGGTGGTGGCAAAATCCTCCGGCGAGCCGAAGCGCACCTCACCGGTGACCTCGCTGTGGCGGAACCGGTCGATCATCGCGTCAGCCAGGTCGATCATCTGATAGGCATAGCCCAACAGCTTCTCACCGTCTGCGGTCAGCCGGACATTGCGCTTGTTGCGGTCAAACAAGGTGCAGCCCAACCGCTCCTCCAATTTGGCGATCTGCGCGGACACGGCGGACTGCGACCGGCCGACACGCTCCCCAGTGCGCGAGAAGCTGCAGGTTTCGGCCAGATAGACAAAGGTGCGCAACAAGGCTGTGTCGATGTCATGCATGGGGCTGAGTGTCGGTCATGAGCAATCCGCCCGGCTCCGGCCAGACCAGATGAGATTGGGCGAGAGCCGACCAGAGACGGTTTAGGCCGTTTCGCGCCACGCTTCCATCTTGCGGTAGAGCGTTGACGGCGACACGTCGAGGATTTTGGCGGCCTTGGGGATCGACCCATCGACCAGGCGCAAGGTCGCCTCAATGGCATCGCGCTCAATCTGGCGCAGCGGCCGGCCGATGGCGACGCTTTGGGCGCCTGGCGCGGGCTGGGCGGCGCGCGGTGCGGCGTCGGTTGCGCACGGAAACATCGCCTCGGTCACCGTGTCGCCATCGTTCAACACCACGATCTGGCGGATGACATTCTGCAATTCGCGAACATTGCCCGGCCAGGCATGGGCATGCAGGCGCGCCAGAGCGCCGGCATCGAAGGCGCAGAATCCCTTGCCCTCTTCAGCAGCGAAGCGGCGCAGAAACACCTGCGCGATGCGGATCACATCCTCGCCGCGGTCGCGCAGGGGCGGCAGGTGGATCGGCAGAACATTCAAGCGGTAGAACAGATCCTCGCGAAACCGGCCGGCCTGCATTTCCGCCACCGGGTCGCGATTGGTGGCGCAGATCACACGCACATCCACCGGCTGTTGCCGGCCGCTGCCGACCGGCTGGATCAGGCCCGTCTGCAAAAAGCGCAGCAGCTTGGTCTGCAGGCCGACATCCATTTCGCAGATCTCGTCCAGAAACAATGTGCCGGAATGGGCCAGGGCCGCCGCCCCGGCGCGGTCGGCAATCGCCCCGGTGAAGGAGCCCTTCAGATGGCCGAAAATTTCGCTTTCGATCAGCTCAGACGGGATTGCCCCGCAGTTCAGCGGCACGAACGGGCCCTTGGCGCGCGGCCCGGCCTTGTGGATCGCCTCGGCGCACACTTCCTTGCCGGTGCCCGATTCGCCGGTGATGAACACCGCCGCCTTGGAGCGCGCGACATTCTCGATCGCGCGATAGACCACCTGCATGCCCGCCGAGCTGCCGATAAAGCCCATGAAGTCGCGCTTCGGCGCTTCCCGCTCCAGGGCGTCGACGGTGCGTTTCAGCGTTTGATGCGCCGCGGCGTTGCGCACGCTGGTGATCAGCCGCTGCTCGGCGAACGGCTTGACCAGAAAATCATAGGCGCCATGGCGCATCGCCTCCACCGCGCGGGCGACCGAGGCATCAGAGGTGATCACGATGATCGCGCCGGGGCGGCCCTCTTGACCATGCTCATAGGCCAGGCCCATGCCGTCCCCGTCGGGCAATTGCAGATCCAGCAGCACGACCTGATAGTCCCGGGCAGCGACCGCCTCATGCGCCTCTGCCCGGCTGCCGGCGACATCCACGCTAAAGCCCGCCTTCTCTAACTGGCCCTTGTAGAGCATCGCCAGGGACAAGGTGTCTTCGACCACCAGGATGCGGTCGGTCATGCCTGGCTTCTCCTATTCAGATGCTCCAGGGCGCTGCGGCCGTCCCGCACAAGCGCGCGGCGTTCAGCGGCCAAGCGGTCGAAGGCCTCGCCGGCACGGCAGCGCCGGTTCAGCACCCGCGCGGGATCGGCCAGGCCTGGGGTTCCGAAGGTCTGGCCCAGGCTCTTCAGCTTGTGGGTGGCGCTTTCCAGCGCCTCGCTGTTTGTCGCCTGCTCTGCTTCCTCCAGCGCGCGGGCGATATCGCCCACCGCCTGGATCAGCAGCGCCTTGACCGCATCAGCGCCCAGGCTCGTGCTCAATCGCGCCAGCGCGTCCTCGTCGAGCGGGCTTTGCCCTGCCCCACGCTCGGCCGTGGCGGCTGCGCCCGCTGCTCGCTTTGCGCTCAGATGGTCTTGCAGCAGCGCTGCCAGCTTGCCGGGCTCAAGCGGCTTTGCGGTCATGCCGTCCGCCCCGCAGTGGCGGCACGCCTGGCGGGTTTGCTCATCGGTATAGGCGGTGACCATGAGGATCGGCAGATCCTGTCCTTTGAGCGCGCGGATGGCCGCAGTGGCGGCGTGGCCGTCCATCACCGGCATGTCGACATCCATCAGCACCGCATCATAAGGCCGCGCCTGTACCGCATCGATCGCTTCCGCGCCATTGGCCGCGAGGTCGACCACGCAGCCGAGCTTTTCCAGATACAGTTTGGCGATCATCTGATTGGCCGGGACATCTTCTGCCAGCAAGATCCGCGGCGCGGCCCCGGCTGAGGTCAGCAACGGCCGCGCGCCGGCGGGGCGCGCCGCGGGCGCCGGCGCTTTGACCGCCGGCAGGGGCAGCGTCAGGTGGAATTCGGTTCCCGCCGGGTCCGCGCTGTGCAGCGCGACCTCTCCACCCATTAGCCGGGCCAGGCGCTGGGTGATGGCCAGGCCCAGCCCGCTGCCGGGCAGGCCGCGCGCCGCATCCAGCCGGCTGAATTCCTTGAACAGCCGGTCCCGATCCGCTTCGGCAATGCCCATGCCGGTATCGCGCACGGTAAAGCGCCACTGCTGCGCCAAGGCGGAGAGGCTGAGCGAGACCGTGCCTTGAGAGGTGTATTTCACGGCATTGGACAAAAGATTGTTCAGCATCTGGCGCAGGCGGGCGGGATCGGCCCGCACATGGACCGGCCCGGCGGGCAGCGACGCATCAAACGCCAAGCCCTTCTGTTCTGCGGCCAGGCGCCAGGGGGCGGCGGTCTCGGTAACAAGCTTGGTCAACTCAAACACGGCGGGTTCCAACCGCATGGCGCCGGTTTCGGACTGCGCCAGATCGACCAGATCGCCCAACAGCGCGTTCAACAGCTCGCTGGACGAGCGCGCCATTGCCACAAAGTCCGCCTGATCCCCACGCAAGCCGCTGTCCGCCAGAAGATTGAGCCCGCCGATGATGCTGTTGATCGGGGTGCGCAGATCATGGCTGATCATCGCCAGAAACCGCGATTTGGTGCGGTTGGACTGTTCCGCGGCGTCGCGCGCCTCAGCCAGTTGGTCGCGCAGCCGCTCCAGATCATCGACCCGGCGGCGCAGCTCATCTTGTTGCGTCAGCAAGGTCTTTTCCACCCTGCGCTGCTCGGTGATGTCGCTATAGGTGGTGACCACGCCGCCGCCAGCCATCGGCGCGCTCTCCAAGGCGACGATGCGGCCGTCCGGCAGGGTGCGCTCCTCGCGATAGACGGCGGCCAGGCGGCGCTCGACGAGCGTGCGATAGCGGGTTTCGACCAGGGCCTCCACGTCCCCGTCGCCATAGTCGCCCCGCTCCGCCATGGCCCGGAACAGGTCGCGCACGTCGGCGCCTTCGTAAAGCAGCTCCGCTGGCATGCCGGTCAAGTCGATCACGCGATGGTTCCACGCCGCCAGCTTCAGATCGGCATCGAACACGGAGACGCCCTGGCCGATGGTATCCAAGATCGCGGTGAGAAACTGCGTCTTGCGTTCGGCCAGCGCGCGGGTGGCGCGGATCAACAATTCCGACTGTTTCTTCTCGGTGATGTCCTGCACGGTGCCGGCGATACCGCGGGCCTCGCCGCTCTCATCCAGGTCGATCAAACCGCGGCCGAGCACCCATCGCTGCGTGCCGCCCGGACGGATCAGCCGGTGCTCGACCTCATAGCTGGGATCCGCGGCGCCGGAGCTGAGCGCAGTCTGCACGCGGGCTTGGACATAGGCGCGGTCTTCGGGATGAATCAGCGCCACGAAGCGCTCCATGGTCACCGCATCGGCGGGGTCCAGGCCGAAGATGCGATAGGTCTGGTCTGACCAGCGGATCTGGTTGCTGTTCAGGTCCCATTGCCAGCTGCCCACACCGGCGATGCGCTGCGCCTCGGTCAGCTCGCGGGTGCGCTGATCGACCCGCGCGGCCAGCTCAGCGGCCTGGGCCTCCAGCCGGCAATTGGCGTCATAGAGCGCCCGGCTGCGCTCTTCGAGCAAGCGCTCCGCCTCCTGGCGGGCGCGGCGCTCGCGCGCCAGGCGCTTTTCCAATTGCTCGACGGTGGCGCTCATTCGGCCGGCTCCACGGCGCGCAAATGAAACAGCGCCCGGCGCTGGTCCGGCCCTGGCGCGTCGTGCCGCTCCACCACCAGGGGATCGTGGAAATATTCGATGGCGCGCTGAATCAGCCCTTCGGCGACCGCTTCCAGGGGCCGATGGGAATGATAGGCGAACACGCCGGGATCGTCAGCCGGGCGGAAGCGCGGTGGCCGACTGTCAGGATACAGCTTCATGACCTCGCGATGGATGTGCGCCTCCACCGAGCGCAGCAAGGCCGGCGTGTCGGACACGGCGGCGAAATAGTCGGCATGATCGACCAGGAAACGATCGAAGACATAGCGCCCATAGGCCAGCAGCAGGGCCTCGGACGAACAGTCGCGGTGGCGTGCCAACAGCGTGACCATGGCGGCCAGCTCGGCGGTGGGATAGTCGCCAACACTGGTATAGGCGCCACCGCTGGCCGGATCGGTCTGGTCGATCAACCGGTCGACCATGGCCTCGCCGTGATGCTCGGCGACGAAGTCGGTAAAATAGGTAAACAGGATGCCGCGCATGATCCTTCGCCACCGCCCAAAATCCCGGAAAGGGCTAGCATCTGCGGCCATAAACAAGCGTAAACGCCGGCTGCTGCGTTTCGCCGCGCGATCAATGGCCGAGGGCGGTTATGACGCCGCCGCTCAAGGCCAGCCCGGCCAGAAAGGTCAGTCGCGCGCCGCCGCTGCTGCGCAGCGACGGCATCAGGTGACAGATCAGGACAAAGCTGATCGCCCCGGCCGCCAGCGCTGTCAGGCTGGTGACGGCTTGCGCGGTGAGGCCGATCGGATAGGCGATCAGCAGGCCCAGCGGCGTGGTGGCACCGGTCAGCAAAAACCCGTAGCCGAGGGCGCGGCGGCTTTCGACACCATCGTCGCGCAACAGCATATATGCCACCACCGCCTCGGGAAATTCATGCGCGACCAGCCCCGCCGCGCTGAGCGCGCCGGTGATCAGGCTATGCTGAAAGGAAAAGGCGTAGACCGCTCCGTCGGCCAGGCTGTGCAGACAAATCGCGCTCAACGCCACCAGACCGTGGCGGCGATGATTGAACCAATCGCGGCTGACCTGTTTGAACAGGCGTTCCAGGCCCCACAGGCCAGCAAATCCCGCCAGCAGAAATCCCAGGGGATGAAGCCCGTGGGCCAGCACCTCCGGGATCATATGCAAGCCCAACGCCGCAAGCAGAACGCCGGCGGAAAACCCCAGAAACAGCCCGGTGCGCGCCTGCGCCCAACGCTGCAGCCGATAGACTGCCAAAAGCCCAGCCGCGTTGAAGCCGGCGGCGCACAGAGCAGCGGTGAGGGCGAGCAGAAAGGCGGACATGGCGGGCGGAGCCATAGCCGCGCGCCGGCGAACAAGCAATAAGATAACGTAACAGTGCGATCGGCCGACCGCTCAGCAGAGAGCCCGCGCCGCAGGGCCGCAGAGGCCCCCGAGACGCGCCAGACATGCCCTGTGAGATCACCGGCCCCTAAGGCGGTGTCAGGCTCTGAAGGGCTGTGACTGCCCGCTCAGGTGGCGGCCAGATTTGGGCGGGCCAGGATTGGCGGCTGGACCGGCCGCTTGGCCGAAAGCCCGAGCCGGGGGCATCAGCCGCCGCTTGGCTCGACGAGCATTTCCTCTGCCACGAGCCCGGCATTGCTCCGTATCGCCGTTTCGATCTGCTGAGCGACGTCGGCATGATCCTTCAGGAATTGCTTGGCATTTTCCCGGCCCTGGCCGATCCGCTGGCTGTCATAGCTGTACCAGCTACCGGCCTTCTCCACCACGCCGGCTTTGACGCCAAGGTCCAGCAACTCGCCACACTTGGAAATGCCTTCGCCATACATGATGTCGAATTCGATTTGCTTGAACGGCGGCGCCAGCTTGTTCTTCACCACCTTCACCCGGGTGGCGTTGCCGACGATCTCGTCCTTGTCCTTAATTGAGCCGGTGCGGCGGATTTCCATGCGCACGGACGCATAGAATTTCAGGGCATTACCGCCGGTGGTGGTCTCCGGGCTGCCATACATCACGCCGATCTTCATGCGGGTCTGGTTGATGAAGATGACCATGCAATTGGATTTGGAGATCGAGCCGGTCAGCTTTCTGAGCGCCTGGCTCATCAGCCGGGCTTGCAGGCCGACATGGCTGTCACCCATCTCGCCTTCAAGCTCGGCCCGCGGTGTCAGGGCTGCAACACTATCGACCACCAGAACATCCACCGCGCCGGAGCGCACCAGGGTATCGGCGATCTCCAGCGCCTGTTCGCCGGTATCCGGCTGCGAGATCAGCAGCTCGTTCACATCCACGCCAAGCTTCTTGGCATAGGCCGGGTCCAGCGCATGTTCCGCATCTACGAACGCCGCGACCCCTCCGGTGCGTTGCGCCTCGGCCACCGCGTGCAGCGCCAATGTGGTCTTGCCGGAGCTTTCCGGTCCATAAATTTCGATAATGCGGCCGCGCGGCAGCCCGCCGATGCCCAAAGCGATGTCCAACCCCAAGGACCCGGTGGAAATCGCCTCGACATCCAAGGCCTCGCGCTGGCCCAGCTTCATCACCGAGCCCTTGCCGAACGCGCGGTCAATCTGCGCCAATGCGGCGTCCAGCGCCTTTTGCTTATCCATGGATGTGCCTTTCACCAGGGCCAGTTGGGGTGCGGTCATGGCCGTGCGCCTCCTTCTAGAAAAGCTGGTCGGGACTGTGCAACGGCTTTCCTTGTACATGATTTGTTCTGATACAGCAAGCGGCTTAAGACACGCTTTGTTCCGCTGCAGAGCCGCTTTATCCCAGCGAAGATTTGACCTTCTCGGCCAGCTGTTTCAGCGTGAAGGGCTTGGGTAGAAAGTCAAAACCCTCCCCGCCGAGGCTTTCGCGCACAGCATCTTCCGCATAGCCGGAAATGAAGATCACGCGCAGATCGGGCTGGCCTTGGCGCGCATGCGCCACCAGCGTCGGCCCGTCCATGCCCGGCATCACCACATCGGAAATCAACAAATCCACCGGTCCGCAATGACCGGAAATACACTCCAGCGCCTCTTCGCCGGTGCCGGCCTCCAGCACCGTATAGCCTTTGTTGGACAAGGCGCGGCTGGCGAACATACGCACGGCATCTTCATCTTCAACCAGCAGGATCGTCCCCTTGCCGGTGAGGTCGCGCATCGGCGCCGGCGCTTCTTCCACCGCGACCTCATGGCCGGCGACCTGGTGCACCGGCAGATAGATCTTGAAGCAGGCGCCCTGCCCCGGCTCGCTGTCAACAAACACGAACCCGCCGGTCTGCTTGATGATTCCATAAACGGTGGACAGCCCCAAGCCGGTGCCCTGACCGATTTCCTTGGTGGTGAAGAACGGATCGAAGATCTTGTTGAGATTTTCCGCGGGAATGCCCACGCCGGTATCCTTGCACTCCACCAGAACATAGTCCTGCGCGGGCATGACATCATAGCGGTCAATATCGGGATCATTCGCGGCAACCGGCCGGCTGGCGATGGTCAACACGCCGCCATCGGGCATGGCATCGCGCGCATTCACCGCCAGATTGATGATCACCTGTTCCAGCTGGCCCTGATCGACCTTGATAGCGCCCAGATCGCGGCCATGCACCATCCGCAATTCGATATTCTCGCCGATCAGCCGGCGCAGCAGGTTGGACAGCTCCGCCAGCACATCGGTGATTGACAGGATCTTCGGGCGCAAGGTCTGCTGGCGCGAAAAGGCGAGCAACTGGCGCACCAGATTGGCCGCGCGATTGGCGTTCTGCTTGATCTGCATGACGTCGGTGAAGGCCTCGTCATTGGCGCTGTGGCGCACCAGAAGCAGATCGCAAAAGCCGATGATCGCGGTCAGCAAATTGTTGAAGTCGTGCGCGATGCCGCCGGCGAGCTGACCCACCGCCTGCATCTTCTGGGCCTGGGTGAATTGCCGCTCCAGGCTTTTCTGCTGGGTCAGGTCGAGTAGATAGACGGCGGCCGCGTCCGCGCCGGGCACGCCGCCGGGCGACAGGAGCAATTGGCCGGCGCGTTCGGGCTGGGTGTTGAAGCGCAATTCGACTGGCGGCTGCGCCTTTTGTTCGTCGAAGGTCGCCGCCAGGGTGCGCGCGAAGATCGGCCGGTCGTCCTCGTGCACCAGGGTCGCGAGACTGTCTCCGGGGCGCAGGCGGCGGGCCGGGGCAAAGCTGAGCATCGCCTTGTTGAAGCCGCGCAGACTGCCGGAGCGGCCGATAAGGGCGACACCGAGCGGCGCCTGTTCGATCAACGCCTCTTCGAACAACGAGGTCTTCGGTCCGTAGCGCTCCCGTTCCAGGGCCAGATTGCGCACCACGGCCGCGTGCCCGAGCGTGACCTGGCCGTGATGGCGCAGCGGCTCAACCACACTCTCAACGGCGATCAGGCTGCCGTCGGCACAGCGCAGCCGCCGACCCTGGCCGGTCAACAGACGGTCCAGCAGGATCGGTTCCTCGTCCATTATCTGCTCGGTCCAGGCCGACACCGCCCTGGAGATGTAGCGCACGTCACCCTCGGTGTCGGCGACGATCAGGCCCAACCCGATGCGCTCCAGCAACGGGCCGGAGCGGGTTTTGGCGTCGGCCAGCACGCCAGCCAGCAATTGCGCCTCATCGACCGCTTGGACCACCCAGACGGTATAGGCCCCGGCCTTGCGCGCCTCGATTTGCAGCCAGCGGCCATGCTCGGGATGGGCCGCTGCGAACACGCCCCGGGCCAACGCGCGCTCTTTCAACTGCAGGCAAAAGCGCTTGCGCGTCGCCCCCTTGCAGTCGTCCTCGGCCAAAAGACGTTCTGGCGGCCCGGCGATGCCATCGGGAAACAGGCGGGCATAACCAGCATTATGCCAGCACAGTTGCCGGTCCTCCTCGGTCACGGCCAGGCAACCATCGGCGACGGCAACAATGGCGGCCATCAACTCCGGCGGCGGCTGCCCGGTCTGGGCCTTGCCGCCGCGCGCCAGAAGGACGACCGCGGTGGCCAGGAGGGCGGCCAACCCGCCAGCGGACAGCGCCAGCACCGGCGGCACGGCCACCGACCACAGCGTCGTTCCCACCACCAAGGGCAGCGTGATCGCCGCACTATAAGCGATGGTCGGCCGGCTTGCCCGCACCGGCAGCCGGCGCGGCAAGCCCATCAGCGGTCCAGCTCCGCTCACCGGCGGGCTCCGCTCGCGGCACGGGCCTGGACCTGAACGCCGCGGCGCAAGCGCATGACATAGCCAATGATTTCGGCCACGGCCTTATAGTGCTCCGGCTGAATTTCCTCGTCTAGCTCACAGCTGGCATGCAGCGCACGCGCGACCGGCGGGTTTTCCACCAACGGCACATCATGGGCCTCGGCGACCTCGCGTATGCGCAGGGCCACAGCGTCAACCCCCTTGGCGACCAGCAAGGGTGCATTCATGCGGCCATGATCATATTGCAGCGCCACGGCATAGTGCGTCGGGTTGGTGATCACGACATCGGCCTTGGGCACCTGCGCCATCATGCGCCGGCGCGCCCGTTCCATGCGGATTTGGCGCAGCCGCTGGCGCACATGTGGGTCGCCTTCCATCTGCTTGTGCTCGTCCTTGACCTCCTGCTTGGTCATTTTCAGCTTTTCCTTGTGTTGGCGGCGCTGCCAGGCAAGGTCGGCGAAAGCGATCACGGTGAGGATCGCGACTGCTGTGAGCAGGATCTTGGTCAGCAGGTAGAAAAGCGTCTCGACAATTTGGGAAACGGAAGAGACCATCATCTGGGGCAACAAGGCACGATCAGGCCAGACCACCAAGACAATGGCGCCGAACACCACGATCAGCTTGAACAGGGTCTTGCCGAATTCGACGGCGGTATTGGCCGAAAACAACCGCTGCAGCCCTTTCAGCGGCGACACCTTTTTCAAGTCCGGCTTGATCTTCTCAAACGTGAAGCTGGGCTTATACTGCACCACGGTGGAGGCGATCGCGGCGATGACGAAGGCCCCCAACGGCAGTGCCAGAATCTTCAACAGATCCCAGCCCAGCGCTTGCAACGCTTGCATGATGCCGCCGGGGGTCAATTCGATTTGCGCGCTGTTAACCAGAAAGCCCGCCAATTCTTCCTTCAAGAGGGTCCCGGTCCATCGGCCCAAGCTCACCAGCAGCAAGGCTGCGGTGGCCAGCACAAACCAGCTGCGCACCTCCTGGCTGCGCGGGACGTCCCCCTTATTGGCCGCTTCGGCCAGCCGCCGCGGCGTCGCCTCTTCGGTTTTCGAGGCTTTGTCCTGATCGGCCATTGTGCCCTCTGACCGGCTTAGCGGATGAACCGCGCGAAACTATCCTCGAAGGCGGTTAAAAAAGCCATCATGATGCCCGGGAGCGCAATCAGCAAGATAAGAAAACCGGCAAAAATATTGACCGGCAGGGCGACGAAAAACACCTGCAAGGTGGGGATCAGGCGGGCCGTCACACCCAGACCGGCATAAAAGACCAGCCCAAACACGATGAACGGCGAGGCCAGGCGCAGGCCCAGGGAGAAGCCCGCGCCGACCGTTTCCACAACGATCTGGGTCATGTCGCCGACCGGTAAGGGGTCGCCGGCGGGAAACAGGAGATAGCTGTCGAACAAGGCTTCCAACATCACCAGGTGCAAATCGGTGATGAAGATCAGCGCCACGCCCATAATGGTAAAGAAGCTGGACGTGATCGCCGATTGCGTGCCCTGGAACGGATCGAACTGCTGTGCAAATGCCAAGCCGACGGTGAAGCCGACAATGGTGCCGGCGGTATGCAGGGCCGCCTGGATCAGCTGGCCGACCACCGCCAACAAGATGCCGATGGTGATTTCCCCGACGATGAGCCCGGCCAGCCCAAGCATGCTTTGGGGCATGGCCGGCACACGGTCCGCCATCACCGGCAGCATCACCAAGGCGATCGACAAGGCCGCAACCAGCCGGGCCGGAATCGGGATCGAGCGTTCGCCGATCGCCGGGGCCAGGGCGAACAAGGCGGCGACCCGCAGAAACAGGATCAAGAACGCGAAGACCTCCTGACCGAGAAACGATTCGATCATGCTCAGCCGCTGACCATCACGTCCATCAGCCGCGCCATCAGCCCGCCCATCTGCCGACCGATAAACGGCAGCAGAAACAGCAATCCGGCGAACACCGCCACGATTTTGGGCACAAAGGTGAGCGTGATTTCCTGAATCTGCGTCAACGCCTGAAAGAAGGCGATGATCAGTCCGATCACCAAGCCGATCATCATGATCGGGCCGGCAACGAGCAACAGGACGGTCAGCGCGTCGCGCGCCACATCCAAGGTCTCAGCGCCGGTCAAAAGCAAAAGGCGGGGCACGGCGCATACCAACAGTTCGGGGGAGGGCTTCAACCCTAGATGGGCATCCGCATGATTTCTTCATAAGCGCGGACCACACGATCGCGCACGGTCGTCACGGTTTCCAGCACCATTTCAGCATTGTTCATCGCCGTGACCACATCGACCAAGCCGGCCTGGCCCGCGACCGCCTGAGCCGACACCGCCTCTGCTGAGGCGGTGCTTTGTTCGACCTGACCGACCATGCCATTGACGAGATTGGAAAAGGCGCTGCCGAACGCGGGATTGGACGCGGCCTGCTCTGCACCGGCGCCAGCGGCGGGCTGGCCTTGGGCGCCGCGGGTCAGCGCGGCGGCATATGCCTGGTTGGCGTCGATATTGCGCACATCCATGACCGGCTCCTCAGCGCAGCAGTTCGACGGTGGCGGTGGCCAGGCGCTTGGTCGCTTCCATGGTGTTCAGATTGGCTTGATAGCTGCGCTGCGCCTGGCGCATGTCCATGGTCTCGATCAGCCCGCGCACATTGGTGGTCAGCACATAGCCCTGCTCGTCCGCGGCGGGATGGCCCGGTTCGTAGCGGCGCCCGAACTCGCTGCGGTCGGTATCGACCTTGTTGATGCCGACGAGATTGACCCCCATGTCGCGGTCCAACTCGTTCCGGAACGTCACGACCTTGCGGCGGTAAGGCTGGCCGCCGGGCTCCAGCGCGGTGCTGTCGGCATTGGCCATATTCTCCGCAATCACCCGCATGCGCGAGGACTGGGCTTTCAACCCGGCCGCCGACACCATCAAGCTCTTGGCGATATCCATGTCTCGTCTCCTACCCCTGACCCAGCAATTTTTGCCTAGCGTTCAGTTTTGCCCAGTGCCATGCGCAGCATGCCCTGATGCTTGCGGTACAGACTGGTCATCAGCCCGTAGTCCAACTGGTTCTGGCCGACCTTGATCAATTCATCCTCCAGAACCACCGTGTTGCCGTCGCGGGTTTCCTCAAACACCGGGCTGTCGCCCATATCAAACCCGCCGGACCCGTATCCCCCTTGCGGTATATGCATGCTGCTTGCCGAGGCCAGGCGCACCGGCGCCGGACCCGGCACCTGCTTGCCATCCGCACCGGTGGCGGCCAGAACCTGGCGGAAATCCTGTTCCTTCAAGCCGCGCGCGGTATATCCCGGCGTGTCGGCATTAGAGATGTTCTGGGACAGAACCTCTTGGTTCTGGGTCAGCCAGTGCATCCGGCTGGTGATCGCCTGCAGCAGGGGTGTTTTTGCGAAGTCCATCCTAACGGTCCTTCTTTCTAAGTTCCGTGCTACGCGAACGTGCTTTACAAGTCGTAAAGCTTTCCCGCCTCATTAATGGCCCGGCAAAACCTTCTGGCACCGCCATGGCACGGATGTACGTATGCAAAGTTCAGGCCAAGATCGCCAAGCGGGCCGGCGACCCGCCGCCGTCGCGCTGAAGGACGCCCCGGACCGACCGCGCTTGACCGCCAAGGGCCATGGTCATGTGGCGGAGAAGATTCTGGCCATCGCCTTCGCCCATGGCGTGAAGGTGCGCCAGGACGCTGCCTTGACCGACATTCTCGCCGCGTTCGAGGTCGACAGCCCGATCCCTTTGGAGGCGGTGGACGCGGTCAGCGAAATCCTGAGCTATGTCTATCGCGCCGACCAGGAGGCTGCGCGGTGACCGTCTTGGATATCTTCAACGCCTTGCTGGCCCTGTTATTCGTGCTGGGCTTGATGCTTGGCCTGTACTGGATCATCCGCCGCTTGGGCGCTGGCAATCTCGGCATTGCGCTGCGCCGCGGTCAGGGCGAGCGGCGGCTCAGCCTGGCTGACAGCCTGATGCTGGATCCGCGCCGGCGCCTGGTCGTGGTCCGCTGCGACGACATGGACCATCTCTTGCTTCTGGGACCGCATAAGGACCTGATCGTGCGCAGCATGCCACGGCGAGCCGACCCAGACCGTCCGGAGGCCTCATGACCCGCTGGCTTTGGTTTTTCCTGGCCGTGCTAGCCGCCGCCCTGGCCAGCACCCCCGCGCTGGGCCAGGAATTGTCTGTCGATCTGGGTGCGGAAGGCACGCTGACCGGCCGGGTGATCCAACTCTTGCTGTTGATCACGGTGATTTCGCTGGCGCCGTCGATCCTCCTGACCATGACCAGCTTTACCCGGATCGTCGTGGTTCTGTCGATCTTGCGGAGCGCGCTGGGCACCCAGTCGACCCCGCCCAATGTGGTGCTGATCGCCTTGGCGCTGTTTCTGACCGGCTTCATCATGTGGCCGGCGCTGGAGCAATCCTATCAGCAAGGGATCGAACCGCTGATCGACGAGCGCATCGATGCCGCGGAGGGCATTCGGCGGTCGCTTGAGCCGATGAAGCGGTTCATGCTGGCCAATGTGCGCGAGCGCGACCTGGCGCTGTTCTTGAACGTGCAAGGCGGCGAGCGGCCGGCAACGCCGGAGGACGTCGGGGTCCAGGTGTTGGTGCCGGCCTTTCTGATCTCGGAGTTGCGGCGCGCCTTTGAGATCGCCTTTCTGCTCTATGTCCCGTTCATCGTGATCGATCTGGTCGTCGCGTCGATTCTGATGAGCATGGGCATGATGATGCTGCCGCCGATCCTGATCTCGCTGCCATTCAAGCTGATCTTTTTCGTGCTGGTCGACGGCTGGACCCTTTTGGCCGGCAATCTGATCGAGGGATTTGACAGCGGATTGCCTTAAGGATCGGCGCGCGGGACCGGCTGAAACCGCTCCACCTGCTGCAAGACCCGGCCGATTGCCGCGGCATCCAGGTCTGCACGCACCGCCGCGGCCAGGCGCTCCGCCTCAGCGCGCACCGCGGCGTCGCCGCTTCGCTGCGCCAGGATCAGCCAGTGCAGCGCCTGTTCCGGATCCTTGGCCACGCCGGTGCCGTGCCAATTCAACGCGCCGAAGGCCAGCTGCGCGTCGGCTTGGCCGCGCCGGGCCGCCTTGAAGAACCACAGGGCGGCTTTGGACGGATCCGCCGGCACACCCTCGCCGCGATAATGCATGATGCCCAAGCGGGTCGCAGCACCGGCATGCCCCCGGGCCGACAGATCCCGCAACAGTGGCAGCGCCTCGTGCCAGCGCGCCGCTTCATAGGCAGCCATGGCGCGGTCATAAAGCGGCGCCAAATCGCTGGCGCCAAGCAGCAGCCACATCGCGGCGGCCGCCAGATTCAAGCCTGCAAGTGTCATCGCAACCTTCCTTCCGTCGCGGAAGGGTCCTAAATGACACGGGACCCGCCCGTAAAGCGGTCCGCTTTTGTCGTTTCGGAGTGTTCGCCGTCCTATGTTCGACCGCCTTCGTGCCTATTTCCTCACCGGCCTGGTCGTCTCCGCGCCGATCCTGATCACGGTCTATCTGACCTGGCTGTTCATCGACACGGTGGACGAGATCGTCGTGCGCAATCTGCCGCCCCGCTATAATCCGGAAACCTATCTCGCCTTCTCCATCCCCGGCCTGGGCGTGCTGATCATGGTGGCGGCATTGACCCTGGTCGGCGCGCTGGCGGCAAATTTCGCCGGCCGCACCATCATTCGCATGGGCGAGCGGGTGCTGCACGGCACGCCGATCATCCGCTCGGTCTATTCCACCTTGAAGCAGATCGCCGAGACGATCATGGCCCAGCACAGCGACACCTTTCGCAGCGTGGTGCTGGTGGAATATCCCCGCAAGGGGCTGTGGGCGCTGGCCTTCGTGTCAACGCCGGCCAAGGGCGAGATCCAGGACAAGACCAGCGAAGAAACGCTGAACGTGTTCCTGCCGACCACGCCCAACCCGACCTCGGGCTATCTGCTGTTCGTGCCGCGGCAGGACTGCATCTTCCTGGACATGACCGTGGAGGAGGCGGTGAAATATATCATCTCCGCCGGCCTGGTCGCCCCCAGTGACGATCCCGACGATCTTGCCTCCCGCCTGAACCGCAAAAATCGCCGCCGTGTCGGAGAGTCGAACGGCCAGGATGTGACACAGCGATAAGCGCGAAGGCACAGCCGCAGGTCCGCAGATGGACGCGAAACCGGCGTCGACCGACTCACTTCCAGAGTCGGTTTGGCCGAGAAAAGACTCTAGGAGTCATAGGCTTAGAGTGTTGTTTCCGGCCTCATTGATCGCCAAAGCTGAGCCAATGCGATCGGGCAACGCTTGTCTTATGACATTTCCGGCCCATCGGTGGATGATGGGCCGTCAGGGGTCGTGGCCAAGACCCCTGACGGCCCCTCAAACACCGATGGGGCCGTAATGTCATAAGTCAAGCCGTTGCCCGATAACATCTTATGCGCGCACTGGCCCCCACCATCCGCGGGTTTCCTGGCAAAGCGCCTCCACAATATTC
>JBHJGS010000069.1:0-34907 GCA_050331575.1 Rhodothalassiaceae bacterium | reverse complement strand
GCATCGAGCGATGCTTTGCCACCCTCAAATGCTCACGCCGCCTCGCAACGCGATACGACAAAACATCCGAAAGCTATCTCGGCTTCATCCAAATTGCCGCCGCTCGCATCTGGACTAAAAAGTTTGTCAACAGAGCCTAGTTTCTGATCGGCAACCTGTTGGCGCGTCTGTCCGCGTTCCTTTACTTCTGCGTCATCACCGGCTTATGGACCACGCTTTGACGTTCCGGGCGGCATGAACGGGAGGGATTAGGCGAGCGCATGATCATCGCGGTGGACGGGCCGGCCGCCTCGGGCAAGGGGACCCTGGCGCGGCGTTTGGCACAGCATCTCAACATGGCCTATCTGGATACCGGGCTGCTCTATCGCGCGGTCGGCTGGGCGGTGATCCAGGCAGGGCGCGACCCCGCCGATGCCGAAGCCGCCGCCCAGGCCGCTTATGCGCTGAGGCCGGAGGGTCTGGACGATCCGGCGTTGCGCAGTGTTGAGGCCGGCAAGGCCGCCTCGCTGGTCGCAGCCGTGCCGGCCGTGCGCGCGGCCCTGCTGGACTTTCAGCGCGCGTTCGCGGCCGAGCCGCCCAGTCAGCGGGACGGCGCGGTGCTGGACGGGCGCGATATCGGCACGGTGGTGTGTCCCGCAGCGCCTGTGAAACTTTTCGTGACCGCTTCGGTGACCGAACGCGCCCGCCGGCGCACCAAGGAGCTTCAGCGCAGCGACCCGGCGATCAGCTATGATGCGGTTTTGGCGGACTTAAAGCAGCGCGATGCCCGCGACAGCCAGCGCGATGTCGCTCCCATGGTGCCGGCCGAGGACGCGATCTTGCTCGACACCACCGATTTGGATATAGAGGCCGCGTTCAAACACGCGCTGGCGCTGGTTGAGGCCAGACAGCACGGGTGGAACACAGCCTGAAGCGAGCGCGCGCTCACCCGCTGCCGAAACCTCGGCGACGGGCCGGCGCGCGTTGTTATACGTGAACGGCTCCCGGGATGATCTGGAAAGCCGGCGATGGTCGTCGGCTCGTCAAAGACTGTTTGAGAGGACGCTGAGCCCCCGGGGGAAGACCGCCAGATATTGCTGGCCGGCCGGACCGAAATTGGCACAAGCGTTCCGTTTTAAAGGAACTTGCATGACTGCAGTGGAAGCCGCCGCCTCCCGCGAAGATTTCGCAGCTCTGCTGGACGAATCGCTGGGCGAGGATGGCAGTTTTGAAGGACGCGTGGTGACCGGAACCGTCACCGCGATCGAAAATGATCTGGCGGTGATCGACATCGGCCTGAAGGCCGAAGGCCGGGTGCCGCTGAAGGAATTCGCAGCCCCGGGCCAAGCCGCGGAAATCGGCATCGGCGATCATGTCGATGTTTATGTCGATCGCGTCGAAAATGCGCTGGGCGAGGCAATCTTAAGCCGCGACAAGGCCCGCCGTGAAGAAGCCTGGGAAAAGCTGGAGAAGGCGTTTGAGAAGGACGCCCGCGTCGACGGCGTGATCTTCGGCCGCGTCAAGGGCGGCTTTACCGTCGATCTGTCCGGGGCTGTGGCGTTCCTGCCCGGCAGCCAGGTGGATATCCGCCCGGTGCGCGATATCACGCCCCTGCTGAACATTCCCCAGCCGTTCCAGATCCTCAAGATGGACCGGCGCCGCGGCAATATCGTCGTCTCCCGCCGGGCGGTTCTGGAAGAAACCCGGGCCGAACAGCGCACCGAGTTGCTGGCGAAGCTGAAGGAAGGCGATGTCGTCGACGGCGTGGTGAAGAACATCACCGATTACGGCGCCTTCGTCGATCTGGGCGGCATCGATGGGCTGCTGCACGTCACCGACATTTCCTGGAAGCGGGTCAATCATCCCACCGAGGTGCTGAATATCGGCGAGACGGTGAAGGTGCAGATCATCCGCATCAACAAGGAAAATCAGCGCATCTCGCTGGGCATGAAGCAGCTGGAAACCGACCCCTGGGAAGGCATCGAGGCCAAATACCCGGTCGGCGCCAAATTCACCGGCCGCGTCACCAACATCACGGACTATGGCGCCTTTGTGGAGCTGGAGGCCGGTGTTGAAGGCCTGGTGCACGTCTCTGAGATGAGCTGGGTGAAGAAGAATGTTCATCCGGGCAAGATCGTCTCCACCTCCCAGGAGGTTGAGGTGATGATCCTGGAGGTCGACAGCGACAAGCGCCGCATCTCCTTGGGCCTGAAGCAGTGCATGGCCAATCCGTGGGAGTCCTTCGCTGACCGCTTCCCGCCGGGTACCAAGGTCGAAGGCGAGGTCAAGAACATCACCGAGTTCGGCCTGTTCATCGGCCTGGACGGCGATGTCGACGGCATGGTCCATCTGTCCGATCTGGACTGGAACCGCTCCGGCGAAGAGATCATCGAGGATTTCAAGAAGGGCGACATGGTCAAGGCCGTGGTGCTCGACGTCGATGTGGAGAAGGAACGCATCTCGCTGGGCGTCAAGCAGCTGGAAGGCGACCCCTTCTCCGAGGTGGCCGGGCGCAAGCGCGGCGAGACCGTCACCTGCACCGTGACCGCGGTGAACGACAATGGCGTGGAGGTCTCCATCGGCGGCGAGGAAGGCTATTCAGCGTTCATTCGCCGCTCCGACCTGGCCAAGGATCGCGCCGACCAGCGCCCCGAACGCTTCGCCGCGGGCGACAAGATCGATGCCATGATCACCCAGATCGACAAATCCGCGCGCCGCGTGTCCTTGTCGATCAAGGCGCTGGAAGCCGCGGAAGAAAAGAAGGCGGTGGAACAGTATGGCAGCCAGGACAGCGGCGCCTCTCTGGGCGATATCTTGGGCGCGGCGCTGCAAAAGGCTCAGGAAAACAAAGACTCCTGACCGAGAGCACCATCCGACCGGTTGGACTCGCAGTGCGGAACCGATCGGTCGGAAAAGGGTGCTCGCCGCATAGAAGGCGGGCCCTGTCATCCGATCGAGCGCCATCGCGAGTGATCGGATACTGCCCTGGCAAGACACGAAAAATGGACGCGTCCGCGTTGGGCGCGTCCATTTTTCTTGAAGCATGCACCCAATCAGTGCGCCAGGGCCGCCAGCAGCAAAAGCGCCACGATATTGGTGATCTTGATCATCGGATTGACCGCCGGCCCGGCGGTGTCCTTATAGGGGTCACCCACCGTATCACCGGTAACCGCGGCCTTGTGCGCCTCAGAGCCCTTGCCGCCGTGATTGCCGTCTTCGATATATTTCTTGGCATTGTCCCAGGCGCCGCCGCCGGCGGTCATCGAGATCGCCACGAACAGGCCGGACACGATCACCCCCAGCAACAAGGCGCCGACCGCTGCGAAGGCCTGGGCCTGGCCAGCCACCCAGTTGATCACGAAATAGGTAACCAGCGGGGCGAGCACCGGCAGCAAGCTGGGCACCACCATTTCCTTGATCGCCGTCTGGGTCAGCAGGTCGACGGAGCGGGCATAGTCCGGCTTGGACTTGCCGGTCATGATGTCGGGATTGGCCTTGAACTGCGCGCGCACCTCTTCGACCACGGCAGAGCCTGCCCGACCCACCGCGGTCATGCCCATGGCGCCGAACAGATAGGGCAGCAAGGCGCCGAGGAATAACCCGACCACGACATAGGGGTTGGACAGGTCGAAGCTCACATCCAGCGGCCCGTAAAAGATGTCCAGGTCCGCCCGATAGGCGCCGAACAGCACCAGCGCGGCCAGGCCGGCGGAGCCGATGGCATAGCCCTTGGTCACCGCCTTGGTGGTGTTGCCCACCGCGTCCAGGGCATCGGTGCGGTCCCGGACATCGCTTTCCAGCTCCGCCATTTCCGCGATACCGCCGGCATTGTCGGTGACCGGGCCATAGGCATCCAGCGCCACCACGACGCCGGCCAGCGACAACATGGTGGTCGCCGCGAAGCCCAGGCCGAGTACGCCGGCTAGATTGAACGCGATGATGATGCCGACGCAGATCACCAGGGTCGGCAGTGCGGTGGCCTCCAACGAGATCGCCAGGCCCTGGATTACATTGGTGCCGTGCCCGGTCTCCGACGCCTTGGCGATGGAGCGCACCGGCCGCGAGGCCGTGCCGGTATAATATTCGGTGATGACGATGATCAGGCCGGTGACCACCAGTCCGACGATGCCGCACCAGAACAGGTCCATGCCGGTGATGCCGGACTCGGCGACGAATTCTGCGCCCATCTCGCCCGGCGCTAGCCAGCCGATCACGAAATACAGCGCCACGGCTGCGAGCACGGCGCTAACCCCGAAGCCCTTATACAGCGCCTTCATGATATTATTGTCGTCGCCCAGCTTCACGAAGAAGGTGCCGATGATCGAGGTCAGCAGGCACACGCCGCCGATGGCCAGCGGCAGGGTCATCAGCTCGGTCCCGGCGGGGCCCAGGAACAGCGCGGTCAACACCATGGTGGCGCCCACGGTCACCACATAGGTTTCGAACAGGTCCGCGGCCATGCCGGCACAGTCTCCGACATTGTCACCGACATTGTCCGCAATCACCGCGGGATTGCGCGGATCATCCTCCGGAATGCCGGCCTCGACCTTGCCGACCAGGTCTGCGCCGACATCGGCCCCCTTGGTGAAGATGCCGCCGCCCAGCCGCGCGAAGATGGAGATCAGCGAGGCACCGAAGCCCAGCGCCACCAGCGCATCGATCACCTCGCGGCTGGTCGCCTCGAACGCGCGCAGGTCGGTCAGGAACCAGAAATAAACGGCAACGGACAACAGCGCCAGGCCGGCCACCAGCATGCCGGTCATCGCCCCGGCCTTGAACGCCACGTCCAGGCCCGCCTGCAAGCTGGTGCGCGCGGCCTCCGTGGTACGCACATTGGCGCGCACCGACACCAGCATGCCGACATAGCCCGCCGCCCCGGACAGGATCGCCCCCAGCGCAAAGCCGATCGCCGGAAACAGGCCCAAGAACAACAGCAGCACCACGGTGACGATGACGCCGACGATGGCGATGGTGCGGTACTGGCGGTTCAGATAGGCGCCGGCGCCCTCCTGGATTGCTGCTGCAATCTCCTGCATGCGCGTGGTGCCGGCCGGCGCGTCCAAGATCGAGCTGCGCGCCCAATAGCCATAGGCCAGCGCGGCCAACCCGCTGAGGATGGCCAAGATTGTTGCCGTCATAATGCTCGTTTCCCCTCTTTGAACTTTGAAAAAACGGGCGCCCCTCCCCTTGGGGCCGCCCGTTCAGGTGCGGTCATTTAGGATCAGCGCCTGAGCGCTGGCAAGCCGCTGCAGAGGGATGCGTCGCCTCAGTTGGGCGCGCGCTGCACATTTGTGATGAAGAAGCGGTGGATCACATCCGGTTCGCCGATGGCGGATTCCGCCGCGCTGAGCATCCGCGCCTCGATCGACTTCAGGTCGATGGCTCCGGGCCGGTCTGGATCGACCGTCGGGCCGGCGTGCAGGGCGCGCTGCATCGCCGCCTGCACGCGGGGCAGCCGGGCACTTAACAGCGATTGATGGTCCGGGCCGTCGACTTCAAACGTCAGGTCCAGCCAGATATAGCCTTTGGTCCGGTTCTCGAAATCGATCATCGGCGCGGCAAACCGCTCAACATTGATCCGCAGAACATCCTTGGCCTCTTTGGCGGCCTCCGCCACGGCGTCGGTTTCAGGCTCCTGCGCCGGCGTGCCGGTGAAGACCGGCAGCAAGAAGAACACCGCCGCCCCGCCAATGGCCAAGCCACCGATCAGCGCCAGAACCACGAACAGGGGCGTCTTGTTGCCGCCGCCGTCTGCCGCCTTATCCTCGCTCATCCCTCCGCCCCTCTAAAATGGTCATAGCCTGCCCTATTGACCGCGATCGCCCGGCCATGGGCATCGAGCAAACGCACGCCTGCCCCCTCCTCCACCGTGCCGATCGCGGTAACGGCAACGCCTGCGAGTGAGCTGGGAAGTCCCGGTGGCGCGGTAAAAAGCAATTCATAATCATCACCGCCCGTTACCAATTCCATAAGCCGGTCAACATCCTCGCCGACCCAGGCGCGGGCGCTCGGTGACAACGGAATGCGAGGCGCAAATAGCTTCAGGGCGACACCGCTGGCCTTGGCCACATGGCCGGCGTCAGCCAATAGGCCATCGGAGATATCAATGCACGCCCCGGCGCTGGCGACCAGGGCACGGCCCAGTGCTAGCCGCGGCGTCGGTCGGTGCAGCCTGTCTAGCATCGCAGTGTCCGGCGGCACCGCCCCTTGCGCCATCTTCAGGCCCAATGCCGCATCACCGATGGTGCCGGAAACATAGACTTGCTGCCCGGGCTCAGCCCGGCTGCGGTAAAGCGCGCGCCCGTTTTCAACCCAGCCGAACGCCGTCAAGGATAGCATCCGCGCGCCACCGGGCCCGGAACGGGTGGTGTCCCCGCCTAAGAGGGCGATGCCGTGGTGGGATTGGGCGCGGCCCAGCCCTTCTGCGAAGCGCGACGGCCAAGCCATATCCAGCGGGGCGGGCAACACCAGGCCCAGCAGATACCCCTGCGGTCCGGCTCCCATCGCCGCCAAATCGGAGAGGTTGACGGCGAGCAGCTTCTCCGCGACGAGCGCGGGATCGGTGTCTGGCAGCCAATGGCGCCCCTCCACCATCAAATCCTTTGTGACGATCACATCACTGCCCGGCGGCGGCGCCAAAATCCCGGCATCATCGACCAGCGCTCGGGCACCCGGGCCGCTCAGCGGACGGAAAAGCCGCTCGATAAGGTCGAATTCACTGAGCGCTTCGCTCGGCGCGGACATGCCGTGCTATCCGGTCCAACACGCCATTGACGAACTTCGCGTCGGCCTCGAAGGCGTGGGCAACATTGACGAATTCGTTGATCGCGACAGCTGTGGGGATGTCCGGCCGCGCGATCAACTCATAAGTCCCGGCGCGCAAAAGTGCCGCCATGATGGTTTCCAGCCGGTGCAGCGGCCAGCCGGCGTCGAGCGCCGCACTGATCGCTGCATCGATCTCCTCTTGCCGCGCCGCTGCCCCCTCGACGAGTTCGCCGAAATGCGCCTCATCGGCGCGGGCGAACAGCGCGCCGTCAATCTCTTGGCCGAAGCGGTGGGCGCGGAATTCGATCACCACCTGTTTGGCGCGCAGGCCCGGCGTCATCGCCAGTTGATACAGAGCCTGCACGGCCGCCAGGCGCGCGGTGCTGCGCGGATTGACGCTGTGCGGCTTTTTCGGCGCGGCGGTCATATCATATCCTCGAAACGCTGCTTCAGCGACAGCATGGCCAGGCAGGCCTCCGCGGCATCGCGGCCCTTATTGCCGCGCGCCCGATCCGCCCGGGCCCAGGCCTGGTCGCGGTTCTCCACCGTCAAAATGCCGTAGCCGATCGCCAGGCCGCGCTGGATCGCCAGATCCTGCAAGCCTCTGGCCGACTCGCCGCAGACATAGTCATAATGGCTGGTCTCGCCGCGGATGACGCAGCCCAGCGCGACATAGCCGTCAAACGCGTGCGGCCCGGCCGCGGCCATGGCGATGGCGGCGGGAATCTCGAATGCCCCCGGCACGGCGACGCGCTCGACCCGCGCCTGGTGCAAGGCGTCTTGCGCACCGGCGGCCAGTTCATCGGCAATATCGTCGTAAAAGCGCGCTTCCACAATCAGGATCCGCGGCTGGGTCATGACGCGTCGGCCTTGTTGAGAGAAATGGGACGCTGCCCGACGATCTCCAGGCCATAGCCCTCCAGACCGACAATATTGTGTTGGGTGTTCGACAGCAGGATCAAATTCTGAACCCCAAGATCCAACAAGATCTGCGCACCGATTCCATAATCGCGCAGGGACTGCGGGCCGCCGCCGGAGCGGCCGTCGCGGCGTTCCTGGAATTCCGTGGTTAGGCGCGTGGGGCTGACATCGCGGATCATCACCACCACGCCGCGCTCGGCCTCGCCGATCATCTGCATGGCACTGGCGATCTGACCGGGCTTGCCCGCGGCATCGCCCATCAGATCATCGAACAGCGAAACCTTGTGCATGCGCACCATCACAGGCTCCGGTCCCGCAACATCGCCCTTCACCAGGGCCAGATGCTCGGCATATTCCGCGGTGTTGACATAGGCCTTGGCGGTCCATTCGCCGCCCCAAAAGGAGCGCAATGGTGTTTGCGCCACACAGCGCACCAGGCTGTCATGCTTCAGGCGATAAGCGATCAGATCGCGAATGGTGGCGACCTTCAGGCCGTGGTGCTGCGCGAACCCCAGCAGATCCGGCAGCCGCGCCATGGTGCCGTCATCCTTCATGATCTCGCAGATCACCGCAGACGGGTTCAGCCCCGCCAGCCGGGCGATATCGACCGCAGCCTCGGTATGCCCGGCGCGCACCAGCACGCCGCCGTCGCGCGCGATCAGTGGAAACACATGCCCGGGCGAGGCGATGTCGGCGGGGCCCTTGGCGGCATCGATCGCCACTGCGATGGTGCGCGCCCGATCCGCCGCGGAAATGCCGGTGGACACGCCCTCCTTGGCCTCGATGGACACGGTGAAGGCGGTTTGATGGCGGGATTGATTGTTCCGACTCATCAGCTCCAGGCCAAGCTGGTCGGCGCGTTTGCCGGTGATCGGCAGGCAGATCAGACCGCGCCCGTAGGTCGCCATGAAATTGATCGCCGCCGGCGTCGCCATCTGCGCGGGGATCACCAGATCGCCTTCATTCTCCCGGTCCTCATCATCGACCAGCACGATCATGCGGCCGTTGCGGGCATCATCGATAATGTCTTCGATCGAGGCCAGAAAGGTCGTCTCGGTCATCGCAAGCTCTCACGCAGGCGGGCCACATAGCGCGCCAGGATATCGATCTCCAGATTGACCGGGCAGCCTGGGTCGAGCGCCCCCAGCGTGGTATGGGTCTGGGTGTGCGGAATGATATTGACTGTGAAATAGGGCCCATCGCCGCCACTGCCAACCTCGTTCACCGTCAAGGAGACTCCGTCCACAGCGATTGAGCCCTTGGTCGCCACATAGGGCGCGACGGTTTCCGGCATGGCGATGGTCAATCGCTGCGAGCCGGCGTCCGCACGCCGCTGCACCAAATGGCCGATGCCGTCGACATGGCCGGTGACGATATGGCCGCCCAATTCGTCGCCGACCTTTAAGGAGCGCTCCAGATTGACCGGATCGCCCGGATGCAGGCGGCCCAGCGTGGTCACGCTTGAGGTCTCGTTGGAGATGTCGAAGGACAGCCGGCCCGGTGCCGCCTCCACCACGGTCAGACAGGCGCCATTGACCATGACCGAGGCGCCGATCTCGATATCGGCGGTGTCATAGGCGGTGCTCAAATCCAGGCGCATGTCGGCCGGCCGTTCCACGCGGGCGACCCGGCCAATATCGGTGATGATGCCAGTGAACATGGCCCTCCCCTTAGGCCGCTCGTACGTAAAGGTCCAGCCGATCGCGGCCGACCGCCTCACTGGACACCGGCCGGAAACGCAGCAGCTGGTCGATCTGCTCCACCCACAGCGCCGCCACCGCCGGCAGGCCGTCGCCGCCGATCAGGGAGGCGGCGCGAAACCAGGCGATGCGATCGACCAGATCCTGCTTGAAAAAGGACGCCAGCGCCTGCGCCCCGCCTTCGACCAGAAGCCGGGTCAAACCGCGCCGGGCAAGCTCGGCCAGAATCGCCTTCAGGTCGCGGATGTCTGGCACCAGGATCTGCTCAACCGGCCCCAGATCCTGGCGCTTCTCGCTGATCACCCAAACCGGGCTGGTGCCGGCCGTCTGCACCAGGCGCGATTTGGCGGAGGTCCGGCCGAGCCGGTCCAGCACGATGCGCACCGGCGTGCGATGGTCCAAGCCGTCGATGCGCACATTCAACAGCGGGTCATCGGCCAGCACCGTGCCGATGCCGGCTAAGACCGCATCGTGCTGCGCCCGCATCAGATGGGCCCGACGCCGCGCCGCCGGTCCTGTGATCCATTTGCTGACGCCGTGAAGAGTGGCGATCTTGCCGTCCAGGGTGGTGGCAATCTTGGCGGTGACCATCGGGCGATTGTCCGCCACGCGGCGGAAAAATCCCTCATTCAGCGCGCGCGCCGGGGCTTCCAACACGCCCAAGTCGACCCAGACACCGGCGGCGCGGATCTTGGCCAGACCCGCCCCGGCGGTGCGTGGATCCGGATCGATCGTGGCGGCGACCAAGCGCGCGATGCCGGCGGCGATCAGGGCATCCGCACACGGCGGGGTCTTGCCGTCATGCGCGCACGGTTCCAGCGACACATAGGCGGTCGCCCCGCGCGCGGCCGGCCCGGCTTGCGCCAGGGCTTCGGTCTCGGCGTGGGGCCGGCCGCCGGGTTGGGTCCAGCCGCGGCCAAGCACGCGACCGTCCTTGACCAGGACGCAGCCGACCGCGGGATTGGGCCAGGTGCGGCCCAGGCCACGCCGGGCCAGCGCCAAGGCATGGGCCATGTGGCGGGCATCCACAGCCGCATCGGCGGTCATCTCAAGCGGTATCTTTCGCGTCCACAGAGCCGCTCATGCGGCCGAGAAACTTCTCGAAATCGCTGGCCTCCCGAAAATTGCGGTAGACCGAGGCATAGCGGACATAGGCGACCTGATCGAGATTGGCCAGACCGTCCATGATCAGCTCGCCCACCGTCTCTGACGGAATGTCGCTATCGCCCATGGACTCCAGCCGGCGCACCACGCCATTGACCATGCGCTCGACCCGGTCCGGATCGACCGGGCGCTTGCGTAAGGCGATGTCGACCGAGCGCTGCAGCTTGTCCCGATCGAACGGGACCCGCCGGCCATTGCGCTTGACGATGGTCAGTTCGCGCAACTGCACGCGTTCAAAGGTGGTAAAGCGCGCACCGCAGGCTGGACAGTTGCGGCGTCGGCGGATCGCCGACTTGTCTTCGGTGGGACGCGAGTCCTTCACCTGCGTGTCTTCGTGATGACAAAAGGGACATCGCATAGCGCCCGCCTAGCCCAGGGTTTGGTGGCCGCCCGCCGGCGGCCGACCATATCTAGCAAAGCCCGGGATAGATTGGGAAGCGCTCACACAGATCCTTCACAGCCTGGCGGACGCGCGGCTCCACGTCGTCGGCGCGGCCGTCCGCTGCGGCTTCGGCCACCTCGGTGATCCAGTCGGCGATCTGGCGGAATTCCGCCGGACCGAAGCCGCGGGTGGTCCCTGCCGGCGTTCCCAACCGGATGCCGGAGGTGACGAACGGCTTTTCCGGATCAAACGGCACGCCATTCTTGTTGGCGGTGATGCCGGCCCGCTCCAGCGCCTCGTCGGCCGCTTTGCCGGTCAGCCCCTTGGGTCTGAGGTCCACCAGCACCAGATGCGTTTCGGTGCCGCCGGTGACCAGCGCGAAGCCACGCTCGGTCAGCCGGGCGGCCAGCGCCTGGGCATTTTCCACAACCGCCGCGGCATAGCTTCGAAAGCCCGGGCTGAGGGCTTCCCCGAAGGCGACCGCCTTGGCGGCGATCACTTGCATCAGCGGCCCGCCTTGATTGCCCGGAAACACCGCGGAATTGATCTTTTTGGCCAGGGCGGCGTCGTCGGTCAGAATGATACCGCCGCGCGGCCCGCGCAGGGTTTTGTGGGTGGTGGAGGTGACCACATGGGCATGCGGGAAGGGCGAGGGATGCGCCTTGCCGGCGACCAGGCCGGCGAAATGCGCCATATCCACCATCAAGATCGCATCGACCTCATCGGCGATGGCGCGGAAGCGGGCGAAATCGATCTGGCGGGCATAGGCGCTGCCGCCGGCGATGATCATTTTCGGCCGATGCTCGCGCGCCAGGGCTGCGACCTGATCATAATCCAGCAAGCCGTCCTCGCGGCGCACGCCATATTGCACCGCATTGAACCATTTGCCGGAGATATTGGGCGCGGCGCCATGGGTGAGGTGGCCGCCGGCATCCAGCGACATGCCCAAAATGGTGTCGCCCGGCGTCAGCAGGGCGAGCATCACCGCGCCATTGGCCTGGGCGCCGGAATGCGGCTGCACATTGGCGTGGCCGCAGCCGAACAAGTGCTTGGCCCGGTCGATCGCCAACTGCTCGACCTGATCGACGAATTCGCAGCCTTGATAATAGCGCTTGCCCGGATAGCCTTCGGCATATTTGTTGGTCAGCACCGAGCCTTGGGCCTGCAACACCGCCAGGCTGGCGATATTTTCCGAGGCGATCAGCTCGATTTGGGACTGCTGCCGGTGCAATTCCGCGGTCATGGCGCGGGCCAGATCCGGGTCGACCCGGTCCAAAGGATCGGTAAAAAAGCCTTCCGGGGCGTTCAGCGCGGTATCGGGCTGGGCCATCTGCTACTCCTTCTGTTCGGGATCGCGCGCGACCATGGCAGCTTGGCCCGCCGATTCCAAGCGCTGCGCCGGATCTGACAGCTTGGCGACGCGCCGGGCATGCCGCCCGCCTGCGAATTCCGTGTCCAGAAACGCCTCCAAACAGGCGATCGCCCCGGTCTCGTCGATCAGGCGGGCGCCCAGGGCAATCACATTTGCGTCATTATGCTCTCGGGCCAACCGCGCGGCCTCAGGCGAGGTGACCAGGGCAGCACGCACCTGGGGGTGGCGGTTCGCGGCGATGGAAATGCCGATACCCGAACCGCAGATTGCAACGCCCAGTCGGTCCGTCTCACCGGCGACATGGTCAGCCAGGCGATAGCCGAAATCAGGGTAATCGACCGACTGATCATCATGGGCGCCTAAATCTTCCACAAGCACCCCGCGCTCCTGCAAATGCTGGATAAGGCGCTGTTTCAGGGCAAAGCCGGCATGATCGGAAGCCAGCGAAATGACCGGTGTCTTGGCCATATGCTCCTCGTCTATACCAAATCGCAACATTGCCACGATACGCCCGTGCCGTCGCCTGCGCTAGGGCTTGGCTGGGTATAATCACGGTCTCTGTTCGGTTATGCGGCGGCGTTGGTCAGATACACGCTTGCCAGTTCTTTGCGTTTTCGGGTCGGTTTGAATGGCATCGGCGTGGGCTTTCAGCCGCGCCATTGAGCTTTTTCGGCCGTTTAGATGTTGACCCGCAAGAAATCTTACGCATTTAAAGAATACCGTCTTGAAAAGGGCGACAGATGCTGCAATAGTTATAGCAGAGAATTTCTTCAGATGAGCAGTGGGCGATGAGCGAGCCAAAACAGCAGACGACCCCTATGGGATCAACCCTTCAGTACGCCACGGATATCGTCACGGCGTATGTCAGCAATAATCCAGTTCCGCCGAGCGACTTGCCCGGCGTGATCCGTGCAATCCATGATACCTTGAACAGCCTGGCGGAGCAGCCCTCGCAGGAAGAACAGGAAGCCCCCAAGCCTGCCGTTCCGATCAAAAAATCGGTTACAGACGATTACCTGATCTGCCTGGAGGACGGCAAGAAGCTGAAAATGTTAAAGCGGTATTTACGATCCCGCTATAACATGTCGCCGGAAGATTATCGCGCGCGCTGGAACCTGCCGCCGGATTATCCGATGGTCGCTCCCAATTATGCCGCCCGCCGTAGCGAATTTGCCAAGCAGATCGGCTTGGGCAAGGGCGGTCGCGGGCGTCGGCGCAAATAGGCTCGCCCCTGCTACAGCACCATCTGACCGATTGGGATCGCTGTGCGACGCCAATCGGTCGGATATCGTTGCGCGCCCCATAGGCAGGCAGGCCTTATCGCGCGTCGGGCGTTGATCCGTCAGCGTCCGCGCGTTTGGCCAGGACATAGCGGAGCTTACGCGCCGCCACGACCTGCAGTTCCTTTTGACTGGCCGTGCGCGGGCCGACAATCGAGACTTCTGTACCGGTCTCCGGGTCAACCGCGTTGACCCGCATCACCGATCCGACCGGACAGAATTCGAAAATATAGCCCTCGGCCATGGTTCCTGTTCTCAGGCTCGACTTAGGCTTAAACCGGCCGCGCAGCCCGCGGGAGGCTGCGCCTGCTGCGCCTTACCATGCGGTCTTTGTGCTGAAAAGCCAGCTTACAGGGCAAAGCGCAGCTTGTCGCTCCAAAAGCGCTCGATATTGCGCAGATTGCGGCGCAGATTGCGCATCTCTTCGGTGGTCAGAAGCTGGTCTGAAAGCAGATCATCGAGATCTTCCTGATAAACCCGGTCGATCATGTCCCGCACCGCCTGGCCTTTCGAGGTCACCGCGATGCGCACGGCGCGGCGATCATGCTCGGCCCTCTCATGGGAAAGATAGCCCATTTCCACCAGCTTTTTCAGATTGTAGGAGACATTGGAGCCCAGATAATAGCCCCGCGTCTTCAATTCCCCGGCGGTGGTTTCGTTATCGCCAATATTATAGATCAACAAAGCCTGGGCGGGGTTCAACTCAGAGGCCCCCTCCCGGTCTAAGGTATCCTTAATTACGTCCAGCATGCGTCGGTGCAGCCGCTCAACCAGCGACAAACAATCCAAAAATAGCACTTTGGCGCGTTCTTCGGGTAAGGCAGTACCGACCATGGTCGGGATCGAGTCGGAGGAGCTCATCCAACATCTCCGGCTGAAAAACAAAGGTCACAGCGAACACAATAAGAAGCCGCTGACTAACTTAATGCTAAGATGACGCTAAAGTTGCGTCCTTTTGTCTCGGCGGCATCTGATTACAAATCTCCAGCTAAATGCTTGAAGATCCCGGAAAAGTCCAGACCACCGTGGCCGTCGGCATCCATCGCTGCATACAACCGTTCCGCATGCGCTCCCAACGGCACGTCCGCAGCGGCATCTTGCGCCGCCTGCATGGCCAAGCGCAAATCCTTCAGCATCAAGGCAATGGCAAAGCCCGGTTGATAGTCTCGATTGGCCGGTGAGGACGGTACCGGCCCCGGCACCGGACAATAAGAGGTCAGCGACCAGCACTGCCCCGACGAGCTGGCGGCAATGTCGAACAGGCGCTGCCGGTCCAGCCCCAAGGCGTCCGCCAACACGAAAGCTTCCGCCGTACCGATCATGGAAATGGCCAGCAGCATATTGTTGCACATCTTGGCGGCTTGGCCGGTGCCAGGGCCGCCGGCATGAATGATCGCCTTGCCCATCGGCTCTAGCACAGGCCGCGCGCGCGCGACGGCGGTATCCGGCCCGCCGACCATAAAGGTCAGCGACCCCGCCTCGGCGCCGCCGACGCCGCCGGACACCGGCGCGTCAACCGCATCGAAACCGGCCGCTGCGGCCTGCTCAGCCAAACGGCGCGCTGTCGCCACATCAATGGTGGAGCTGTCGATCAACACGGGCGCGGACTTGGCGTTGGCCAGAATCCCATCCTCGCCCTCATAGACGGCGGCGACATGGCTGCCGGCCGGCAACATGGTTACCACCGCATCGGCATCGCGCACCGCCACGGCAAGGGCGTCGGCGATCTGGCCGCCGGCATCGGCAAACGCCGCCTTGGCCGCCTCTGACACATCCACGCCGATGACCTGAGCGCCGCTGGTGAGCAAATTCTTGGCCATGGGCAGGCCCATATGGCCCAAACCGATAAAAGCGATGGTCGACATCGAAGGGCTCCTTTGTGATGTCCCTAGCAGGCAGTGTCGGTCAGCTGCAGTTCGTCGCCACCGATCGGTGCGAAATGGGCAGCCACGGCCGCATCTGAGACCTCGTCCAGATGCGCCGGCTGCCAGGTCGGGGATTTGTCCTTGTCGATCAGCAGGGCACGGACGCCCTCGAAGAAATCCTGGCCATGCTGCAGCATATGGCGGACGATGCGATATTCCATCGCCAGCACACCGGCCAGATCCTCCGCGCTGCTACCCCGGCGCATTTGCTCGGTCGTCACCTTCAAGGAGGTCGGCGACATGCGCAACAGATGCGCGTGGGTTTTCACCGCCCAGTCATCGCCCTGCTCCAAAGACCCAATGATATCGTCGATCGTGTCACTGCCGAAATGTCGGTCGATGCGGTCTTTCCCGTCCGCCAACTTGGCCGGGCCCGGATCGTGCGCCTGCGCACGCAATACCGCATCGACGTTCTGCGCATCGGCCAGGGCCTGCTTCACCGCGGCAACACCATCCGAGGCGATGCAATGGGTGCCGTAGCCGACCAACAGGCTGTCGGCGGCATCGCAGCGATAGCCGGTGAGCGCGAGATAGAGCCCGACCCGGCCGGGCCAACGTGGCAGCACCCAAGCGGAGCCGACATCAGCGATGAGACCGAGCCCTGTCTCCGGCATGGCAAACACCGTCTTCGGCGTCAGCACCCGATGCGAGCCGTGCACAGACAGACCGAAGCCGCCGCCCATGGAGATCCCGTCGATCAGCGAGACATAGGGTTTGGGGAAGGTCGCGATCGCATGGTTCATGCGGTATTCGTCGGCGAAGAACCGCCACCAGCCGTCGCGCCCGTCGCGGAAATCCTTGACCACCTGCACCACGTCGCCGCCGGCGCAAAAGGCCTTTTCTCCGGCCCCCTCAACCGCGACGGCCTGAATCGCCTCGTCGGCCGCCCACTCGGCCAATTGCGCACGCACCGCAACGGTCATGTCGTGGGTCAGGGCATTCAGGGCCTTGGGGCGGTTCAGGGTCATCAGGCCGAGCGCGCCGGCGCGGTCGAACACGATTTCGCTCATGGGTGGGGCCTCGTGGCTACGGCGGGTCGCGCCCAGCCATAGGACCTTAGGGCACCTTTGTGAAGCGCCTGGGCCGCGGGCGTCACCGAGAGCAGCCGGCGTCGTTTGAAGGCGTTTGGGGCGTCACCGAGAGCAGCCGGTCCAAGGGCTATTGTGGTTTCAGAAGACCGGAACGCACAGGCTCTGCTTCTCCGGCTGGTCCGTCCGCTCATTGCGGCCGACCTGAAAGGTGCAGGTGTAGACCTCCACCTGCTTGACCAGCAGCACGCGCTCAACGACCTGGAACCGATTGATGCGGATGGTTCCGAGTTCATAGTCGACGATCTCAAAGCCGTCCTTCAGAAGATCGGAAATCGTCCGCTGACCGGCCACCGGCTCCAATGCGTCTGGAACACCATCGGGGAGATCCTCCTGCACCGGCGGCCGCATGCCCTCCGGCGGCGTCGGCGGGGCGGGCTGTTGCGCCAGCGCAGCCCCGCTGGACGCGACCCCGCTGCACATGGCCAGAACAAGCAGGATGGAGTTTTGCACCATGGTTTAACCTTCCAACAGCTTGCGGGAAATGATCACCCGCATGATCTCGTTGGTGCCTTCCAGGATCTGGTGCACCCGCAGGTCGCGCAACACCCGCTCGATCGGATAATCCATCAGATAGCCATAGCCGCCGTGCAGCTGCAGGGCGTCATTGGTGACCTTGAAGCCGACATCGGTGGCCAGGCGCTTGGCCATAGCGGCATATTGCGTGGCGTCCGGCGCCTTGTCGCTGACCTTGGCGGCGGCCTGATAGAGCAAGAGGCGCGCGGCCTGCAGCTCGGTCGCCATATCCGCCAGCTTGAATTGCGTCGCCTGGAAGTCCGCGATCGGCCGGCCGAATTGCTGACGCTCCTTGGCATAGGCGATGGCGGTGTCGAGCGCAAACTGCGCCCCGCCCAGCGAACAGGCGCCGATGTTCAAACGCCCACCGTCCAGCCCCTGCATGGCGATCTTGAAGCCGTCGCCCTCCTCGCCCAGCCGGTTCGCCACGGGCACCCGGCAGCCGTCGAAATTCACCTGGGCGGTGGGCTGGGACCGCCAGCCGAGCTTTTTCTCCTGGCCGCCGAAGCTCATGCCCGGCATGCCCTTTTCCACGACGATGGCGGAAATGCCCTTCGGTCCGGCACCGCCGGTACGGCACATCACGACATAGATGTCCGAGCCGTGCTCGCCGGCGCCGGAGATGAACGCCTTCGACCCGGTCAGCACATATTCCTCACCCTCGCGCACCGCCTTGGTCTTCAAGCTGGCGGCATCGGAGCCGGACCCCGGTTCGGTCAGGCAATAGCTGGCGAATTTGTCCATACCCGTCAGCGGCGCCACAAAGCGCTCGGCCTGCTCTGCCGTGCCGAAATGGGCGATCATCCACGCCGCCATATTGTGGATGGAGATAAATGCCGCGGTGGAGGGGTCGCCATAGGCCAGCTGCTCCATGATCAGGGCGCAATCCAACCGGCTCAAGCCCACCCCGCCCTTTTCCTCCGCCACATAGATCGCCGCGAAGCCCAGCTCAGCGGCCGCGCGCATGGCATCTTTCGGAAAGATCTTGTCTTCGTCCCAGGCGGCAGCGTTGGGCAGCAGATGATCACGGGCGAAATCCCGCGCGGTGTCAACGATCAGGCGCTGGTCTTCGGTCAGCGAGAAATCCATCGGGTGGGCAACTCTCTTGGTTCGGGACGGCCGGGACTTACCGCTCAGCGATGGCAGCGGGGGTGAAGCCCGTCAAGAAAGCCTTGCTGCTGCCAAGCAGCGCACCGGTGAAATCCGCGCCCTCAAGCCGTGCACAGCCGATGCGCCTTTCCGGGTCGACACAGCCCAGATCAGCGCCGTCCAGTTTGGCGCCGCGCAGGCTGGCGCCGGTCAGATCCGCGGCGACGAAATCGACGTGGCGCAGATCGGCCCGGTCAAGGATCGCATAGCGCAGATCGCGGCCGCGCAAGGACAGGCTGCGCTGCCCCGGCGTCAGATCCGCTTCATCGACCAGATCCGCATCCATCAGCACCAGATTGCGGCTGAATGGGCTGTACAGGGACTGCCGCACCGGATCGGGCGCGCCTTCGAACAGCAGCGCAGTCAGGCACAGCATGGATCGGTCGCCCAGCGCGACCGGCGTCAGGCCAAAAGGTCCCGAGCAGGCCTCGAGATCAACGGGATCGCCAAGCTGCCGGCTCGGCCCAAGCCGGTCGACGATCCAGCGTTCGATGCCCTCGTCCGGGACCGTCGCGATGACCAGGCAGAAGAGCAGCGACAACAGCGAGCCGGCGAACAACAAAAGAGCCGCATAGGTCGACTGAAGGCCCTCTCGTGTGCGGCGGGTACAGGCCAAAGGCCGCGCGGACGCGCTTTTGAATGATCGGACCGGGCGGGATGCCCCGCTTGTGGGCGGCGCGCAGCCGCAGCCCGGTCAGACGGCCGAAGCGCCAAAGGGCCACAAGACTGTCCCGCGGCTGCGCGCCACGCCCCTGCGGCGGTATTCGACGGATGCAGGATGGCCGGCCACAACAGCCACAGCATGGCCAGGTCCAATAGGATGACGATGCGATGCCACCAGGTCATGTCGACAGCATGGTAGGGCAGAAAGCGGATCTGGCAGGCCAGCAACAGAATGACCGGACCGATCACGACGGTCGACCAGACCGACAGGCCGATCAGCGCGCGCTGCACCGAGCCCATCGGCGCGCCCACCAGCATCCGCGTGAACAGGAACGGATGCAGCCGGGCCCGGACTTTCTCCTTGTCCGCCATCTGCATGGAAGAGCGCTTCAAGGCGCTGTCGAACCGGAACAGCTTGGCAGCCAAGCCGTCCAACTGCAAAAGCAGGTTCAGATGCAGCAGCAGGAACAGCGCCGGCGCATAGCGGTAGAAATCGAACAGCGGCAGATCGACGCCCAGGATCGGCAGTTCCACCGGTGATCCCAGCAGCAATTGCCGATGCGTGGTCGCGCCGATGATCACCAGGAAATAGGCGGCAAAGCCCAGAAAGGTGATCCAGGCGGTGCGCGCGATGCCGCTGGAGGCGTTCGCCGTCTCCAGCAGATCTTCCACATGCGCATCCGGTGCCGGCACGGGCCATCCCTCCCCGCCGGCCAGTCTGGCGCCGAATGCAAAGCGGGGCAAGCGGTGGCCGCCTGCCCCGGATCAAGCTCTGCCGGGCGCTGCGATTTAGCGCTTGGAGAACTGGAAGCTGCGGCGGGCCTTGCGGCGGCCGTACTTCTTCCGCTCCACGGTGCGCGCGTCGCGGGTCAGAAAGCCCGCGGCCTTCAGGGATGGACGCAGCGCCGGCTCATACAAGGTCAAGGCCTTGGAAATGCCGTGCTTGACCGCCCCGGCCTGGCCGGACAGGCCGCCGCCGGACACGGTGGCGACGACATCGAACTGGCCCACCCGGTCGGCCACCTGGAACGGCTGGTCGACGATCAGGCGCAGGGTCGGCCGCTGGAAATAGTCCGTCTGATCGCGGCCATTCACGGTGATCTTGCCGCTGCCCGGCTTGATCCACACGCGCGCCACCGCGTCCTTGCGCTTCCCGGTGGCGTAGGAGCGGCCCAGATCGTCGATCTGCGGCTTGCGTTCGATGCCCTCGGCGTCATCGCCCATCGGCGGCACATCGGCGGGCATCACGGTCTGGGTGATTTCCTTCAGATCCTGCAGGGATCGGGTCTGTTCGGCCATTGTGGCTTACCTCGCATTCTTGGCGTTCATGGCCGCCAGATCCAGCGTCTGCGGCTGCTGGGCGGTGTGAGGATGCTCTGTCCCGGCATAGACTTTCAGGTTGCGCAGCTGCTGCCGGCCCAGCGGACCTTTCGGCACCATGCGCTGCACGGCCTTTTCAATCACGCGCTCAGGAAAGCGGCCGTCCAGGATCTCTCCGGCGGTTTGGCTCTTGATGCCGCCGGGGTGGCCGGTGTGGCGGTAATAAACCTTGTCGCTGCGCTTCTTGCCGGTCAGCTTGACCTTCTCGGCATTGACGATGATCACATTATCACCGCAATCGATGTGCGGCGTGTAGATGGGCTTGTGCTTGCCGCGCAGAATATTGGCCACGACCGCCGCCAAGCGGCCCAGCACGACCCCGTCGGCGTCGACCAACACCCACTGCTTATCCACCTCAGACGGCTTGGCCGAATAGGTCTTCATGGGACGCAATCCTTCAGACATCTTGAAAAACAACACGGGCCAGCCCGGCCGAAATTGGCGCCGGCCGCCCGGCGAAGCGGGCGTTATACGCCCCGCAGACTGAAAGTCAAGCGGAAAAGGGGTGCAAATTCAAGCGCTTGTGAATGCGCTACTGGGATACCTCATCGCGCACCCAAGCCAGGTAGGGCGGATGGCCCGCCGCCACAGGCCATGCGGTCACGCACGGCACATCATAGGAATGCAGCGCGGCCAGCCGCTCCACGGCCGCGGCCACGCGTGCCTCGCAGGTCTTGGCAAACAAGATCACTTCGCCGTCCTCCTGCACCTGTGCCTCCCATCGATAAACGGAGGTGGCACCGGGCAAGATATTGGCGCAGGCGATCAGCTTTTCCGCCACAAGGGTCCCGGCCACCTGCCGGGCCTCCTCCAGCGTTTCGAAGGTTGCGTAAAGCGTATGGATCATGCCCGTGCGCCATCCCGCCAGAGAAACCACAGCGTAGCGGCCAGCACGGCCACCCCGCCGAACTGATGCGCCGCCCCCAACGGCACCGGCACATAAGTCACAAGCGTGGCGATGCCCAGGCTCATTTGCGCAATCACCAGCGCGGCCAGACCGCGTGCGGCGCGGGTGCGCAATCTTAAGGCAGCCAGCGCGCCGGTGATCACCAGGGCATAGCCGGTCATCCGGTGCAGAAACTGCACGGTGGCCGGATTGTCCGCCAGATTGCGCCACCAGGGCTGATAGTCCAGCAGCGCGCGCGGCCACAGCCCGCCGTCCATCAACGGCCAGGTGGAATAGATATAGCCCGCCTTCAGTCCGGCCACCAGCGCGCCCAGCGCCAATTGCACGCCCAGCAAGGCCAGCAAGGCCAGGGCCCAGCGCCTGGCCCCGGGCACCGCGTGGCGCCGCCAGCCGGTCAGCTCGAACGCGGTCCACATCAGCGCCGCGAAGATCGCCAGCGCCAGCAGAAAGTGCGCGGTCAGCCGATAATGCGACACCTCCGGCACATCGACCAGGCCGGACTGGACCATGTACCAGCCCATCGCACCTTGCAGCCCGCCCAGAAGCAACAGCCCGACAAAGCGCGGCCCATAGCCTGCGGGAATGCGGCGGGTCAGCGCGAACAGCGCCAATGGCACGGCAAAGGCCAGCCCGATCAGGCGCCCGAGCAGCCGATGGCCATATTCCCACCAATAGATCGTCTTGAACTCGGCCAGGCTCATGCCCTGGTTGACGATGAGATATTCCGGCGAGGTCCGATACAGGGCGAATTCCGCCTGCCAGGCCTCCTGGCTGAGCGGCGGCAGAATGCCGGTCACCGGCTTCCAATAGATGATCGACAGGCCGGATTCGGTCAGCCGGGTGATCCCGCCGACCACCACCATCAAGGCGACCAGGCCCGCAACCGCGAACAGCCAGATCGCACACAGCCGCCGCGCCTGCGCATCAGGCACGCCCACCGCGGTCGGGGCATAAGTCGTCATGCTTGTCATGTCTGGGGACATGGGCTCATGCCTTGCTCTGCTCAAGCGGGCCGTCTGCCGCAGTGGTCAGCCGGATCACGCCGCGCACCTCCTCAGCCGAGGCGACCGGCTTGCCCTTACGCAGGATGGTGATGCGGCCCTCCCTCATCAGATCGATCGCGATGCGCCGCACCGGCTTCATCAGCGGCCGCCAGTCTGTCGCCACCGCCTTGGCGGCCTCAGAGGGGCAGATGGATTTGCCGGCACCGCGATCCGCCACAAGCTGCAGGATCGCCGCGCGCAGCTGGGCCTGCTGCTGCCTCGGCGGCATTTTTTCCGGACCGGGATCATCCACCTGCTTCTGCTCCGCGTAATCGGTCATGGTTTGGCAAGCCTCGTCTCCCCGACAGGACCGAACCGGGCGGGGGCGATCATTTCCCCGTTTGATCGTCTCCGCCCACTTTTTTGTCTGCCATAAACAGCGCCAGAATCTGTTCTGCGGCCAAGGAGGGCGGCAAGTCCGCCGCGGCCACGGCGGCCTCGATGCGGGGCAGCGCCTCGCTAACGCCGTCATGCCGGCGCAGATGGTCGATCAGCCGGCCTTCCAGCATCGCCCACATCCAGCGGACCCGCTGGTCGCGCCGGCGCGCCTCAAAGGCGCTGGTCTTTTCCATGATCCGGCGATGCTTTTCAACCTCGCCCCACAGCGGCTGAAGCCCCTGCCCGGTCAGCCCGGAACAGGTCAACACCGGCACGTCCCAATCGTGGCTGGCGGGCGCAATGACCGACAAGGCGACGCGATAGTCCCGGGCGGCACGATCAGCCTTGGTCTTGTCGGCATCGGCCTTGTTCACGGCGATAATATCGGCCATTTCCAGAATGCCCTTCTTGATGCCCTGCAGATCGTCGCCCGCGCCCGGCAGCATCAGCACCAGGAATAGATCGACCATCTGAGCCACCTCGGTCTCCGATTGGCCGGTGCCGACGGTTTCCACCAGCACGATGTCGAAGCCCGCCGCCTCGCACAGCAACATGGTCTCCCGCGTGGCCCGCGCCACCCCACCCAACAGCCCGGCGGACGGGGATGGCCGAATGAAGGCGTTGGGATCCACCGCCAGCCGGCCCATCCGGGTCTTGTCGCCGAGGATGGACCCGCCGGATCTGCCGGAGGACGGATCCACCGCCAGAACGGCGACCTTATGCCCCTGCCCGGTCAAATAGCTGCCCAGCGCTTCGATGAAGGTGGATTTGCCCACGCCCGGCACGCCGGTGATGCCGATGCGATGGGCACCGCCGGTGTGGGGCAATAGCGCGGTCAGCAATGCCTGGGCGGACTGGAAATGCCGCGCTGCCCGGCTTTCCACCAAGGTGATCGCCCGCGCCAGCGCACCGCGGCGCCCATCCAGAACCGCCTGCGCGAAGGCGGTGATGTCTGGCTGAAGGCCCGACGGTACGGGCGCTGAAGATGGCGCAGGATCAGGCATGGCGGTCATCAAGGTCCTCTTGCCACGGCTCTTGATCGAAGGGCCAGATTCGGAAAGGATTTGCAAATGCTTCCGGTTTTCCGCCATTGATCCGGCGGCGCGGCGGCTTGTTTTGTGAGGTGTTCATGCGGTTCTTGACGAGCCTTGTCTGTGTTTTGCTTGTGTCGGCGTGCGCCCGCGAGGTGCCGTCTGCGACGGTTGGGGCGACTGCGCCGTGCGATGTGGTCGGAGCTTATCGGCTGGAAGACGGCACCGCCTTGGCGATCGGTCCGAGTAGCGGCGATAGCCTGCGTTTCCGCTTAAGCGACGGCCAAAGCGGTGTGCTTTTGCGACAGCGCGACGGGAGCTTTCTGGGCGGACTGGGATGGGCCAGCACCACCCCGCCGGTCAACCGGTTTCAGTTCGGTGGCTGCGACGCGCCGTCCAGCTTATCGCTGGATGGCAAGGTGGCGACCGCGCGGCGCGTACAGACCCAGGCCGAGGCGTTGCGCATTGAGGCTGACGGCGTGACCTTGGCGGGTCGGCTGGTCCTGCCGCAAGACGCGAAGGATGCCCCCATCGCTGTTCTGACCCATCGGCAGGGCAGCATGTCGATGCTGGCATTCGATTATTGGCAGCATCTGCTTCCAGCCATGGGCGTGGGCGTGCTGGTCTATGACAAGCGCGGCACCGGCGCATCCGGCGGCGACGCAACCGAATCGTTCGATATTCTAGCAGCCGATGCGCTGGCCGCCTTCAACGCCGCCAAGACCCGGGCACGCCCAGGCCAGTCGATCGGTTTTCTTGGCACCGCCCAGGGTGGCTTTACCGCGGTCATGGCCGCGGCCAGCAGTGAGCCGGATTTTCTGATCGTGATCAACGGCCAAGCCCATAAACCCGCCTTCGATGATCAGGAAGAGGTGCTCTATCGGCTGCGCACCCTGGGATATGGCGAGGAGGTTCTGGCCAAGGCGCGCGAGGTCACCAATGTGACGCGAACCATCGTCACCTCCCGCTTTGAAGAGGGCTGGGACGCCCTGGAAGAGATCAAGGCGCGCTATGGCGAGGAACCGTGGTTTTCGGAGATCCGCGGGAGCTATTCTGAGCGTGTCCTGACCTATTCGCCGCGCATCCTGCGCACGTTCGGACCGGACCGAGCGCCTGAGCGCAGTTGGGATTTCGATCCGCAACCGATCCTGCAGCGTTTGGACGCCCCGCAGCTGTGGGTGCTGGCCGGCCGCGACAGCGAGGCACCGTCGGCGCGCTCTTTGGCGTATCTGCGCCAGCTGCAAAACCGCCGCCCGACCATCGACATCCTGCTGTACGAAGAGGCCGGCCACGGCAATATCATCTATGAAACCGATGCTGCCGGGCAGCGGCAGGTGCTGAGTTACGCCCCAGGCTATTTCGAGGCGGTGGCCAAGTGGGTGACCGACGGCACGCTGACGGCTGCCGCCGGCGCGCGGATCGTCAGCGGAGAGACGCCGGCCCCGGCGCGCCCTGCAGACGGTCCAGAATCGCCTTGAGCGCGGCCTTGTCCGCCTCGCTCAAGACCGCCAGCAGCCTGTCTTCATAGGCTTGAGCCAGCGGCACGATCTGGCGGTAGATGCTCTCCCCGTCATAGCTCAGCGCCAGCACCGAGCGGCGCCGGTCGGTCGGGGCGGTATGGCGCTCAATCCGGCCGGCCTTCAGCAGGCGCTTGACCGCGCGCGACACCGCCACCTTGTCCATCGCTGTGCGCTGGGCGACCTCGCCGGCGGAGATATCCGGCGTCTCGGCCAGCACCGCCATGACCCGCCACTCCGGTAGCGACAAATTGAAGCGCTGCTCATACGACTCGGCAATTGCCCGGCTGACGGTGTTGGACAGCACCGACAAGCGGTAGGGCAGAAATTCCGCAAGCCGCAGAACGGCACGATCTTCGGGCATGGCGCCTTACATCTCCTTGCATTCAGTTTGCCTGCCCGATAGATTGGTTTCAACTGAAACTATTTGCCTCCCCCAGCCTTTTGGAAGGATCAGGCGCCATGGCCGATTTGCACGAGAACCCCATGGGCACCGACGGCTTCGATTTCGTCGAATATGCCCATCCCGAACCGGAAAAGCTGCGCGATCTGTTCATCGCCATGGGCTTTCCCGTGGTCGCTCGGCACCGCCGCAAGGATGTCACGCTGCACAAGCAGGGCGACATCAATTTCGTCATCAATGCGGAGAAGGACAGCTTCGCCCAGCGCTTTGCCGCCAAACACGGGCCCAGCGTGTGCGCCATGGGCTTCCGGGTGAAGGATGCGCCCTACGCCTTCAAGCGCGCGGTGGAGCTGGGTGCTGAGCCGGTGACGCTGGATGTCGGGCCGATGGAACTGTACATCCCGGCGATCGAAGGCATCGGCGGCAGCCGCATTTATCTGACCGACCGCTATGGCGACCAGTCGATCTTCGACGTCGACTTCAAGTTCGAGGACGGCTGGCAGGACAAGATGCGCCAGGCCGATGCCGGTCTGACCTATCTGGACCATCTGACCCACAATGTCTTCATCGGCAATATGGACAATTGGGCGGGCTTTTATGAAAAGCTGTTCAATTTCCGCGAGATCCGCTATTTCGACATCGAAGGCAAGATGACCGGCCTGCTGTCGCGCGCGATGACCAGCCCGTGCGGCAAAATCCGCATCCCGATCAACGAAAGCCGCGATACCAAATCCCAGATTGCGGAATATCTGCAGGAATATAAGGGCGAGGGCATCCAGCATATCGCGCTGGGCACCACCAACATCTATCAAACGGTGGACAAGCTGCGCGCCAATGGTGTGGAGTTCCAGGACACGCCGGACACCTATTACGAGAAGATCGATGAGCGGCTACCGGGCCATGGCGAGCCAGTGGATGAACTGGAAATGCGCCGCATCCTGATCGACGGCGCGCCGACCGACGGCCAGGGCATCCTCTTGCAGATCTTCACCAAGACGGTGATCGGCCCGATCTTCTTCGAGATCATCCAGCGCAAGGGCAATGAAGGCTTTGGCGAGGGCAATTTCAAGGCGCTGTTCGAATCGATCGAACTGGATCAGATCCGCCGCGGCGTGCTCGACCCCGAAGACGCCAAGACCCAGGCAGCGGAATAGGCCGGGCGCCATCACAGTCGCCCTTCGCCGATGCAAAGGGCGACGCCGGTGGACCCCTGCGCCACACGCTGCAAGCAAAAGGATATCAGGCCATGACCGCGCCGAGGATCAATCGCATTCACCACGTCGCCTACCGCTGCCGCGACGCCAAGGAGACCGTGGACTTTTATCGGCGTGTTCTGGGCATGGACCTGGTACTGGCTATCGCAGAGGATCAGGTGCCGTCCACCGGTGCGCCGGACCCTTATATGCACATCTTCCTGGATGCCGGCATGGGCAATGTGCTGGCCTTTTTCGAGCTGCCCAACAGCCCGGAGATGGACCGCGACCAGAATACGCCGCAATGGGTCCAGCATATCGCCTTTGAGGTGGAGAGCCTGGACGCATTGATGGCGGCCAAGGATCATGCTGAGGCAGAGGGGCTGGAGGTGCTGGGGCCGACCAATCACGGCATCTTCAAATCGATCTATTTCTTCGATCCCAACGGCCACCGGCTGGAGCTGGCCGCCAATGTCGGCACACCGGAGCAGTTGGCCGAACTGAACCGGGTGGCGCCGGACATGATTGAGGAATGGTCGCGCACCAAGAAGGCGCCCAAGCACGCCGCCTGGCTGCATGATCTAGGTTAGCCATATTCGCGTGCAACCGGCGCTGGCAGAGGCCGTTAGCGCCCCCCGGGGCTGGACAGGCTTCGCTGGACGGCGCACCCTCCGGCCCCCGCCGCTCTCCTTTGCCACCGACCAGACAGGACGCCCATGAAACTTGCCACCATCCCCGACGTCTCCCGCGACGGCCGCCTGATCATCCTGACCCGTGATCTGAAATTCTTCTGCTATGCCGACGGCATCGCGCCGACCCTGCAGGCCGCCCTGGACGATTGGGACAATGTCGAACCGCAGCTGCGCGAACGCCAGGCCAAGATGATCGACGGGTCCATGCCAGCGACCAGCTTCGACCCCAGAAACTGCGTGTCGCCGCTGCCGCGCGCCTATCAGTGGATCGACGGGTCGGCCTATGTCAATCACGTGGAATTGGTGCGCAAGGCGCGCGGCGCAGAGATGCCGGAAAGCTTCTGGACCGACCCGTTGATGTATCAGGGCGGGTCGGACAGCTTCTTGGGCCCCTATGACGATATCCCCCTGGGTGATGAGGCCTGGGGCCTGGATTTCGAGGCCGAGGTGGCGGTGATCACCGATGATGTGCCCATGGGCGTCAGCGCGGACGAGGCCGCCGGCCACATCAAGCTGATCATGCTGGTCAACGACATCTCGCTGCGCAATCTGATCCCGGACGAGCTGGCCAAGGGTTTCGGCTTCTTCCAATCCAAGCCGTCCTCGGCCTGTTCGCCGGTGGTCGCCACGCCGTCGGCCCTGAACGAGGCCTGGGACGGGCGCAAGCTGACCCTGCCGCTGCTGTCGCACTTGAACGGCGAGCCGTTCGGCAAGCCCAATGCCGGGGTCGACATGACCTTCGATTTTCCTCAGCTGATCGCGCACGCCGCGCGCACCCGGCCGCTGGCCGCCGGCACCATCGTCGGCTCCGGCACGGTGTCCAACAGGCTGGAGGATGGGCCGGGCAAGCCGATCGCGGACGGCGGCCTGGGCTACTCCTGCATCGCCGAGCAGCGCATGGTGGAAAAAATCACCACCGGCGAGATCAAGACGCCGTTCATGAAACTCGGCGACACCATCCGCATTGAAATGCTCGACCGCGCCGGCCATTCGATGTTCGGCGCCATCGACCAGAAAGTGGTGGCGGCCTGACGCGATGACCGCCACCTTGCTGTACGGCTATTACCGGTCCTCTGCTGCCTACCGGGTGCGCCTTGCGCTGGCCCTCAAGGGCATCGCTTATGAGCACCGCGCGGTCGACCTGAAGGCGGGCGCGCAGACCGAGCCGGCCTATCTGGAGGTCAACCCGCAGGGCCGGGTGCCCGTGTTGCAGATCGATGGGCTAAAGCTGGCACAATCTCCGGCGATCTTGGACTATTTGGAGGAGCGCTCGCCGCAGCTGGCCTTGTTGCCGGCCGATCCCGCTGATCGGGCGTTCGCGCGCCAGGCCGCCAGCTTGATCGCCTGCGATATTCATCCGCTGAACAATCTGTCGGTGCTGAGATATCTCAAGACCGACCTGGGTCAGGACCAGGCAGCCGTGGATCGCTGGTATGCGCATTGGATCACCGAGGGCTTCCGCACGCTGGAGACCTGGCTGGCGCCGCGCTCCGGTGCCTTCGCCATCGGTGACGCGCCCGGCCTGATCGAGGTCTATCTGATCCCGCAGCTTTACAATGCCCGGCGCTTCGCCGTGCCACTGGACGCTTTTCCCACTCTGACCGCTCTGGAAACGGCCTGCCTGGCGCTGCCGGCATTCGACCGCGCCCGGCCGGAGGTCCAGCCTGACGCGCCCAAGGAGCAGCCATGACCGCAGACACCCTCGACCGCCCGCGCATGCGCCCGTCGATCGAACGCATCACCGCCTACACGCCTGGCGAATCCAAGCTGCCCGGCCATGACACGGTGATCAAACTGGCCTCGAACGAGAGCGCCCTGGGCCCCAGCCCCAAGGCGCTGGAGGCTTCGGCGATGAGCCTGGCGCGCACGCATCTGTATCCCGATCCAGCGGCCACCGCGCTGCGCCGGGCGATCGGGGCGCATTACGATATCCCACCAGAGCATCTGATCACCGCCAGCGGCTCAGAACAATTGCTGACCTTGATCATCCGCGCCTTTGCCGGCCCCGGCGATGAGGTGCTGCAGCCCGAGCACGCCTTTCTGGTCTATCGCATTGCCGCTTTGAGCGTCGGCGCGGAGCCGGTTTTTGCGCCGGAGCGCGATGTGCACGCCGATGTCGACGCGCTGTTGGAGCGGGTCACCGAGTGCACTCGGATCGTCGCCGTGGCCAATCCGGGCAATCCCACCGGGACCTGGATCCCGACCTATGAGATCCAGCGCCTGCGCAACGCCCTGCGGCCGGAGATCCTGCTGATTATCGACAGCGCCTATGGCGAATATCCCACCGATCCAGCCTATTCCGACGGTCACGCCCTGGTGCAGGACGCGATCGACAGCGGTGCCGACAATGTCGTGGTCACCCACACCTTTTCGAAGATCTACGGCCTGGCCGGGCTGCGCGTTGGGTGGGGGTACGGACCGCCGGCGGTGCTGGATCCGCTTCACCGCATCCGTGAGGTGTTCAACGTCACCATGGCCGGCCAGGCCGCGGCCGAAGCCGCCATCGCCGATCGCGCCCATGTTCAGGCCGAACGCCGCCACGTCGCCGCGGAACTGATGCGCCTGGCCGATTACTGCCGACGCCGCGGCTTGAAACTGAGCCCGTCTGGCACCAATTTCGGGCTGATACAGTTCGACAGCGGGGAAGAGGCGGAGCGCTGCAACCAACTGCTGCGCGACCATGGCATCATCGTTCGGCCTGTCGCCGGCTATGGCCTGCCGCACTGTTTGCGCGTGACCCTGGGGCGCACCGATCAGATGGATCGGTTCTATGAGGCTTTTGACGCGTTCTGATGGGTGTCAGTCAGCGTCCAACGGGGAGACGATCGATGAAAATCACCACAGCCCTCGGCCGTCAGGTCGAAGTCAATGAAGACTATACCGTCGACCAAAACTGGGAGGCGTTCACCGAGCAGGATCACGACCGCTGGGACCGGCTTTATGCCCGCCAGGAAGAGGTGTTGAAGGGCCGCGCCTGCGACGAATTCTTCGATGGCCTGCACAAATTGAAATTGTCCGACGGCGGCATCCCGAACTTTACGGATCTGTCCCAGCGCCTGGGCGCGATCACCGGCTGGTCGGTCGTCGCGGTGCCGGACCTGGTACCCGACCATGTCTTTTTCGATCATTTGGCCAATCGCCGGTTTCCAGCGGGCAATTTCATCCGGCGCGAGGACCAGTTCGACTATATCCAGGAGCCCGATGTCTTCCACGATGTCTTCGGCCATGTGCCACTTCTGGCGCATCCGGTGTTCGCCGATTATCTGGAAGCCTATGGCAAGGGCGGCTTGGCCGCCTCCGGCCGCGGCGTGCTGAAAAATCTCGCACGGCTTTACTGGTATACGGTCGAGTTCGGCTTGATCAACACGGCCCAGGGCCCGCGCATCTACGGCGCCGGCATCGTCTCCAGCCCGGCGGAGAGCGTGTTCGCGCTGGAGGATCCCTCGCCCAACCGGCTGCATTTCGATCTGGAGCGGATCATGCGGACCGATTACCGCATCGATGATTTCCAGCAGACCTATTGGGTGATCGACAGCTTCGAGGAGCTGTTGGAGGCGACCTATCAGCCCTTCGGTCCGATCTATGACCGGCTGGAAGGCGAGACCGAAACCCATGCCGTCGATACCGTGCTGGACCGCGACCGGGTGCACCACCGCGGCACCCAGGCTTATGCCCGCTCCAAAGCGGCGCACGCGGCGGAATAAGGCGGCCCCCGCGAAGCCGCCACATCACCCGCCTCTTGCGCGCGCGGGGGCACGGGTTAGGCTCCCGCTCACCACAGTTGGGAGCCTCACCATGTCTTACGCCGCCATCCAAGACCGCCTCACCGCCGGCGGCATCGTCCTGCTCGACGGCGGCGTCGGCACCGAGTTGGAACGGCGCGGCGCGCAGATGGACCCCGGCGCCTGGTGCGGCCCGGCCTCGCGGGACAATGCGGACCTGCTGGAACAGGTGCATCGCGCCTATCTGGATGCCGGCGCCGAGGTGATCACCGCCAACACCTATGCCTCGTCCCGCATCATGCTGGAGCCGGCCGGCTATGGCGCGGAAGTGGCCGACATCAACCGCATCGCGGTGGAGGCCGCCCAACGCGCCCGGGCCGGCTGCGGGCGCGACGGCATCGCCATCGCCGGCTCGCTGTCGCACATGGCGCCCCTGGCCCCGGGCACAGACAAGACCGACCGGTCCGCCCTGCCCTCGGCCGCCGCCTTCGAAGACGCGCTGACCGAGCTGGCGCTGCTGCTGCGCGAGGCTGGCTGTGACCTGCTGGTGCTGGAAATGCTTTATGATCCGGACCGGATCGAGCCGGTGTTCAAGGCCGCCGCGGCCTCTGGCCTGCCGGTCTGGGCGGGCTTTTCGGCGCGCGCGTATGACACCGGCACAATCCTCAGCTTCGACCGCGCACGCGACATCCCCTTCCAGGATTGTCTTGAGCCGCTGGACCGCTACGACATCGCCGCCGCCGGCGTGATGCATACTCCCAGCCACATCACCGCCGCCGCGCTCGACATCCTGCGCGCACAGTTCGACGGCCCGCTCACCGCCTATCCCGACAGCGGCTATTTCAAGATGCCGCAATGGCAGTTCGAGGATGTCATCGCGCCGGCCGATTTCGCCGCCTTCGCCCAAGGCTGGGTGCGCGACCAGGGCGTGCAGGTGGTCGGCGGCTGCTGCGGCCTCTCCCCAGCCCATATCGCAGCGATCGGATCCCTGCACTAGCCAAACCAACCGAGCAGACACACCGACGGACCAAGATGGGCCGCCGGTCAAGCCGGCGGGGGACGGCGGGGTGGGCAGGCCGGCGGGTGACGGCGCGTGCAGGGCTCATCGTCATGCGCCGGCTCGACCGCCGCACCCATGCCGCCACCGCCCCGTCGCCCCCAAGATGGACCCGACGGTCAAGCCGGCGGGTGACGATGTGGGGGTGGTCAGGCCGGCGGGTGGCAGGGTAGGTGGTCGAGCTGGCGGGTGACGGGGCGGGTCTCAGCGATTGGCTTGGGCGAGCGTCTGGGTCAGTGCGTGGACTTGGGCGTCGGTCAAGCGGTCGCGGCCTTGGGCGTAGTTTTGTGCGTTCAGGTGATAGAATTGGGCGTTGGCCAGGGTTTGGGCGGAATTGTCCCGGCGGGTGACCAGGCGGGCGGGCGTGCCGGCGATCACCGAATTCTCCGGAAACGCCTGATGTTCGGTCACGATCGCATGGCCGGCGACGATGGAATTGGCGCCGATGCGCGCCCCGTCCATCAGTGTGGCATTGATGCCGATCAGGCAGCGGTCGCCGATATGGCAGCCGTGCAAGGTGACATGATGGGTGATCGAGCAATCCTCGCCGACGATCGTCGGCGTGGTGGTGCCGACATGGATCATCACGAAATCCTGGATATTGCTGCGCGCGCCGATGCGGATTTCATGCACCTCCGCGCGCATCACCGCATAAGGCCAGACCGAGGCGCCCGGCCCGATATAAATCTTGCCGAACAGACAAGCGGTGCGATGCAGGAAGGCGGGATCGTCCAGCACCACCTGCGAGCCGATCTCTGGACCCGTCTCTGGCCCCATTCCTCGCCCCATTCCTCACCCTGGGGAACGCCTAGCAATAGCCCAGCGTCGGGCGCACCGCCTTGCGCGGCAGCGGCTGGTCCTGCGCGGCCGCCTCCATGGCGCCGACCATGGCCGGCACATCCCGGTCCATCGGAATCGTCATTGCCGCCAGCAGCAGCCAGCCGAAGCGGCGCTGCTTGGGCGTCACCGTCCACCACACATCCACCAGCGAGCCGCCGTCGCTGCCCGGCAGCACCTGCCAGCCGCCAGACAGGGCGGCGAGCGGAAACGGAAAATCCGCCGCCTCGGCGCGGAAGCGGAACGCCACCGAGCGCGCGCTGTCGTCCAGGGCGACCACTTCTTCCGCCCAGCTCTGCCCGCGCAGATTGGTGCAGACCCGCACATGGCCCGGCGCCGGCGCGCCCTCCCCCTCCAGGCGCGAGGCCTGCAGGCTGGCGCTATACTGCGCGATGCCGCCCAAATCGCGGACAATGCGCCACAGCGGCTTCGGCGCCACGGCACTGCGCACCCGGATGCAATGCCGCAGCTGCCCCGCCGGCGCGCCATGCCTCAGCAGCGCGCGGATGCCCGCCAGCTGCACCAGTGCCAGCGTGCCAACCGCGGCCGCCACCAGCAACGCGATGGTGACGCCGGTGGCGCTGAACAGGCCAGGCACCAGGGTCAGCGGCACAGTGCCGATCACCCACAGTAGATCCAGCCCGGAAATCGCCAGCGCCTGCCCGATGCGCAGGCGCCACAGCGTCCAGCCGATGCCGGCGGCGAACAGGATCAGGCCGCCGCCGATCGCGCTGACCAGCCAGGCCGGCAGCGCGCCCATGGCGTCGGCGATCTGCGCGCCGGCCAGCAGCGCGGCGACACCGCAGCTGAGCGAAAAAACCAGATTGAGCGCCAGACCGAGGCGCAGCAGCGGGGCAGACGACAAGGGCATCGGGCGCTCCTCTGAGTTTCCATTTTGAACCGAGCCAGGGATAGGCTATCTGCGTTCGCATGTCAAACCCAGAGACCCCAAGGACTCCGGCCGACCCAGCCGCCCCCGCCGACCCAGCCGCCCTGGCCGCCTCGGTGCAGCGGCGGGCGCCGGTGCCGACGCAGGCCTGCGCGCTGGCCATGGCCGCCGAAGCGATCGGCGACCGCTGGACCCTGCTGATCCTGCGCGAGGCCTTCTATGGCGTGATGCGCTATGACGATATTCGCGCGGATCTGGACGCGCCGCGCGCGGTGCTGAGCGACCGGCTGAACCGCCTGGTCGCCCGCGGCCTGCTGGAAAAGCGCGCCTATCAGGAGCCCGGCCGCCGCCGCCGCCACGCCTACGCCCTCACCGACAAGGGCCGCGGCCTGGCCGTCACCCTGATCGCCCTCACGCAATGGAGCGAAACCCACATCCTCGGCACCCCCGGCCCGGTCGACATCATCGACAGCCGCACCGGCACCCCGGTAACGGCCACCCTGATGGATCAAACCGGAACCCCCGTGCCAGCGGAGCGGGTGACGGTCCGGGTCCGCGGTGAGGATGACGGGTGAGGAGTGAGGGGGTGAGGGGGTGAGGAGTGAGGGGTGAGCAGTGAGGGGTGAGAGGGTGAGGAGTGAGGGGCTAAGAGGGTGAGGAGTGAGGACTGAGGGGGCAGCACGTGAACACGCCAGCTGGTCACGACGTGGGTGATATATGCCGTCATGCGCCGGCTTGACCGGCGCACCCATGCCGCCACCGCTCCGTCGCCCCCAAGGTGGGCCCGCCGGTCAAGCCGGGGGGTGACGGCGGGGGGGGGTGGACGCGGGCGGGGGCGGCGGGGGGGGGGGGGAGGGGGGGGGGGTGTGGACACGCCCGGGGACGTCGGTTGGGGGGGGCAGGCTGGCGGGTGACGGCGCGTGCAAGGCCCATCGTCATGCGCCGGCTTGACCG
>JBHJGS010000068.1:0-7635 GCA_050331575.1 Rhodothalassiaceae bacterium | reverse complement strand
CGCACATAACGGATCCCCCAAAATACCCCCCCCTCCCCCCCCGCACCCACGGCCCCCCGCGGTAATGGCGCCCCCAGGGCCCCCCCCCCCCCGCAAAGGCTCGCCGCCGACGCACGGCTGAGCCGGGGCATGTGCGCGTGCCGCGCTTGATTTTGGGCCTGCTTCAGTGTCGGCCAGGGCGGCTAGCTTGGCAACCACCCTTGGCGTCAGCGGGTATCCGGCCTAAGTCAAGGCCGGGACCCAGACGACCGCCCAGACGACTGCCCGGACGCGCCATGACCTCGCCCAGCTTCGACCATTGCAGCTTCATCCTGTTCGGCGCCACCGGCGACCTGGCGCGTCGCATGCTGTTTCCATCCTTGTATCATTTGCACCGCGACGGCTTGCTGCCGGCCTGCGTGACCATCACCGGCGCGGCCCGCAGCGACTATGACCAAGCGGCCTTCCGCGACCTGGTGCGCACTGCTTTGGCGGAATTCGTCAAGGAGGCGCTGTTGGAGCCAGACGCCGTGGCGTCCTTCCTGGAGCGCGTCGACTATGCCCGGGTGGATGCTGACAGGCCGGAGGACTTCCAGGCCCTGCGCGCGCGCGTGGCTGCCCCGGAAGGCGGTCATATCGTGTTTTATCTCTCCACCAATCCGCGGGTTTACGGCCCGATCTGCGCCAATCTGAAGGCGGCGGGTCTGGCCACCAAGCAGGCGCGCGTAGTGCTGGAAAAGCCGCTCGGTCATGACCTGGACACCTCGCAGGAGATCAACAGCGCGGTCGCCGACGTCTTTCATGAGAAGGCGGTGTTCCGCATCGACCATTATCTGGGCAAGGAGGCGGTGCAGAATCTGATCGCTCTCAGATTTGCCAACACCCTTTTTGAGCCCTTGTGGAACACCACCGGGATCGACCATGTCCAGATCACCATCGCCGAGCAGGTCGGCGTGGAGGGGCGCTGGTCCTACTATGATGAGGCCGGCGCGCTGCGCGACATGGTGCAGAACCATATGCTGCAGCTGGTCTGCCTGATTGCCATGGAGCCGCCGTCGCAACTGGAGCCGCATGCGGTGCGCAATGAAAAGGTCAAGGTGCTGCGCTCGCTGCGCCCGATCCGCGGCCGCGATGTGCAGTTGAAGACCGTGCGTGGCCAATATGCCGCCGGCTCCGTGGAAGGCCGGCCGGTCCCCGCCTATCTGGAAGAAGAGGGCGCCCGCCCCGGTTCGCAGACCGAAACATTCGTGGCCCTGCGCGCGGATATCGACAATTGGCGCTGGAAGGGCGTGCCCTTCTATCTGCGCACGGGCAAGCGCCTCCCCTACCGCTATTCGGAGATTTGCATTCAGTTCAAGGAGGTGCCGCATTCCATCTTCGCCACCAACGGCTTGGATCCCTTGAGCCCGAACAAGCTGATCATCCGCCTGCAGCCGGAAGAGCAGGTCCGCCTGCAGATCATGAACAAGGTGCCGGGATTGGACGAAAGCGGTGAGATGCGGCTGCGCGCCCTGCCCCTGGATCTGTCGCTGGCGCGGGAATTTGCGCATCAACGCCGGCGCATCGCCTATGAGCGCCTGTTGCTTGATGCCATTCACAATAATTCCACGCTTTTTGTGCGACGGGACGAGGTGGAGGAGGCCTGGACGTGGATCGACGGCATTCAGGAGGGCTGGCGGCTGTTGAACGAACCGCCGAAGCGCTATTTCGCCGGAACCTGGGGTCCGACCAGTTCGATCGCGCTGACCGAGCGCGACGGCCACTCCTGGTTTGAGGGGTGACGGCAACGGAGAGCCGCAAAGATGGCTGAGAATCGCCAATTTGGCAGCCGCAAGGATCTGGTGCCTGCGGTCGCCCGCTTTATCGCTGAGCGACTGGAGCGCTCCATCGAGCGCAACGGCCGCGCGGGCCTTGTGGTCAGCGGCGGCAGTACGCCCAAGCTGGTTTATCCCAAGCTGTCGCAGGCCAAAATCGCATGGGAAAAGGTCGTAGTCACGCTGAGCGACGAGCGCATCGTCCCGCGCACGCATGAGGCCTCCAACGAGGGCATAGTGCGCCGCATGCTGCTCCAGAACGAGGCGGAAAAGGCGGAGTTCCTGTCTCTGCTCACCAATGACAAACATCCCAAGGACGCGGAGAAGACGGTGGAAAGCCGCTTCGAACTGATGCCCTGGCCCACCGCGGTGACGCTTCTGGGCATGGGAACCGACGGGCACACCGCCTCGCTGTTTCCGCAGGATGCCAGCTTGGCCGCCGCGCTTGACCGGGACAGCGGGCGCCTGGCCAAGGCGGTGCTGCTGCCCAAGCCGCCGCCGGAGGCGCCCTATCACCGCATGACCCTGACCGTGCCAGCACTGTTGAAAACCGAGCAGATCATCTTATTGATCACCGGAGAGGAAAAGCAGGACGTGCTGTCCGACGCATTCTTGAATGATGACGAGACGCACATGCCGATTCGAGCGTTTTTGCATCAATCCCGGGTGCCGGTGGATATCTTCTGGGCCCCGTGACCCGGTCCACCCGCCCGCCCCACCGCGATGAAGGAGCCGCCTATGCATCCCGCCGTCGCTGAGGTTACCGACCGCATCGTCAAGCGCTCCGCCCCCAGCCGGCGGGCCTATCTGCAGCGCATGGAGCAGGCGCGCCGCCGCGGGCCGGGTCGCAAGATCCTGTCGTGCGGCAATCTTGCCCACGGCTTTGCCGGCTCGCCCGATGCCGACAAGCTGCTCTTGAAGGTGGCCGAACGGCCCAATCTCGGCATCGTCTCCGCCTATAATGATATGCTGTCCGCCCATGAGCCGCTGCAGCATTTCCCTGCCCTGATCAAGGACGCCGCCCGGGAGGTCACCGCCACGGCGCAATATGCCGGCGGCGTGCCGGCGATGTGCGATGGCGTCACCCAGGGCCAGCTGGGCATGGAGCTGTCACTGTTCAGCCGCGATACCATCGCCATGGCCACAGGCGTGGCGCTCAGCCACAACATGTTCGATGCGGTGTTGTGTCTGGGCGTGTGCGACAAGATCGTGCCCGGCCTGTTGATCGGCGCGCTGGCGTTCGGCCATCTGCCGGTGATCTTCGTGCCCGCCGGCCCGATGACCTCGGGCCTGCCCAATCCGGAAAAGACGCGCATCCGCAAGCTCTATGCCACCGGCCAGGCAAGCCGGGAGGAGCTGTTGCAGGCGGAGATGGACAGCTACCACTCCCCCGGCACCTGCACCTTCTATGGCACCGCCAACTCCAACCAGATGATGATGGAGGTGATGGGCCTGCACATCCCCGGCACCGCCTTCGTCAATCCCTACACCCCGCTGCGCGACGAACTCACCAAAGAGGCCGCGCGCCAGGCCGCGCGCATCACCGATAAGGGCGAGGATTACCGGCCGATGTGCGACGTGGTCGACGAACGCGCCATCGTCAATGCCATGGTCGGGCTGTTGGCTACCGGCGGGTCGACCAACCACACGATCCATCTGGTCGCGATCGCCCGAGCAGCAGGCATCCAAATCAATCTGGATGATTTTGGCGACCTGTCCGCCGTCACGCCGCTGATGACCCGCATCTATCCCAATGGCGAGGCGGACGTGAACCATTTCCACGCCGCCGGCGGCATGGGTTATCTGATCCGCGAACTGATCGACGGCGGCCTGCTGCACGCCGACAAGGTTGCGATCATGGGGGAGGGATTGAGCCTGTATGCCAAGGAACCCTATCTGACCGAGGGCCGGTTGGACTGGCGGCTGGCTCCGGAGACCAGTGCCGACCCGACGATTCTGCGCGGCATCGCCGAGCCGTTCCAGCCCACCGGCGGGCTGAAGGTGATGCGCGGCAATCTGGGCCGCGGCATCATGAAGGTCTCCGCGGTGGAACCCGAGCACCGGATCGTCGAGGCGCCGGCGATGATCTTCCACAGCCAGGAGGACTTCCAGGACGCCTTCAAGCGCGGCGCGATGGAAAAGGATGTCGTCGCGGTGGTGCGGTTTCAGGGGCCCAGCGCCAACGGCATGCCCGAGCTGCACAAGCTGACGCCGCAACTGGCCGTGCTGCAGGATCGCGGCTTCAAGGTGGCGCTGGTGACGGACGGGCGCATGTCCGGCGCCTCGGGCAAAGTGCCCGCTGCCATCCATATCAGCCCGGAGGCGGTCAAGGGCGGCCCCCTGGCCAAGCTGCGCGACGGCGACATAGTTCTGGTCGACGGCGAGGCGGGCGTGCTTGAGGCGCGCGTGCCCGCGGCGGAACTGGCCGAGCGCGCGCACGCCAATGCCGATCTGGCCGGCAATGAATATGGCATGGGCCGGGAGCTGTTCGCGATGATGCGGCGCACCGTGTCCGACGCCGAGGCCGGCGGCTCCGTTCTTTTCCCCGGCGCTTGACCGGGTCAATGAGCGGGCACGATCGCATCGGCCTGATCGGCGATATCGGCGGCACCAATGCCCGCTTCGCCATCGCCGATCTGAGCGGCCCGCCGACGTTTCGCGATGTGATCAAGCTGAAGGCGGCGGACTATCCCAGCCTGGCCGACGCCGCGCGCGCCTATCTCGATCAGGTGCCCCTGCCCGCACCGCCACGCCATGCCGTGCTGGCGGTGGCGGGGCCGCCGGATCGCGGGGTCATCGCCATGACCAACCATGTTTGGCGCGCCTCGCTGACCGAGACCAGGGATCAGCTGGGCATGGCCCAGGTCGCCGCGGTGAATGATTTCGAAGCGATCGCGCACGCCGTGCCGGCGCTAGCGCCGGAGCATCTGACACCGATCGGCGAGGTGCCCGCGCCCGCCGCCGCTGCGGTGGAAAAGCGCGCGATCACCGGGCCGGGAACCGGTCTTGGCGTGGCGCAGCTGGTGGGGACCGCCGGGCGCACCCTGGTCATCCCGACCGAAGGCGGCCATGTGAGTTTTGCTCCGCAATCCGATCGCCAGCGCGAAATCGATCGGGTGCTCCGCCATGATTATCCGCGCCTGAGCGTGGAACGTCTGATCTCCGGGCCCGGCCTGATCAACCTGCACCGCGCCTTGGCCAAGATCGAAGATGTCGACGCGCCGGACCTGCAGCCGTCTGAGATCACCCGGCTGGCGCGCAGCGGCGACCAACTCTGTCGGCTTGTGCTGGAAGAGTTCTTCGCCATTTTCGGCGCCTTCTGCGGTGATCTGGCACTCATCTCCGGGGCGCGGCATGGCGTGTTGATCGCCGGGGGCATCCTGCCGCCCTTGGCCGATCTGTTGGCCGCCAGCGATTTCCGCACGGCGTTTCAGGCCAAGGGCCGCTTCAGCGGCTATGTACAGGCGGTGCCGACCCAGTTGATCTGTCACCCCGATCCTGGCCTGCTGGGCGCCGCCGCCCTGCTGAAGGCGTTTTTCCGTCGCGAGGAGGCGCGCGCATGAGCATGACCGCAGATGAGGTTCTGGATCGCTCCCCGGTGATCCCGGTCTTGGCGGTGTCTGAGCTGGCCCACGCCGCCCCCTTGGCCCAGGCGCTGTGTGCCGGCGGCCTGCAGGTGCTGGAGGTGACGCTACGCACCGCGGCGGGGTTGCAGGTGATCCAGGCGATGCGCCAGGCTGTGCCGCACGCCATTGTCGGTGCCGGTACGATAACCTCGCCCGCTGATCTGACCCGGGCCGTGGAGGCGGGCGCCCAGTTCGTCATCACGCCCGGCCTGACCCCGGCCCTGCTGGACGCGGCGGCCGGTGCATCGGTGCCGGTGCTGCCCGGTGTGGCAACCGCATCGGAACTGATGGTGGCGCGGGCGGCCGGGCTTAACCGGCTGAAGCTGTTCCCCGCCGTGCCGGCCGGCGGACTGGGCCTGCTGAAGGCCTTGCACGGCCCGTTTCCCGACGTGCGCTTCTGCCCCACCGGCGGAATTCTGCCCGACACGGCCCCCGCGTTTCTGGCCCTGCCCAATGTCGCCTGTGTCGGCGGGTCGTGGCTGGCGCCGCCGACCGTGTTGGCCAAGGAGGATTGGACCGGGATCGAAGATCTGGCGCGCCAGGCGGCGGCTCTGCGGGGCTGACACCGTCTCACACGCCTATCAGGGGCGTTTCCTCTCCGAAAAGTTTTGTGATAGTCTAGCGACAGCTTGACCAGGGTGGAAAGGATGAGGCCGATGTCCTTTCTCGGCAGATGGCGCGGCCGGTCGCACGGTCCCGCCGATGGCGCCTTCGTCCGCGCGCTGGATCTGAGCGAGGTGCGCGCGTCCTATCCGCACCATCCGGTCTGCCGGTTTCTGGACTATTGGACCTCCTTGGCCGATGGCACCGCGCCGGACCGCGGCCGCTTCAGCCCCGCCGCCTGCCGCCGTGTCTTGCCTTATCTGGTGGTGTTCGACGTGGAAGGCGACGGCGAGGCGCGCACCCTGCGCTACCGCCTGATGGGCGATGAGGTGCGCGGGCTTTATGGCGATTATGTTGCCGGCAAGCGCATCGAGGAGGTTTTGAAGGATGCGGATCTGCGCGAGCGGCGCGATTTGCTGCTGGCAACTCTGGATGCCGGTGGCGCCCGCTTCGGCCTGCGCCGCATCCCGGTGGAGGCCCGCGCATTTCAGACCGTGCTCTATGGCCTGTTTCCCTTTTCAACCGACGGAGGAGCGGGTCAGATCATGCTGGTGGTCGCCCCGGAGAGCGTGGAAGTGCACGATCAGGGTTGAAACCGTCCCGCATACTCGATAAAATCTAACAAATTTTTGTTGTTGAGGCGATGCAATCCCTGTCATGTCCTCCTTTCAAAGCGACTATGATCTTGATTTGGTTCAAGCCCCAGGGGGACGAGAGGCGCCTTTGGATATGCAGGCTTTGGCGTCCGACTATGCCAAGCATCCGGTTGCCTGTTTTGCCGACTTATATAGAACGCTCAAGTCGGAAACCGACGTTCCGGAGCGGACAGCATTTCGGCCGTCTATCTGCCCTTCCATCCTGCCCTATCTGATAATTGTCGAAGCTGAGCGCGGGCGGAGGAAACGCTTGCGCTTCCGGTATCGCCTGATGGGAGAGATCGCGCACGCCATTTTCGGTGATTATGCGGTCGGTCGGTGCATCGACGAAGCGCTGCCTGAGCCCTTGCGCAGCGAGCGGCAGATCCAGTTGGAACAGGCATATCGCCATGGGCGCTGCTATGTCGCCCTGCGCCGCGTGCCCAATCAGCACCAGTCCAGCACCCCGCTGCTGATCGGCCTGTTCCCGTTTCGCGCAGCGCCACTGGGGCAGATCTTCATGGTCACCGGCCCAGCCCAACTGGCGCTGCAGTGAGCCACCCCGTCAAGCCCACGAGTCCTGATCAGACGTGATGCAACCCAGCACCGATCCGATCAGATAAGAATGCCGGCCTTCGAAGCCACCGACTCATACCTCGCATGCATAGTCCGGCTGCTGCGATTGTGACGAGGGCGAGAATGGTCTCATCATGCTTTTCATATCGTGTGGCGATTGAATTGGACCCGCGCCGCTTCAAAGAGACCTTTCTGACACTATGCTCAATAAATGCAGATCAAACGGGGACTCCGCAATCTAGATAATTCGATGGAGTCTTTTTAGGCTCTGTTGACAAACTGGATTCACAAGCGAGCTAAAATCTGATTCAAGATAGCTTTTGCGGAGGTTATCTTGGCACGATTGCTGATGGGAGATGCCGAGTGGGCATTTTTTGAACCCTTTGTGATGGCGGTTCGAGG
>JBHJGS010000067.1:0-11928 GCA_050331575.1 Rhodothalassiaceae bacterium | reverse complement strand
CAACGCTATCGAGCGTATGTTCGGCCGTCTCAAGGACTTCCGACGCGTCGCAACCCGATACGACAAGCTCGCACAGAATTTCCTCGCCGCAATCCAGCTCGCCGCTACCGTCTGCTATTGGTTATGAGTCCGGAGCCTAGTATGGCTGTGGGGCAAGCCTATAGTTCCGTTTGGTATTACCGCCGACCTTTCCCCTTATCACAATGATTCCATTCACGGAGCATGGCTGATATCAGCCATTCAAATACGCTTCGATGTGTTGCGCTCTCGTCGTAGCGGCGGCCACGACAGCCTCTGCCATGGCGGCTGGCACGCGAGCGTCCAATTGAGTTGTCAGGGCCTCTGAGGCACGTGGAAGCTCGCTGACGATCTCGCCCATTACCTCATGCAGCGCGTCAATCGGGAAGCCTGCAAGTTTAGCCGTCTGCTCAAAATGGCGCGGCGAAATTTCGGTCACCCTGTAGCGTCGCTTGTCGCCGATCGCCATCGCAAGCCGGAACGCGCTGCGGGGTATCTGGCGGCGGTCATGTTGCCACTGGGTGGACAGGATGTCGTAGAGCGGTGTCAGCCTGAAGCGCCCCTGGGGTTCGAGAAACAGGGAAAAATTCTTCGCGTGGCCGTCGGTCGCGCCGATCAGCCAGAACACGATCTGCGCCTTCATAAATGCGCGCCGGTCGGCGTCCGGGTGATCGCTTGATTTCAGGAGGTCAAGGCAGGCTCCGATGCCGGGGCCGCCATCGCTCTCATACTTGCCGGTCGGCAGGATGCCGAGCGCCTGGCACATATCTTCCTGGGGAAGCCGCAAGAGACGGCCTTTGTTGTCGAGGCGGCGATCAAACCGCTCAATGCTGAGGACGAGGAGATCACCGTCAAGGTCCAGGATTTTGGTCGGGGCCACGTCCAGCCCAAGGGCACGGCAAAGCGCCATGGAGAGGTGCTCGTTCTGCACGCTGTCGGTGAGGTCCACCTCACCGTCGGGGGTTTGGACCATTCCTATCTGGGGCTTCAGGATATGGGTGGTCGGGGTGGTGCCGATTGGTACCATCCACTTGCCTTCATGATAAAGAAGCGCGGTTTTGTCCTGCGCGCCCGCCAGGGAAATGCGGAACGCATCATCGCCGCCGCGCATGCCCAGCGGCGCGACGCTGAGCGAGCGAATGCGCTCGGCGATCGCTTCTTTGGTTATGGGCTTGCCTTCGGGCGGGCCGGGCGGTGCGGGCGGCATGTCTTCGGGCAGGAACTGAAGCGCGCCGACGCAATCGCGGCCAAGCGCGGCGAGCATCGAGAAGGCATCTGTCCCGTCCGCGCCCACTCTTGCCGCGATCCGTGCCCGGATGCGATCATCGTCGGGAAGCAAATTGTCGAAGACTGCCCTGACGGCGAGGCCGGTGAAGGGCCGATCCACGAGCGGCATGGAGCGCGAGACCGGGATCGCATACTCCCAATCGAGCCATTCCTGGGCGTAGTCGAAGCGCGTCGCGCCATCGGCGGCGCGCGCAAGCCTGCCTACAACGCGCCCGTTCAGCGCGACGGTGAGCACGCCGGATTTGCGTTTCCGGCCCATCAGAACAATTCCTCAAGGTTCGGCGCAGTCTTCCCGTCGCGCGGGCTCAGCGCTACCTCAAGGCCAAGGGCGGCCATGATGTCGAAAATGACCTGAAGCTCGGAGCGCGGCTTGCCGCTCTCAACGGCTGAAATCGTCTGCTGGCGCAGTCCGGCTCTCTCGGCGAGCTGTTTTTGGGTTAGACTCTGACGCTTTCGCTCCCGTTGAAGCGCTGCGCCGAGCTGTTGTGGATCGCGTATCGGCATGGTGTTCCTCCACCATCCAATATACGCGATCGCGGATAAAAAAGCAATATCCGTGTTCGATGATAAAAACACTTTATCCGCGAGCGCGGATTAGGTGGCTTGCGCTCCTCACACCCCGTCAGCGATGTAGCTGCGGCCATCAATCTCGACCGAGGTGATATCACCGCCAAGCACCATGTCGCGGGCGAAGGCTTCGGTGTCGAAATAGGTCCGCAGGTTCTCGGGCATCTGGTCGAGCATGCCGGTGCTCTCGATCAGCTCCTCGGCGTACTCGATCGCCGTGCCTTCGAAGAGGTGTAGGTCGTCGATCCGGTCGAGGGCGTCCTCAACACTGTAGCCGAATTGCTCGATCAGGATGATCAGTTTCAGGGCCTCGTCGTCGTCCATGTCGTCGAAGCGCTCGAACCAGTCTTTCAGGTTGGCCTGGTTGACGCCGATCGCCTCGAAGCGCCGGTAGCTGTCGCCGTCGATGAACTGGATTTCGTATTCCTCGACCGGATCGCCGTACTCGTTTCGGTGTGCAGCGGCGCGAGTTTGATATTCCTCGAAAGTGTCGAAGTAAAAGCCGGTGGCGGAGATGTCATAGGGTGTGGCGTGGTAACGGTTGCTCATTGTTGCGGTCCTTTCTCGCTGTTGTCTGGTCCCGTGATCGGGACGCGAACGAGGAAGGCCGGGCGAAAAGGCCGGACGTGCAAAGCGAAGCATTTGCCTCGCGTGGGCTAACACGGGAGCGAACTTAAGTGAGCGAATGGAGCGGGCGGCCCTTGCGCGTTTGGCGCGCCCGGCGTGACCGACCGTTTACGGTGCCAACTTCTAGCAATTTCCGTTTTGCAGAAGACGGCCTAAGTCTTTGAAATATCATGAGGCCAAAATCGGTCAATTTGAACTTAACCAGTTGATGCCGTTGGGTTTCTAACCGCCTGAAAATCCGTGTGTCGGTGGTTCGAATCCGCCCCTGGGCACCATTCGCGCGGGCAGTCCTTGCCGGACCGCAGCCCCGCCGATCTTCCAGCCCATCTCCCGTCGCGACCCAAATAGAGCGCGGGGTGTGATCGCGGCGGCGGCGGCGATGTCGTTCTTGCCGGGCGCGCCTTTGGGCCGGGGTGGTTGAGCGAAATTGTTCCCGACAGTCTGAGCGGCCCGGTCGTTGGCGGGCCGTGGCTGCGGCGGCTAGCGTCTGACCAGAGGATCGGCGCCTGAACGCACGCTCACAAACAAGAAGCCGGTCCGGGGAGGATGATCATGACCGGCCCTTGCCGTGCCCGTTCCTGGCTGATGCTGGCCACAAGCCTGACAGCGCCGGCGGTTCCGTGCATAGCCCAGCAGGGCGACAGCGCCGAACCCGACGCCCCGATGATCGAAGAGATGATCGTTACCGCCCGCCGGCGCGCAGAATCCCTCCAAGATGTGCCGATCGCCATTTCCGCCTTTGATACCGAGGCGGTCAAGCGGCTGCAGGCCGATACCATCGCCGGGCTGCAAAATGCCGTGCCCAACCTAACCCTGACGGTGGGCGACGCCAACAATGCCGTGGTCTATCTTCGCGGCATCGGCCAGAATGACAGCCTGGCCTTTGCCGACCCCGGCGTCGGCATCTATGTCGATGATGTGTTCATCGCGCGGTCCCAGGCGGCGTTTCTGGAGCTGTTCAATGTGCAGCGCGTGGAGGTGCTGCGCGGACCGCAGGGGACGCTGTATGGCCGCAACACCATCGGCGGCGCGGTCAAATTCGTGTCCACGCCGCCGCCGGAGAGCCTTGACGCCTATTTGGAACTGGGCGCGGGCAATTTCAATTTCGGCGTTGTGCGCGGGCGCATCGGCGGGCCGCTAAGCGACACGGTCCAGGCCAAGCTGGCCTTTTCGCTGCGCCGCCGCGACGGATTCGCCCAGAACACCCTCACCGACCAGGATGATGGGGATGTCACCAGCTTCGCCGGGCGGGTCGGCCTGGCCTGGCAGCCGAACGATCGCTTCTCCTTGCTGGTGTCCGCCGACGGCCGGGTCGACCGGCCGGATACCTCGCGCAGCCCGGTGCGCGAGACCGACGTGATCGGCATCGCCGATCCAACCGCTGCGGAGCCCACGCTATCGGTGTTTCCCCCCAATCCCGATCCCTATGTGGTTGACGTCAACGCCAATGGGCTGAACGACCAGTCGGCGTTCGGGATCAGCCTGAAGGCGGTCTATGATCTGGCACCAGAGTGGACGATTGAGTCGATCACGGCCTACCGACAGTTCCATTTCCTGCTCAATCTGGACACCGACGCCTCGCCGCTGCCGATTCTGGATGTGTTCGTGGAGCAGGACCAGCAGCAGATTTCCCAGGAGCTGCGCCTGACATATGACGGCGGGGCGGTGAAAGCGACCAGCGGCTTTTATTTCTTTCACGATGATGATCTGACCTTCTCCGGCGTCGATAATGCCGCTGCTGCCCTGTTCGGCCTCCCGGTCACCGCCTTCGGCTTTGCCACCTCCAGCCTGGCCGATACCGATCAGCGCACCAATTCCTTTGCCGGCTATGTCGACGCCAGCTGGGATCTGACCGACCGGCTGCAGCTCAGCGCCGGTCTGCGCTACACCTATGAAAACCGACGCTCAGAACGGCGCTTTGAGAATTTCTTCGACCCCTCGGTCTCGATCATCGAGGACCAGCCGCCGTTCCTGGCCGGTGTCGGCGTGCCCGGCGTGGCGGTGGCGGGCGAGGCCAGCTTCGATGCGCTGACCCCCAGGGTGGCGCTGGCCTATGATCTCAGCGCCGATGTCTTGGCCTATGCCTCGGTCTCGCGCGGTTTCAAGAGCGGAGGCTTTGACGGCAGGGCGACCACCGATTTCGCCTTCCAGCCGTTCGATCCGGAATTCGTCTGGACTTATGAGGCCGGGCTGAAGACCGCCTTCTACAATAATCGGCTGGCCGCCAATCTGACCTACTTCTTCAACGACTATCAGGATCTGCAGGTCACCAGCTTCGGTGCCGACCCGATGACCGGGGTGTTCGTCTCGCTGTTCACCAACGCAGCAGAGGCCACCACCCAAGGGGTGGAGTTCGACCTCACCGCCTATCCGGTGGAGCGCCTGCAGGTGCGGGCCAGCGTCGGCTTTCTGGATGCGGAGTATGATGAGTTTGAAATCCTGGTCGCCGGCGAGGTCACCGATGTCAGCGATCTGCCCTTGGTCAATGCGCCGCGCTGGACCGCCTTTCTGGGCCTGACCTATGAACAGCCGCTCGGCCGGTTCGAACTGATCGGCCATGTCGATGCCGCCTATCGCGGCGAAACCTTCAACGAGATCACCGCCTCGCCCTTGCTGGCGCAGGACAATTACGTGCTGCTGAACGCCTTTGCGGCGATCCGCACCGAGGACGGACGCTGGGAAGTGCGCGGCGGCGTGCAGAATATCAGTGACCGGGAGATTCGCGTGCAAGGCTTCAATCTGACCGAATTTCCCGGCTACCAGGCCGCCTTCTTCGCCGCCCCGCGCACATGGGATGTGCGGCTCTTCTATCGGTTCTGATCATGGCCGAACCGGACGCCCAGACAACACAGCTGCTGGCGGATATGGCGGCGCGCGCCGCCGACCAGCCGGTCCCGGCCGATATGGCCGAAACCCGCGCCCAGGCAGCGGATATATTTCTGCGCTATGCCGGACGGCACCGCACCCGCTGCAATGTCAGCCTCTGGGACGCAGCCAGCCGGCCTGCCCGGCTTTACACGCCCAAGGGCGCCGAAACCGGTGCGTGCCTGCTGTTCCTTCATGGTGGCGGCTGGGCGGTGGCGGATCTGGACTGCTACGATCAGATGCTGCGGCACCTGTGCGACCTGTCAGGGCTGCGCTTGCTGGCGCTGGACTACCGCCTGGCACCGGAAAATCCGTTCCCCGCAGCGCTGGACGATTGCACCGCCGCGCTGAGCTGGATGCGCGCCAAGGCGGAGATGCTGGGCGCTGATCCGGCGCGCCTGGGCATCATCGGCGACAGCGCCGGCGGCAATCTGGCCGCGGTTCTGGCGCAGCAGCATCGCGATCTGGCGGTGCAGGCTTTGGTCTATCCGATGACCGATCCGGCCGCAGCGCACAGCGTCTATCCCTCGCGCACACGCTACGGTGACGGCTCCTTGTTTCTGGCCAAGGAAGCCATCGACGGGGCGTTGGGCTGGTATCTGCCGGATCCCGAAACCGCCGCCGATCCCCGCGTGTCACCCTTGCGCGCACCGGATCTGGCCGGCCTGCCGCCGACGATCCTGCTGATGGCTGGGCTGGACCCCCTGTGCGACGAGGGGGTGGCGTATGCCAGGGCGCTGGAGGCCGCCGGCGTGCCGGTGATCTGCCATGTCGAGCCCGGCGCGATCCATGGCTATCTCTCGTTCGGCGTGCTCAATCAGGGCCTGGCCGGGCGGGCTTGGCTGGCACGCCAGCTCAAGGCTGCCTTTGCTGACGATATTGCGCGACCGTCCGCCCGTTCCAGGCCTTGAAAGCCCGGGTAAAGCTGCGTCGGTCCGAGAAGCCCAGGGCTTCGGCCACGTCAGCGGCGGGCCGTCCGGAGGCCAGAAGATCGCGGGCGCGGGCGTTCAGCCGCTCAGCCAGGAGCGTGCGGAACGAGCAGCCTTCCGCAGCCAAGCGCCGTCGCAAGGTGGCAACACTCACCCCCAGGCGCCGCGCCACCTGACGCTGATCACGGCTGCCCTGGTCGATCAGCGTGGTGACGCGGGCGGCCAATCCGGCGGGCGCGGCCGAAACCGCCGCCAGATCATCCAGCACCAACGCGTAAAGGCTGGGGATCGCCCGCAACGCGTCGGACCGGCCGTTAAATGGCAGCTCAGCCCCGGCGGCATAGCTAAGCCGAAACATCGGCGCTCCCCATCGCACCGGCGCGCCGACCACCAGCAGCGGCTCGCCGTGCCCCTCCGGCGCACGGCGCCGCGTCGCCAGGCGCATCGGCCGCAGCGTCTGACCGGTGGCAGCCGCGCCGCGCCGCAGCACGCCGTGCACGAAGATCAACCCGCCTTCAATGGCCAGATCCGCCAGCGCGCGCTGACCGGCGGCATCGCTGCCCGCCGGCAGGGCATAAGGGAAAGTCCGGTCATCCACGGTAAAGCTCAACGCGGGCCCGCGCCGGTGCACGTGGTTGTAATGGCCGCCATGCAGCAGATTGTAACTCTGCGCCAAGGCCTGCGCCGCCGCGCCGACGGTTCGGGCGTCCATCACGCTGCGCAAGATCCATTCGGTGCTGCCGCTGAGCAGCGGACGCGATGACAGGTTGCAGGTCTCGTCGGCGGTCTCCCGGGCCAGGCGGTCAAGCGACCGGAACAGTTGCGTGACCCGGCCGAAGGCCCCCTCGCCCGGCGGCTCAACCGCCGGAACGATCGCCAGAGCCCGGTCGACCGCGCTGGCCATGCCGCCGCCCGGCGCCTTATGCGTCCTGCGCGCCCAACAGCCCCTCGACCGGTTCGGAGCGCGGGCCGCCTTCGTCGCAGATCGCATAGTTGCGGCGGTCATGGCTGTAGAAGGCCACGCCGGCGTGGCGGCCCTGCTTGTCCAGCACATAGAAATTCACATTGAAGCGCGGTTGGCCGGCCTCGTCCAGCAGGCGGGATTCCGATTGCGCCAGGATGCGTTTCAGCGCGGCCATGCCGGCATCCTTGGGATGCGCGCCCCGGCGCAGTTCCTCGACGATCAAGAAAGAGGCGCAATTGTACAGATTGGCCTCGCCGCGACCGGTGGAGCCCGCCGCGCCCACGGCATTGTCGACATAAAGCCCGGCGCCCAGGATCGGACTGTCACCGACCCGGCCGGGGATCTTCCAGGCCAGGCCTGAGGTGGTGGTCACACCGCAGATCTCACCCTTGGCATTGATGCCGTTGCAGTTGATCGTGCCATAGACATGGTCGGGATCGATCTTGCCTTCGCGCACCATGGCGTGGCGGACCGCCTGGTGCAGCGCCGCCTGCCGGTTCGGATCGAGATAATGGCCGGGATCGGTGCGGCGCTTCCATTCCAGCCACAGCCGGTGCGACCGCTCGGTATTCAGATCGTCTTCTATCTTGAAGCCCAGATTGCGCGCGAAATCCTGGGCGCCTTGGCCGACGATGAGATGATGGTCGGTCATGTCCGCCACCGCGCGGGCGACCTTGGACGGGTTGCGCACGCCCTGGATTGCCGCCACGCCGCCGGCGCGCTTCAACGGCCCGTGCATGCAGCAGCTGTCCAGGGTGACCCGGCCATGGGCATCGGGCAGGCCGCCAAAGCCGACCGACACATCGTCAGGATCCTCCTCGACGATCGTCACGCCCTCAATCAGTGCATCGAGCAGATCGGCGCCTTCCGTCATGCGGCGGAAGGCCCGCGCCACGCAGGTCTCGTCGCCGCCATTGGTGTAGACATTGCCGTTGCCCGAGGCGATCACCACCGGCTTAGGCCGCGCCTGGGCCACCGCCGGCGCGCTTTTGGCCGCCACCATGGCAGCACTTGCCGCCCCCAGCCCGAGAAAATCTCGCCGATCCAAACTCATAGGGTGCTCCCCCGATTCCGCCTCAAGACGTCGACAGATTAGGGCTATTCTTTCGGCTGCGTCCATCCGTTCGGGCAGATTGGGCCGATGGTTGACAAACCTTTGGCTCGCGCACATCATTTGCGAGTGACCGCTATCGCCTTTGATACGCACAGCTTTGTCAAGCGCCTGACCGCCTCTGGCATGCCCGAGGCGCAGGCGGAGAGTCTGGCCGACGAACAGGCCAAACTGCTGACCGACCGGCTGGCCACGAAACAGCTTGGACCTGCCCCGATTGGGTTGGCCGGAGGATATCAGAGCGGTGGTGGCAGCAAAAATTTATAATTGATGGGCTATCAGGCCGAATACTCGCCTCACGGCTGCGAGCCGCCCGCAGCGACGGGCGCACGCGCCGGCGGTTCTGAGACTTGGAACGGCCGCGGGATCAGATGCAGTTTCGTCTGGCGGCCGTCCAGGAACCGAACGCTTTCCCCGTCAAAATAGGCGTCTTCTTCGGTCATGAAGCGCACTTCCTGGCCGCCCCATTCCGGCACCGGGGCGCGAGCGTTCAACTCGATGGACCAAGCCGTGTTGGCATTGACCGGAAACTCGCCGCCCGGAACGCCACCCTGATTGTCCCAAGCGCCGATCCACGGGCCGGCGCCATGGCCGTGATAGCCCAGAGGATGACTGTAGATGCTGGGCTTCAGGCCCTGCTCGATCGCGCTTTGCCGGGCGATCTTTAGCACCTCATTGCCGGTGCGGCCGGCCTTGAAGGCGGCAATCAGCGCGTCTTGCACCCTAATGGCGGCGGCCAGCCCGGCCTTGAGACCCTCCGGTGCGTCGGTTTCGCCGAATTTCAGCACATAGGCATGGTGTTGCGTGTCGGTGTTCAGACCCAGATAGGTGATGCCAAAATCGACATGCAAAAAGTCTCCGGGCAGGATCGGATCGTTCTGGCTGAGGCTCATCGACTCAATCTCGAAGGTGGCGGTCTCGGGCCGCTGAATGTGCACCGAGGGATGAAACCAGGCATCCAGTCTCAACTCGGCCACCCGCTCGCGAAACCACCAGACCAGATCCTCCGCCGTGGTCACCCCCGGCGTGATCACGCGCTCTGAAAATCCCTCAGCAATGATGGCATGGGCCAGGCGCACGATGGTCGGATACACCGCCATCTCCGCCTCGGTGCGTGTCTCCAACCAGCCGATCGCCAGGGCTTCGGCATCGACCAAGCGCCCGGCATAATCGCCCAGTGCCTCGCGCAGGCCGTCTGACTGGCTCAGGCTGAGCCCGGAGGCCAGGGCATAGCGTTCGGAGATATTGATGCCGATGCGCTCCGGATCGCGCTCCTGGACGATCTGGCGCAGCCGTGCCCACTGATCCGGTTGGCTTTCCGGATCCCATGCCTTGGGGAACAGATCACTGACCGGATAGCGGGCCACCGCCATCCGCTCCACCGCCTCGCCGGTATCGTGGAAGATCAAAATGGTGCGCCGGCGCGCGGACATCCAGGTTGCCGGCAGCATGGTTTCCACCACCGGATCTTCATTATATTCCCGGGCGATCAGGATCCACATGTCAATGCCCTCGCGCCGCATCAGGCGGGGCAAAACCGTGTCGAAACGCTGCCGCAGCCAGTTATCTTGAACAGCCGCCCGCTGCTTCAGCGGCAGAATCGTGGGATAGGCCGGATCGGTGGTTTCTTGAGCCTGTCCCGGCGTGGCCGCCAACACAGCCAAGCAGACGATCAGTGCGCGCATGTTCAGCCTCCCTGCCAGCATCATATCCTAAAAGGCTAGCGTATCCGCAGCGCCGGTCAACTCAGGCTCACGCGCCGGGGTGAAAGGCCCCGTCATGAAACAGCAGGGTGCGGCCGGCCCGGCGACCGAATCGCAACACCCGGCCCAAGATGATTTCGTGGTCCCCGCCCGGATGCACGCTGTCGCGCCGGCATTCAAACCAGGCGGCTGAACCGGCCAACAGCGGCGCGCTGTCCGACGCCGGATCCAGTGCCACATGGTCGAAGCGTTGCGCCGGTTCCAGATCAGGATCGGCGAAGCGCCGCGCCAGCGGTTCTTGGTCGGCGGCAAGCACCGACAGGCCGAACAGCGGCGCATCGATATAGGCGGGTGCCATCCGCGCGCCGCTTTCAACACTCCACAGGATCAGCGGCGGTTCCAGGCTGACCGAGGCGAAACTGTTGATCGTCATCCCGAACGGCTTGCCTTGCTGGTCATAGGCGGCCACGATCGCCACACCGGTGGCGTAGCGGCCAAGCGCCCGGCGAAACGCCAGGCTGTCGAACACATCGGCGGAGGACGGAGACATAAGGGGATAATAACCGGCTGAGCAGCAAGCGCGCCCACCCTTGCTTAAGGCGCGGGCGGGATCAAGCCTCTGTCTTTCGGTCTCGCCGCCGGCCGCACACGTTCCGCCGTGGCCGCTGCCGCTGACATTTTCGTCTCCAAGAGGTCGCACCGAAATGCTCAACCGCGGCCAAATGCCGCCAAGTCACGCCACGAAATTCCACCATTTGCGCAAGTATCTGGCTTTCCGGATCAAAAATTTCTCTAAATCGAGTGCAAATCCCGGCCGATGATGCCGCGCTCCGGTATCTGCGTGTACGGTTTATCCCTCTGCTTCCGGTGAGATCAACATCTTGTAGGTGAGGGGTTTGCGGGTGAGGGCGATGCCGATCAGGGTACGGAAGGCTGCGTGACGGTTGCGGCGGCGGTTGAAGCGGAAGATGAATTCATCGAGGTAGGCTTGCAGGTGCTTGCCGCGCAGCCCGTGATAGACGCCCAGCGCCCAGCGCTTGAGATTGGCGAAGAGGCGATGCACCCAGGGCAGGACGATATGGGCGGCCATGGGGCCGACGGGGTGCGGATCATGGGCGACGTCCGGCGCGCCCGGGTAGCCCGCCCAGCCGTCCGTTCTGGCGGTGGCGCCGGGTTCGAGAGTATCGCGCAGGAAGGCATGGAGGGTCTTTGCGGAGAAATCGGGGATCTGCCTGAGCCGGGCGCGGCCCGGCCGGCCCTCGCCGTCAAGTTCGACAGCCCCGGCAAGAAGCAGCTTGCCCTGATGGCTGCGCCCGCCGCCGCCCGTGGGCGGGTCCTCCCTGGAGCGGCAGGGAATGGTGGTCTCGTCCACCTCGACCAGTCCGGCCAGAAGCGTGCGCTCCGGCGCCACCATGGCCCGGCGCAGCTTGTGACAAAGCAGCCAGGCGCTCTTGTAGGAGCCCAGCCCAAGCTGCTTCTGGAGTTGCAGCGCGGAGATGCCGTTGGAGTGGGTGGCCATGAGATAAGCCGCCCAGAACCAGACGACGAGTTTGAGTTTGGAGCCGTGCATCACCGTACCCGCCGTGACCGAGGTCTGGTGGCGGCAGGCGGCGCACTCGAAGGTGAACGCCTTCGTCCTGAGCGCAAAGGCGCGATCGTGACCGCAGGCCGGGCAACGGAACCCGTCCGGCCAGCGCTGTTCGACAAGCCAGGCGGCACAGGCGGCGTCATCGGGAAAGCGGCGCTGAAACTCAAGCAGCGAGCACGGAACATCGGTCATGGAAGCCCCCGGCAGAACTGTCTGTTCACCGTATGTTCCTATCACGCAGCGGCTTCCGCGTCACTACATTTTGTGCG
>JBHJGS010000066.1:0-58956 GCA_050331575.1 Rhodothalassiaceae bacterium | reverse complement strand
GCACCCAATTGCCGACGACGGTCCAGCTCGCGAGCGCGCAGACGCCGACCGCGATCAGGACGAGCGGCCACTCGTGCTCGTTCACCAGGCAATCGATAACGAGATTCATGGGCACCCGACTCGCCCGTGATCATATGCGCGTGTTTGTGAGGGCGGCTGACCGCGATGCAGCCCTGCGATCGCGCTACAGTACAGCGGCAAGCAGGAGCAGCCCTTTGATCGCTTTACCGGCCGGCTGGAAGCAGGAGCAGCCCTTTAATCCCGTCACCCGCCGGCTTGAGCGGCGGGTCCATGTCTCAAGCGACGAGACAGCGGCACCATGGGTTCGCCGGTCGAGCCGGCGAATGAACGGCTTTGGGAGGCGTATTGGCGCGATTTTGTAAAGGCGGTTGACCGGGAAGGAGCCGGTTGTTGGCGTGAACCGCCGGCATGGGCGGGGTCGACGGGCGAACCGATGGTGCCGCTGTCTCGTCGCTTGAGACATAGACCGGCGGGTCAAGCCGGCGGGTGACGGGAACAAACGGCTGCATCGCCGTCAACCGCCCTGACAAACACGCGCCAATCCCGCTCCCCAAGCCCGTCATTCGCCGGCTCGACCGGCGAACCCATGGTGCCGCTGTCTCGTCGCTTGAGACATGGACCCGCCGCTCAAGCCGGCGGGTGACGGGATTAAAGGGCTGCTCCTGCTTGCCGCTGTACTGCAGCGCGATCGCAGGGCTGCATCGCGGTCAGCCGCCCTCACAAACACGCGCCGAGCCCGCTCCCCAAGCCCGTCATTCGCCGGCTCGACCGGCGAACCCATGGTGCCGCTGTCTCGTCGCTTGAGACATGGACCCGCCGGTCAAGCCGGCGGGTGACGGGATCGGAGAGCTGCTCCTGCTTGCGGGCGGCGGTGCGGCGGTGCGGGAGGTCCCGGGTCAAGCCCGGGATGAGCGGGGATTGGAGAGGGGAGCGGATGGCAGGGGTCCCCCTTGGGAGGGGTGGAGCGGCCCTTGCCCGGTTTCCCGGTCACCCCTTCAAGACGTCTTCCACAAACGCCGGCACCACCTCGCCGGCCCGGCCGTAGCGGCCTTCGTGGAAGGCCCAGGCGCCGTCGCTTTCCTCAAGATTGAGTTCCACGGTGTGCGCCGTGCCGTGCGCGCGGGCCAGGCGGACGAAGCCGGCGGCGGGATAGACCGCGCCGGACGTTCCGATCGACAAGAACAGATCGGCCTCGATCAGGCGTTCCTCGATCCGGTCCAGATAAAGCGGGATCTCGCCGAACCAAACCACATGCGGGCGCAGGGCGCCGATCTGGCACGCGGGGCAGCGGCTGGCCTGGCGGATATCCTCCGCCCAGTCCGACACGGCGTGGCAGCGCAGACAGCGGGCCTTCAGCAGTTCGCCATGCATGTGCCAGACCTCCGGGCTGCCGGCCGCCTCGTGCAGATTGTCGACATTCTGGGTGATCAGGGTCACCCGGCCGTCCAGGTCCTGGGCCAGCCGCGCCAAGGCTTTGTGTGCGGCATTGGGCTGGCAGCGGCCAAGCTCACGCCGGCGCAGATTGTAGAAATTCTGCACCAAGTCAGGATCGCGCGCGAAGCCCTCCGGCGTGGCGACATCCTCAATGCGATGCTGAGCCCAGAGCCCGCCTTCGTCGCGAAACGTGGACAGGCCGCTTTCCGCGGAGATGCCCGCCCCGGTGAGGATGACGATATTGCGGTAGCGCGGCATCACGCTTCAGCTGCGGTTGCTCAAATCCGCAAGCCAGGTGCGCGCCTCCCGCGCGGTTTCCGGATCGCGCGCCGCGGCGCGAAACGCCTTGCGTGCGGCCTCATAGTTCTTCACCTCGGTCAGCGCGATGCCCAGGGCCATGTGCACGCGCGCCGGCTTGTCCAGCCCGCCCTTGTTGAGCGCGGCCTGGAAACTCTCAATGGCTGCGTCCCAATTCTCGTCCGCCAGCTGATATTGCCCCAAGCGATAAAACAGCTCGCCATCCTCTGCCGCTTCGGCTGCGGTCTGCAGCGCCGGCAGCGCCTCGGTCCGTTCGCGCGCCATCAGCCATGCGCTGGACAAGAGCTCCAGATCCTCCGCGGTGCGCTTTAGCAAGCCAGCCTCGAAGGCGTCGTCCAGCGTTTCCGCGCCAGGATAGGGCAAGTCGACATTCAGATAGAGCTGGGCTAGGAATTTGCGCTGGTCGCCCTCGCGCCACAGCCCCTGCTCCGCTGCCAGTTGCGCCACCGCCAGCGCCTTATCGGTCTGCTCCATCTCCACATAGGCAGACGCCAAGCGGACCCACAGCTCTTTTTCTTCCGGAAACAACAGCACGGCGCGCTGCAGCAAGTCGGTCGCCTGGTCGTAACGGTCCAGGAACATTTGCATCGCCGCGGCAAAATTGTACCAGTCGGCATAGCCCGGCGGCGCCACATTGATCGCCGATAAGGCCGCGTCCAACGCCTCTTCGTTGCGGTCCAACTGGGCATAGGCCGAGGCCAGCGTCATCAGCGCCTGGCCGGTGGGATAGGCGGCCGCCTCGCGCCACTGTTCCAGCCACGGCAGGGCCGCGGCGATGCGGTCCTGGGCCATATGCAGCTGGCCGATATTGAAGCGCATCTCATTGGCCGCCTCCGGCTCGATCACCTCCAGCGCCAAGGCGGTCTCGAACGCCTCGATGGCGCGGTCATAATCATCCTGCTGAACGCCGATATAGCCGCGGGTGCGCCAGACCATGGCGCGCTCGAACGTGCTGAGCCGACGCTTCTCGAACAGGCGGGTCAGCTGCCGTTCCGCCTCATCATAGGCTTGTGTGTCGATCAGCGCGTGGATTTCCTCCATCGTCTTATAGACGTCCGGGCTGAGGAAATTGTCGGTCTGCTGCTTGGGCTGGGCCACCACAGCCAGTGACGCTTGCAGTAAGGCATGCAGCAGGATCGCGATCAGGATCGGCCGGATCATTCCGCTTGGGTCCCCTGGGTCTGTTGCTTGAAGGCCAGGCTGACATAGATGTTCGACACCGGCACTGCCTGACCATCGATCATCCGCGGCCGGTAGCGCCATTTGGCGATGGCATCCAGCGCGGCTTTCTCAAAGAAGCCCGGCGGCTCGGCGCTGACCACCTTGGCATTGGCGGTATGGCCCTCCGCGGTGATGTCGAACTCCACGATCACCGAGCCCTCGACCTTGCGCATGCGCGCGGCCAGCGGATACATCGGCGCCACCCGGACCAGCGGCGTCATCCCGCGATTCTGGTCCGGCCCCACCGACAGATCGGCCGAGCCCAAAAGCACGCCACGGCCGGCTCTAAAGCTGCCGGCGATGCGCGGGCCAGAGCCGCCCTCCAGATTGGCCAACAGGTCAGGCATCACCGCCAGCGCCTCTTGTGCGCTGACCGCCTCGACCACGTCAGCATCAGCCACCGGATCGGTATTGGGCTTCGGCGGCTGGGGCAGGCGGCGCACCCGGGCGGCCGCGGCCTTCTCTTCGACGGTATTGGAGAACAAGATCATGGTGGGCTTACGGGCGGTCGTGTCCAGCGCCGCCTCGCCCTGCTGGATCAGCGTGATCATCAGCCAAACCAGGCCGGTGACCAGGACGCTGGCCAGCAACACAGAAAGAAATGGTGAGGTCACCCGCGTCATGCTTCAAATGCCTTCAAGATGCGCTGCTCCGCCTTGGCCGCGCGCCTGTTCAGCTGCGCGGAGACCACCAGCCCGGAAATCGCCGCCACCATGCCCGCCATGGTGGTCAGCGTTGCCTTGGAAATGCCCGCGGCCATGGCGCGGACATTGCCGCTGCCTTGGATCGCCATCACCTCGAACACTTCAATCATGCCCAGCACGGTGCCCAGCAGTCCCAGAAGCGGACTGATTTTCACCAGTGTTGCAATCGGACGCAATAAGCGCCGGGTCGCCTGACGATGCTCAGACAGCAGCTGCCGACGGATCTTTTCCGTGCCCCAGCTCTCCTGGCCCATCCACGGTGCCCAGCGCTGATGCAAGGCTCGGTACAGCCGCGGCTCCTCCACGGTAAAGAACCACAGCCGGGCGAAGATCATCACCCACATCAGCCAGGCGGCCAGAATAATCAGCACTAAGGGCCAGCCGCCGCGGCCGAAGAAGATCTGCGCGTCGAGCAGAAAGTCACTCAGCGGCATAGGCCAGGCTCCGGTCCGTGCCCCGGCTGCGCTCCACCATCAAGCCGGCGGCCTGTTCGCTCAAAATCTCCACCAGCGAGTCGGACTGGCTCTTGGCCAGACTGTGCAGCAACAGCAACGGGATCGCCGCCACCAGCCCCAGGGCGGTGGTGATCAGCGCCTGGGAAATGCCGCCGGCCATCAGCTGGGGATTGCCCGCGCCGAACAGCGACATCACCTCAAACGTGCCGATCATGCCGGTTACGGTGCCCAACAGCCCCAGCAGCGGCGCAGCGGCGACCAGCACCTTGACCAGCGGCAGGCCGCGTTCCAGACGCACCCGCTCGGTCATGATCTGCTCCTCCAGCAGCCGTTCCAACACCGCTTCGGATTCATTGGGATTGTCCGGTGCCACCTTCAAGACCCGGCCCAGGGGATTATTGGCCTTCAGCGTCTGAGATTTGCGCTGGCGTCGGATCTTGATGCCAACGAGGCTCAAGGTGATCAGTCGCTCCACCACGATGATCACGCCGATGCCCGCCAGCGATAGGATGATCACGCCGATCGGCCCGGCCTGGGCCAGCCGCTCGCGCAGGTCCGGCGCCTGCACCACCGCGGACAGGATGGCCCCGCGCGAGGGGTCGATCACGGCTGGCGCAAAGCTGCCGTCGGCCTGCTGAAACCGATCGCTGACCGCGCGGTAGCGGCCGGCGGGCTGCCGCGGCAGCTCCTGAAACGCCTGCTCCTGAGGCAAATATTCTAAAAACAGATCGTCATCGAGCAGGGTGAAGGGGCCGATGCGGGTGACGCCGACTGAGTCGGTCTCACCGGACGGCCGCACCACCGGTGCGGTGAAGGTGACGACGCGGCCCAATTGCACGGTCTCGCGCATGACTTCCAGCCACAGCCGCTCCAACTCCTCAAGGGTGGGAATCCGGTCCTCCTCAGCCATGGCCTGCAGAAACGCCACCCGCTCGCCGCCCAATTGGGCGTTCACCGGCGAGGCGTCCAACTGGTTGGCCAATTCGCCGGAGGCCTCGCGCAGCACGCCGAACAGCTCGCCAAAGCTGCCGGTGCGCTGGCGCAGCAGATCGGCATAGCGTTCCAGCGACAGCTCATTCTCGGTGAACTGCTCCTCCAGCGCTTCGGCGCGGGCCTTCAGATCGGCCAGACGCTGTTCTGCCTGCTGCAGCAGCTGCGCCTGTTCGTTGCGGCGTTCGGTAAAATCCTGAACCCGGGCCCGATTCTCCGCGCTCTCCCGCGCCCGGCCCTGTTCGATCGCCTCGATCAGGCCCTGGAGCGTCTGTGCGGGATCGGCCGCGCGGCTGTCTTCCACTTGGTCGGCCGGCTGGGCCGCCTCCTCCTGTGCCAAAGCTGGCCAACCCGCCAGCGCCAAGCAGAGCATCAAATGTCTCATTGCGCGCCCTCCGGTGTCGGCATCGGCAGTACCAGCAGGTCTGGGGCGGCCTGCTGGCGGGCGATCTTGAAGGCCTCGTCCAGCTGGCGCTGGAAGCTCTGGTCCAGCGGCCGCCAGGCCTTGCCGTCTCGGTCCCACACCGCGGCTTCGCGCCCGTCCGGCGTGCGATAGACCAGCGCCACTCGGCCAATCCGCAGGAATTCCACCCGCTTGTCCGGATCATCCGGCAGGGTATCGCGATAGGCCTCCAGGCTGGTGCCGTAATCGGCTTCGATACGATAGGCCTGCAGCACCAGACGCGTCTTCTCAGCGGTCGGAATGTCCGCCTGGTCCATGGCGTAGCGCAGGGTGTCGACGCGTTCGCGGCGCTTTTCGATCAAGAACGGCATGTCCGCCTCGATGAACCGCTCCAGATGGTCGATCATGTCCAGCATCAAGGGGATGATCTCGCGCTGGGTGCGGCCGACCCGCTCCAGCCGGTCCTCATAGGACTCAATCTCGTCTTCCTGATCGGCGATCAGCCGCTCGATCTGCGCGACATAGCGCTGCGACGCTTCAATCTCGGACAGGGTCCGGCGGTAGCGCTCAACAAGCTGCTGGGTCTCGTCATCCAGTCGGTCGATGCGCGCCTGCGCCTCGCGCGCATCCTGGTTGGCGGCCAGGCGGAGCTGCAACGCGCGCTCCAGCTTCACCGGCTCGGCCGGTTCAGGCGTTTGCGCCGGCTGCGCCACCGCCGCGGACGCGCCGATCACGCCCGCCACAATCCATAATCTCACCGTTCGTCCCCCGAACATAAACCCGCTCCGGCCCCGGCGCAAACGCTCGCTGCCGGCTCTTTGTTGCATGCGCTGCCTATACCCGCAGCGCGGATCTGGAAACAGTGCTTTTCGCGATCCAACCCTTGGCCGCCGCCGGCTGGCACGCCACATCCGATCTCGATAGTAGCTCTAAAGTGCAGCCTAATGAAAGGTTAAGGACATGCAGCAGCCGCTTTTGACATCAACCCCGCGGCCGGTGGCGCAAATCGTGCGCGGCCGGGCCGCCTCCGACGGCGCCGGCGTGAAGCTGACCCGGCTGATCGGCCAGCCGGATCTGCACACCGCCGACCCCTTCTTGATGCTGGATGCCTTTCGCTCCGACAATCCCGGCGACTATATCGCGGGCTTTCCGGCACACCCGCATCGCGGCTTTGAGACCGTAACCTATATGATTGCCGGACGCATGCGCCACCGCGACAATCAGGGCAATGAAGGCGTCATCGAACCCGGCGGCGTGCAATGGATGACCGCCGGGCGCGGCATCATCCATGAAGAGATGCCCGAGCAGGAAGACGGCCTGATGTGGGGCTTTCAGCTGTGGGTCAATCTGCCGGCGGCGCAGAAACGTCGGGCGCCGGGCTATCAGGAGGTGGGCGACGCCGCGATCCCCCGCGATAGGCGCGAGGGTGCCACGGCCAAGGTGATCACCGGCACCACCGGGCGTGGCGTCACCGGCGCGGTCACCGATGTGCCAACCGCTCCCTTGTATCTAGATGTGCATCTGGACCCGGATGGCCGCTTTGAAGACCCGCTGCCGGCGGACTGGCAGGCGCTGGTGGTCGCCTATGACGGAGCGGTGTCGGTGGCCGCTACGGCAGTGCCGAACCAGGCGGTGGCCGTTTTGGGCGCGGGGGAGAGTGTATCGGTGAGCGCTGGCGCTGACGGCGGCAAGGCGCTGGTCATTGCCGGCAAACCGCTGAACGAACCGGTCGCCTGGCACGGACCGTTCGTCATGAACACGCAGCAGGAACTGCGCGAGGCAATCGCCGACTATCAGGCCGGCCGCTTTTGACCGACACGCCGGGGCGGGCCGACCGCCCCGGCGCGCAAAAGGCTTACGATCCGGTCTTCACCGTGGTGACCGGGCCGTGATCATCGACATGATCGCCGTGCACGAAATGCAGCGCACCGTTATGAACGAAGTCGAAATGGTCGCCATGCTGCACCATCGGATGGCTGCCGTCGCTCAACGAATGAACGTGGGCGGCGTCTTCGACCCGTGAGACCAGCTGTTCCGCGGCGGGATTGCTGGCGTCGATGGCGATGACATGCTCGTCGACATGGCTCTGATGCTGATGATGCAAGTGCCCGTCATGCAGATAATCGACATGGCCGTCATGGGCGATGGCGGTGTGGCCGCAAGCCTGGCCATGGTCATGCTCATGGTCTTGATGAATCACTTCGTGGGCTGAGGCAGCGGTGCCGAACAGCAGCGCGCCGGTCAAAAGAATGGTCCGCATGGCAGAAGAATCCTTGGTCTAAGGTGAGTCGATAGGCGCCTGAAGGCCCGACGGCCTTGAGGCAGGATTGCGGTTCAGCCCTCGCGCACATGATGCACCATGATGGCGAGCAATTGGCTGACGCAGGCGTCGGCCAGCGAATATTCCATCACCCGCCCCTGGCGCTGGGCCCGCACAATGCGGGCCGAGCGCAGCAGCCGCAGATGATGGCTGACCAGGCTTTGCGACAGCCCGGTGCTGTCTGCCACCGCAGTCACCGATTTCGGTGCTGCGGCGACCGTCAACACAATGGACAGTCGGCTGGGATCGGCCAAAAGACGGAACATCTCCGCCATGTCGCCCAGCTGGTCCCGGCTCAGCGCGGTGTCCTGCATAGCCATACTTATGAACAGCTATTCATGTATAGACAACTAACATCTGCTCACGCTTTGGTGAAGCCGTGCCTAGCCAAATGCGGCGAATCGGGCAACAATGCCGTCACGGCCGACCTGGATCGGCAGCGGAGCAGCACATGGGGGAGAGCATAGATGCTTCTTGACGGACCGGAAGGCCTGGCCGCGGACGGCCCGGCAAAGCTGACACGGCGCGCCCTGGCCGGCTTGATCGGCGCGGTCGGCTTCGCCGCTTATGTGCGGCCGGTCGCGGCCTCGGCGATCAGCACAAGCGCCGAGGGATTGGTTACCGAGACCGCGATGTTTCCTGCCGCCGGTACCGAGCTGCCGGCCTATATCGTGCGGCCGCAAGGCGAGGGCCCTTTTCCGGTCATCGTGGTGGTGCATGAAATCTTCGGCGTGCATGAATATATCCGCGATGTCGCGCGCCGCTTCGCGCAGCAAGGCTATTATGCCATCGTGCCGGATCTTTACGCCCGGGCCGGCGATCCGTCCGGCCTGTCGGACTTCTCGAAGATCCGCGAGATCGTCCGCACGGCCACGCATGATCAGGTCATGGGCGACTTGACCCGGCTGGTCGACTGGCTGGAAGGCCGCAGCGCGGCAAAGACCGAGGCGTTGGGGATAACCGGCTTTTGCTGGGGCGGCTCCGTGGTGTGGATGTTTGCCGCGCAGGATCCGCGGGTGGATGCCGGCGTGGCCTGGTATGGCCGGTTACGCGCGCCAGAAGCAGCCCGGTCCTTCGATGCCAGTGAGCGGCCCTGGCCGATCGACGTGGCGACAAAGCTGAACGCGCCGGTGCTGGGCCTTTATGGCGGGCAGGATCGCGGCATACCCGCAGAAGACGCCGAGGCGATGGCTGAGGCCTTGAAACAGGCCGACCAGCCGTCCTCCATCATCATCTATGACCAAGCCGGCCACGGTTTCCACGCCGATTACCGGCAAAGCTATCATGAGCAGGCCGCGACGGACGGCTGGCAACGCGCGCTTGACTGGTTCGAGCAACACGGCGTCGGCTAAACCGTCAGCGGCTGCGCCGGCCCTGGTCATTGCCCCACCGAGCGGGTAGACAAGGCGCCTCGCCCGCCGACGTGAAAGAGGACAGCCCCGATGGCCAACCGCTCCGCCCTGGTCAATGTCATGGTCAAGGCGGCCATGAAGGCGTCACGCGATTTGCGCCGCGATTTCGGCGAGGTGGAGCAACTGCAGGTCAGCCGCAAGGGGCCGGCCGACTTCGTGACCACCGCGGACCATCGCACCGAACGCATCTTGTTTGAGGAATTGTCGCGCGCGCGCCCGGATTTCGGCTTTTTGATGGAGGAACAAGGCGCAACCGACGTCGACGCACCCAGCCGCTTCATCATCGACCCGATCGACGGCACCCTGAACTTCATGCACGGCCTGCCGCACTTCGCCATTTCCATTGCCGCAGAAGAGCGCGGGCAACTGATCGCCGGGATCATCTATAATCCGATTCTGGACGAGCTGTTCTGGGCGGATCGCGGGCGCGGCGCGTATCTGAACGATCAGCGCCTGCGCGTGTCTGCCCGCAGTTCCTTGGATGACGCGCTTCTGGCCACCGGCATTCCGTTCAAGGGGCGACCGGACCATGCCCGCTGGCTGGCTGAGGCCGAAGCCTTCATGCCGACGGTGGCTGGGATCCGCCGCTATGGGTCGGCGGCGCTTGACCTGGCCTATGTCGCCGCGGGCCGATACGACGGGTTCTGGGAAGACGGACTGAATCCCTGGGACATCGCGGCCGGCATCTTGCTGGTTCGCGAGGCGGGCGGCTTTGTCACCGACCCACTGGGCCGGGATCGGATGATGGAGTCCGGCGATGTCGTCGCCGGCACGGAATCGGTGCAGCGGGCCATGGTCAAGCTGTTGAAGGGCATCCGCAAGGAGCAAGCGGCCAAGGCTGGTTGAGCCGCTCTCCCGCGACCCGTCCGCCCGCATGCCCGGCCGCAAGGCAGAGGCCTGCTATGCCCGCTCCACCGGCACGGCGCTCGGGCGTGTCGCCGGCGCTTGACGCCCATGACCCCGCGCCGCAGCGACAGCAAACAGCCCAGCCAGCCCGACCCAACTGAGCGTGACCGGCCACACCGCCGGCCCCGCCTCCGCCACGGCGATGCCGGCGGCAGCGAACAAGGCGATTGCCACCAGGGATTGCAGCAGCCGGCGGATCTGAGTGGCCCTGCGCGGTGCGGCACTGCACACGGCAAGCAGCCCGATCAAGCCGATCCAGAAGGCAGATGCCAGCCCGGTTTGCGTCAGCCCCGCGCGCGCGGTGAAGAGGAGGACCGCAAACATGGCTGGGACCCCCCAAACAAGACCGCTCCAGGCGGCAGCGGCGCGGGGCAAGGGCTGACCTTGGGCCTGCTTTCGGGCAAAGAACAGCGACAAGCCGGAGCAGATGATCAGTGTCATCAGCGCACCGAAGACGAGATACGCCAGCTTCACCGGCCAGCCGGCAAAGCTTCCGAAATGCAGGCGATACATCGACGCGATCGCCTGCTGGCCCACGGTGCCGTCGGTCATGCCGACCCGACCGGTAAACTGTCCCGCCGCGTCAAACACATAATACTCGCCGAAGCCCAAATCGAACGGCTGCTCAGCCAGAATCTGCAGATGCTGCCCGCCGGTGCCCGGCTCATGAACGATCACATAGGCCGGGCGTGTGTCTGCAAACCGCTGCGCCATTAGTCTCAAGGCCGCGGCGATATCGGCCAGCGGCGCTGGCTGCGGATCGGCGGCGGGCTCTGCTCCGAACACCGGCTCAAATACCGCATCGACCTGCTGCGCCGGTCCCAATGCGGCGATGCCCAGAGCGGCCAGGCTGGTCAGCCCAAGCACGGCGCCGCTGAGACTGACCGCGATGTGGAACGGTGCGGTCCACACGCTGAGCCGATTGTGAATATCGGCCCAAAACAGCCGCGGCCCAGCGCCTAAGCGCAGCCGAAAGGCATCGCGGAAGATGCGTGGATGTGCCAAGAGCCCCGACACGGCCAGGGCCACCATGATCACGCCGAACAGCCCGACCACCACCAGCCCCCCCGCCGCCGGAAGGTGGAGGTAATAGTGTAGGTCGAGCACGAATTGGGTGAAGGGATGCCGCTCTGGCGCGAGCAATCGCCCATGTGCGTCGGCGAACCAAGCGCCGTGATCGGTGGTTACAACCAGCCGCGGAAGCTCTGCGCTGGGCAGTCGCACAAACAGATGATGGCCCGGATCCGGCGCTTGGGCCAGCGCCGCCTTGGCCGCGCGCGCCACTGCCTGTGGCGCCGCCGCCGCCGTTTCCGGCACCGCTGGCTGCTCCCACCGCTGCAGGGCCTGGTCGACCACCAGGATCGTCCCACTGAGAGTCAGGATATAAAGGATCGCCGCGGCGGCCAGGCCCAGGGTGGCATGGCCGGACAAGGCGCGGGCGACAGCCTGAGCCGACCTGCGGGGCCAGCGATGCTCCATCACCGGCCTCCCGGCATAAGCCAGAGCAGCACCACTGCCGGCGCAGCGGTCGCGGCAAACCAAAAGCACTGCCGGTGCAGCGTCGGTATCACGGTGACAAGCGTTGCCAAGGCCGCCCAAATCAGCGGCAGAGCGAAGAACCCCGCCACGATCGCGTCGGCACGGGCCAAGCCGATCGCGGCAAGCAGCCGGTGCGCGGCCAGCGCCCCGGCAAGTGCGACCAGGCCGGCGCCCGGTCCTGCCAGAAGCACATCGCGGCCGCCGATGATCAGTCCGCGGGCACCGGACGCGCCCGCACCGCGCTGACTGCTTACGGTGCGGACATGGCGGTTTGCGGCTTGAGCGCGGCCTGCACGCACCATGATCACGACCAAGGCTGCGGTCATGACCGCCAAGACGCCGACGACGATCCCGCCGTCACCCGCGGCATAACCGCCCAGCAGCAACGCTGCCGCGATCAGGCCCCAGCCGACCAATAGCGCCGAGGTTCGGGCTGCGCGCGCGACCGACCAGGCCCGAAACAATGCCAGTGCGCCGGCCAGACCGAGCAGACAAGCGATCGCAAGCGCCATTGGGGGGATCCGCGTCATCAAGGGAACAGAGGGGAGTGCACTAACCGAGCGCACTGAAACTGACAATGCAAATCTCTTGCACAACGCCCGCCGTCACGTTAACGCGGCTGCAAACGCGTCTCAAGGGCATGTCGGTGCGCGGTCGCCTTTGCCACGCCGCTCGCCCGCCACAAGAGGATCTCGCCTATGTCGACCGCACGCAGCGTTGCGCTCACCGCCTTGCTGTCCTCCACTTGCCTGCCGGCCCTGGCGCAAGCGGAGGCTCAACCATTCCAGCGGCCGATGGAAGAGATGGTGATCACCTCGTCACGCTGGCCGCAGGTGCCAATTTCGGAGACGACCCGCTCCGTTACCGTGATCACGGCGGAGGATTTGGTGGTGCAGCAGGCGCTCAACCGCTCCGCTGGCGCAATTCTGGCGCAGAAGGTTCCGGGCTTCAGCCCGTCGACCGAGGCGCTGACAAATTTCGGCCAGCAACTGCGCGGCCGCAATTTTCAGACCCTGATTGACGGCATCCCGCAGGATACGCCGCTGCGCAATGGTCAACGATCCTTGCAGAGCATCGATATTGACGCGATCGAGCGCATCGAAGTGGTCCGCGGCGGCACGGCAATCTACGGCTTCGGCGCGGACGGCGGCCTGATCAATTATATCACCAAGCGGCCGACGGAGGGGGCGTTCGCCTTGTCCGGCCGTGCGGGTGTGGAAGTCTCGACCAACCAATTGGACGATTCGGTGACATGGAACACCAATCTGACCGCCTCCGGCCGCCTCGACAGCATCGATTATCTGCTCAGCGGCACATTTGTCCGCCGCGGCAACACCTTCGATGCCGATGGCAATCGCCGTCCCACCGACCCGGTCGGAGCGCAGGGCGGCCTGGATGAATCAGACGAATTCAATCTGCTGGCCAAGCTGGGCTTTCAGCCCACGGCGAACCAACGGTTGGAAGCCAGCTTCAACATCTTCAGCCTGAAGCAGGATCCGGATTTCGGAATCCGGTCTTCGGAACTGGACGGCACGCTGTTCAATCCACCCAGTGAAATCGAGTTGGGCTTGCCTGGCCAAAGCCAGGATGCCGAGCCGGGTAACGAATCGGTCAATGTCAATCTGCTTTATGAGGCGGCGGATATCCTCGGCAGCGCGGTGCGATTGCAGGGCTATTATCAGCAGATCGATACCGTCTTCACCCTGTTTCCCGGCTTTCCGCAAACCGAAATCGAGTCGGAAAAATTTGGCACCCGGCTGACCGTGAACACGCCAATAAAGGTCGCGCCGATCACCGCCACCCTATCCTGGGGAATTGATTATCTTGCCGACGAGACCGGCCAGTTTGAGATCGATGGACCCTCTGATGCGGTCGGCGATCAAGATGCCATCGCAGGCTTTGCCCAGTTGGATCTACCGGTGGGGCCTTGGGGCCTGATCACAGCCGGCATCCGGCACGAGGCCGTGTCCATCGATGTCACAGAAGTCATGCCCAGTGGCGAGATTTCCGGATCAGAAACGCTGTTCAACGTCTCAGCCACCGCATTCCTGACCGAACAGATCAGCCTGTTCGGCGGCTTTAATCAGTCTTTCTCCCCTGGCGATATTTTGCGGGTGATTACCGATGGCACCTTTACCGCCATTGAGGATGTCGAACTTGAGTTCGTGCGCACGGACACTGTCGAACTGGGGCTGCGCGCGCAATATGACCGATGGCAGGCGGAGCTTGTCGGCTTCTACAGCGAGTCGGACAATGGCACCTCGTTCGACGAGGATCTAAACATCCTGACCCAGCCGGAACAGATCTACGGGCTGGAAGCCAGTGCCTCGGTCCGCCCGACGGACAGGTGGGAGATCGGCGGCACAGTTGCCTGGATCCAGGGTGAAGTTGATCTCGACGATGACGGGGAATTCGATGAGGATCTGCCGACCACTCGCATCCCGCCGGAAAAAGTCACCGCATTTGTGGCTTTTCAGCCGGTCGAGCGGGTCAATCTGCGAGCGCAGCTGCTCTATTCCGGACGGCAGGACAATAAGTCCAGTGCATTCGGCGGCGGTCAGCGCATCGACGACTATATTTTGCTGGACCTATACGGCGCCCTCGCCGTCGGGCCGGGCGTGGTGGACGTCGGCGTTACAAATCTGTTGGACAATGCCTATTTCCCGGTGATCAATCAGGCGTTCAATGCCCAGTTTGCCAATGTGCAAGGGCCGGGGCGGCGTGTCTCGCTGGCGTATCGCTTTCGCTACTGAGCGGGCCGGGCGGCTGGCGCCGTTATCACAATTATGTCGCTGGTTTGCAGCGATTTATCACATCCCTTCCTCTGATGTCGCGCTCTAGTAGACTAGGGCGACTGCGCAGTGAGTCGCTGCTGCTTGGGGAATTGCATCGCACGCCTTGCCTCTGCGTCTGGCGGGACAAGGTGACAAAAGACGACAAAGCAGACCCCGCGGGCATCGCTGCGGACACGCGACCTGATCGAGAGGATGCAGCCCAATGATGAAACACACGATTCTGGCCTTAGCCTTGGCCGGCGTCGCCCTTTCGCCGCTGGCCCTCAGCGCCCCGGCCTGGGCGCAACAGGACGGTCCTGGCAATACCTATTGGTGGCCCAACCGGTTGGATCTGACGCCGTTGCGCCGCAATGCGGCCACCGCCAATCCCTATGGCGAAGACTTCGACTATGCCGAGGCGTTCAACAGCCTCGACTATGACGCGCTGAAGGCGGATTTGCGCGCGCTGATGACCACGTCGCAGGACTGGTGGCCGGCCGACTATGGCAATTATGCTGGCCTGTTCATTCGCATGGCCTGGCACGCCGCGGGCACCTACCGGGTGACCGACGGCCGCGGCGGCGCCGGCACCGGCCAACAGCGCTTCGCGCCGCTGAACAGCTGGCCGGACAATGCCAATCTGGACAAGGCCCGCCGCCTGCTGTGGCCGATCAAGCAGAAATATGGTCGGGCGATTTCCTGGGGCGATTTGATGATCCTGGCCGGCAATGTCGCCTTTGAGTCGGCCGGCTTTGAGACCTATGGCTTTGCCGGCGGACGCGTTGATGCCTGGCAGCCCGAAGAGGTCTATTGGGGCGAGGAGAAGGAATGGCTGGGCGATGACGCCCGCTTCAGCGGCGACCGCGAACTGGAGCGGCCGTTGGGAGCCACCAATATGGGGCTGATCTACGTCAATCCCGAAGGCCCCGGCGGCAACCCCGACCCGGTGGCCGCGGCGCACGATATCCGCACCACCTTCGCCCGCATGGCGATGAACGATTATGAGACCGTTGCCCTGATTGCCGGCGGCCACACCTTGGGCAAGATGCACGGCGCGCACAAGCCGGCCGACTGCGTTGGGCCGGAGCCGGAAGCCGCCCCTGTCGAACAGCAGGGGCTGGGCTGGACCAATCGCTGCGGCGAGGGCAAGGCCGGCGATACCGTCACCAGCGGCCTGGAAGGCGCCTGGACGGTGACGCCGGTGAGCTGGAGCTCCAATTATCTGGACAATCTTTTCGGCTTTGAGTGGGTCAAGACTGAAAGCCCAGGCGGGGCGGTGCAGTGGATTCCGAAAGAGGAGTATGCCGCTGACCTGGTGCCCGATGCCCATGATCCGAACACGCGGCATGCCCCGGTGATGCTGACCACCGACCTGTCGCTGCGCTTTGATCCGGCCTATCGCAAGATCGCCCAGCGCTTTCAGGAGGACCCAGAAGAGTTCAACAAGGCCTTCGCCGAGGCCTGGTTCAAGCTGACCCACCGGGACATGGGGCCGCGCGCCCGCTATCTGGGCCCGGAAGTGCCGGAGCAGGACCATGCCTGGCAGGATCCGGTGCCCGCTGTCGACTATGAGCTGATCAACGACCACGACATTCGCCGGCTGAAGGCAAAGATCCTGGAGTCCGACCTGACCGTGCCGCAACTGGTGCGCACCGCCTGGGCCTCGGCCTCCACCTTCCGTGGCACCGACATGCGCGGCGGAGCCAATGGTGCGCGCATCCGTCTGGCACCGCAGAAGGACTGGGCGGTCAACAATCCCGACGAGCTGGCGACCGTTCTGGAAACGCTTGAGGGCATCCAGACCGAGTTCAACGAACAGTCCCGTCGGCGCAAGGTGTCGCTGGCCGATCTGATCGTGCTAGGCGGGGCCGCAGCGATCGAGAAAGCGGCGGAGACTGCCGGCCATGATGTGACCGTGCCGTTCACTCCGGGCCGCACCGATGCCAGCCAGGACCAGACCGATGCGGCGTCCTTTGCCTATCTGGAGCCCAAAGCCGATGGGTTCCGCAACTTCATGGCACCGGGCCTGGACGGATCGCCGGCTGAACATCTGGTCGACCGCGCCGATCTGCTGACGCTGACCGTGCCGGAAATGACCGCCCTTGTCGGCGGCCTGCGCGTGCTCAACGCCAATGCCGACGGTGCCGCCCACGGCGTGTTCACCGACCGGCCGGGCACATTGGACAATGCCTTCTTCGTCAATCTGCTGGACATGGGCACCGACTGGTCCGCCGGCTCAGAAGACGGGGTTTATGAAGGCCGCGACCGCCGGTCCGGCGAGGTCAAATGGACCGCCACCGAAGTCGATCTGCTGTTCGGCTCCAATTCCGAACTGCGCGCGGTGTCGGAGGCCTATGCCGCCGATGATGCGCAAGAGGGATTTGTCGAGGATTTCGTCGCGGCCTGGACCAAGGTGATGCGACTGGATCGGTTCGATCTGCAGCAGCGGTCCTGAGGCAAAAAAAAGGCAGGGCAAGAGGCGCGGGGGGTGGGGACTTCTCCTCTTGCCCTGCTTGGGAGTTAACAGGGCGGCCCAAGCGGTCGGCACGGCGTTTGGCCGCCGCCAGGCCAGATCCGGTTAGGCGGCGCGGTGGTCTTTTTGCTTGTCCGCCTGGCGTTCAGCAGGTTTGGCAGTTGCCGCGGCCTCGCGGCCGACCTGGCTGCCTTGCTCTTGGAGGCGCGCGAAGCCATTCAATCCATTTTCCGCCGACAAGGTGCCCAGCCGCGTCATTTCCTGCCAATAGTCACTCATGCTGGTTTGCAGGAATTGCGCGTAGAGCTGGAAGGCATCCGCCGGCGATCCGCAGGCCGCGATGTCTTGCTGTAACTCGATGTCGCGCGTCAGCCGATGCTTGACGAATCGGCTCAGTTCCTCGTGCATCGCAGAAACGCTTCGCAGCATCGCATCATTCATATGGCTCACAGCCCGCAGGCTGGTCGAGCCCATGGCCATCAGAGATTCGCTGTTTGTGCTGAGATCGAGCAGGCGTGCATTGGCCGACTGCCCTTTTGGATGTGCCACCGGTCCCTCCTCAAAACTTACCGGATGAAAGCGCTGACGCAGCTCACGCCGTGTCATTCCCATCTTCGATGCCCCAACTCCGCGCTCGGAACATTGATCGGCATCAGTCCTTGTGCGGATCGCCGCGACGATGGAGCAGCGCGCGGTCAAGGCTTCGAGGCATGCTCTGCGCGAGAGCAGCGTTGCTCGCCCCCTTCAGACGGCGGGCCGTTTCATCCGATCAATCGCGATCGCGATTGATCGGATAATGCCCTAACATCGAGGGTCGGGGCAGCCGATGCCCCTCGGCGCGTCGGAAGGACAAGGCAATGACCGATTGGGAAGTGCTTGCAGACCAGCAAGCCGGCTTGGCGTCGCGGGCCTTGGATAGCATGCCCGTCGGCGTTGCGTTCACCGACGCGCAGCGCTCCGATCAGCCGCTGGTCTATGTCAACAAGGCGCTGGAGGACATGACCGGCTACCGGGCAGCCGAGCTGATCGGCAAGCAAATCTGCTGGCTGCGCGGCAGCGATGCGGGCTGGGCTGAACTGGGTCGCTTGAACGAGGCCTTCAAGCAGGGTTTGTGCGTCCGCGCCAGCCTGCCCGCGCAGCGCAAGGACGGTGGCGGGTTCGTCGACCAAGTGCGGCTGGCACCGATCACCGGCACTGACGGGCATATCACCCACTATATGAGCCTGCATGAAGCGCTGGGCCTGACAGCGCCGCAAGATGGCGCCGCGGAAACCGCGCAGTTGCGGCAGTTTGTGGCGGATTTTCCAGCGCCGGCGGCCTTCATCGCCCATGGCGAGCCGGAATTGAATGCCGCAGCGCTCACCCTGATCAACGAGGGTGACGAGGACACCGCGGACTATCGCCGCGAAATTCAGACCCTGTTGCGCGCATCTGCTGCGGAACGGGTGCCCGGTCGCCGTCTGGCCTGTTTGAACCACCAGGCCGATCCGCCGCGTTGGGTGGAATTGGCTTGCTATCCCATGGCGACCGGCACGCTGGCCTTGCTCTATGACGTGACGGCGCAAAAGCTCGCCGAAGCCGATCTGCGGCATACCGAGCGCCGCCTGCGCTCGGTGGTGGAAACGGTGCCCAACGCCATCATCACCATCGATCAAAACGGCATCGTCCAATCGGTCAATCAGGCCGCGGCGAAAATGATCGGCTATGGCGTCGAAGAGGTGATCGGCCAAAACGTTTCCATGTTGATGCATGCCGCCGATGCAGCCGGACATGACGGCCACATCGCGCGCTATCTGCGCACCGGCGAGCGCCGCATCATCGGTCGCGGCCAGGCCCTCAGCCTTCGGCACAAACAGGGCCGCACCGTGCCGATCTTCTTGATGGTCGACGAGATCGCACTCGGCCGCACCCGGCTCTTCACCGGCGTCTTGCAGGATCTGACCGAGACGCAGCGACTGGATGCGATGCAACGGGCGCGCGGTGAGATACTGGAAAAGCTGGCCGGGTCAGAATCGCTGGAAGATCTGTTACAGGCGCAGGCACGGGCGATCGACAGCGTTGTGCCCGGCGGCCGGTGCGCCATCTTTCTGATCGACCCGTTAAGCGATCAACTGCGCTGTGCGGCCGCCCCGTCGCTTGCGGCCGCCGCGATTGAAGCCTTGGTGGCGCGCAGTGCCCGACCCGACACATTATGTTCTTTTGTGCGCCGGACCGGCGAGGGTGTGGTGGTGGAGCAGTTGGACCGGTCCGCGCGCTTTGGCTATTTGGCCACGCTGCTGGAGCCGGCCCATGTCCAGGCGGTCTGGGCGGAACCGGTGGCCGCTCCTGGCAGCATTGTCTTAGGCGTGATGGTATTGTTCCTGGAGCAGGCGCGCGCGCCCTTGCCAATGGAACGAGAGTTTCTGGCGGAACAGAGCCGGTTGTCCGCCCTGGTGGTTGAACGGGTCGCTGAGCGCGACATGTTGCAACAGGCGCAAAAGATGCAGGCGATCGGTCGGCTGACCAGCGGGATCGCCCATGACTTCAATAATTTGCTGGCGATCATTCAGGGCAATCTGGAGATGTTGGCGCGGCGCCCGGATCTGGACGAGCGCGCCAGATCCCGGCTGGACGATGCGTTGGACGCCGCCGGTCTGGCCGGCGATCTGGTCGCCCGTCTGCGCGCGCTGGGGCGCAATCAAAGCTTGGCGCCGGAGACATTGTCGGTGAATGCGGCGATCCGCGATGCTGCCGGGCTGCTGGAACCCACCCTGCCGGAGTCGATCCGCTTGAGCACCGACTTGGCGCCGGATCTGCCCCGGGTGCGCGTGGACCGGGTGCAACTGCAAAGCGCGCTGCTGAATCTGGCCCTGAATGCCCGCGATGCCATGCCCGACGGTGGCGACCTGACGATCCGCAGCTTTCTGATCCCGCCTGAGACCGGGACCGAGACCCGGGTCGCCGTGCAGGTGCGCGATACCGGCATGGGCATTCCCGCCGAGATCCAGGATCTGGTGTTCGACCCCTATTTCACCACGAAGGGCTCCGGCGCCGGGACGGGCTTGGGCCTCAGCATGGTCGAAAGCTTTGCCAAACAATCCGGTGGCGATGTCCGCTTGCGCAGCGCCGCGTCAGACGGCACCCGCGTGACCATCCTGCTGCCGCCAGCACCCGAGGATTAGACCCCAATCCGACCGGATGAACGCGCGATGCGGCTACCAAACGGCCGGACAGAAGGGTTGGCCCGGGAGAAGACAGGCGAGCTGCGCAAGACGCGCAAGCGCACGGAACAGATTTTTCCGCAGCTCCTGGCGATCCTACCAAGACCGCAAAAGCGGGATGGCACGGCGTTAATAATTAGTTTACTGAAAACCTTGTTAAAATCTTCGGCCAAAGCTTAGGAAATAATAAGCACAAGCCGGGCTGGATCTTGCGCCAGGCAATTTTGAACTTTCTGACAACTGCGACATGCTGTCTCATTCTGCATTTTTTGCAGGTGATTTGTTGCCCCTATATCAAGAATCTGAAATAATTTGCAAAGATTGTTCATTTTGGGGACGCAAGAGTATGCGGCACGACACCATGAGGGTCCGCCGCTTGGTGCATCAAGGCGAGGGGACCGGCCGACTGACCCGGCTTTGGACGGTTGGCGCGCGAACGCCGCTGACCGTGGCGGCCTTGAGCGACCTGCGCGGCGGCTATACGATTCCGACCGACGATCGCTTCTTACTCGTTATGACCAACGGACGGCCGGTTTCGATCGGCCTGGGAGCGGCGGCCGCACAAGCACCGGAGGTCTGGTATCGCGGCAGCTTTGCCCTGCAGCCGCCCGATACGGCCATGCAGTATCACTGCCATGATCCGGCCGAGGCGGTCGCCGTTCTAATACGGCGCGCGGATGTCGCCACGCTGTTGGCGTCCGACACCCAGCTGTTTTGCGGCGATTTCGGCCGCCTGCAAGGCCGACGCCAAGCCGATCCCACGGTCGAGCGCATCGTCTCGGAGTTGGTTCGCGAATGCCGCGTCGGCCGCCGCCCCGGGTCCCTCTATTTCGACGGACTGGCGGCCATTTTGGTGGCCCGTCTGCATGACCTGTCCTGCCAGGCTGCCCCCGCCCGCGAGAGCTTACGCCAGGACGCCGGGCGATTGAGCCGGGTGCTTGCGATGATCGATGAGCGACTGGAAGAGGCCTTGAGCTTGGCGACGCTGGCCGAGGCGGCCGGCTGCAGCCCCTTCCATCTGTCACGCCTGTTCACCAGTCGATTAGGCTGTCCGCCGCACGCCTATCTGGTGCGCAAGCGTGTCGAACGCGCCTGTGCCTTGCTGGATGCCGGACACTTGTCGCTGGCGCAGATCGCTCTGGCCTGCGGCTTTAGTTCGCAGTCGCACTTCACCACCATGTTCAAACGGCAGATGGCGATGACCCCAGGCCAGTATCGCAAGCGCCGCCAACTGGCCCACCAATTCTAGAATTTCCGCAACCGCCCGGCGCTGTGATCGATTTTAGTTGCGAGATCGCAACACCCAAGCCCAGAATAGGCGGCACAAAAAGTACAAGACAATTGTTTTTTATTCGTGGCATTTTTGTCTCTGGGTTGCGCTTTTTGCAATAATTTGTTCATAAAACTCACACAGAAGTGTCTCAGAGCAGTTCTAAAAGCCCCGCGACTTCACCGTCAGGTGAGATCAACCGTTGCACTTTGATCACATTCAGGGCGGCGCCGCCGCGGGGGTAAAACCATGTTCAGAAATCGTTTTGCGGGCAGTGCTGCGGCACTCGCCCTGATGTCCGCTTGGGCGACACCAGTCCTGGCGCAGCAGATTACCACCGGCATGCAAGGCTCGGTGCGCAGCGAAACCGGCGAGCCGATCGTCGGCGCCAGTGTCACCGTTGTGGACAGCCGAACCGATCGGCGAATTACCGGGCAGACCGGCAGCAACGGCCAGTTCCGCTTCGTGAACCTGGCCACCGGCGGCCCCTACACGGTCGAAGTGACGGCGCCTGGCTTCGTTTCCAAGCGGGTCGAGGGGCTGAACATTAATCTGTCCGAGACCACCTCGCTGCGCTTTGAGTTGGAAGACCGCGGTCAGCGCATCGAGGAATTGATCGTCGTCGCGCCGCGCCAGGTTGCCACCCAATTGGCGATCGGCCCCAGCCAGACCTTTACCGCGCAAGACATCAACGCCCTGCCCTCGATCGACAATGACCTGCGCGACGTGCTGCGTCTGGACCCGCGCGTGATCGTCGACGAAGACGATGCCGACAGCATTTCTTGTTTGGGCGTCAACAATCGCTTCAATAACTTCACCATCGATGGCGTGGGCGTGAACGACCCCTTCGGCCTGAACGCCTCTGGTTTCCCCAGCCAGGTTGAGCAACCGCTGCCGAACCGCGCGATCCAGGAATTTGCCGTCGAATTCGCGCCGTTCGACGTGGAATATGACGGCTTCATCGGCTGCGCGATCAACGCGGTGACCAAACAAGGCTCTAACGAGTTCCACGGCGACGTTTTCCTGCGCTACACCAATGATACGCTGACCGCCGACCGCATCCCCGCAGCCGACGGCGACGGCACCGTGCCATTCGGGGCCGACGCGGATTTCAATGACTTCAACTGGGGTGCCACGATCGGCGGGCCGATCATCAAGGACAAACTGTTCTTCTTCGTGGCCTATGAAGAATCCCGAACCAACGAGATCAACACCGTCGGTCCGGTCGGCGGCGGATTCGCCGATACCCAAGACTTCATCACGGTGGAGCAGGTCGGCGAGATCGCGTCAATCCTGCAGACTGTATATGGTCGGGATCCCGGTGGGATCGTCTCCATCCTGCCCCAGGACGAGCGCCGGATTCTGGCGCGCATCGACTGGAACATCAACGACGATCACCAAGCCGCTTTCACCTATCTGCGCCAACGCGAGAATGAGATTCAGCCGGACGGCCAGTCGCTCCAGAACCGCTTCCGGTTCGAAGACGGCTTTGAAGATGCCGGGGTGGAGAACGACTTCTGGTCTTTCCGCCTCTTCTCCCGCTGGACCGACAATTTCTCCACAGAATTGCGCTTGTCCCGCGCTGACTTCGATAATATTCAGAACCCCGTGGGCGGCGGTGAAGCCCAAAGCGCCAATCCGATCCCGCGGATTGCCGTGCAGGTGGAAAATGATGGCGAACCAGGCTTCGCCGTGTCCGGCCCGGGCATCTTCCGCAGCGCCAATGCCTTGAACACCGTGACCGACCAGGTCCGCTTCAAGGCCGACTACAGCTTCGACAGCGGCTTCGGCTTTCACACGCTGACCGGGGGCTATGATCTGAACCGGCTGGACGTGTTCAACCTATTCCTGGTCAACGCCACCGGGACCTTGATCTTCGAGTCGGTCGACGATTTGATCAACGGCACCCTGGCGACACCGGACCCCGACGATCCAGGCTCGGTGGATGACGATTCCTCGCCGGAAGTGAGCGATATCGGCGAGCTTCCGGGCGCCTTGGGCACCTTCTCGTTCTCCGGGGATCCCTCAGACGCTGCGGCACAATTCACTCGCTCGATCCATTCGGTCTATTTGCAGGATGAACTGCAGGCAACGCCGGAACTGACGGTTCTGCTCGGCTTACGCTATAATTTCTATACCTCCGGCGATAATCCGATGCTGAACCCGACCTTCGTCGAGCGCTATGGTTTTGAAAATACGCAAGGCTTCGACGGCCTGGACATTCTGCTGCCGCGGTTCGGCTTCACCTACCGCAGCCCGTATGAGTTCTTCGGCACCACCACGATCCAAGGCGGCGCCGGCATCTTCGCCGGGGGCGACCCGACGGTGTGGTTCTCCAACGCCTTCTCCAATTTCGGCGGTGCCTCGGCGCAAGGCATTTTGCAGGAGGCAACCGGTAGCCCGCCGAATCAGGAGGTGTTCTTCCAGCCGCCCTGTACGGCGGCGGACCTGCAGGTGCTGGACGGCGCCGGTAATTTCACCGGTGTGCCGCAGTGTATCGTTACGCAGGCCCAAGACATTGCGACGGCCAATCTGTTCGACACGCAGGCGACCGACCCGGATTTCGAACTGCCCAGCGTGGTTCGCTTCAACCTGGGCGTCTCTCACTTCACCGACTTTGATGGCGCGGCCGGCGGCTTCTTTGACGACTGGAACGTCGAACTAGGCTTCATCTACTCCATCCTTCGCAACACCGCGGAGTTCGTTGACATCTCCCAGGTCATCAATCCGTCCGCGGGCCTGGACGGTTTCACCATCGATGGCCGGCCGATCCTGGATCCGATCGATCCGACTGTGGAAGGCTGTAATGCCGTCTTCGAGGGCATTCGCGAAGGCTTCTCCAATGTCACACCGGACTGCTTCGACACCATCCGGGATGACGAAATCATCCTGACGAATGCCACGGAGAGCACCCGGATCCTGAATTTCTCGTTCTTGAGCGGCAAAACCTTCAATTATCAGACACCTCTGATCAACCGCCCGGGCTCGTTCGACTTCACCCTGGGCTACACGTTCAGCGATTCAGAAAACCGCGCCAACCTGACCAGCTCGCAGTCGACCTCCAACTTCGACGGCACCCCGGCGATCAACCGGAACTCGCTGGTGGCATCGACCGCCAATTTCGAGGTGCGGCATAATCTGTCAGTGCGGGCTACCTTTGCGCAGGAATTCTTCGAAGATCTGGAAAGCCGCCTGTCCTTTGTCTTCCTGGCGCGGTCAGGCAGCCCGTTCAGCTTTGTCTTCGATGGTGGCGGGGTGTTCGCGGATCCCAGCTCCGGAACCGACAATATCTTGTTGTACGTTCCCACCGGCATCGATGATCCCAATGCCGATTTCAGCGGGCTGACCCAAGACGAGATCGATGCATTCTTTGCTCTGATCGACGAGTTCGGTCTGGATGAATTCGCCGGCGGCGCGGTGCCACGGAATGCCTTCCGCAACCGCTTCTTCACCGATCTGGATCTGAGCTTCCAGCAGGAGCTGCCGGGAATTCTGCAGGGTCACCGGGCGATCTTTTTCGTCGATATCGAAAATCTGCCCAACCTGATCTCCGGCACCGCCAATACCCGCAGCAGCTTCGGTAGCACCTTCCAAACGCTCGACGTGTCGATCAACAGTGCCGGTCAATATGCCTTCGAGCCCGGTGACTTCCAGGACGCATTCGTTCCGTCCGGCGGGATCTCCGCTCGCTATCAGGTGCAGTTCGGCTTCCGCTATGAGTTCTAACAAGAAGAGCTGAAAGGCCTGACACTTCCGGGCGGTCCCTTCGAGGGCCGCCCTTTTTCTTTGGCGGGATCAGGGCGACCGGCTCAATAGCCTGCCCGGTCGGCCAGTTCTGCCTTCACGCCCAGACGCAGCTGAAGCGCGCCGAACTCGTCGAACTCTTCGTCGAACAGATCATCCTCCTCCTCGCACGAGCCCAGCGCATTGTTGTAGATCGCAAAGCAGCGCTGCTGCAGATAGCCGGAACGCGCCAGGGTATAGCCCTCTTCCACGGACAAGGAATAAAGCTGGTCGACTTGCTGATCGAAGCTGGACCGCGCCTGCACCGTTTGGCCGGTGCCAACGGCAAAGCGGGCGGTATCGGCATCGAACACCTCCACGCCGAATTGTCCGCCGACGACGAAGCCAAACGGATTGGCCAGATTGTCACCGACCAGTCCGAACGCATCGCGCGCGGTGGAGGGCCCGAACAGCGGCAGCACCAGATACGGCCCGGAAGGCACGCCCCACACCGCCAAGGTTTGGCCCAGATCCTCATCAGCCTCCTGAACGCCGCCCTTGGCCGCCACATCGAACAGGCCGCCCAGGCCCCAGACGCTGTTGATCATGAACCGCCCGAGATTTTGGCCGGCCCGATCCGGATTGCCTTGCAGCATATTGTGCACGAAATTCAGCGGCTCGTTCAGATTGTCATAGGCGTTGGCCAGCCGCTTACGCACGAAACCGGGCAGAATGAAGTCGTAAACCGCCACCACCGGGTCCAGCACATAGCGGTCGACCGCCTTGTTGACCCGGAATACGCCCTTGTTGAAGCCGGTGTAAGGATCTTCGGTGCCGAGCGGGCCATAGGTGGGTTCGGACTGAGTGTCCGGGGCGGCGATGTCGGCCTCTTGCGGACTGCCCGAACAGGCGGACAAGCAGACGATCGCGCTGATCCCGAGCAGCAGCGGGCGCAAATGGTGAGGCATGAGCGGGGCTCCTTCAGATGGCAGCCTTCATGTATGATGCGATGACCGGCGGGCAATCACACGGCACTGTTACGGCCATGCGGTCATGGCGCGCCAGCGAGGCGCCTTTGTTTTCATCTTCGCAACGGCTATACAAGACTGGTCCGCCCGCATGTATGGAAATGAGACAGGCCATGACCCGTTCCACCGCCGCGCCGCGCCCGTTTGACGACATTCCGCTGGAGCGCGGCTGGCCGGTGTTCGGCAATACCTTCAAGATCCTGGCCGACCATCGCGGCTTTGCGCGAAAAATGTATGCCAAGCATGGGCCGATTTACCGCAGCCGGGCCTTTTTCGGCGAACAGGTGGTGCTGCTGGGGCCTGAGGCCAACGAATTCTTCTTCATGGACAAACAGCGCAAGCTGTCCAGCGCGCGCGGCTGGGCGCCCTATCTGGAGAAGCTGTTTCCGCGCAGCCTGATGCTGATGGATTTCGACGAGCATCGCGCCCACCGCAAGATCATGTCCGTGCCGTTCAAGACCGGCCCGATGAAAGCCTATGTCGCGCGGATCAACAAGGTCGCCGCGGCGGCACTGCAGGATTGGGCCGGCCGCGGCGAATTCGCATTCTACCCAGCCATCAAACAGCTCAGCCTGGACATGGCCGCGGATATCTTTCTGGGGCTTGAGCCCGGGCCTGAGACGGAACGGATCAATCAGGCGCTGACCGACATGGTCGCGGCCTCCGTCGCCGTCATCCGCGCCCCGCTCCCCGGCACCCGTTTCCGCAAGGGCGTGAAGGGGCGCGAAACCATGATCGCGTTTCTGTCCGCGGAGATTCCCAAACGCCGCGGGTCCGATGCCGGTGATATGTTCACCATCCTGTGCAACGCCACTGACGAGGATGGCAACGCCTTCACCGATACAGACATCGTCAACCACATGACCTTCCTGTGGATGGCCGCCCACGACACCATCACCTCCTCGCTGACCACGCTGATCTATGAATTGGGCCGCCATCCGGACTGGCAGGACCGGCTCGCTGAGGAGATCGCCGCCTTGCAGTTGAACGACCCGGACCTGCCCTATGAGGTGCTGGGGCGCATGCCGCTGACCGAAGCGGCATTCAAGGAAGCATTGCGCATCAACGCGCCGGTGCCGGCGATCCCGCGCCGGCTGGTCAGCGACACCGATTTCGGCGGCTATCACCTGCCGCAGGACAAGGAGGTTTCGGTGCATCCGGGCTTTTCGCACCACATGCCCGAGGTGTGGCCGGACCCGGAACGGTTTGATCCGCAGCGCTTCACCGAAGAGGGTGGTGCGCGCGAGCGGCACAAATTCGCCTGGGTGCCGTTCGGCGGCGGCGCGCATATGTGCCTGGGGCTGCATTTCGCCTACATGGCAGCCAAGATCTTCCTGGCCCACGCGCTGGCCGGCCACCGGTTCGCGTTGCGGCCCGGCTATCGCGCAGACTTCCAGATCATCCCGATCCCCAAGCCCAAGGACGGCCTGCCGGTGACGCTGAAGGCGGCATAGGGCTGCAAGACCACGACCATCCCCACAGCCTAGCCCCCACAGCCTAGCCCCCACAGCCTAGCCCCCGCAGCCTAGCCCCCGCCGCCTGGCGCCGCAGCCTTCGTGGACGGCGGGGAGGGCGAGACGAGCGCGGGGGGTGATCTCGGGCGGGGCTCGTCTATTGGGTGGAGACGATCTTCCAGTCGCCGTCGGGCTGACGACAGGCGGTGCCGTAGGCTTCTTCCTCACGACCGCCGATGATCACCACCTGCTGAAATTCGCGGCAGGGCTCGCCGCTGGGCCGGGTATAGGTGCGGGTGGGCTCGGTCCAGCCGCGGTGGCCCGTATCCGGATTGCGCCAGGTGGTCCGCTCGCCGGTGGGCTGATATTCCAGCGCCCGCTGCGTGGTGCGTGCAGCCAGCCGCCGGTCTTGCGCATCCAACGCGCTGCCAACCGAGCCGCCAAGCAGGCCGCCCAGCAAGACGCCCGCGGCAATCCCTTCCGCACCGCCGCCAGCAGCCGCGCCGATCAGGCCGCCGGCGGCCGCACCAACCGCTGCGCCGGCCGACCCCTTGGGATTTTCCGCGCATGCGGTGACCGCGAAGCTCAGCACGGCCAGAAGGCCCAGCGCCTTCAAGGCCGGCGCATCTCTAAGCCATGTCATCATTGATTATGTCTCCTTGCTCGTCGCGGCGCCGTGGTGCGCCTCGGGCGGTCTCTTTCGCGGGCATATAGGGCATTCTCTGGGCCGCTGCCAGAGGCGGGCAAACGGCCCTCTGTGCAAGGATACGTATCACGGGCGAGCCGACCTGCCGATGAACCGGCAGGTTGTCCTGCGTTCAGAAGCGTTAAGGCGCGCAGCAGGGCTTGGCCGCGCGGTCCACGGCGCCTTAAGCTGGCGCCTTGGTACAGGCTGAGGAGAGCAGGCGCATGCCGGAGGAACGCTTCGACTATATCATCTGCGGCGCGGGCTCGGCCGGGTGCGCGCTGGCCGGCCGGTTAGCCGAGGCCGGATCGACCGTGCTGCTGCTGGAGGCTGGCCCCAAAGACCGCAACCCGTTCATCCACATCCCCGTGGGCTATGGCGTGACCCTGCAGTCCACCGGCGTGAACTGGCAATTCGAAACCGAACCGGATGCCGGCACCAACAATCGCGTGCATCTGTGGCCACGCGGCAAGACCCTGGGCGGGTCCTCGGCGATCAACGCCATGCTGTATATCCGCGGCCACCCGTCTGATTATGACGGCTGGGCCCAACAAGGGCTGCACGGCTGGGACTGGGAGTCGGTGCTGCCCTATTTCATGCGCGCCCAGGATCAGGCGCGCGGGGCCCTGCCCGGCCACGGCGTCGGCGGCCCGCTGCACGTCTCTGACCCCAGCTTCGACCATCCGGTCTCCGACGCACTGGTCGAAGCCGCGCAACAATATGGGTTACCGCTGTGCAAAGACTTCAATACCGGCGATCCCGAAGGCGTCGGCTTTTATCAATTGACCATAAAGAATGGCCGGCGCGTGTCCGCAGCGACAGCCTATTTGGCAAGCGCGCCGCAGGATCGGCTGAGCGTGCGCTGCGGAGCGCTGGCCCATCACATTGTGTTCGACCAGGGGCGCGCCGCTGCGGTGCGGTACAGCCAAGGCGGGCGGATCCGCCAGGCCCGCGCGCAGCGGGAAGTGATCGTGTCCGGCGGCGCGATCAACACGCCGCAACTGCTGGAACTGAGTGGCATCGGCGATGGCGAGCGGCTCCGCGATCTGGGCATTGAGACGATCGCCCATCGCCCCGGCGTCGGCGAAAATCTGCAAGACCATTTCAATGTCGCCATCAGCTATCGGCTGAAAAAGGGCACCCCCTCGGTCAATGCCATGGGCCGAGGTTTCGGCATGGCGCGGGAATTCGTGCGCTATCTGTCTACGCGGAAAGGCTTTTTCGCCATTTCCGCGGCCCATGTCGGGTTGTTCGTGAAAAGCCGGCCGGACCTGGCCTGCCCGGACCTGCAATATCATGCCCTCGCCGGCTCGCTGGATCCGGGCAAATATCTGCAGAACAAGCTGCAGTTCGAGAAGGAGCCGGGCATGACCATCGGGCATTGCGTGCTGCGGCCACAAAGCCTGGGCAGTGTGCATGCACGCAGTGCCGATCCCGCCGATCGCCCGGCAATTCGACCGAACTATCTGACCGCGCGGGAGGATGCACAGGCGCTTTTGGCCGGCTATCATATTACCCGCGCCATTACCGCCCAGCCAGCGCTTGCGCCCTTCATCGACCATGAAACCCAACCCGGACCGGAGGTGGTCGAGGAGGACGCGCTGCTGGCGCATGCCCGCGACAAGGGCGGAACCATCTATCATCCCGTCGGCACCGCGCGCATGGGCCGCAGCGACGATTTGCACGCAGTGGTAGATGATCACCTTCGCGTGATAGGCGTTGAGGGCTTGCGCGTCGTCGATGCTTCTGTCATGCCGAAGCTGGTTTCGGGCAATACCAATGCGCCCGCGATCATGATAGGTGAGAAGGCGGCAGATATGATTCTGGGCCGGACGCCGCCGCCGCCGGTGACACTGAAAGGGGCGCAGGCGGCTTAATCCTTGTCAACGCGCATTTCTGAAGGACCGCCGAAGATGCCTACCGGAACGGTAAAATGGTTCAACTCCGAAAAGGGCTATGGGTTCATCCAGCCTGAGAATGGCGGTGCCGATGTGTTCGTGCATATCAGCGCCGTGAAAAAATCGGGTCTGTTCGAAATCACAGAGGGACAGAAGCTGGAATATGAATTGCAGCCGGCGCCGAACGGACGCACCGCTGCGGCCAATCTCTCGATCGTCGAATAGCCCTCTGAACCCAACACCCCAACAAGCATGTCAGCCGGACCGGTCAACCGGCTGCCCAGCCCCGAAGACCAAAACTGGCGGCCCGATCAGAAGGCAAATCGGAAGGTAATGCCGGCGCCGTGGGAACGGAAATCGTCGGCATATTCAAACTCATAATCCAAGCTGACGATGCCAAGGCCAAAGCCGATGGCCACGCCCACGCCACCCAGGAAACTGGTCGTGTCCGGCACGGCTGCGGCCAGTGAAAAGGACTGGGCCGCGCCGACAAAACGCACATCGGTGCGCACCGGGTCATCCAACAATTCCTGGCTAATCGCCCCCCGGATTTCCGGCTTGATCGTCAGTTCGCGCCGAAACGCGAACAAGGCATCCAGGCTCACCCGCCCGCCAACGCGCAGGGATTCGGTCAGGCGGTCCTCCACCTCGAAAATCAGTCCCTCCGTGCCGCTTTCGGTATAGGCGTCCTCGTCGACGCGGACATAGTTGGCCTGGCCCGCCAGATTGAGACCGAACCGCCCGAGATCGATGCGATAGCCTGCCTGGGCTTGACCGCCGAACTGAATTCCATTCCATTCCGCCCCGGCGCTGCCGGACAGAGCCACCGCGTCGGCCACGGCCTCATTGATCACAATCACGCGGTCATTTTCATATTCATTGAAACTGACACTGCCGGACAGATCGATATAGAAATTGCCGATACTGTGGCTCGCGTAGCCGCCGACCTGGATGGACCGGACAAACAAATTGCCGTCCTCCAGCCCTTCGTCGGTATTTTCCGTAAAGCCGTAACCGGCGGTGACACCGACAGCGTCAAGGCCGAACAGCGGGAAATCCACGCCGCCCAAAAAATTCAGAACAAAGCCGTCAAACCCCGGCGCGTCCGGCCGTTCATCGCGGGTGAAGAAGTGCGTGACCTCCTGACCCCAGATCGTCAGATCGCGGGTGTCCAGGCCCACGGTATAGACCCGTTCGCGATACACCGATCCGCGCCGGCGATCCGGCGCCCGCGATCGCGAAGACTCCTCAAAGCGCTTCAGTGACCGCAGGGTTTCAAACCGCTGATTGACCGCTCCGAAGCTGAGCGACTGCATGGTTGCCGCAGCAAAGCGGGCGGAGCCGGAGGCCTGCGGCGACAACTGGCTGAGCGCGCCTTGCAGAGCGGCCTGATCCGGGATCGTGGCAAGGGCTGCGCCAAGCGTGGAATTGGCCTCAAACTGGCCGATAATATTGTCCAGCACGGCGGCTTGTACGCTATTCAGCCCGAGCTCGGCGGTGGGCACGCGCGCCACTGATAAGAGCAGACTGTCCCGCTCTGCGTCGACAAAGGAAATCGCCGTATCGAACAGCACGGCGGAAAGATTGACATCGACCTGAGCTGTGTCGAAGCCGCCAAGATCAAGCTCCCCTGCCTCGATCAGCACGAAATCCTGGTCCTGATCGGGAAAGTTCGCCGCAATCACGCTGATCTGCGTGCCGTCAGCCAAGCTGACGCCCTGTTCCGCCACAAGGCTTGAGACTGCTGCGCCGTCGGGAAGCAAGGTGATGCCGAGGCCGCTGTCAGCGTCAAAGCTGGCGCTGCGGACAGCGGCCCCGGCGGGGTCGGTGAGGAACACATCGCTGTTCTGAACCGTCAGGTCGATCGGCCCGCCCCCGATCAGCCCGCCGGTCAAGCTCGATCTTTGGGTCACGCCACTGATGTCCGCATCAGCTAGAGTGACCTGGCCGACGCCCATGCCCAGATCCACCAAGCCATTCAACACACCGCCACTGAGGCTGACCGTGTCATCGCCGGCACCGGTGACCACGGCACCGGTGATCACGCCCTCGTTAACGATCGACACACCGCTGCTATTGGCCCGCAGATCAAACGCGGTCGCACCGCTTTCCCCTTGGGCCGCCACGGCAGAGCCATTGGCAATGCTCACGCCCTCGACCCCACCGGCTGTGTCGAGCAGCGCTATGGCTTCGCTATCGGGGCCTTCCGCGATCACGGTCAAGGGCGCGTCGAAGCTGACGGCCGGCGCACCGGGCTCCGGCGTCAAGAGACCGTCGATCTGCAGCCCCACCGCGCGCGCGCCGGTCCCCTCGGCGGCCTGGGAGGCGACAAAGCTGCTTTCTTGCACCACCAAGCCCGCGGCACTGCCCTGATCGGTCACCAAGATGCCGGTTGCGGCGCCATCCTCGGCTGTTACTTGCAGCGTCCCGGTGGAGACCGTGCCGCTGACCGGGGCATTCACGCGGATGCCAACCCCGCCACTGCCGGACAGGACGATTTCCCCGGTGTTGATCAAGGAGCCCATCAGGCTGGTGTCGATATCAACACCAACGCTGCCGCCGGACCCGACCACATTGATCACGCCGCTATCGCCGTTGGTGATGTCGCCGATGAACCCGCCCGGACCACGCAGCAATATTCCGAAATTCGGCCCCACGACCGGTGCGACCGCGCCGGTCGCCACCAAAACCCCTTCATTGATGATTTCCGCCATGACCCCGTCTGCGCCGGTCTCAACCAGCACGGCGGTCGCCCCGGGCGAGGCGGTGGAGGAGATGATGCCGGTATTGTTCAGGGTGTTGCTGCTGTTCAGCACGAAGGCCGCACCCTCGGTGCCGGCGAGGAAACTGGTGTCCCCGGTCACCGCGATGGACGCGGTGGAACTGAGGGTCAAATCCGCCGCGCTGCCCTCATCCAGCGTGGCCGATACCTGCTGTTCGGTCAGGTCCTCTGTCAGCGTCACAAGAGCGGTTTGGGCGGTGGCGGCGGTGGACAAAGCCAGGGTGGATACCGCGCCCAATAGGCAGCGGAAAGAACAACTACGCATCAACACAAGGCCCCCGGATCGGCTCAGCTTTCCAGCGAATGCTTCAGGCCAGTCCCTAAAGCATCCTCTGCCGATTGCAAGGCTCTATGGCCGTTGAGCCGTCAGGGCCACCGCGCTCAGTCCCGGCGCAACCGGTCCATCAGGTCGAAATACAGTCCGCGATCCAGTTTGGACAAAATCGCCAATTGCCGGTCCAGCACCTCCTTTGGGGCACAGTCCAGCGCCGCAGCCAAGGCACCGAGCGCCTGTTGGCGTTCTTCATTCAAATGGTCCTCGCGCTCGGCGGCCGCACGGTAGGCGGCATTGTCCGGCCAGGCCGGCGGTGGCGCCGGGCTGAAGGCGATCGGCGCTGCGGCCGGCTGAGCGGCGCGGACCCGGCGCCGGATGGTGCGGCGCAGCCGACCCGGCGTGATTCCCAGCTGCTCGCGGAACGCCCCGGTCATGTGCGACTGGCTGGAAAAGCCGGTGGCATAGGCGATATCGGCCAGCGACCGACTGCGATCATGCAGCAGGCGTTGGGCTCGACGGATCCGTTCAGCGCGGACGAAGTGGTGCGGCGGCACGCCGAAGGTCTTGGTGAACACCCGGGCGAAATGGCAGGTCGACAAATTCACCACGGCGGCCATATCCGGCAGGGTCAGGCGCTGATCCAGATTGTCGCGGATATGGTCGAGCAGGCGGGTCGCCTGGCGCTCGGTCAGCCCGCGTACACCCCGGCTTTCCCGGTGCCCGCCATAGGCCAGGGCCTCGCCGATCAGACGGCCCAAGGTGCCCAGCAGCTGATCGGCGAGATCACCGCGGCCGTCCGCGCCATCCTCCATGCTCAGCAGCAAACGCCGCAGCCGGTCGGCCAGCTCGGGAAGCTCGGGATGAAAAATCTCACCATGCGGATCGAGGCTGCCGGCATCGATGCCATGGCGTCCGCACAGGATCGCCCAAAATGGCCCGGACAGCTCGACAAACAGCAGATCCGCATCGCTGTCTTGGGCCGAGCGCTCGCTGATCCGCTCTCCCGGGGCCAGGAGCAGGCTTTGATACGGGTAGGCGTCAATGCTGCGCCCTGCCCCGTCCGCCGCGCGCAGCATCGAACGGTGAGGCGCCAACGGAATGCGCAAGGAAGCCCCGGTTGTCGCCGTCAAGGTCAGGCGCACGCCGCCTGGTCGAACATAGGTGATGCGTCCGCGCGGGCAGGCCAAGGTGGGGCCTGCGTCATTCAAGCTGGTGGTTGCCAAGCTGGTGGTTGCGGTGTCGTCGGCGTGGCTTGCCGGCGGCGCCAGATTGATGAATTGCTCATCCATGCTCAAGTCTCCCTGATCCGATACGCGCTCACACGGGCCGGATCCCCCCCGGCCAAATCCGAGCACCTTTGCAGGTGCGCGATGTCACGCAGCATAGACTCAGCGCGTCACAGCAAGATCCCGATATTCCGACCTCTGCGTCATGCGCTAATGCTGCAAATCCGTCTTCGGCGCTCTACAGCAATTACAGAGCATTATCGGGCAAGGCCGATTTTCTGAAAACTGTCGGAAATGACAGGGCGGGTGGGGATGATAGGTGAGCAAGGATGAGCCTGCTCGACTGAGGCTGGATTTCGGCCTGATCGACCGCTTCGCCGACGCGGCAGAGACCGCCCGCGATGAAGAGGAACTGCAGGCGGCGTTCCTGGGCGCGATCCAGACCATCGGCTTAACGAATTTCGGCTATGTGGCCGAAGCTGATGCCACACGGCCGCCGGAAATCCGCTCAAGTTATCCCGATGTCTGGACGCAGAGATACATAAAGTCCCATTATGTCATAGTGGATCCGGTGATCCGCCACGCGAAATTGGCCTCGCCGCCGTTCTTCTGGGGCAAAAACCCCCTGAACACTTTGGAAGACCTGCCGCCGCTGGAACGCGAGTTCATGAATGAGGCGGAGACCTACGATCTGCGGGCCGGCATCACCGTTGCCACCACCGGATCGCTGCAGAATGGCCGCTTCGCCGCGGTGACGCTGCCGTTCGATCCGTCATGTTATCGGATCGAGGGCTTGGCCAGCGAGCGTGCTCTGCCGCACCTGTTGGCGCTGCAGTTCCACACCCAGATGAACCGGCTCGACCCGCGCCAGGAGGCCGCGCCGCCGAAGCTGAGCAAGCGCGAATGCGCCTGCCTGTTCTGGACAGCGCATGGCAAGACACGCCAGGACATCGCCGTGATCTTGGACCTGAGCGCGCGCACCGTGGGCTTTCATATCGAAAATGCCAAGGCCAAGCTGGGGGCGAGCAGCGTGACCCATGCGGTGGCCCTGGCGATGCGCTATGGCCTGATCAGTTTGTGAACGCCGCGCTGAGTGGCTTGCCTTTCGGCCGTGTCCGATCCTAGGGTGCGGCGGTTTTCGGCCCTATGAGTTTCCCGGTGTCGTTCTGATGCGTCTTCGTTTCCTTCCGCTCTTGCTGCTATTCGCCTTGCTGCTGGGGTGCGGTGTCAATCGCAATCCGTTGGAGGTGCGTGTGCAGCGCTGCCCGGCTCCGGCGATCCTGTCTGGCACAGACCAATTGGTGCGCTATCTAGGCGCGGGGCGGACGGCCAATGACGTGGTCTTCGTCGCCAGCATTTCCGATGTCCGCCTGGACTGTGACCAAGGCGAGGATGTGGTCAGCGATGTGTCCTTCGATCTGACCGTGCGGGCCGGCCCGGCCTTGACCGAGCCGCTGCAGATTACCCTGCCCTTCTTCGTGACGCTGCTGCGCGACAATAGCCAGATCATTGCCAAGCAGGTCTATGAGACCAGCTTTATCCTGTCCCCGGATCAGCCCTTTGCCGGCAGCCGTGAAACGGTTCGGCAACGCTTCGGCTCGATCGAACAGCCGCGCCGCTACGATTATGAATTGTTGGTGGGACTGCAGCTGAGACTGGACGACGCAGTCGCCAATCTGGCGGAATAGACGCGCAGCCCTGGGCCTATGCGCCGACGCAGGCCGTTGACAGCGGCGTCACGGGGCGTATGGTGGCGGCTTCGTTCGGTAGTCAGAGCCTGCTCTGGCTGCACGGCGCAGCGGAAGAGTGTTCCGGGCCTTGCCGGAGCCGCCGAAGGAGCAACCACCCCGGAAACTCTCAGGCACCAGGGACCGCTGCACCGAAGAACGCTCTGGAAAGCGGCAACACCTGCACCGGTGCTGCCCACCGAAGGGGTAAGCGGGTCTCCCCCGCCTAATCTCTCAGGTTTCATGACAGAGGGGGCCGACCGGATCACTCAGCAACGGGGTCCGGCCGACCCATTCGTCTGAAGGCCCTGGTGAGCATGACATCCCTGAAGCAAACTCCCTTGTTCGACATGCACCGCTCCCTCGGGGCTAAGATGGTCGATTTCGCCGGCTATGCCATGCCGGTGCAATTTGAGGGCATTCTTGCAGAGCATCGGCATTGCCGCGCCTCGGCCGGCCTGTTCGATGTCAGCCATATGGGCCAGGTGCTGTTGCGCGGCCGCAGCGGTCAAGATCCAGCCCCGGCGCTGGAGCGCCTGGTCAGCGGCCGCATCGCAGCTCTAGCGCCCGGGCGGGCGCGCTACACCTTGTTGTTGAATGCCGATGGCGGCATCGTTGACGATTTGATCGTCACCCGGCGCGATCCGGCAACGCTGTATCTGGTGATCAACGCGGCGCGCAAAGAGGTGGACCTCGCGGCTTTGCGTGCCGGGCTCGGCGATGAGGTTGCCATCGACCTGATGCACGATCAGGCGCTGTTGGCGCTGCAAGGCCCGAACGCGGAATCAGTTCTACAAGCCGTTGTACCGGGCGTGGCCGATCTGGGCTTCATGGCCGCAGCCGAGGGATTGCGCTTCGGCAATGAGGATTTGGCGGTCAGCCGGTCCGGCTATACCGGCGAAGACGGCTTTGAGATCTCGGTTCCGGCCGCTGCGGCTGACCGTTTGGCGCGCCGCCTGCTGGAGGATGACCGGGTCAAGCCGATCGGCTTGGGCGCGCGCGACAGCCTGCGCCTGGAGGCGGGCTTGTGCTTGTATGGCCAGGATCTTGACGAAACCACCTCGCCGGTGGAGGCAGATCTGTTGTTTGCCTTGCCCAAGGCGCGGCGGCAGGCCGGCGACTTTCCCGGCGCGGCGCGGATTGTGTCGGAGCTGGCCGAGGGGCCGGCACGCAAGCGTGTCGGCATCCGGCCCGAAGGCCGCGCCATCGCCCGGCCCGGCGTGGCAATTCAGGACACTGACGGCACCGCCGTGGGCGTGATCACCAGCGGCGGCTTCGGGCCCACGGTCGAGGGCCCGATCGCCATGGGCTATGTGCCGCCGGCACTGGCTGAGCCGGGCACCGCCCTGACTTTATCGATCCGCGGCAAACCGCACCCGGCGGTGGTCGCCCCCACGCCCTTCGTCGAACAACGCTACAAGCGCAAGCCCTAAGGACATCGGCCCATGAGCATCTATTACACCAAGGATCATGAGTGGATCCGCGTTGAGAACGGCGTCGGGACCGTCGGCATTACCGCCTATGCCCAACAGCAATTGGGCGATGTGGTCTATGTTGAGGTGCCCGAGGCTGGCCGCACCCTGGCCACCGGTGACGAGGCCGGCGTGGTGGAATCGGTTAAGGCCGCCAGCGAGGTTTATGCCCCGGTCGCCGGTGAGGTGGTCGAAGGCAATGCCGCGCTCGCTGAAGACCCCGCCAAGGTGAATGAGGATCCCGCCGGCCAAGGCTGGTTCTTCAAGATCAAGCTCGCCGATGAGACCGAACTGACCGGCCTGATGGATCAGGCCGCCTATGACGCTTATCTGAAAGAGTTGGAGTAAGCCGGATGCGCTATCTTCCGCACAGCGAGGCCGACCGTGCGCGCATGCTGGCCGCCATCGGCGTGGATCATATCGACGCGCTGTTCCAGGATGTGCCCGCCGAGGCACTGAATGCGCCGATCGATCTGCCCGACCATCAGTCCGAGCGCGCGGTGGAACGGCAACTGGCAGCGCTGGCGGCGCGCAATGTGCCCGCGGGCAGCGTGCCCTTCTTCTGCGGTGCGGGGGCGTATCGCCATCATGTCCCGGCGACGGTGGATTATGTCATTCAGCGCGGCGAGTTTTTGACCGCCTACACCCCTTATCAGCCGGAAATCAGCCAGGGCACGCTGCACTATCTATTCGAATTTCAGACCCAGGTGGCCGCGCTGTTGGGCACCGATGTGGCCAATGCCTCGCTGTGGGACGGCTCCACCGCCACGTCGGAAGCCGTGCTGATGGCCCGGCGCATCACCAAGCGCAGCCGCGCCGTGCTCGCCGGCAGCCTGCACGGCCACTATATTGAGACAGTCCAGACGGTGAACCGCTTTGCCGGCGGCGCGCTGGAGGTGACACCGGCCGATCCCGCCGATCCCGCTGCGGAGACCCAGGCGCTGCTCGACGCGCTGAGCGATGACACCGCCTGCCTGGTGGTGCAGACCCCGAATGCCTTCGGCCATCTGATCGATCTGGAGCCGCTGGCCAAGGCCGCGCAGGCCAAGGGCGCGCTGCTGATCGCCGTGGTCACCGAGGTGGTCAGCCTGGGGGCTGTGCGCTCGCCCGGCGAGATGGGCGCGGATATCGTGGTGGCGGAAGGCCAGTCGATCGGCAACGGCCTGACCTATGGTGGGCCCTATCTGGGTCTGTTCGGCACCCGCCAGAAATATCTGCGCCAGATGCCCGGTCGCATTGCCGGGGAAACCGTCGATGCCGAGGGCCGGCGCGGCTTCGTGCTGACCTTGTCGACGCGCGAACAGCATATCCGGCGCGAAAAGGCGACGTCGAACATCTGCACCAATTCCGGCCTATGTGCGCTGGCCTTCACCGTGCATATGAGCCTGCTGGGTGAAGCCGGCTTAAGGCGGCTGGCGGCCCTGAACCACGCCCGCGCGGTGCAGCTGCGCGATCGACTGGCCGGCATTGACGGGGTCCAGGTGCTGAACACCGCCTTCTTCAACGAGCTGACCGTGCGCCTGCCCAAGCCAGCCGCCGACATCGTCGAGGCCTTGGCGGAACGCGATATTCTGGGCGGCGTGCCGGCCTCCCGGCTTTATCCCGGCCGGTTTGAGGATCTGCTGATCCTGGCCGCCACCGAAACCGTTGACGAGGCGGATATCGACGCGCTCGCAGACGCCTTGAAGGAGCTGTTGGCATGAGCATGAACCGGACCGGTCGGCCGACCCGCGCCGAGGCGGGCCAGGCCGTGATGGAAACCCTAACCGGCGCCCGCGCCCTGTCTCGTGAGGAACCGCTGCTGTTCGAGATCGGCGACACCGACCGCACCGGCGTTGATATCGAGGATCCGCCGGTGACCGAGACCGCGCTGGGCGGGCTGGAACGCTCAGCGCCGATGCATCTGGCCGGCCTGTCCGAGCCGGAGGCGGTACGCCACTTCACCCGGCTGAGCCAGAAGAATTACGGCATCGACACTGGGCTGTTCCCGCTCGGCTCATGCACCATGAAGCACAATCCGCGACTGAACGAGAAGGTCGCGCGGCTGCCGGGCTTTTCCGACATTCATCCGCTGCAGCCGGTGTCCACCGTGCAGGGCGCCCTGGCGCTGATCGACCAACTGGCACACTGGCTGACCGAACTGACCGGCATGCCCGCGGTGGCGCTGAGCCCGAAGGCCGGCGCCCATGGCGAATTGTGCGGCATGATGGCGATCCGCGCGGCGCTGGAGGCGCGCGGCGATGCCCGCCGGGTCGTGCTGGTGCCGGAATCCGCCCACGGCACCAATCCCGCCACCGCGGTGTTCTGCGGCTATGAGGTCAAGACCTTGAAGGCCACCGCCAATGGCCGGGTCGATGTCGCCGCCCTGAAACAGGCGCTGGGCCCGGACGTCGCCGCGATCATGGTAACCAATCCCAACACCTGCGGCCTGTTCGAATGGCACATCAAGGAGTTCGCCGACGCGGTGCATGACGCCGGCGCCTTCTTCTATTGCGATGGCGCCAATTTCAATGCCCTGATCGGCAAGGTCCGGCCCGGCGATCTGGGCGTGGATGCCATGCACATCAATCTGCACAAGACCTGCTCCACGCCCCATGGCGGCGGCGGCCCGGGCTCCGGCCCGGTGGTGCTGTCCGAGGCCTTGGCGCCGTTCGCGCCGCGGCCCTGGGTGGTGAAGACGGCGGACGGCTTCGCGCTGAAGGAAGCGGCGGAAGACGGCGACACCAGCTTCGGCCGCCTGTGCGCCTTTCACGGCCAGATGGGCATGTTCGTGCGCGCGATGAGCTATATGATGAGCCATGGCGCGGACGGCCTGCGCCAGGTCGCCGAGGATGCGGTGCTGAACACCAACTATCTGGCCGCCGGGCTGGACGAGGTGATGACCCGCGCCTTCAAGCCGCGGCCGATGCACGAGCTGCTCTACGATGATCGCTTCTTGAAGGGCACCGGGGTGACCACGCTGGACTTCGCCAAGGCGATGATCGACGAGGGCTATCACCCGATGACCATGTATTTCCCGCTGGTCGTCTCCGGCGCCATGCTGATCGAGCCGACCGAGACGGAATCGAAACAGTCGCTGGATGCCTTCATCGCCGCGCTGCGCGCCCTGGCCCAGGCAGCCCGGGACGGCGACACCGAGCGCTTCTCCGGCGCGCCCTATCACAGCCCGCTGCGCCGCCTGGACGAAACCCGCGCCGCGCGCCAGCCGATCCTGAAATGGACCCCGCCAGCGGAACACAAGGAAGCAGCGGAGTAGCTGCTTGGCTTAGAGCAGGATTGGGCGCGGACCGTGGCGCCCAAGTCTGACGCGCCGGTGTTCCTGGATGCTGGCCTTCGCCAGCATGACACGGGGGGCTGTGTCACACACTGCCGTCACCCTGGCGGAGGCCAGGGTCCATGGGCGGGACAAGGGGCAGGCGGTTTCGGTCAGAAAACCGGCAATTCGCTCTATTCCAGCCAGGGCGCCACGGGCAGGCCCTTTTCGCGCATCCAGGCCGGGTTCCATAGGCGGGACTGGTAGCGTAGGCCCAGGTCGCACAGGATCGTCACGATGGTATGGCCGGGGCCCATCTGTTTGGCCAGGCGGATCGCGCCGGCGACATTGATGCCCGAGGACAGGCCCAGGCACAGGCCTTCATGGGCGAGCAGATCATAGACGATCGGCAGCGCCTCCTGATCGGAGATGCGGAACGCCACATCCACCGGCGCGCCGTCGACATTGGCGGTCACCCGGCTCTGGCCAATCCCCTCGGAGATCGAGCCGCCCTCGCTTTCCAAGGTGCCGTTGGTGAACCAGCTATACATATTCGCTCCGCCAGGATCGGCACAGCCGATACGAATATCCTGGTTCCTCTCCTTCAGCCCCATGGCCACGCCCGCCAGCGTGCCGCCGGTGCCGATGGCGCAGATGAAGCCGTCGACGGTTCCATCCGTCTGCGCCCAGATCTCCTGTGCCGTGGTCTTCAGATGGCTGTCGCGGTTGGCAACATTGTCGAATTGCTGCGCCCAGATCACCCCGTGCGGCTCGCTGGCCTTCAGCTCTTGCGCGCGGCGCCCGGCGACCTTCTGGAAATTGCCGTCGGAGGCATAGGGCGCCGGCGGCACCGTCTCCAGCTGCGCGCCAAGGATCCTCAGCGTGTCATATTTCTCCTGGGCCTGATTGTCCGGCATCACGATCAAGGTGCGATAGCCCTTGGCATTGGCGACCACGGCCAGGCCGATGCCGGTATTGCCGGCGGTGCCTTCCACGATCAGCCCGCCCGGCTCGATCAGGCCCTTGCGCTCGGCCTCTTCGACAATGCCCAGCGCCGGCCGGTCCTTCACCGAGCCGCCGGGATTGGCATATTCACACTTGCCCAGGATGGTGCAGCCGGTCAGGTCCGAGGCCTGTTTCAGTTTCACAAGCGGGGTGTTGCCGATCACGGCGGTGGCGGTGGCCGAGAGCATGGCGGGCGACCTTTTGAACATGGGCGGGCGCAGCGGCGGAAAGCCGAGGACGGACTCTTGACCTAGAGCCTGGCCGGTCCGGCTTCAAGCATGCACCGGCGCGGTCAGATAGGCATAGGCGCAATCGGCCACTTCGCGCGCCAGGGTCTCGCCGTCCAGATCGCGGATCCAGACGGCCGCCACATCCGCGAACAGGCCGCGCTCAATGAACAGGCTTGAGAACAGATAGGCGGTCATGCGTGTGGCCAGGGCCAAATCCGGGTGGGTGATCTCATCGGCATAGGCTGACAGCAAATCTTCGAACTGCCGCAGGCCGATCTGTTCAATCTCTTCCCAGCCCGCCGCCACCAGCTCCGGCTTCAGGCGCACATAAAGATAAAGCGTGCGATAAAGATGCACATTCGCGGTCACATCCTGCCAGGATTGCGCTGCCACCAGGCGCAGTGCGCCGCGCAAGTCCTGCTCCGGCAGGGAGAGGCCGTCTGCGCTATAGTGCTGCAAGGCGTCTTGCCCACGCTGGCGCAGGCGCTCCACCAAAACCGGCACAAACGCTTCCTTGTTGTCAAAGCGCCGATAGACGGTGCCAACCGCCACACCGGCTTCCGCCGCGATTTCCGCCACGCTGATCTGGCTGAAATCCTTGCTCTTCAGCAAGGTCTCCAGCGCTTGGATCAGCTTCTCGCGGGTTTGCGCCGCGCGGGCCTGGGTTGTGGGTTTTGTGCCTTGACCGGTCATCGTCATTGCCCTATTGTGAATAGGAATTCACAGTCACCTTAGTGCCACAGCCATACGGCACGCGCGGTGAAAAACCAAGCCTACCGCACGACCAGACCCGGCCGAACGATCAAGCCGACCAGCGCTAGGACCAGCTGATCGCCGCACCGGGTCACCGACCGCGAGACCGATGCTCTTGCATCGTGAGGAAAGTGAACATGAAGCCGCATTCGCATATCAACACCGACATTGATTGGAGATCGACATGACCCCGACTTGGACACCTGACCATTGGCTGATCGTCACCGGCGGCCTCTTAGGCCTTGCTCTGCTGGGCTATACGATTTGGGAGGCTGTGAGCGGCGCCCCATCGGCCAAGGCGCACAATGAAGCAAGCCGCATCCGCCTGCTGCGCCTGACCAGCCTGTTGCTATGGGGCATGAGCCTGATTGCCGGCATCGCCTGGATCTTGTCCGGCCGCGGCTTTGCCATTTTGGGCCCGGGCAGCGGCTGGGGTGCCGCGCTTGCCTGGGGCGTGGCCGCGCTGGTCATCGCCTATCTGGGCTATTGCACGCATCGGCTGAAAACCGATCCGGAAGAATGCGCCAAGACCGCGCGCCATCTGGAGAAATCCGGCGGATTGGAGATATTCATGCCGCAGACCCGTCGCGGTTACCGCTATGCGCAATTGGCCGCCCTCAGCGCCGGGCCGACCGAAGAATTCCTGCTCAGAGCCTTTGCGATCACCACCCTGGCCTTGTTTCTGCCGGTTTGGGCAGCCGCTGGTATCGCCGGGCTGGGCTTCATGCTGCTGCATCTCTACCAGGGCTGGCGCGGCGTCCTGCGGACCGGGCCGATCACCTTGGTGCTGACGCTGATGTATCTGGTCTCGGACAGCATCCTGCCGGGGATCCTTCTGCACTCCGCCGTCGACATGATCGGCGTCGCCCAGATGCAGCTGCTCCTGAAGGCACGGCACAAGGCTGCGGCCACCGGCACCCCCCTGAACCACCGCTTGGCGACGTGACATGGCGACCATCTGATTTCCGCGCCTGCGGCTCGCCATGACCGCCCCCCTCACCTCAGCTCCTCTCCTGCATGGGGACGAGGGGCTGGCGTCATCCGCGCGACAACGGCGCCAGGATGACATTCCACTGAATCAGCATGATCAGGCCCAACACCATGGCGAGGGCGAAGAGGCTGTGGTGCAGCTTGCGCCAGAGCGTCCAGCCGGACTTGCGCCACACCGGCAGGGTCGCGATGATCATGATGATAGACAGGATGGCGGTAATGTCCGCCCAGGTCAGCATACGCTCCAGCGACGGATAGGGATAATAGCCCGGTTCAGTGAAGCGGGCCTGATTGGCGCCGGCAAGGCCTTGCACGGCGATCGCAAGCAACACGAAAAAGGCCAGCCAAGCCAGGGCCGTGAGCAGATCCAGACCGGTGAGCAGACGGCCCACCCCGGTCGTCGGCACCTGGCGGCCCTGCCGGCGCCACGCGCCGATCAGCGTGGTGGTCGCCAGCACCCCGACCAGGCTTAGACTCAACACCAAGGTCTGCGGCGAGCCCAAAGGCCCGGTCTTGGTGAAGGACATGATCCCGAAGGGCTCGACGATGCGAATGACTTCGCCATCCTCGTCGGTCACCAGATGATAGCGGCCACCGTTCACGGCGGCATAGGTGAATGGGGCAACCCGCGTCAGCCGCTCCTGGCCCGCGGGCGAGCTCAGCAGCAGGCCGCCGTCTTCCAGCGCTTTCAGCGTCATCGGCGTGACCGATGCGAACAGCTTCTCAAAGCGGGTGAAGGACCGGCGGTCGACCAAATAGGTACCGGCGGCACGCTCGGCCAAGGCCGGGGCCGGATCGATCGGCTGCGGGCGCGGCGGGCCGATGGCCTGATCGGCGATGCGGCGTAGGATCGCCGCAGACAGGATATAGGCCACCTGTCCGGCACTTGGAGTGGTCACCGACACGAACACGCCGGCGTCCAGCTGCGGGGCCACGCGCATGATGCTGGTAAAGCCGGTGGTGTTGCCGCCGTGGCCGAAATGCTCGATGCCGGCAATCGTCCCTTGCATGAAGCCGTGCGCCAGATCCGGACCGGTCGGACGGTCGGCAAAGGCGCGGGTCAGCATGCGCTGAAACGCCTGGTCGCTGAGCAGGCGCGTGCCACCCGCCTCGCCCCGCTCCAGCAGCATGCGCATATAGGCGGCCATGGCGCCGCCATCCATGGCGATGCCGCCGACCGGCCACATCGCGCCGATATGCATATAAGGCACCGGCCGAAACCGCCCCTGCGCTTTCAAATAGCCGCGCGACAGCCGTTCGAACATCGCCGGCTCCATGGTGCCGGGCTGATTGTCCGGCAGCGGCTCTTCAAGCGTGATGCCCTCGGCAATGTCCAAGGGGGCGATCAAGCGCTCGCGCGCAAAGGCGGCGAAGGGCTGGCCGGTGACGTCTTCGACGATCTTGGCGGCGAGGGCAGCACCCCAATTGGAATAGCTGGTCACCTCGCCTGGCGGATACACCCGCTCCGGCCGGGTATGCTCCAGCGCCTCGGTCAGATCCCGTCCCGATGTGGTGTCCAGATACAGCGCGTAGCTTTCCTCAAAGCCGGCGCGATGCGCCATCAGATCGTTCAGGGTCACCGGTTCGCCGAACTTCTTGGGAACGCGCAGACCATCGAGATAGGTATTGACGTCGACGTCGAGATCGAGCCGTCCCTCGTCCACCAGCATCATCACCGCCAGCCAGACAAAGGTCTTGCTGATGGAGCCGATGCGGAACAGCGTGTCCTCGGTGACCGGCTCGCCCTGATCCAGTTCGGCCATGCCATAAGGCAGCACCAGCGTTTCAGGGCCATTGACAACGGTGACGATCATGCCGACCGGCTCGCCATCATTGACATGCCCCGCTGCCAACCCATCCACGAACGCGCGCAAGGGAGACGGCTGCCCGGCAGCGGTGAGGTCGGCACTCGGATCCGACTGGGCTGCGGTCTCCTGCGCCGGCGCAGTGCCCGGATCCGTTGCCAGATCTGTTCCCGGATCTGACGGGCCGGCCGACTGCGACATGGCTGGCCAGCTTAAGAGCAAGATGGTGGCAATCCCAATCGCAATGGCTCGCATGCGCCGCCTCCCTTCACCCGTGCCTTCACCCGTGTAAGATGGCCTTCCGGACCGGGCGAGTTCTAAAGCAAAGTTGCTCGCCCCCTAGACGGTGGGCCTTGTCATCCGATCAAACGCGATCGCGATTGATCGGATAATGCCCTAGACCCGCTGCCCCGGGCTTGCCTAGCCCCTGATACCCCTCTTGAGCCCGCGGCCCGTGCAGGGCTAAGATACGAATGCTGGAAAGGGTCGCGCCGTGATACGTTCACAGGGTCTTGGAGTTATGCGGCACCGTGTGCTGGCCTTGGCCATGACGGGGTGCATAGCTGCGTGCGGGCTCAATGCCGGCGCGCATTACCCCCTGCCCGAAGGCCTGCGTGCCACCGTCAATGTCAATGGCGTGCTCTATGACATGAAGGTCACCAAGGTTGATGGGCAGATCGCGCATCTGACCTATTACAATGGCGACGCCTTCGCCAACCATCGCCGTTCGTTCCGCGGCTTGTTCGTTACCGAGGTGGAGGCCGACGGCCTGCATCTGGTGCACCATCTGGCAGCGGAGGATCTGGCGCCGCTGTTTCCCCTGGCCGTCGGCAAGCAGTTGAGCCTGACCTCGGACATCGAGGTCAAGCAAAGCGGCTATCGCGGCCGCAACCGGATCCACTTCAAGGTTGAGGATATCGGAGAGGTCAGTGTCGGGGACGAGCGCTTCGAGGTCTATATCGTGCGTATTGAACAGGAGCGCGAAATCGACGGCACGGCGGTGACGACGGTGCGCACCGCCTATTACGCCCCGGCGCTTGGCTTGAGCTTGCGCACCGTCGATGAGGAAGGCTCGCGCACCTATTATTCCCGGGTGATGAGCTTGGAACGCCCCCGCGCCGGCCGCCGCAACGCCCTCGGCACGATGGTGATCTAGAGCACCATCGGACCGATTGGACTGGCTGTGCGTTACCAATCAATCCGATACTGCCCGAGACGGCCTGAGCGACTCTGTTTCAGGTTATAGACCAACCGTGGGGCGGGTCTCTACCTCTTGCAAATAATTAGCAAGTACAGAATCGAGCCTGTCATCTTTTCGTCTCCAAATCATCATGGCGGAGTCTTCGAAGCGTCATTGCCACGCCGTAATGAGATTGGCGAGGGACACAAGTTGGAGGGATAAGATGGTGCGGGTTCTCAAAAACACCGTCGACCGGCGCGATTTCGTCAAGCGCAGCGGTCTGGCCTTGGGTGCGTGTATGGTGGCAGGGCCGTTCGGCGGTCTGACCATGCGCGGCGCGCGGGCGCAGGTCGAAGGCGGCTTTTCAGACCTGATCCCAAGCCCATTCGGGCCGCCGCGGCCGGCCCGCGACCTGGCCACCGGCCTGCCGCTCTTGTCCCTGCCGCCGGGTTTCCGCTACCAAAGCTTCGGTTGGACCGGCGACCAGTTGGCCGACGGGCTGGTGACGCCCAATGACCATGACGGCATGGCGATCGTTGCGGTGAACGGCCGGCGGCTGACCCTGATCCGCAATCATGAAATCACCGGCACCTCAATCCTCGGCGGCGACCCTGAGCCGCTGTTCAACGCCAATGGCGGCGCCTCTGTCTATGATCCAGTGGGCGGTGCGGCCGGCGGGGCCGGCGGCGGCTGCACTCGCCTGGAATATGATGGCCGGCGCTTCACCACCGCGTCTTCCGCGCTGGGCGGGACTCGCAACAATTGCGCCGGCGGCCCGACGCCGTGGGGCAGCTGGATGAGCTGCGAGGAAGACGGCGTGACCCTGTTCCCCGGCCTCGACCACGGCTTCGTGTTCGACGTGCCGGCCAGCGGCCAGGCCACCGGCACCGCGCTGACCCAATTGGGCCGCTTCTCCCATGAAGCGATCGCGGTGGATCCGCGCACCAATGCCGTCTTGCTGACGGAAGACAGCTCGCCGACCTTCTCCGGCATCTATCTGTTCGTGCCGACCAACGCCGCTGAGGCCGCCAACGGCCTGGAGCGGCCGGACGGCAGCCTGGTCGACGGCCAGTTCTACATGCTGGCGGTGGACGGCCAACCCAACGCCAATCTGACCAACCCGCAACTGGGCGACCGCTTCGACGTGGCCATGGTGCCGGTGCCCACGGGCTTCGCTCCGGGTCAGGCCTCCGGCCCCTTCTTCGTGCCGCCGCAACTGGCCGCGGCCACCGGCCTGCCCGATGTCACCGAGCTGTTCTCCGACCCCGCCTTCCTGCCCTTCGCCACACCAGAGGGGCAGTTCTCCGACGGCCAGGTGGCCACCGACCCGATCATGTCCAGCGCCATCGTCGGCGGCATCCGCGCCGGCGGCGCGATCTTCCGCCGCGGTGAGGGCGCCTGGTTTGCCAACGGCACCTTCTTCTTCGCCGACACCTTCGGCGGCGCGGCGGTGGAAGGCGCGATCTGGGCGTTCACGCCGGATCCGGCCGATCCCACCCGCGGCGTGCTGGAATGCCTGTTCGTCTCGCCCGATGCCGCGGTCGGCAACAATGTCGACAATATCACCATCCACCCGCGCACCGGCACCATTCTGGCCTGTGAGGACGGCGGCGGGCTGGCGCGGCTGACCTTCGTGCTGCCCGACGGCAACACCTTCGTGTTCGCGGAAAACAATATCCAGCTGAGCCCGTCAGATATCGCCGGCACCACTGACATGACCGGGGCGCCACGCAATCCCGACGCTTTGGGTGTGACCGACCAGACCGACTTCACCGGTCAGGAATGGGCCGGCGCCAGCTTCTCGCCGGACGGCAATACGTTGTTCGTGAATATCCAAACCCCCGGCATCACCTTCGCAATCCAGGGGCCGTTCCTGAAGCTTTTGGCCTTCCGTCGCTAGGAGTGCGTCATCCGACCGTTGGCACTCGGCTTGGGTCGGACGCAATGCCCACGGGTTAGACAAGACCAGGCGCCGTGGCGCCCAGGCAAGGCGGCGCACCTTTCGCCGCCCCTGCCTCCGCCTGGGTCCGCCTGGCGTCGGCCTAGCGTCGGCCTAGCGTCACGGGGGCGGGATCGGCGGGCCAGCGGTGCCCGGGAGGCGGTCAAGCTGACTGACGCGGCGGGTGCGCAGCGCGTGGCCGCCGCTATTCGGTCAGGTCCTCCCAGACCTCTTTGACCTTGTCGAAGAAGGAGCTAGAGCGCGGCGAGATGGTATCGCCGCCTTCCCGGGCGAACTGGGCCATCAGGTCGCGTTGCTTCTTGGTCAGGTTCACCGGGGTTTCGACATGGGCCTCGATGATCATGTCGCCACGAAGGCCGGTATTGAGCTGGGTCATGCCCTTCTGGCGCAAGCGGAACTGCCGGCCGGACTGGGTGCCCTCCGGAATCTTCACCTTGGCGCGCTTGCCATCGATGGTCGGCACCTCCACCTCGCCGCCGAGGATCGCCGTGGTCATCGCCACCGGCACGGTGCAGAATAGCGTCGCGGCCTCGCGGCGGAACAGCGGGTGCGGCACAATCGACACGAAGATGTAAAGATCGCCCGGCGGGCCCCCGCGCGCGCCAGCCTCGCCTTCGCCGGCCAGACGGATGCGGGTGCCGTCGTCAACGCCCGCGGGAATATTGACGCTGAGGGATTTTTCCTTTTCGCGCCGGCCCGCACCGCCGCAGTCCGGGCAAGGGTCGGTGATCACGGTGCCGGCGCCGCGGCAGGCTGGGCAGGTCCGCTCAACCATGAAAAAGCCCTGCTGGGCGCGCACCTTGCCGATGCCGCCGCAGGTCGAGCAGACCTCCGGTGTGGACCCCGCACGCGCCCCGGAGCCGTTGCAGCTCTCGCAGGCCACCGTGGTCGGAATGTCCAGGGTCATCTTCTTGCCCTGGTGCGCCTCTTCAAGGGTCAGTTCCAAGTCATAGCGCAGGTCCGCGCCGCGCGCCGCGCCGCGCCGACGCGCCCCGCGACCGCCGGCCATATCGCCGAAAAACTCATTGAAGATGTCGGCAAAATCAAAGCCCGCGGCCCGGCCATGGGCGCCGGCTCCCGCCATGCCGCCCTCAAAGGCTGCATGGCCGAAGCGGTCATAGGCGGCGCGTTTCTGATCATCTTTCAGAACATCATAGGCTTGGTTGACGGCCTTGAATTTCTGCTCCGCCGCGGCATCGCCGGGATTGCGGTCGGGATGATATTGCATCGCCAGTTTGCGATAGGCGGCCTTGAGCGTCTTGGCATCGGCGTCGCGGGCCACGCCAAGCACGTCGTAATAATCCTGCTGCATCGCTTAACCCTCGCGCCGGATGTGGCGGCTGAACGAGCGACCGCGCGGCCATCCCCGCCCGGCCGACCGGCCCAGCGTGTGTCGGAGATGTGCCGCGCGGTCGGTCATTGCGCGCTTACTTTTTGTCTTCGTCGACTTCCTGAAATTCGGCGTCGACGACATCCTCGCCACCGGTCTGGCCGCCGGCGCCGGGCTCAGCGTCGGCACCGCCGGCCTGTGCGCCCGCACCCGGAGCCGCCTGCTCCTGCTGGGCCTTGTAGATCTGCTCACCCAGCTTCATGCTGGCCTGGCTCAGCGCCTCGATCTTGGCCTTGATCGCGTCGGCATCCTCACCCTCCAGCGCGGTGCGCAGATCGGCCACGGCCGTCTCCACCGCCTGCTTGTCCTCCGCGCCCAGCTTGTCGCCATGCTCGGACAGCATCTTTTCCGTGGAGTGGACAAGCGCCTCGCCCTGATTCTTGGCATCCACCAGCGCGCGCTTCTGCTTGTCTTCCTCCGCATGCGCCTCGGCGTCCTTGACCATCTGTTCGATGTCGGAATCGCTCAAACCGCCGGAGGCCTGGATGCGGATCTGCTGTTCCTTGCCGGTGCCCTTGTCCTTGGCCGAGACATTGACGATGCCATTGGCATCGATGTCGAAGGTCACCTCGATCTGCGGCACGCCGCGCGGGGCCGGCGGAATGCCGACCAGGTCGAACTGGCCCAGAAGCTTATTGTCCGCGGCCATCTCGCGTTCGCCCTGGAACACCCGGATGGTCACAGCATTCTGATTGTCCTCCGCGGTGGAGAACACCTGGCTCTTCTTGGTCGGGATCGTGGTATTGCGGTCGATCAGCCGGGTGAACACGCCGCCCAGGGTCTCGATGCCCAGCGACAATGGCGTCACGTCCAGCAGCAGCACGTCCTTGACATCGCCTTGCAAGACGCCCGCCTGAATGGCCGCCCCCATGGCCACCACCTCATCGGGGTTGACGCCCTTGTGCGGTTCCTTGCCGAAGAAGGATTTCACCGTCTCGGCAATTTTGGGCATGCGCGTCATGCCGCCGACCAGCACCACATCCTGGATCTCTCCGGCCGCGACGCCGGCATCCTTCAGCGCCTTACGGCACGGCTCCAGCGTGCGCTGAACCAGATCCTCCACCAGGCTTTCCAGCTTGGCGCGGGACAGCTTCATGGTCAGGTGCTTCGGACCGGAGGCGTCCGCGGTGATGAACGGCAGATTGATCTCGGTCTGCGAGGCGCTGGACAGCTCGATCTTGGCTTTTTCCGCGGCTTCCTTCAGGCGCTGCAGGGCCAGCTTATCCTGGCGCAGATCGATGCCGTTTTCCTTTTTGAACTCGTCGGCCAGATAATCGACGATGCGCACGTCGAAATCCTCACCGCCCAGGAAAGTGTCGCCATTGGTCGACTTCACCTCGAACACGCCGTCGCCGATTTCCAGGATCGACACGTCGAAGGTCCCGCCGCCCAGGTCATAGACCGCGATGGTCTTGCCTTCCTGCTTGTCCAGCCCGTAGGCCAGCGCCGCCGCGGTGGGTTCGTTGATGATGCGCAGCACTTCCAGCCCGGCAATCTTGCCGGCATCCTTGGTGGCCTGGCGCTGAGCGTCATTGAAATAGGCCGGAACGGTGATCACCGCCTGGCTGACCGTCTCACCCAGATAGCTTTCCGCGGTTTCCTTCATTTTCTGCAGGATCATCGCGGAGATTTGCGACGGGCTCATCGTCTCGCTCTTGGCCTGCACCCAGGCATCGCCATTGTCGGCACGGACGATCTCATAGGGCACCATGCCCTTGTCCTTCTGGGTGGTCGGATCGTCGTAGGTGCGCCCGATCAGGCGCTTGATCGCGAACAGCGTGTTCTTCGGATTGGTCACTGCCTGGCGCTTGGCCGGCTGGCCGACCAGGCGCTCGCCATCTTCTGTAAAGGCCACCATCGAGGGCGTGGTGCGCGCCCCTTCGGCATTCTCAATCACCTTCGGCTGGTCGCCGTCCATAATCGCGACGCAGGAATTGGTGGTGCCCAGATCGATACCGATCACTTTCGCCATGGAAACATCTCTCCTTTTTGCAGCCGACCCCCGGAGGGACCTTCTGACATAAGCGTCCGGGTGGAGGGGGCCTCCGAAATCACATGCTGATCACAGTTAGAATGCACCGCGGTCCGGCAAAGACACGCCGGACTGCGCCTCACGCGCTGATATGGGAAAGCCTCAGCAGGGTTCAACGCCTTGACTCCCACACCGTCTCTGACGCATCACCCCAAGCTGATCAATTTGCAACGCCATAGGCTTTTCGCACCTTCTATGAAACGGCAGATCATCGGCTTTGCCAAGGACGCAGCGGTCATCTTCGGCGGTTTTCTGCTGTTCAGCACCTTCGCCTACGCGTCCTACCATATTCCGTCAGAAAGCATGATGCCGACCTTGGAAGTCGGCGACCGCCTGCTGGTCAATAAATACACCTATGGCTATTCGCGCTATTCCGTGCCGCTGCACCCGCCATTGTTCGAAGGCCGAATCTTGGCCGGCGGGCCCAAACGCGGCGATGTCGTGGTGTTTCACGAACGCGGCGATGCCGGCGGCTCGCTGGGCTTTTTTGGCAGTTTGATCAATGCGCTGAATTTCAGCGACGGGGTCACCTATATCAAGCGTGTGATCGGCTTGCCCGGCGACACCATCGAGATGACCGGAGGCCGGCTTTACCTCAACGGCAAGCTGGTGGACCGGCGGCCGGTGCGGCAGCTGCAAGCGCGTCACCGCTTCGGCATGGTGTCCGTGCTGACGGAATATGAAGAAGTGCTGCCGGGCGGCATCAGCCACCGCATCTACGAACGCTCCGACAATGCGCCGTTCGACGATACGCGGCTGTTCACCGTGCCGGAGGGGCACTATTTCATGATGGGGGACAATCGCGACAATTCCACCGACAGCCGGTCGCCCTCCGGATTCATTTTCGTGCCGGCTGACAATATCATCGGCCGGGCGGATCTGATCAGCTATTCGATCGCCCGCTGTTCGGAGGCCAAGGGCATCAAGTGTGTTCTAGGCATTCCGTTTGAGCGGTTCTTCACCCGCGTCGGCTGACCCGCGGGCGCCGGCCTGCCCAGAGGAATATGCCGCCTTGCGGGCGGAAATGCTGCAATGGCAGAGCCGCCGCTTCGCGGTTTTGACCGCCAGCATCACAATCGTCGTCGGCGTTCTGGGGCTAGACGGGGTCTTGGCCGGCGATAGCGCGCTGGCCTGGTGGCTGGTGACCGCGCTTGTCTGGTTCTTTTTGGGCGCCAGCGCGGCGCTGACCTGGTATGCCGAACGCGCCAATGCCCGACTGGCCGCGTATTGCATTGTCTTCCACGAAGCAGCGCGGCCCGGATGGGAAAGCCGGCTGTTGGCCCTGCAGTCTCAGCCGAGCGCGCCCAGGGCAGGCCCGCTGGACGGGGTGCCGAACCTGAACCGGATGATCTGCTTGATCTATTGCGGCTTGGCGGTTTTGTCCGCCCTCTTGCCCTGGGCCGGCAGGCCGCAAGCGGCGCTGCCGCCGGCCCAGGCGGTTGCCCTGACACTGAGCGGGATGTGGATGCTAGGCTTCTTCTATGCCCTGGTGCGCACCCCGCCCAAGGCGCTGTTCGTGAAACAATTTCGCGCCTTGACGGACAGCGGCGAGTCCTCCGCCGCCTAACTCACTCTAGTTGATCCTAGTTGATCGTGTCGCCCGTGGCGCTGCCGCTTGCCAGCACCTGGCTGCGCTGTTGTTGCTGCATTTGCTGAGCGCGTTGCTGGTAGAGCGCGGCGAAATCGATCGGATCGAGCAGAAGCGGGCGGAAGCCGCCATCCTGGGTCAGGTCCGCCACGATCCGGCGAACGAATGGGAACAGCAAATTGGGCGCCTGCACCAGCAAGAACAGCTGCAATTGGGCCTCCGGCACGTTGCGCACCTCAAACAGGCCGGCATAGTCAAGCTCGATGACGAAGATGGTCTCGCCGGCGCGCACGCTGGTCACCTGGATCTTCAGGTCCACCTCATAGCGCGCCTCGCCATGCTTGGAGGCGTTTAAACCCAGATCCACCTTCATCTCCGGCCGCTCGCCGGACCCGACCTTTTCCAGAACGTCCGGAGCGCCGGGATTCTCGAAGGACAGGTCCTTGACATATTGTGCGATCAGGCCGGCCAAGGGAGCTTCGGCCATGTCCGGTGCCGCGGCGCCGTCGCCTTGCGGATGATCATTCTCTGCCATACACATTACTCATCGTTCAGACCGCATCGGGCCATTCTAAAGGTGATGCGGGCTAGCACGCGGCCCTCTGCCGGACAAGGCTCTAACGCCGCCTGTCAGGGTCCTCATCTTCCTTGTCGTGCACCTCGTAGTCGATGGTGTCGATGGTGATTTGGCCATCCGGACCGCGGCGAGCGCGGTAGCGCACCACGCGATTGACCATACCGCCGATGCCCAGAGCCACCAGCGCCTGCCGCAGCGGCGGAACCAGCAGGGCAACGCCCAGCGCATCCGTCACGAAGCCCGGCAGAAACAGGCAGATCCCGGCCAAGGCCAACAAAACCCCCTCCAACAAGTCGCCCAGCACCGGTTCGCCGGCCTGAACCGTGGCTTGCACCCGGCGCATCAGCCCCAGGCCCTGCCAGCGCACAATCCACAGCCCGGCCGCGGCGGTGAACAAGGTCAGCAGCAGCGCCCAACCCAAGCCAATCTCACCGCCGACAGCGCCGAACACATACAGTTCCAACAGCGGCAGCGCCAATAAGGCGAGCAGAATCCAGATTGCCACGCTTGTCCTCCTTGGCCGCGGTCCTTATGTGCTAATCTGATCGCAGACCGGGCTGCCCGCAATGCTTTGCGCTGCAAGTTCGCCGGTGTTGTGCTGGCGTCAGTGCGCCAAACGCGGTAACAAGCATAGCAGTGGACAGGCCGAGGCAAACAGATGGACAGCGGTTTGGTTGAAATCATTTTATTGGCGATGGTGGCGGGGTTTATCTTCCTGCGGCTGAAGAGCGTTCTGGGGCGGCGTCCGGAAGACGAGCCGTCCGCGTCTCAACCGGTCGGGCCCGTGGCCGCAAATCGAAAGCCGGCTGAGGCGGAACGCGCCCCGGTGGAAGAGGATGGTGGCACGGTGCTGCCGTTAGAAGCGGATCCCGCGGTGCGCCGCGGCTATCGCGCGATCCGGCAGCTTGATCCGGATTTTGAGCCGGAAGGGTTTCTGCGCGGCGCCCAGGGCGCCTATCGCCTGATCCTGGAAGCATTCTGGGCCGGCGACAAGGACGAGTTGCGGCCTTATGTCTCGCCGGACGTGTTCGACCAATTCGCCGAGGCGATCGATGCCCGCCGCGAACAGGGCCAGGAAGTGCGCAACAAGCTGGTCGATATCAGCGGCGCTCAGGTGGTCGCGGCCGGGGCGGAGAATCGCGTGGCCGAGATTGAGGTGCGCGTCGTCGCGGAAATCGTCACCTATGTCGTCGACAGTGAAGGCCGGGTGATCGAGGGCAATCCCTCCGACACGGTGGAAGTCACCGACATCTGGACCTTCCAACGCGAGGCGGACAGCGCCGACCCGAACTGGACGCTGGTCGCCACCCGCTCCGGCTGACCGTCATGACGCGCACGCTGGCCGGGCTGGCGGCGCTGATCCTGATCGGGGCGGCCATGGCGCTGTGGCTGGCGCCGCAGCAGCAGGGCGATGACCCGCGCTATCGACGGCTAAGCTTTGCGCAACTGCCCGGCTGGGCCGGCGACGATCATCGCGCGGCGCTTGCGGCATTCGTCACCGGCTGCCCCGCCCTGATCCGCCGCGACGCGCCGACCTGGCTGACCGTATGCACCATTGCCGAAACCGGGCCGGAGCCCCGGCGCTTCTTCGAAACCTATTTCACGCCGGTTGCGGTGCACGGCCGTGGCTTGATCACCGGCTATTTCCTGCCGCTGCTGCACGGCAGCCGCAGCCCCGGCGGGCCCTATCAGGTGCCGCTTTATGCCCGACCGCCGGAGTTGATCAGCGTCGATCTGGGCGATTTCAGGCATGAACTGGCGGGCCAACGCATCGCCGGCAAGCGCTTCGGCACGCACCTGATCCCGATGCCCGACCGCGCCGAGATCGAGGCCGGCGCACTGGCTGATCGGGGCCTGGAACTGCTGTGGGTCGACAGCGCGGTGGAGGCCTTCTTCCTGCACATTCAAGGGTCCGGCCTCGTCGAACTGCCCACGGGAGAGCGCCTTTTGATCGGCTATGCCGGCCAGAACGGCCATCCCTATCGCAGCCTGGGCCGGCTGATGATCCAACGCGGGCTATTGACGCGGGGCGAGGTCACCGCCCAGGCCATCGCCGCCTGGCTCAAGGCCAATCCAGACGCCGGGGCGGCCCTGATGCGCGAAAATCCCTCTTATGTGTTTTTTCGGGAGTTGACGGGCGACCGCCCGCTCGGCGGCCTCGGCGCGCCATTGACGCCGGAGCGCAGCCTGGCCGTGGATGAGCGTTTCGTCCCCCTGGGCGTGCCGGTCTGGTTGCAGACCCGCCTGCCCGGCGGGGCGGAGTATCAGCGGCTGATGATCGCGCAGGATGTCGGCGGCGCGATCAAAGGACCGAATCGCGCCGATATCTATTTCGGGGCGGGCGCGCGCGCCGCTGATCTGGCCGGGCGGATGGCCGCACCGGGCCGAACCATTCTGCTGCTGCCAGACGGGCTGATCGAAAGCGAGAGGCCGGAGCGGTGAGCCGCCGGCTGCGCCCGGAGGATGAGGCGCTGTGGCGGGAGGTGACCCGCTCGGTGAAACCTTTGGGCGAACGCCGGGCAGCCCCTGATCAGCCACGCCCGCGCTATCGCCCGCGCCCGATGGTGGAGGAGATCGACCCACCGGCCGCCCGGGCGATCCCCGGCTCGATCGATCGAAAGGCACGCAAGCAGTTGGCGCGCGGGCGCGACCCGATCGACCGGGTGCTCGACCTGCACGGTCTGACCCAGGACCGCGCCTATGCCCTTCTACGCCGCACGATTGTGTCCGCGCACCAGGAGGGCGTGCGCACGCTGCTGGTCATCACCGGCAAGGGCGGCAAGCGCTTCGCGCAGACAGACGCGCTGCCGGCCGCTTACCGCACCCGTGCTCAGTTCGAGCCCGAGGGCGGGGTGTTGAAACGCCGTGTGCCGCAATGGCTGGAAACGCCGGAGCTGGCGCCGTTCGTGCAGGCCACCGGCGAGGCCGCGGATGCCCATGGTGGCCGTGGCGCGCTTTATGTCCGCCTGCGCCGGCGGCGTTGAGGATGACGGCCACGGCCCGAAAGGCTTGAGCAAAGTTGCTCGCCCCATAACATGCCTAGCGACGATCCCCTTGATGGCGCGGAGTGCCGATGCGGTGCCTTCTCTTGTTCAGCCTTGTGTTCGTCTCGGCCGCTGAGGCGCGGGTGCGTGATCATGGCATTGCGCCAGGCGTGCTGCCGCCAGGAGCGATGAACGCGATCACCGATGTGGCCGGCGTCACCGTCGGACAGGTGACCCTGCAGCAGGGCCGCGCGTTGAACACCGGCGTCACCGCCATCGTCCCGGCTGCCGGCAATCTGCGCCAGGCGCCGGTGCCCGCGGCCATTCACGTGATCAACGGCTATGGCAAGCTGGCCGGCCTGTCTCAGGTGCACGAACTGGGCGAAATAGAAACACCGATCCTGCTGACCAACACCTTGAGCGTGCCCGCGGCCATGGCCGGCGTCAGTGATTGGACGCTGGACCAGCCGGGCAATCAGACGGTGCGTTCGGTGAATGCCGTGGTGGGCGAAACCAATGACGGCTATCTGAACGATATCCGGGCGCGCGCCGTCACACCCGCACACGCCCGCACAGCCATTGAGCGGGCGACCGGCGGCCCGGTGGCCGAGGGCACGGTCGGCGCGGGCACGGGCACCGTGGCATTCGGCTTCAAGGGCGGCATCGGCACCGCCAGCCGGGTGCTGCCCGAGGCGTTGGGCGGCTGGACCGTCGGCGCCCTAGTCCAGGCCAATTTCGGCGGCATTCTGACGGTGGACGGCGTGCGCGTGGGCCAGGCGCTGGGGCGCTATTATCTGAAGGACCCGGTGGCAGACGGTGCCTCAGAGCAGGCCGAAGCCAGCCCGGGCGACGGCTCGGTGATGATCGTGCTGGCCACCGATGCCCCCTTGAGCGACCGCGCTCTGAGCCGGCTGGCCAAACGCGCCACCGCCGGGCTGGCGCGCACCGGTGCGTCCCTGACCAACGGGTCGGGCGATTATGTCATCGCCTTTGCCACGCATCCGAAGGTGCGCCGCACCCCGGACCCCCTGCCCAGCCGTCCCGATCTGCCCAATGCCCGCCTGTCGCCCTTGTTTCAGGCCGCCGCCGAGGCAAGCGAGGAGGCCATCCTGAACGCCCTGTTCGCCGCCAAACCCGTCCAAGGCCACCGCGGCACGATCGAGCCCCTACCGGTAGATCGCGTGGTGGAGCTTTGGCGGAAGGAGAAGGGGCGGTGATAGACAAGTCTTGCACATCGCCACCGGGCCGATAAGAATTTACAAATAATTGAGCACGCTTACTACAAAATTGCTTAACCGAGCCTGCTTCTTCTTTACAAAAAGCCAAAAATTTCCTGTCCCCACACCAGAAGCGCTCTAGTTGGACGCCTCCAAAAACCCTCGCTCATTGGATCGATTTCTGATTCATTGGAAGGATGAAACAGACAGGCTTTTTTGACGTTGACGAGCGTTTGAAGCGGGTTTCCGAGCTGGGCGACCCGCTTGAGGTGATGGCGGAGAT
>JBHJGS010000065.1:0-10844 GCA_050331575.1 Rhodothalassiaceae bacterium | reverse complement strand
CCAAGCGCCCCGGGCGCCCTCCACAAAAGGCGGCACCGGAGGACATCGACGCAGATTGACGCTCCGCGACAATCGCGAGCGACAAACCCCTTGCCCGCGACAGGGTAAAAAGCCACCTTGTCCATCGTCGCGGCCAAGGATCCTCATCCTGATTGACGCGCTCTTCTCACCCAGATTGTCGCGCTACACCGCAGCAGCCCGCGCCGACATGCCCTCGTCAATCGCTTCAATCACCCGCCGACGAAGGTCCAAACCATAAGCACGTGCCATATCTGCCTCCCAAGTTGACCTGAGATACAGAATCATGTGCCGAGCCCTGTGGGAATCCCCTTCCGCGACTCTGTTTATCTTGAACCCGCTCTAGTCGTCCGTTGGGCGGGCGCGGTCAGCCAAGGTGGAAAAGAACAGAGCGTTCATGAACAATTTGCTGGTGCCAAGGAACATGGCGCGAAAATTGGGGTTGTCGGCGAACAGCACCACAGCCCCGCGCCCCATGGGTTCGTGTACCAGCATCGGTGTGCCGGCCAGTTCCTCGATGCGCCGGGTTGAGGCGTAGCCGGACAGCAGCGGATCCTGCCCATAGCGCGCGACCTCCGCCACCGGGCTGTTTGGCGCCAACAAGGCTTCGGCCATATTCTTGTGGCTGGGCAGGCGCCGATCGGTATAGCCGAACCCCAAGGGATGGGTCACATCCAGGTCCGACACAAAGATGGCGCCGCCAATGACGTCGCGGGCATTGTATAGCGGCAGCCCGGCATAAGCGAAGCGCTGGGTCTGCTCGATCTCCTCGCCCGTGTCATCCGCCTTGCGCCCCAGCACATGCTGCTGCGCCCATAGGGCGCCTTGCCGCACGCCGATCACAGTGCCGCCGTCGCGCGTCCAGCGACGCACCTCCTCTGCCAGCTCGTCGGGCAAGGCCGGGCGGCCGCCGGACAGGATGATGTGGCTATAATCCCACAGATCCGCCCGGCTGAGATCCTCCACCGGGACCATCACCACCGGCATATGCATGCGATGATCCAGCTGATGCCACACCTCGCCCGCGTCATAGCTGATGATGCCGCCGTCGATCGGCAGGAGAATGCGCGGCTCAGGCACCGGCTTGAACGAGCTGCGGCCACCCAGATCCGCACCCGGTGTCGGCGTGCGTCCGGAGGTGACGGCATATATGTCGACACCATCCTGTTGGGCCGCCCTGGTCAGAATCGCATGGATGCGCTCCGGCGCCACGGTCTGACCGGCCATCGGCACGAACAGGCTGCCGCGCTTGAACGGCCGCACACCGGCCTCGGTCTGCACCTCGCCCTCTTCGAAGGCAACCCGCACGATTACGTCTTCAGAGAGCAGGCGATAGAGCGCGCGCGGCGCATAATAGCCGGTCCAGTCGAACATATAGCCATAATCGCTTTGGGTGGGCCCGCGGCCCTGCGGAAAGCGCGGCTCCGTCACGGGCTCTCCCAGTAGGTTGTGACTGAAGCGGCGCCCCATCAGAGGCGCGTAATCCAGGTCATAAGCCGCCGGCATGGTCCAACCGGAGACATCATAGAAGATCGTCTCCTCAAACGCGGTCACATGATCGAACAGGGCACGGATCATGTGATACTGCGGCTGCGCCATCGGCACGATATAGGCCTGACCCGTATCAAAATCGGTGCCGTCGATGGTGACATCCTCGGCCAGCTGGTAAACCGTGATGTCATGCCGGTTCAGAAGATCCAGGAAATGATAGCTGCGCGCGTCATCGCCCGGCGCCTGCCAGACATAGGCCTTGGTCGCGTCGGCCGCTGCCAGTTGCAGGGCCTCATCGAAAAAGCCGCTCTGATAGGTTTTGAGCGCCTGCTTGTTGGCCAGGGCGCCCTCAATCGTCGTCAGCGAGGTGGTGAAGTGCGTGTGGATATTGTCGGCATACCGCTTCATGCCGTTGGACGTCTCGATCAGGCCGCCGCGCGCGGTGCCGGCCTCGAACAGGAAACCCACCGAGCCATTGACCTGCGGGTAGGTTGAGCCCTTGCCGACATAATAATTGTCAAAGCCCTCTTCGCCATAATAAAGCCGGCCCTGCTCATCCAGCGCCTGAACATGGTATCCGGCGATATTCTGCGCCAGTTCGCGGGCTTGTGGCGGGATCAGAGGGTTTTTCCGCGCCGGCACGCCGGGATGGAAATAATAGGTCGCCTCGGAGCCCATTTCATGGAAGTCGGCGGTCACCTGCGGCTTCCATTTATGCCATTGCGCCATCCAGGCGCGCGCCTCCGGCTGGGTCAGCGGCAGCCATTGGCGGTTCAGGTCGAACCAATAATGGTTGGTGCGCGCCTTCAGCCAAAGATCGTGCTGGATATGGGCAGGATCGGTGACCGGCACCTCGGCCAGATAGGTGGTAACATGGTCGATCCGGCGGGCATGACCGTCGGGATTAAAGATCGCCGTGATCAGGATCACCGCCTGGTCCAAGCTCCGCTCAATCGCTTCGCCCTGGGCGGCCGCCAGATGATACAGCACCGGTACGGCGGCCTCCATGCCACTGGCTTCAGCGCCGTGCACGCCGTAATTCATCCATACCACCGCCGGCGTGTCGCCGCCGGGGTCCTGGCCCGGCTCCAGCCGCGCCAGATGCGCCTGCCGAAGCGTGGCGATGTCGGCCAGATTGCCCGGCGCGGACACGGTAAAGAACAGGATCGGCCGGCGCTCATGGCTGTAGCCGATGGTCTCCACGGCAATGCGGTCGGAGCGATCGGCGAGCAGCCGCAGATAGGACACCATCTCATGATGCCGCATCGGCCGCTCCCCCAGGCCGAAGCCAAGCACGTCATCGGGCGTGGGAATGGTCGGATCATAGGAGACGCCGTCGACCTGATAAAACGAGATCGGCTCGGCGGCAGCGGGCATCATGGCCGCGGCACAGAGCAGGCAAAGCGCGGATGTCAAACGCATCAGCATGGCAGCGATAGCCTCGCGATAAGGGAAAACCAGCAAGATGGGTGTTGAGCGGAAGCTTAAGGGGGGCCGTTCGGCCTGCGCAAGCCCCGCGCCCTGACCGGCTCAGCGCCGGTCAGTCGGCGAAGCGCTTGGCATCCTCGCGCAATTCGCGGCGCAGGATCTTGCCGACCGGTGATTTCGGCAGTTCGTCGACAAACACGACGCGCCGCGGGCGCTTGTAATTGGTCAGATGCTCCTTGGCATGCGCCGCCACCGCCGCCTCGGTTAGGCTTCGGGCCTTGGGCACGACATAGGCGACGACCTGCTCGCCGGTGGCGCCGCACGGCGCGCCGACCACCGCCACCTCGCCGATCTCGGGATGGCGGGCCAGGCAGTCCTCCAATTCGGCGGGATAAACATTGAAACCAGAGACGATGATCATGTCCTTCTTGCGGTCGACGATGCGCAACTGACCGTCCGGATCGATAACGCCGATGTCGCCGGTGTGCAGCCAGCCATTCTTGATGGTCTCCGCCGTGGCTTCGGGCTGGTTCAGATAGCCCTTCACCACCTGCGGTCCGCGGATGACGATTTCTCCGGGCTGGCCTGGCGCCACATCCGCGCCATCCTCGCCAACCAGCTTCAAGTCGGTGCCGGGCAGCGGTACGCCGACGGTGCCGGGCCGTTGCGGCCGGCCGACCACGGGGAAACTGACCGTGCAGGTGCCTTCGGTCAGGCCATAGCCTTCATAGATCGGGCAGCCGGTCAGCGCCTCCCAACGCTCCCGCGTGACCTGCTGCAGCGGTGCCGCGCCGGAGACGCAGAAATGCAAGCTCTTCGGCGGTCGAGCCTGAAACCAGTGTTCAGCCAGCAGGCCCTGGAACAAGGTGTTGATACCCGGCAGCACCGTGATGTCATGGCGCTGGAAGACCTTTTTCAGATTGCTCAACGGCCGCGGCTTGGGCACCAAGACGCAGTGCAAGCCGCGCCGGGCCGCCTGCATCAAGGCAAAGCTTAGCGCATAGGCGTGATACAGGGGCAGCACCACAAGCGCGGTCTCCTGCGCCGGCCGATACACCTCGCCGTTCAGCCGGGCCGTCTGGGTGACATTGGCAAGGATGTTTCGCTCGCTCATCTCGGCGCCCTTGGACCGACCGGTGGTGCCGCTGGTATATTGAAACAGCACCGTGTCATCGAGACTGCGCGCGTCGGTCAGCCGGGCCACATCCCCTGCCGCATAGCGCGCGCCGGCGCGCAGCACCGCCTTCAGCGGCAGCAGGCTGCGACTTGGCTTGGGCACTTGGCGTTTCAGCGTCAGGGCGGTTTTCAAGACCGCCGCCTTGGCGCCTGGCAAGCCGTCGGCCAGCGACGCGCCGATGACCTCTTCCACCGCCGTCCCCTCCAAGGCCTTGTCCAGCCGGTCGGCGAACAGATCGATGGTAAACAGCAGCTTGGCACCGCTGTCTTGCAACTGATGGCGGGTCTCGGTGGGGGTGAATAAGGGATTGATCCCGGTCAGGATCATGCCGGCCTTCAAGATGCCGGCAGCGACAATGGGATAGGCCAAGCAGTTGGGCGCTTGCACGGCCACAGGCGTGCCCGGCGGCAGCTCACGCTCCTCGCGCAGATAGTGCGCAACGGCATCAGACAGCGCCTTGACCCGCCCGAAACTCAGCGTGCCGGCCAGGCCATTGGGCAGCACCATGGTAAAGGCGGGCTGGTCCGGCCAGATCGCTGCACCGGTATCCAAAAGCTGCACCAGCCGGTCTGCAACCAGATCGTTCGGATCGAAGACCGGGGTCGTTTCTTGCGCGATAGCCGCGGTCATGCGCCTCTCTCCTTCCCAAAGACGCATCAGGCTAGCGTGAAATGTCGGAAACGCAAAGCCCGCCGGGTCTAGCGCCAGCCCTGGGTCTCGCTCAGCACGATCTGGCGCATCATGGCGATGTGATCGGAGCGCGTGTTCAGGCACGGCACCATGGAAAAGCGCTCCCCGCCAGCGGCGAGAAACTCTTCCTCTCCTTCCATGGCGATTTCTTCCAGGGTTTCGATGCAGTCCGCCGCGAAACCGGGGGTGATCACGGTGATCGCCTTGACGCCCTGATCGGGCAGCGCTTCCACGGTCTCATCAAAATAGGGTTGCAGCCATTCCTGCGGTCCGAAGCGGGACTGGAAGGTGACCAGGAACCGGTCGTCCGGCCAATCCAGCGCCTCCCGCAGCAGCCGGGCGGTCTTCTGGCAATGGCAGTGATAAGGATCGCCCTTCTTGAAATAACTCTCCGGCAGGCCGTGGAATGAGGCGACCAGCCGATCCGGCTGCCAGCCTTGGGCCGCGATCTGATCCTTCACCGACTGCGCCAGGGCGCCGATATAGGCGGGATGATCATGATAGCTCATGATCGTGCGCACCGCCGGCTGCCAGCGCAGCCGCATCAGGTGGCGGAAGCCCTCATCATAGACCGAGGCGGTGGTGCTGGCGCTGTATTGCGGATACAAGGCGAAAAGCAGGATTTGCCGGCATCCTTGGGCGGCCAAGGCGTCGATTTTTTCGGCGATGCTTGGTGAGCCATACCGCATGGCCCAGTCCACCACGATCGTGTCTGCCCGCAACGCGTCCGACAAAAGCGCCGCCTGTGCCTCTGTAATCACGCGCAACGGACTGGCATTCTTTTCCTTATCCCATATTTTGGCGTAAGCAGCCCCGCTGGCGAACGGACGACGCGACAAAATCACGGTCTGAAGCAGGGGTTGCCAAATGAATGGCGGGGCTTCGATGACGCGCCGGTCGGACAGAAATTGCTTGAGATAGCGGCGAACCGACCAATAGTCCGTGGCGGACGGTGTGCCCAGATTGACCAACAGGCAGCCGATGCGGGCCGCGGCAATCGGCGGGTGGTCGGCCGGGGCGGCGCTGGAAGGATCTGGCATAAAGGATTGGTCTCGCATCGCTTCGCGCTCGTAAAGACCCTCAGGCCGCTCAATCTGTCAAGGGTGCCACCCGCCGCCAATGAAGACTACGCACTGATGCGCCAACAGGATCAGCAAGGCTTTGTTCACGCCGCCCATGACAGATGAAGGGCCACCCGTCCACCGCCAGACCAAGGACAGGGACAAAATGTGTCGCTCCGCAACAACGGGAGATCCGCTGCGATGTTGAAGCAAAGCTTCGGCCACCGCATCTACGACGTGGAGGAATGGGCGGTTCCCGAACATGGTATCGAGCCCTCGCGCGCGGCCCGCGGCGCCTCGGTGTTTGCCGTGGCCAATGGCTGTTTGGGCGTGCGCGGCGGCTTTGAAGAAGCCGACCATGACGATCCCCACGCGGTTTGGCCATCGCTGATGGTCGGCGGCATCTATGAGAATGAGCCGATTGCTTATGCGGAATCCGCCTTCGGCTTTCCGGTGGTCAACCAGCGCACGCCGCTTCTGGGCAATCCCATGGCGGTGCGTTTCTCGCTGAACGGCCGGCGCATCGGCAATCAGGAAGGCGCCTATGTCGAGCATGACCGGCGCTTGGACCTTACGCGCGGCGTGCTAGAGCGCCGCTTTGTCTGGCGCTGCAATGGTGACCGCCTGGAGGTGCGCATGCTGCGCTTTGCGTGCTTCACCGACAAGCATCTGCTGGTCCACCGCGTCGAGATCATCGCCCCGGATGGCGGGGAGGTGCGCGTCATGGCCGGGCTGGACGGCCGTCAGGCGCTGGCCCGGCGCGGCCACGATCCGCGTGAAGGTGTCAGCAGCGACACCGACATGTTGTTGCTGGCCACCGGCATGCCCGATGGCGACCTGCTGCTGGATCAGCGGCTGCGCCATTCCGGCCTGCGCGTGCTGATGCGGGCACGCCAACATATCGATTGCGGCAGTTGCAGCCGGGTCACAGAGCAGATCGAAGGCGGCCCCTTCGAGGAATTCTGGTTTCAGGCCGAGCCTGGCGGGAAATTGGTGCTCGACCGGTTCATTGCGGTGGTCGATGGCCGGCGTGTCGATGAATCCCGGCTGGACGAGGAAGCGCAGGCCGTGCTGGCGCGGGCACAGGCGATCGGCGTTCCGGCTTTGGTGGAGCGTCAAGAAGCCATGTTGGCGGATTTTTGGTGCAACGCCGATGTCCAGATCGCGGGCGACCCGGAAATCCAGCAGGGCCTAAGGTTTAACCTATTCCATATTTTCCAATCCAGCGGCCGGGATTCGGTGTTTCCGATCGCTGCCAAAGGGCTCACCGGCAACGGCTATGATGGGCATGTGTTCTGGGATGGGGAGATTTATGTGCTGCCGTTCCTGGCTCATGCCGCCCCCCAGATGGCGCGGGCGCTGTTGCAGTTTCGCTGCCGCACCTTGAGCCTGGCGCGAGCGCGGGCGCGGGAACTGGCGCATGCCCAAGGGGCGCTTTATCCCTGGCGCACCGTCGACGGCAGCGAATGCTCCGCCTACTTTCCGGCGGGAACCGCGCAATATCATATCAATGCCGACATCGCCTACGCCATTCACCGATACTGGAAGGCCACGGGCGATGATGAATTCCTGCGCCATGCCGGGGTCGAATTGATGATCGAGACCGCCCGCATTTGGCTGGAAACGGGGCATTACAATCCCCGCCGCGGCGGCGCGTTCTGCATCGATGAGGTGACCGGGCCGGATGAATATACCGCTTTGGTGTCGAACAATTTCTACACCAATGTGATGGCGCAGCTGAATCTGGAACTGGCGGCGCGCTGCGGGCGCTGGTTGGCGGAAACATTTCCGGAAGATTATGCCCAACTGATCGAGCGGCTGGGCCTGGCCGACGACGAGTTGGACCGGTTCGCCGAAGCCGCGGAGCGGATGTATATTCCTTATGACGAGGCGCTGGGCATTCATCCCCAAGATGATGGCTTTCTGGACAAGAAGCCCTGGGATCTGTCGACCATTCCGCCGGAGCATTTTCCGCTCCTGCTGCATTATCATCCGCTGGTGATCTACCGGCACCGGGTATGTAAGCAGCCAGACGTGCTTCTGGCGCTGTTCCTGCTGGCCGATCGCTTTTCCACCGAGCAGAAGGGTAAGAATTTCCGCTTGTATGAGCCGATCACCACGCATGACAGCACCTTGTCGGCCTGCGTGCACGCGATCATTGCCGCGGAGATCGGCGAGGCGGAAAAAGCGTATCAGTTCTTCATCGATACGGCGCGGGTCGATCTGGACGATCATCACGAAAACACCCATCAAGGTGTCCATTGCGCTGCCATGGCCGGTACCTGGGCGTCGCTGGTGTGCGGCTTCGGCGGCTTTCGCATCGTCGACAATGTGCCCTGCTTTGCGCCGCAATTGCCGGCGAATTGGACCGGCTATACCTTTCGCCTGCTCTGGCACGGCGCGCGGCTGCAGGTGCAGGTGACCGAGACTGAGGCGATCTATACGCTCCTGCGCGGCGACACGGTCTGCATCGGGCACGCCGGCGACCGGTTGACGCTGCACGCCGGCACGCCCGTCACCCGGCCCCTGCTGCAGACCGAGGCGGTGTGCGCATGAGCGGCTATCAAGGCATCATCTTCGACCTGGACGGGGTTCTGGTCGACACGGCGGAACTGCATTTCCAGGCCTGGAAGCGCCTGGCCGATCGTCTGGGCGTGCCATTTGACCGCCAGGCCAACGAGCGGCTGAAGGGTGTCAGCCGCATGGCCTCGTTGGATATCCTTCTGGAACCCACCGGCGACCGCTACGGTCCGGTCGAGCGCGAGGCCATGGCCGCAGAAAAGAACGCCGATTATGTGGCGCTGATCGACACCCTTTCGCCCAGCGATCTGCTGCCCGGTGCACGCGCGGCGTTGCAGGCGTGCCGGTCCGCGGGGCTGGGCGTGGCGTTGGGCTCGGCCAGCCGCAACAGCCCCAAGGTGCTGGACCGGATCGGCCTGGCCGCGCTGTTCGATGCCATCGTCGACCCGGCAGGCCTGGCCGGCAAGCCCGCGCCGGACATCTTTCTGAAAGGTGCACAGATGCTCAAGGTGCCGCCGCACAGCTGCATCGGGGTGGAAGATGCGGTGGCCGGCGTCGAGGCGATCAAGGCCGCCGGTATGCCCGCCATCGGCATCGGCGATCCACAGCGCCTGACCCAGGCCGATCTGGTGATGCCGGATCTGTCGCACTTCAATCTGGCCGACCTGCCCCGGGCGGCCTAAAGCACGATCGGACGGTTGGGGCTCGCGACGCGCTGCTAAGCGGTCGGATACCGGGGTGCGCGGCTGACAGCCACGGATGCGTGTCTCACCAGAAGGCGATGACGATGGCCAGGGTTAGCACCACCAGTCCCGCCGCGTGCAGGCGGTAATTCTGCCACCAGGGGCGCCGCCGGAGCGCGGCGGTTTCGTCGCGGAAGAAGGCCGGAGACCAGCTGATCGGCTCCACCTTGTGCGCCGGCGGGGCGGGCGCCTGCTGGCTGCCCAGCACCAACAGAAGGGCTGAGACGCCGAACAGGATCGGGGCGACATAAAGAAAGTGGATCACCCGCTGCGCCGGGACTTCGTTCACGGCAAAAAACACAGCCCCCGCCACACCTCCGCCGATCAGGGCGTAAATCGCGCCGGTTGCGTTGGCGCGGCGCCAGAACAGCCCGATCAGGATCAAGGCCACCACCGGCGGCACGGTGTAGGACAGCATGGCCTGCAGATAGGCGAACAGATTGCCGAAGCGTTCGATCTGCGGCGCCCAGGCCACCGCCAGCACCATGAAGCCGAAGGTGACCAGCTGGCCGATGCGCTTTAATTGCCGGGCGCTGAGATCGGGTCGGTTGGGGGCGATGAAATCCATCGTCACCAAGGTCGACGCGCTGTTCAAGGTGCTGTCGATCTGGCTCATCAAGGCGGCGATGAAGCCGGCGAACACAAGGCCCAGCAGCCCCACCGGCAACAGATCGAACATCAAGGTGGGGAACACCAGGTCCGGCTGATCCAAGTCCGGATACAGCAGGATCGCAAAGGTGCCCGGCAGCACCATCAAAAACAGAACCGGCAGCTTCAACAGCCCCGCGAACAGCGCGCCCCAGCGGCCATGCGCCTCATTCAAGGCGCCGAGCACGCGCTGCGCCATGAACTGGTTGGTGCACCAGAAGTAGAAGCCCAGCAGCGACACGCCGAAGATCAGCCCCGGCCAGGGCACATCCTCGGCATCGGCCGGGCGGATCAGGCTGAGCTTCTCCGGCGCCACCTGGGCCAGCACCGCGTCCCAGCCGCCGGCCTGGGTATAGGCAATGACAGCGATGACCGCAGCTCCCACCAGCAATATCAGCCCCTGCAGTGCGTCGGTATAGATCACCGCCGCCAGCCCGCCCAGAATGGTGTAGAGCCCGGCCAGCACCGCCAGCCCGGCGATGATCTGCCACAGCGCGATGTCCGGCCAGACCATGCGCAGCACCAGCCCGCCGGCATAAAGCGAGCCGGCGGTGTCGACGACGATGTTCAAGATCAGCGTCAGGATCGAGAAATACACCCGCGCGCGGCCATCATAGCGCCGCTCCAGAAACTCCGGCATGGTGAAGACGCGGGCACGCAGCACGAAGGGCAGCATAAAGATCGCATAGAAGGCGAGCACGAAGGTCGCCATCCATTCATAATTGAAGACCGCGATGCCGGTGTCATAGGCCGCACCAGCCAGGCCGACCAGGGTGTTGGACGAAATGTTGGAGGCGAATAACGAGATGCCGATGAACGGCCAGATCATCGAGCGGCCGGCCAGAAAATAGCCCTCCGCACTATCATCCTTCTGCCGGGACAGGGCCAAGCCGACGATAAGGATGAGCAGAATATAGCCCGCGATCACGCCCAGATCCAAGGCCGCCAGGCGGAATGTCTGCTCCATCGCGGCGGGCCGGGGGGGGGGGGGGGGGGGGGGGGGGGGGGGGGGGGGGGGGGGGGGGGGGGGGGGGGGGGGGGGGGGGGGGGGGGGGGGGGGGGGCGGGG
>JBHJGS010000064.1:0-22836 GCA_050331575.1 Rhodothalassiaceae bacterium | reverse complement strand
CGATGGAGCCGGGCACTGCTTTGACGCCCTGGGCCTCAGCCCGGCGGAGTTGCGTCGCAATGGCCATGGCGTGGTGGCCTTGGAACAGCGCATAGATTATGGCCCGCCCGTGGTCGCTGGCACAGCTGTGACGGTGTATAGCGGCCTCTTGCGGCTTGGCGGCAAGACGCTGGAATTCGGCCATTGGCTGTTTGACGCCAGCACCGGGCAGGGGCTGGCGAAGATGCGCGCGGTCACCGTGCTGTTCGATCTGCGCGCGCGGCGCAGCCTGCCGATCGAGGCGGAGCAGCGGGACCGGTTGGAGAAGCTGTGCGCGGTGCTGCCGGCGGCTGCCCAGCCGGCTTAAGCGAAGGCGTCAGGATAACGCTGCTTCAAGTCCTCCAGGACGTCCAGGTCGATCCGATCATCGTCGCGCAGGCGATTGTCGTAATTTTCCACGCCCATGAAGCGCTTCAGCGCGGCAATGTCGTCGCGGCGCCACGCGGCCCCGTCACTCACGCGATGGCCCTGCTGACGCAGCAACGTCTTCAATGGCCGGGCGATGCTGGCGTCAATCGGCACCAATTTTTCAGGATCGCTCGGGAAATAGGATAGCCGGTGCAGAGTGAAGCATCGCGCCAACTCTTCGATCGGCTCGGGATGATCATAAACGCAGATGTCGACGTGCCGGCCAGAGCGGCCGCCATACCCGCCGGACGGCTTGACCACCAACACAGCGCCGGATTGCTGCCCGCGCAGCTCGCCGCCCGCGTCGCGACCGGCGCGCAGACCGGCGATCAGGCGGTCCGTCAAGTCTCCGGCGCGGTCGCGAAAGCCTGTCACCATGGCGGCCACCACATGCTGGCCAGCCAGCGTATTGCCCATTGCCAGGCAGTCCTCCCCCGCCGCTGATCCGGCCCAGCCATCCCAACTGCGCACGGCCTCGCCCGTATGCCAGGCGAGGGGGTTGGAGGCGTCGATCAGGGCGATCTGACGCTGTGCCTCGGCCTCATCCTGACGCAATAGGATCGCCAAAGCTTGGCCCGGATCCGCACCCAATGCCATAAGCGCAATCCCCTGATCGCCGTGTAGGGGATTGGCAAAGGCCTGGGTGACAACGCAGCCGGCGTCAGCGCGACCATGCAAAGCAATTGTGCCGACGCCGGGGAATTTGGATTGAACCGCGGCGCCGATTTCGCCGGTGCTGCGGTCCCGTGCCAACAGCGAATAGGTGATCGCTCCAAGCTCCGAACTTAGGCGGCGGCGTATTTCTGCTTTAACTTGCTCATTTGATCGTCAACCAGTGCCTTCTTGCCGGCCTCGTCGGCCGGGGCTTCGGGCAAGGCCTTGAAATAGGCCGGCCCGGGCAAGCCATTTTTGCCGGACTGCACCAACACCGCCAGATCGGGTTCGCCCTGCTTGCGGCAATCTTCAGAAATCGCCACCAAATCCTTTTCCAGCTTTGGCTTCTCCGTGACCGACCAGGTCAGCCCAAGGGCCTTGACCGCATCCCCGTAACCCAGCGGCTGTCCCTTTTTGGCCTGGGTTTCCAGCATGGCGCGAACCTTGTCCTTGCCCGGCCAATCTGCCGCGCTGTTGGGGGCGCTGGCCGTGGCGGTCTTGGCCGGCGCCTTCTTTTGCGCCGCGTCGGGCTTGGTGGTTGCTGTCTTGGCTGCTGTCTTGCCTGCGGCCTTGGCCGCTGGCTTGGCTGCATCGGCTTTTGGCTTGGCGGCGGCTTTGGCAGGCTTTTGGTCCTTCGCCGCTGGTTGCGCCGATTTGGTCTGCGCCTTCAACTTCGCGCCTTTGGCCGGGACTTGCGCCTTGGCCGGCTCCGACCCCGGCTCGGCCTTGGAGCCGCCCTTGACCGGTGCACTCGCCACCGCTGCATCGCCGGATTTGGCCGCGATACCCTTGGCCGGCGCCTGTGCCACCGGTGCCTCTGCCTCCTTCAGGCGGGCGCCTTTGGCTGGGGCCGTGGCCTGGGCGGATTTCTCAGAGGCTGCAGCCTTGCCCTGGCTTTTCGGCTTGGTGGCGGTCTTCTTGGGCTTTGACGCTCCGGCCTGCGCCTGCTGCTCCGGTGGGCCGGCCACCGCGGCACCTTTGCGGCGATAGCCCTCCAGCCAGCGCTTTTCATGGCCCTGCAGCATAAAAAAGGCGCGATAGATGCCACGGTACCGGTCTGGCGCCCGGCCTTTGCCAATGTCTAAGAAGGCGCAATAGAACCAGGCGAGCACCGCAAAACCGGCCAACACCCGCAGCGGTTTCAACCCCGAATCGACCCCGAATTTGTAGCTTAGGCGCTTTTCCCAACGCTCCAGCTCCGGCCGGCTACCGGCCAAGAGTTCGGCCGGTGCGTCGGCGTCGATGACCATGGGCCGGGCCAGGCCGATCAGATCGATGCCGTCACGCTCGATCGCCTCGGCCATCGCCTCGGCAGAACGGAAACCGCCGGTGACCATGATCGGGATCTTGACTTGCTTTCGCAGCGTCGCGGCGAAGTCCTGAAAATACGCCTCGCGCTGTTTGGTGCTATCCCGCTTCGGCTCGGCCGGCGGCTCGACGCCGTCCAGGTCCATCATGCGCGGCTGCTCATAGGTGCCGCCGGAGATTTCCAGAAGGTCCACCCCGTCGTCCTGAAGCCATTTGGCCACGGTCAAGGAATCCTCAAACGCGAAACCGCCGCGCTGGAAATCCGCGGAATTCAGTTTGACGGACACGGTGAAGCTTTTCCCGCAGGCGGTCCGGATGCCGCTGACGATGCGGCGCAACAAACGGGCGCGATTGTCCAGCGTGCCACCATAGTCGTCGGTGCGTAGATTGGCGCGCGGGCTCAGAAATTCCGACAGCAGATAGCCGTGCGCGGCATGCACCTGCACGCCATCGAACCCCGCGGCTTGAGCGGCTTTGGCCGCTGCGATGAAGCGGTGGTAAACCGTGTCGATTTCCTCGCCCGTCATGGCGCGCGGTTGGCCGAACTGGCCGCCAGGCAAATTGACCCGGATCGCGGAGGGGGCGGACGGGTGCGCATTGATCTTTTTCGGCGTCTGCCGGCCGGAATGGCTGACCTGCATCAGCAGCGCCGCGCCGCCCTGCTTGGCGGTCTTCGCCCAGGTGCGCAGCCGCTCCAGCGCATCCTGATCGGGATCCCCGCCGAGCACGACATTGCCGGGCCGTTCCAGATGCTGCGGATCGACCATGACATTGCCGGTGATCAACAGCCCGGCCCCGCCTTTGGCCCAGCCGGCATAAAGCCGCTCCAGCGCTTGATCGGGCAGACCGCGCTGATCGGCCAAGCCCTCGGTCATGCCGGCCTTGGCCAGGCGGTTCTTGACCGTCAGCCCGGACGGTAGCTTCAGGTCGCGTTTCAGAATCGCGCGGACGTCCATGACTTGTCCCCTCCCGGTAACTGCTAAGGTCGAGCCCGCTGCCGCGGCGGACCCTCTTGGTTGAGTGCCTACGCCGCCCTACCGTGTCGCCGCCTGCGCCAGGCTGCGCAGCAATCCCTGCATCTTTTCAACGATCGGTGCGCGCTCGGTGATGCCATGCCGCTCTGCGATCCAGGCCGGGTCATTGTAGCTCAGATGGACCTGTCCTGAGCCGTCCTGCCAGGCCAGGGCCTTCAACGGCAGGTCGATGCCGGCGCTGCGGGCGCTCTGCATCATCGGCGTGCCGCCCTGCGGATTGCCGAATAGCAAGAGCTGGGTCGGGGCCAGGTCCAGCCCGGCCCGTTCTGCACCGGCGCCATGGTTGATCCGGGCAAACACCGTCAGCCCTTTGTCTTTCGCGGCCGCCTCCAACTTGTCCATCGTTTCGGCCACGGAATGCTGGCTTTCCACCGTAATCAATCCGGCTATGGCAGAGTCTGCGGCCATGATCGGTCCTGTGACGAAGGCGGCCAACACGAGCGGCCAAAGAAGAAAACGCATCAGATCAGTCCCTTCCTTCTTATCGGCATGGGCACCCCAAGCATAGCCAAAGTTTGCGCGCTGTCAGCCCCTGACAAGCCGATTGTTCCGCCGAGCGACACGTTGGGGCAATCGAAAGTCGCGAAACACCGCCCCGTCGACCTGGTCCAGTAACGCGTCAGCGGCCGCTTTGGCTGCACCGCTCAGGCTATGGTAGAAATCCAGGGGGCGCTGCAACATCCATAGGCTGTAGGGGATGGTGGCGCGTTCGCCGGTCGCGCCGTCGATGCGAAAGCCATGCGGGCCGACCGTGCGCGGGATCCGCTCGGCGTCGGGATGCGCGTGCGCCCAGGCGGCCAGTTTCAAGGCGGTATCCTGCAGCACCGGGATCTGTTCGCGCATCTGCCGGCGCAGGATCGGCAGCAGGGTGTCCGGGACCGCATCATCGGGCAGAAAGTCGCCGGTCTTTGGCGATTGGGGAAACTCCACCCGCTCCACCCAGCGCGCCACATTCGGCGCCTTGTCCTTCATCAAGCGGCCAGAGGCGGGGTCGCGGTAGAGATGGGCATAAAGCGGGCCGATCAGGCCATAGTCGCCGATCGACGGCCGGGCGCCGAACAGATGATCATGGTCAGCGAAATGCGCGTCCAGATCGGCCAGTACCGCCTCATAGGCGCGCTCGATGGCTGGGATCGTCGCCTCGGTGATGCCCAGCATCGGCACAAAACCGCGGAATTTCCGGCTGATGCGCTCGCCGATGACCCGACGCACAAAGGCCGGCGCCCAGGGCAGCGCGATGCGGCCGAACTCGCCAAAGACCCAAGGGACATTATAGGCCCAGCGATAATGCATCGCCGGGATCAGCAGCCATTCGTCGCCGAACAGCTCCAGCAGCAGCGCGGCCAAATGCTGGCGCGGACCGGTCGGATAGATCGACGGTTCGGGGAAGCGCTGTTCCAGCCGGTCGATGATCTCGGTGGTGTCCTGCCAGATTTCGCCGTCCGGGGTTTCCAACACCGGAATGATCGGCGTGCCCGCGGCCGGGATGATCTTCTGCTTGTAGAGCTTGGGGCTCACCGCGACTTCCCGATGCGGGATCCCCTTCCAGGCCAGATAGGCCCGCGTCTTGCCGGAATACAGCGACAAAGGGGCGGCGATATGGATGTAAGGATCTGGCATGGCGGGCGATCCGGCTGCGGGTGGGGAGGTTCACGCTACCCGCCCGCGCCGTCGGCGCAAAGCCTGTGTGCGTTCTACCCCCGGCCGACCGGGTCGAAGATTTCGTTCAGGACGCCGGCCAGGCGCACGCCGGCCAGCTTGATCCGGCGCAGCAGGATTTTCACGTTGCGCTCGTAATAGGGCGTGCCGGGCTGGGTGCGGATGTCGGGATTGGCGAAGCGGTAAGCCAGGTCGCGGCTGCGCGCCAGATCGTGGCTTTCCTGCGCCCAGCTGATCGGGTCGAGCTGTTCGCGCACCTCCACCCCGTCCAGCGCCAGGTCCCAGCGCAATTCGCGCAGCAGGGGCTGCCAGCGGTCTTGTTCCGGCCAGATGCCATAGGCCTGCGCCATATAGTCGAGCAGAAGCTCACTGTCCCAGACGCGGTGCAGATTGCTGTCGCGCTCGCCCTGCCAAAGCAGCTTCAGGTCATTGCCGCCGCGATCGCCCTGGATGGAGACATGCAGGGGCTGATGGATATCGCCGATCCAGTGGGCGAGGAATTTCAACGCCTCGACCCGCTCCTGCTCTGAGAACCGCTCCGGCTGCAACAGGATGCCGCCGTCCTTCAGGATCGCGCTGACCACGCAGCCCTCTTCGGGACAGTCGGAACTGTCGACTATCGGGTCGTCCCGATCCAGCCCGATATAATGATAGGGCGCGGTCTCCGGCCGGGTGGTGCCGCGCACCCGATCGGCCCAGGAGCAACTGTCCTGGAACTGGTCATAATCCGGATCCAAGGCCATCAACCGGTCGACCTCGGCCTTGGCTGTCGGCGTCAACAGATCATAAGCCAAGGCGCACACCAGCCGATGCCCATCCCGACCCAAGGGCAGGGCCGGCAAGGTGAGCAAAAACGAGAAGACGGCGAGGCACAGCAGGCGCATGATCAAGGCTCTCGAAAGGACATCGACGGCGCCCGTATAACCTGTCTTGTGGCAATGCGCAACACGCTATACGCGCAAAACACCCGACCTGACGAGCCGCAACGCCGGTGTTTGGGCGGCGCCGCCGACTAAGGAGGCCGACCAAGGACAGCAACCGGTCCCGCTGGACGCTGTATCCGGTCTCTACGTTATGGCGCTGGAAGCCATCGGAGACTCGAAGAAATTCCTGCCCCTTGGCCGCTATGTCACCGGTCGTCGAGATGAGTCGATGAAGGTAGCCTTGATCAAAAAATCATAACTCCATGACCAAATTTCGTTGAAATGGATGGTCGTGGTCTTTGCTCGCAAAAGACAATGAGATTAGCGCCACCTTCAAGCCTAGCACTAGGTACAATGACCCCATCGGCACCAAGAAAGAAGCAAGCTTCCGCGATTTGCTGTGAAGCTGGGTATTCAACATGCTTTTCAGCATAAGACATCCGAGCGAAAATTGAAGTATCCATGCCGATTTGTGCCAGCATGTCTAAGCTGTCTAGGCGTATAACCGCCTCAAGAGATACAGAGAGTTCGAACATCTCGTATCGGGATTTCGATGGCGGTATAGGTTGGCCTTGGAAATGATGGAATCGTCGCTCTTCTACCGCACATTCCTCGCTTAAAGATGTGTATAGAACATCAAATGTTCGATCATCCCACCTGCCACCGCATCGCCAACAACTGTGCGGATCTCGCCCTTCCTTCACCGAACGCCAAACTGATCCGTCAAAAGGCTCCTGCGGTAATGCTTCCAATGCATCCAGCAGCTTTTGATCTCGGATCGGACGATTCATGTTCCCTTTCAATCCATCTCAAGAAAATTAGAGATAGGCATCCGCATCTAATCGATCGAGGATTGCCAAGACCTCCTCGCTTCGGTCATCGTGTATAAGATCAATCGCGCGCTTACCCTCTAATTGTGGATGACGCGCGAAAAGCCAAACGCGGATTTCCTCGTTTGTATAATACTCACTTAAGCGACCGACCACATATGAGAGGTCAGACATTATTAGCTGGTTTTTTGGGTGCGGCGTCTTCTGCCCACTCACCCAACGAGACACCGTGGCTTTAGAGACGCCAGTAAAATTAGCAATATCAGTGCCTTTTAGGCCGCCGGTATTTTGTAAATTTTGTATAACGGCTACCATTGGTTTTACTTGCACTGCGGCCATAACGTCCCCTCATCGTTCGCACTGCTTGACTTGGCCCGGTAATACGGAGCCGGCGGGGTAATACGCTCATTCTCAAGCATTGTCTCGAACATTCTCGCGAGGGAATCGACGCGCTTTCTCCCGTCAGCTAAAGCCTTGTTTAAGCGGTTATCACCGGTTTTGAGATGCGATAAGTCGCCCGCTTTTCGCTCAGCAGTCCGAACTTCCGTCTCCAGAAAATGCGCCGCACGGCGCGAGTCCGGCACCTCAAACAACGCATTGGCTTTCTGGAAAGATTGAAAAGCGAGGTGAGCTTTGGGCTTATCGAACATGGAGTTCAGACCATGTGGGCAACAGTTTTTGTCCTTGCACGCGAGTAGACGACGACCACCTTGGGCTTTGCTTATAGCTTCGAAGTCCGCAGCCTTAAAGGACTTATCAAAATGCGGCACTGGCAGATAAACTGCCCTCCCAAAAGGCTCCCCTCCCGTCTTCGGGGCAGTCGGCTTGTGCCAATCTCGCGCATCGAAACGGCCCTTCTCACCGATCCCATGGGCCCAACCTGACACAATACCGAATGCCAAGGCAGCTGAGCTCACTAGCCCGTCCACATGATCCAATATGATCGGATATCCAAGGCGATTAAATTCATTGATCGCTTGGAACGTCCGCTTGGTGGTAAGAGGACCTGCGGAGGCTCCAAAGCCGGACAGTCTCAGAACGAGGTTATCAAAGGGAAGGTTAGCAAGTTCGCGCAACAATAGAAGCCGATGTTCCAAAAATTGAATTTTTGAATGTGGTATAATAAGCGGATAATCGATGGCAATTTCTCTGCCTCCTTCACGGTCGAGCGCGGCCCGCAACCGCACAAGACCGTCTCGATCTATCTGAAACCACGGATCTGTGACTCCATCCCGGAGGAAATGTGTTGGCGCGTGCACAACAGTTGCGCCGAGCTCAACCGCGTATCGGGCAATCTGTCCGTAGATATCCGCATTAGAGCCCACGTCAAAATCAGAAGGGATCAGAGGCCTTCTACTCTCTGGCACCGCCCAGGGGGTGCGCTTCGCTTTCCCACCGAACCTGCCCAATTCGCTTAGCTCAGCCACCTTCGGGTCGAGAATGATCTCAGCGCCTCCCTCTCGCAAAGAAGCAATGAACTCTTTCTGGAACCTTGCGACTGAAGCATCCACGATCACAGACCGAGCTGGAAGACACCCTTCAGCGTGGAGGTTTTCCAGTTGCTTATAGGCGGAGTGTCCGATCCTGATCGAATGACCGATCGGGGTTCGAATGGGAAGGTGACCTTTAAGCTCGATGATGTCGGCAGACATAGCATTGACCTTTCCGTTTCAGACCATATCGCCACTGAAACAGAAAGGTCAATGTCAAAATCCCTGTAACTCCGCGGAAGTCGCATTTCGCGCTCCGCGTTGAGGCGGGGTTACTGACGGTGAGCTTAGCACTCTATAACCCAAAAAAATGGAGGGCCGTCGGGGGCTCGAACCCCGGACAAGCTGATTAAGAGTCAGCTGCTCTACCAACTGAGCTAACGGCCCTTGAGGTATCTGCGGCGACGCACGACAGCGCGGCCGCACCGAAGCCGCGCTTGATATGGCAAGCGCTGGGGCCATGTCTAGCCCCTGCGTCGGCAGTGCGCCGCACAAAAGGGTGAGGTCGCGCGGCCGGCATGATGCCCCATTGCGTTCAAGCCCTTGCCGGAACCTGCCGAGACGGTCACACTGGCGTGTCGGTGATCCGGTGCTGACCGTCAGCCGCCGGTCTGCCGGCCAGCTTACACACGCGCCCGTTGCTACAGGGTTTCGGCCATGGATGATGCCCGCTTTCCCGCCTCTGCGGATCTGGCCCGCCTGCGCGGTGCGGTGCGTGCGGCCAAGCATGCGCCGGAAGATCCGATGCTGCAGGGCATCTGTGCGCGCCTGCCGCTGGATGAGGCCGACCGCACCGAGATCCTGGCCCAGGCCCGCGCCATCGTCACCGCGGCGCGTCATCGCCGCGCCGAGCAGGGCACGATGGACGCCTTCCTGCAGGAATTCGGGCTGGAGACGGAAGAGGGCGTGGCGCTGATGTGTCTCGCCGAGGCCTTGTTGCGGGTGCCGGATGTGGCCACACAGGATGATCTGATCGCGGAGAAGATCCGCTCCGGCGACTGGAAGCGGCATCTGGGCCATTCGGAGAATTCGCTGGTCAATGCCGGCATCTGGGGTCTGATGCTAACCGGCGATGTGATCGGGCCGGAGACGGAGGATCTGCAGCCGCCGACCCGCGTGGTGGAGCGCTTGATCGCGCGCATGGGCGAGCCGGTGATCCGCAATGCGGTCGCCCAGGCGATGAAGCTGATGGGCCGGCAGTTCGTCTATGGCCGCACCATTGAGGAGGCCTTGGCCCGGCGCATGAAGCGGCCGCCGGAGCGCCAGCTGTTTTCTTTCGACATGCTGGGGGAGGGCGCGCGCACCGCTGAAGCCGCGCAGCGCTATGTCGCGCTTTATACCCATGCCATCGAACAGGTCGGCCGGGCCGGCGCCAACAGCGCGGGCGGGCCGGAGGCGCGCTCGTCCGTGTCCATCAAGCTGTCCGCCCTGCACCCGCGCTATGAGCAGGCGCAGGAGCAGCGCGTCCGGGCGGAGCTGTATCCGACGGTCAAGGCGCTGGCTCAAACCGCGCGCGGCTTTGATATGCAGATGACCATCGATGCGGAGGAGGCCGACCGGCTCGACCTGTCCTTGAGCCTGATCGAGCAGCTGGCCGCCGACCCGGACCTGGCCGGCTGGAACGGTTTGGGCCTGGCGGTGCAGGCCTATCAGAAGCGCGCCCTGCCGCTGATCGACTGGCTGGCGGACCTGGCCCGGGCGACCGGGCGGCAGCTGCCGGTGCGCCTGGTCAAGGGCGCCTATTGGGACACCGAGATCAAGCATGCCCAGGTGGAGGGGCGGCCGGACTATCCGGTGTTCACCCGCAAGCCGGCGACGGATGTGAATTATCTGGCCTGCGCCAACCGGCTGTTGGAAGGCGGCGATCTGTTCTTCCCGCAATTCGCCACCCACAATGCTCACACCCTGTCGGCGATCCTGCACATGGCGGAGCCGGGACAGGCCTATGAATTTCAGCGGCTACACGGCATGGGCCAATTGCTTTACCGCGCCGCGCGCGACGTGCTGGACCGGCCGATCCCGGCGCGCATCTACGCCCCGGTTGGGCAGCATCGCGATCTGCTGCCCTATCTGGTGCGGCGGCTGTTGGAGAATGGCGCCAATTCCAGCTTCGTGAACCGCTTTCTGGACCCGGATGTGCCGGTGGAACAGGTTGCCGAGGACCCCATCGAGACCGCCGCGCAGAAGAGCAAGATCGTCAAGCCGCCAAGACTGTACGGCCCGGAGCGGCCGAACTCCGCCGGCGTGGACCTGACCGAGCCTTCGGTGACCGAGCCGCTGTTCGCGGCGATTCGCCAGGCCGGCGAGCAGGCGCGGGACGGCGCCTGCCTGGTCGGCGGTGAGGCGGCCGGTGGTGACGCCAGCGCGCTCTTCTCGCCGGTGGATCGCCGGCAGCGGCTTGGCACCGCGCGGACCGCGCGGCCGGCGGACCGGGAGCGGGCGATCGGGCTGGCCCAGGCAGCACAGCCGGCGTGGGACGGGCTGCGCGGACCCAAGCGCGCGGCGATCCTGCGCGCCATGGCCGATGCGCTGGAGGCCGGCACGCCGGCGCTGCTGGATCTGATCACGCGGGAGGCCGGGCGCACGCTGCCCGATGCGGTCTCGGAGATCCGCGAAGCGGTGGATTTCTGCCGCTATTATGCGCGTGAGGCAGAGCGGCTGTTCGGGCCGGGCGCAGTGCTGCCGGGTCCCACCGGTGAGCGCAACGAGCTGAGGCTGCATGGCCGCGGCGTCTTCCTGTGCATCAGCCCCTGGAATTTTCCGCTGGCCATCTTCACCGGCCAGGTTGCAGCGGCGCTGGCGGCGGGCAATGCGGTCATCGCCAAGCCGGCCGAACAAACACCACTGATCGCCCATCGTGCGGTGACCTTGTTTCACCAGGCCGGGGTGCCCGCCGATGTGCTGCATCTGCTGTTGGGCGACGGGCCGAGCGTCGCCGCCCCCCTGGTGGCCGATGAGCGCGTCGCTGGGGTCGCGTTCACCGGATCGGTCGACACCGCCAAGCGCATCAACCGCGCGTTGGCCGCGCGCGACGGCGCCATCGTGCCGCTGATCGCGGAGACCGGTGGTCAGAATGCCATGGTCGTCGACTCCACAGCCCTGCATGAACAGGTGGTCGATGACGTCCTGGCCTCCGCCTTCGGCTCCGCCGGTCAGCGCTGCTCCGCCTGTCGGGTGATGATGGTGCATGACAAGGTGGCGGACCCGCTGCTGGACATGCTGGCCGGCGCGCTGGCGGAGCGGCGACTGGGCGATCCCGCGCAGTTGAGCACGGATATCGGCCCGATCATCGACGAGGCCGCGCGGGACGGGCTGATCGCCCATGCCGAGCGCATGGATAAGGAGGCCCGGCTGGTCGCCAAGGCCGCCGTGCCGGACAGCGCCGAGCATGGCGTGTTCTTCGCGCCACGCATTTACGAGATCGACGCCTTGAGCCGGCTGCGCGAAGAGGTGTTCGGCCCGGTGCTGCATGTGCTGCGCTATCGCACGCAAGATCTGAAGCGGCTGATGCGAGAGCTGGCCGATACCGGATACGGCCTGACCTTCGGCGTCCATTCCCGGCTCGAGAAGCGCTGGCGCACGCTGTACGCCCGGTCCACCGCCGGCAATGTTTATATCAACCGCAATATGGTCGGGGCCGTGGTCGGCGTGCAGCCGTTCGGCGGTGCGGGGCTGTCGGGCACCGGCCCGAAGGCCGGCGGCCCGCACTATCTGCCGCGCTTCGCCGTGGAACGGGTGATGACGGTGAACACCGCTGCGATCGGCGGCGACACCGATCTGTTCCGCCTGGCCGATTAGCGGAGCTGATTAGCCAGAGCGATTAGCAGGGCCGATTAGCTTAAGCGGGGCGCTTAGTTCGGGCGATTACGGCGGCGGCCGTCGAACACGCGGTCGGTGGTGCGGCCGGCCTCGTTCAGGATCAGAAAGTCCAAGGCGCTCAAGCCGTCGAAGGCTTGATAGTCCTGCGTGTCCGGCGGCACCACCCGGCAGCGCGGGCGCAGGATCGAGCAATTCCAACGCCACCGGTCAGGCAGGCCGCGCGCCGGCACCGCCGTAGCGAAAACGCACTCACACACCCGGTTGGCTTGGCAGGACAGCTGGCCTTCCAGCTCCGCCCGGCAGATCGGGGCCTCAGGCTGCGGCGGTGCCGGCGCATCCTGGCCAGGCGCAGGCATGGCCATGGCGGCCAGGGTGAGGACGAGAAACATCACGCGCATGCCCAGTCTCTTAGCAGATGCCGCGGACCGACGCCACTATTGTGGCCGCGTGCCGGCCTGTCTAAGCTCGCTGCAAAGCCGTCAAAATCTGCTTAAAGGAGGGGAGCGAGCCCATGTCCGACCACCCATTGTATCTCGTCGCCGTGGACGGCAGTGCCGCCTCGGAACGGGCGCTGGATCACGCCATCACGCTGGCCCAGGACCGGGGGGCGACGCTGCTTTTGTCCCATGTCATCCCCTGGTCGGGCTATGTGCCGATCGGCGTGGAGGCAGCCTATGCCCGGCCGCTGGAAAAGAAGGAAGAGGAGATGCGCGCCTATGATGAGATCCTGCAGCCGGCCATGACCAAATGCCGGGGCGCCAGCGTGGCGTTTCAGGAGCATCACAGCTGGGGCCATCCGTCCCGCGTGATCAAGGAGCTCATCGAGGAGCGCGGCGTGGATATGCTGATCCTGGGCCGCAAGGGGCGCTCCAACATCGCCGACATGCTGGTCGGCAGCGTCTCCAATGCGCTGGCGCACACCGCCTCTTGCCCGGTGCTGCTGGTGCCATAACTGCGGGACCAGCCCTGGTTAGCCTGAAAGGAACCGCCCCATGACCGCCGCCGTCATCGTCTCCGCCGCCCGCACGCCCATCGGCAAGGCCTATCGCGGCGCCTTCAACCAGACCCCGTCGCCGACACTGGCCGGTCATGTCATCACTCATGCGGTGGCGCGCGCGGGGTTGGAGCCGGGCGAGATCGACGATGTGGTCCTGGGCACGGCGCTGCCCCAGGGCGTGCAGGCCTTCAATATCGGCCGGCTGGCGGCGTTGCGTGCGGGTCTGCCGCCGGAGGTCGCTGGTCAGAGCATGGATCGGCAGTGCGCATCCGGTCTGATGAGCATCGCCACGGCGGCCAAGCAGATCGTGACCGACCGGATGGGCCCGTGCGTGGCCGGCGGGGTTGACAGCATCTCCATGGTGCAGACCGACAAATACCGCATCGAGGTCGACCGCTCGTTGATCGAGATGCACCCGGCGGCCTATCTGCCGATGATCGATACCGCTGAGGTGGTGGCCAAGCGCTACGAGGTGCCGCGGGACGCGCAGGACGATTATGCCCTGCAGTCCCAGCAGCGGGTTGCTGCTGCACAGGCGGCCGGCAAGTTCGACGACGAGATCGTGCCATTGCCCTCGGTGATGGCCACGAAGAACAAGGAAACCGGGGAGATCAGCCAGCACGAGGTGACCCTGGACAAGGACGAGGGCAACCGGCCGGAGACGACACGGGAGGCGCTGGCGGGCCTGAAGCCGGTGAAGGGCCCCGCCGGCGTGATCACCGCCGGCAATGCCAGCCAGCTGTCCGACGGCGCTGCCGCGGTGGTGGTGATGCACGAGGATGAGGCGGCGCGGCGCGGGCTGCAGCCGCTGGGCCGCTATCTGGGCATGGCGGTGGCGGGCTGCGAACCGGACGAGATGGGCATCGGCCCGGTGTTCGCCGTGCCCAAGCTGCTCGACCGCTTCGGCCTGAAAATCGACGATATCGACGTTTGGGAACTGAATGAGGCGTTTGCGGTGCAGGCGCTGTATTGCCGGGACCGGCTCGGCATCGACAATGCCAAATATAATGTCAATGGCGGCGCCATCTCCATCGGCCACCCCTATGGCATGTCCGGCGCGCGGATGACCGGCCATATCCTGATCGAGGGCAAACGCCGGGGGGCCAAATATGTCGTCGTCACCATGTGCGTCGGCGGCGGGCAGGGGGCAGCCGGGCTGTTCGAAGTGCTCTGAGATCCCGCCGGGATCTTGCGACGGCAGACGGTCTGTAAGCCGGGTTCTGTTCCCGAAGCGGCAAGCCCCGGGCGGCGACCATTCATCTGGGAGGACCGTTGCCGGCCCCCTCGCTGCGACCTACCCGAGCAGCGTCCCGGAAACCGGACAGGCCAGCCCGTTCAGGGCCCCAATGCTGCTCCTTTGCGGTCTTGCTCCCGGTGGGGTTTACCATGCCCGGCCGCATTGCTGCGGCGGCGGTGCGCCCTTACCGCACCCTTTCACCCTTACCGCCCAAACGGGCGGCGGTTTGCTTTCTGTGGCACTTTCCCTGAGGTTGCCCTCGCCGGACATTATCCGGCACCGTGTTTCCGTGGAGCCCGGACTTTCCTCTGCCGGACCGGCGGTCCGTACAGCGGCCGCCCGACCGTCTGCCGCCGAGCTTCATGTAGCGTCGGCCTTTGGGATGTGCAATAGACGGGCTGGTGCCCCAGTTGGGACTATTGTATGAGAGGGATGACATGCGCGCCCTTGCTGTGTGTTTGCCATTGGTGTTGCTGATCACCGCGTGCAGCGGCAATGAAAAGGAATTCGTCTTTGACGAGGCTGCGGGTCCGGATAGCAAGGCCCTGGTGAAATCGCTGCCGGACGGCTTGAGCGGTGACGAAGCCAACCGAAACTATTCGCGATTTCCGCTGATTGAACCGTCGCTGGCGGTCGAGCCGGAGGCGTAGGCGGCAAGAAACACCGCCACGCAGTCGGCAACATGGGCGTCGATGTCAGACTCGCTGACCGCCATCGGCAATCCTAGGCTCAAGCGAAAATGCATCTCGCCCTTCAACAGGGCGGCAAAATGGCCGCACGCCTTGTCCGTGTCGCACGGCTTCAATTCGCCCCGCGCGATGGCGCAGGCTAAAACCGCTTCGATCTCGCGTTTCAGCGCAGCCGGGCCGGTCTCGTAAAACAATTCCGCCATCTCAGGTCCTTCGGCGGCCTGCGCGACCAGGGTGCGGAACATATTGACCGCCGGTTCGGACACGATCAGCCGCACGAAGTGCGTGCCGATCAGGCTCAAGCGCGTGGCGATGTCCGCGTCCGGCGCAATGCTGACGGCGTCGGGAAAATAGTCGTTGCAAACCCTGCGGATGCACGCGGCATACAGCCGCTCCTTATTGTGGAAATGGCTGTAGACGGTTTGCTTGGACACGCTGGCGGCGCGTGCCACTTCGTCCATGCTGGTGCCGCTGAAGCCGCGGGTGAGAAATAATTCACCGGCGGCGTCTATGATGGCTTTGCGTTTGTCGGCACTGCGCGGACGCGCGCGCACGGCTGGAGCACTGTTGGCCACGATCTTCCCCATTGCGCACCCCGCTTCGGGGGCTGAAAATTTAAACTGGACCATACCGTCTAGTTTGGTTAGTGTCCAGACAAAGGCGCCAGCCCGCGTCGGACAAGACACCGAACATGGTGCGCCGCTGCAGCGGACGGCAAGACGGCCCCAAGAGCCCGGGACATGACAGCGATGCGCGCGAAATCGAAAAGCCTGAAATTGGCCCTTCTGTTCCTGGCCGCTGCGGCGGCGACCGGATGGCTGGCCGGCGGCCGGGCCCGGTCGCAGACGGCCCCGTCAGCGGAGGAACAGCCGCTGCCGGTGGCCGCGCAGCGGATCACCCACCAATCCTTCTACACAGTAGAACGATCCTTTACAGGCCGGGTCAGCGCGCGGCGCACCGCCGATCTGGGGTTCGACCGCGGCGGCGAAATCGCCGAAATCCTGGTCGATGATGGCTCGCAGGTGCGCCGGGGCGAGATCCTGGCGCGGCTGGAAAGCGTGCGTCAGCGCGCCGAACGTGCTCGATTGCGCGCCGAGCGCAAGGAGGTGGAGGCAAATTTGACGCTGGCGCGGCAAACCCGCGCGCGCACTGCCGATCTGGTAGCCCAAGGTCATCAGTCACAGCAGCGGCTGGATGAGGACGAGGCACGGGTGGCAGCGCTGGAGGCCAGCTTGGCTCGCGTGGATGCAGCGATTGCCGCCATTGATGTCGAGATCGACCAGACGGAATTGAGCGCGCCCTTCGATGGCAGCGTGCAACAGCGGCTGTTGGACGAAGGCACCGTGGTCACGCCGGGCCAGGCGGTGCTGCAAGTGCTGGAAGACGGCCATTTGGAGGCGCGGGTCGGTCTGCCCTTTGCATTTGGGCGGCGGCTGAAGGCAGGCGCGGCCTATAAGGTGCACGGGCCGCGCGGCAATTTGATCCCGGCACGCCTGGTCACCGTGACCCCCGGCATCCGCGGCGAGACCCGAACCGTGCTGGCCACTCTGGCGCTGGGCAAAAGTGAGCGCATTCCGGTGACCGATGGTGAAATCATCACCCTGACCATGACCGATCAAGTCGGCCAGGACGGCTTTTGGGTGCCGGTCCGCGCCTTGAGCGCGGATATTCGCGGCTTGTGGCGCGTGTACCGGCTGGAACCGGCGCAAAATGGCTTGCATCGCGTCGTCATTGAGAATGTGCAGATCCTCTATGCGGAGGAAGATCGCGCGTTCGTGACCGGCAGTGTCGATGACCGCGCGCTCATCGTTTCCGCCGGGGTCGGCAAAGTGGCCCCGGGCAAGCTTGTGCGCGCGATGACCGGAGCGGAAGGTTAGGCCGGCATGCGCAGCCTGTACAACTATCCGCGCCTGATCATTCTGATCCTGGTGTTCATTACCACCGCGGGCTTGGCTGCGTTGCAGACCATGCCGCGCCTGGAGGATCCGCATTTAAAGGGGCGCGTGAATTTCGTGATCACGCGGTTTCCCGGCGCGTCGGCCGAACGCGTCGAGGCGCTGGTGTCCGAGCCGATCGAGAACAAGCTGCGCGAAGTGGCAGAGGTCAAGGAGGTGCGCTCCACCTCCCGGCCGGGCATTTCCGTTGTGATTATCGAATTGAAGGACGAGGTGCTTGATGCTGACGCGGTGAATGCGCGGCTGCGCGACAAGTTGGCGGAACTGACCGACTTGCCCGAGGCGGCGATGGCTCCGCGGTTCGACGATGATCTCTTCTATGCCATGACCGTTTTGGTGGCGCTGAAGTGGAACAGCGACGCCCCGGTCAATTACGGCATCCTTGGTCGCCATCTGGAGGAATTGGAAGTCCGCATCAAGAATGTGCTTGGCACGGACTTCACGCGCATTTTCGGCCTTCCCACCGAGGAAATCACGGTGGCGCTGGATGATGACGAGCTGGCGGTGCTCGGGCTGACGCCGCAGCAGGTCGCCCGGCGCTTGTTCCAGGCCGACGCCAAGGGGCCGGCGGGCTTTCTGAACAGCACCGGCAACCGGTTCGTGGTCAGCGTGCATGGGGAGTTCGATACGCTGCAGCGCATCCGCAATGTGCCGGTCAGCGTCAATCAGCAAACCGGGTTGACCCGCATTGGCGACGTGGCGGAGGTCACTCGTGGCTTTCGCAAGCCCGCCGACAGCTTCGCCCTGATCGATCGCACGCCGGCGGTGGTGCTGGGCGCCCGGATGCTGCAGTCGGCCCGGGTCGATGAATGGACCGCCAGGGTTGAGCAGGTGGTGGCGGACTATCGCGAGCTGATGCCCGCCAGCGTCTCCGCGGACATCATCTTCGAGCAGGCGGCTTATACCGAAACGCGGCTGAACGAATTGATGGGCAATCTCATCGTCGGCGCGTTGGTGGTGATCCTGGTCTTGCTGGTGACGCTTGGTTGGAAGGCGGCGTTCATCTCCGGCTCGGTGCTGCCGCTGGCCGCCCTGACAGCCTTGGCGATTCTGAACGCACTGGGCTATCAGATCCAGCAGATGGTGGTGACCGGCATGATCGTCGGCCTGGGCATCATGGTCGACAATGCCATCGTTCTGACGGACGAAATCCAGACCCGGCTGCTCAACGGCGAGAAGCGCAGCGCCGCGGTTGCCAACACCATCCAGAAACTGTGGTTGCCGCTGATGGGGTCGACCATCACCACGGTGATCGCGTTCATGCCGATCCTGCTGATGCCCGGCAATGCCGGTGAATTCGTCGGCGGCATTTCCGCCTCGGTGATCGCATCGCTGATTGCCAGTTACATCATTTCCTTCACGATTATTTCCGCGCTGGCCGGCCGCGTGCTCGGCCGACCCAAGAAGGAGCGCGCCGCCGGGGCAGCGCAGCGCCAGCCGCGGCGCTGGTGGAAAGAAGGCATCGAGGGCCGCGGCATAGCCAATGCGTTTCGCTGGACGCTGAGCCGGGCGATCGCACGGCCGTGGCTGACCATAGCCACCGTCGGCATCCTGCCCCTGGGCGGCTTTATTCTGGCCTCCACGTTGACCGAACAATTCTTTCCACCCAGCGATCGTGACCAATTCAATATCGAGATCGAACTGCCCAATCTGGCGGTGGTGGAGGAAACCCGCGCCCTGGTCCGCGCGGTCGATGAGGTCGTACTGTCTCAGCCGGAGATCGTGTCGGCGCAATGGTTCGTCGGCGAAAGTGCGCCGCGCTTCTACTACAATCTGACCGGTAATCGCGACGGGGTCGCCAGCTATGCGCAAGGCATGATCACGGCGCAGTCGCTGAAAGGCGTGCAGCGGGCCGTCCCGCGGCTGCAGCGCCTGCTCGACGAGCAATTCCCCCAAGCCCGGATCCTGGTGCGCACCTTAGAACAGGGTCCGCCCTATGATGCGCCTTTGGAGCTGAAGGTGGTCGGCCCGGATCTGGAGGTGCTGCGCGAAACCGGTGACAAGGCCCAGCAGATCCTGATGTCGACCGGCTATGTCGCCCATGTTCGGCAAACGCTTCGGGTCGGCCGGCCGGAGCTGGTGGTGCGCGCCTCTGAACCGGTGATCGCCACCATCGGTCTGGATCTGCGCCAAGTCGCCGATCAATTGCAGGCGGCAATCGACGGCCAGATTGGCGGCACCGTGCTGGAGGCTACAGAGGAAGTGCCCGTGCGGATCCGTTTGGGCGATGAGCAGCGTTCCAGCGTCCGTGCGCTGCGCGGCGTGGAGCTGATCCTTCCCGCCCCGGCGCGGTCCGAGGATGGCGGGTTTCTCGGTGTGCCGCTGACCGCTGTGGCACGCGTCGACCTGAAACCGTCGATCGGCTCGATCCCGCGCGAGGATGGCGAGCGGATGAATGCGGTCCAGGGTTTCACCGCCGCCGGGGTTCTGCCGGAAACCGCTTTGGCGCTGATCCAGCCGCGCCTGGAGGAATTGCAAGCCAGCCTGCCGCCCGGCCACCGGCTTGAAATCGGCGGGGAAAGCGCCGAGCGCAACGAGGCGGTGTCCAAGCTGATGGCCCAGGCAGGCGTGCTGGTGGTGCTGATGATCATCGCCATCGTGCTCACCTTCAATTCCTTCCGCCTCGCCGCGATCACCTTCTTCTCCGCCATTCAGGCGGCTGGTCTGGGCCTGTTCGCGCTGTGGGTCGGGCAGTATCCCTTGGGCTTCGTGGTCATTGTCGGGGTCATGGGCCTGATCGGGTTGGCGATCAACGCCGCCATCGTGATCCTGACGGAGTTGAAGATGGATCCAGCCGCCCGGCGCGGCGAGGATGAGGCCATCGTCCACGGCGTGATGAGCTGCGGCCGGCATATCGGTTCGACCACGCTGACCACGGTGGGCGGCTTCATGCCGCTGATCATCGCCGGCTCAGACTTCTGGGTCCCGTTCGCGGTCTCGATTGCCGGCGGCACCTTTTTGTCGATGATCGTGTCCTTCTATTTCGCTCCGGCGGCGTTCAAGATTGCCATGCGGCGCAGGCCGCTACAGGTGGAGCAAAAGCCGACACCCGCTGCGGCCGAGCCGCAATTGCGCGCCGCGGAATAACCCGTCTTTCCGGCTGCCTTGCCGGTGGCCGGTGCCTTGGGCTAGGCAGGGCAGGGCCGTGTGCTGCTCATCTCTCCTCTCGCCGCCTCCGGGATCGTCCCTGCCGTGTCCTTTGGCTATTTGTTCACCGCGGGTGCCATGCCCGCGTTTTGGATGCCCCTCGCCATCGCCGCCTTTCTGGCCAGTTGGCGCGGCCCGTCGATCAGCCGACAGATCGTGGCGCTGGCGGCCGCGGTCATCGCCGGCCTGCTGCTCACGCGCTGGCCGATCTTTCCCGCTTGGCCGGCGGTGGGACCATTGGGCCGTTTACCCTGGCTCCTGGCGGTCGACGCGCTGGCGCTGGCGTTCCTGGCGCCGCGCTTGGGCCCGCTGGCGCGGTGGGCCCTGGTGGCGATATTGCTGCTGGGCACGGCGGCCGGTGTGGCGGCGCCGAGTTTCCGGCCAGACCAGCCGCGCACCCCATTCGTGTGGCTGCTGCTGACGCTGTTTGCCCTGGCCACCACCGGCCGTTTCAGCGCCGAGGGGACCGGCGGGCGCGATCGGCTGGTGGCGCTGTTGGGGATGACACTGGCGGTGGGTCTGGTCGCCGGGCTATATCCCAGCCGCACCGCCGTTCACGCGCTGACGTTACTGGCGGCGCTTCTGGGCCTGGGCTGGGGCTGCGGCGTGCGCGGCGAGGCGGTCGACGCGCTCGCCGCCCAGTTCGCCCTGATCGCCTTGACCGGCTTGATCGCGGCGATTGCGGTGCTGACGCCCGGCCGCGCGGTTGGTCTGGGCCTTGCCCTGGCCATTTCCATCGCCGCGGCGCCGCCGATCCCCGCCCGCGGGCGCGCCCGGTTAGCGATCCAGGGCACGATCATTGTCGCCCTCATCGCCGCTGCCATGCTGATGCCGGCGGGTTAGGGCAAGTTGCGCGCCTCATCGACGGCGGGCCTGTTGATCCGATCACGCGCGATCGCGATTGATCCGATAATGCCCTAGCCGGTCTGACGCTGAGCGGCGCGCAGATAAGCGCCGATGAGACCGTCTTCCTTGCACCCGGCAATGGCAGAGCAAGACTGCATCAGCTTGGCCGCGGCCATGCGTGTCAGCTTAACCCGGCACGCCGCTTCCGCCTCGCGCACCGTGTGGGACGAGCGCGCGCGCAAGTCGCAGGCATTGTCGATGGCGCGGTCCAGCCGATGCAGCAGGGCAATGGTTTCGTCCGGCCGCGTCAGCGCCTTGTCATCGAAGGAAAAGTGAAATTCGTCAGCCTGCGCTGCGAACCCGGCCACTGCCAAGATAGTGGCAGCGGCCAGCGTGATTTTGCGGCGGGTCGAACGGATATGTGTCATTTTTCTGTCTCCCGATTTGACCAGTTCGGCGGGTTTGGGGCCCCGCTTCGAACCAGATTGTAACAAATATGCCTCCAAAATGTAATATATCCGCAATGAAACTGTCATTATTGATTTGAACACGGTATAGTTTTTGGCCGGGCCGCCTGGTCGGAGCCGGGCCGGTGTCGAAGCCCCAAGACAGGCGCGGCTCTGCCGGTATGGTCAGCAGGACAGGGGGAGATTAGGCCGCCGGGGAGCGGCTATTCAGATCCGCCAGCGCACGGCCGAGGGCCGCTTGGCTGTAGGGCTTGTAGATCGCGGGTTCGTGCAGACCGCTGCGGTCCAGCCGGTCCTCGCCATAGCCGGTGGCGATGAGGAACGGGATCTCCACCTCCCGCAGGCGGTGCGCCACCGGATCGGCGGGCTCCCCGCCCAGATTGAGGTCCAGGATCGCCACGTCCGGCTTGGGTTTATCCGGTGCCAAGACAGCCAGCGCTTCCTCCACGCTGGCGGCCATGCCGTGTACCTGGTGGCCGAGATCTTCCAGAAAGTCTGCCACCAGTCTAGCGATCATTGCTTCATCTTCGATGATCAGGACGGCCATGCTCATGACCTCATCCCAGCCTGATCTTGTCATTCAATGTCAGCTCCATTCGGCAGGTCAGGCCGCGCTCGGCAAAGTCCAGATCCACCGCGCCACCGAACTCCGGCCCAACCGTTCGTTCCAGCAATTGCGTGCCGAACCCCTTTTTCTTTGGTTCGTTCACCTTCGGCCCGCCGCGTTCGACCCACAAGATCACCAATTGTGGCGGCTCCATCTTCGGCAAAGCCTGCCACGTCAAGGTGACCGTCCCTCTGTCGCCCGACCACGGCCCATATTTCATAGCATTTGTGGCGAGTTCGTGGAATGCTAAGCACAAGGAAATCGCCGCATTTGGTGACAAGGCCACGGATGGACCTTCCAGAACCAGGCGTTTTTCGTCCAAACCGAAAGTCGAGATCAGGCTTTTCGCCAAATCCGACAAGGTGGTGCCTTCCCAATTCGTTCGGGTCAGCAGATTGTGCGCCGCACTGAGCGCCATCAGCCTTTGTTCCAGGGCCTCGTAGAACGACTCCGGATCGGCATGCGCGCGCTTGGTCTGCCGGCTGATCGCCTGGACCACCGCCAGCATATTCTTCACCCGGTGGTTCAGTTCGTCCATCAGTAGCTTTTGCGCCGTTTGCGCCCGCTTCAGATCGGTGATGTCCGAGGGCACTATCGCTTTAGCTCACGCAGCCACAAGGTCTTGTGACGGCTGAGTTTTGGCGAAGTCCGAGCCACGTTCACTTTTGAAGTAAGGGTTGGTCGAACGTGGGTCGGTGGTGGGGCCCCGCCCACCAGATCGGGTCGA
>JBHJGS010000063.1:0-13253 GCA_050331575.1 Rhodothalassiaceae bacterium | reverse complement strand
TCCCGCGCGAAGGCCAGCCACGTGTCATTCGCCTTCAGCAGCAGACCGCGTGCATCCAGGACCGCCAGCAGAGACGGCAGATTATCCAATAATGTTGCCAAGGGATCGTTTTCAGGGTGCTGTGCGGACGTTGCGAAGTCTCGCCACCCGGCCGCCTCTGGCGACGTCTGAAAAGATTGAACTGAGGGCATGGCCTGATCCTTATCCGTCCTAAAACCCTGCCCCGAAAGCCTTGTAAAGGCGTAAAGGTTTGTGCGCAGTTTTAATCGGATACCGACGGATCGCTACGAAATTAGTGCAATAAGAAGCCCCAGTGATAGGCCGGCGAACACAGCCGCCGTGACGGGCCAAAACACCGACGGCGCGGGCGCCGGCGCCGGCTGCGGTGCCTCGCCAGCCGGCGCTTGGGCGAGGCGATAGATCGCCTGCTCCGCCGCCGCGATCAGGCCGGGCATGCGGCCGGCAAACCGGGCAGCATCAAGGAGGGCATCGGCGGCTTGCACCTCAAGGCTCAGCCGTTCGCGCGTCCACGCCTCGATCACCGGGCGGGACGCCGCCCACATATTGACGCTGGGTTCCAATGCAGCAGCCAAGCCCTCCACCATCACCATAGACCGCTGCAACAAGATCAGTTCGGGCCGGGTATGCATGTCAAAAGCAGCCGTGGTCGCGAACAATTGACCCAGAAGGTCTCCGGCGGAGATTTCAGAGACCGGTCGGTCGTGCACCGGCTCAGCGATGGCGCGCAGGGCCTGGGCGAACTCCGCCTCTGACTTGTCCGGCGGCACATAGCCAGCACGAAAATGCGCGCGGGCCGCCCGGCGATAATCCCGCTGCTGGAACGCCCATAGGATTTCTGCCAGATAGATCGCCGAGGCGCGGTCAAGGCGTCCCATGATGCCGAAGTCCAGGGCCACCAGGGTACCATCGGCTTCAACGAAAAAATTCCCCTGGTGCAGGTCGGCATGGAAGAAGCCGTCGCGCATGGCCTGCTTCAAGAAGGTCTGCACCACGCGCTCGGCCAGGTGCCGCAGGTCATGACCGGCTGCCTTGACCGACTCGGTGTCGGCCAGCGGCACGCCGTCGATCCATTCCATGGTCAAGACCCGCCGGCCGGTTAGGGTCCACAGAACCTGGGGCAAGCGGTAGCCGGGCTCGCCGGCCATATTGTCGGCCAGTTCCGAGGCCGCGGCAGCCTCCAGCCGCAGATCCAGTTCCCGCGCAACGCTTTGTGCCAGCGTGCGCACAACGGCCTGCGCACGCAGGCGCCGGGCTTCGGTGGCAACCAGTTCCGCCAGACGGGCGACCCAGGCAAAGGCGCGCAAGTCGCGATAAAAGCGCTGCTCCACATCGGGCCGCAACACCTTGCAGGCCACGGTCTGGCCGTCCACCGTGATGGCCTTGTGCACCTGGGCGATCGAGGCCGCCGCGATCGGCCGATCGTCGAAGCGTGTGAACATCTGCGCGATCGGCCGGCCCAGCGTTTCCTCCACCGCGGCGCGCGCCTGGTCGGCGGAAAACGGGTCCATGCGATCTTGCAGACGGCGCAGGTCTGCGGCCAGATCAGGCCCGACCAGATCCGCCCGTGTGGCCAGCATCTGACCCAGCTTGACGAAGGCCGGCCCCAGATGCGCCAGGGCCGCTGCCAACCGTTCGCCCTGCCGGTCCGGCAGGCGGCGCTTGCGGACCACGCCGAATGTCGCCACCCACAAGCCGAGGCGGATGAACCACGGGTGCGGGCCAAGCCGCCGGACGGCGAACCAGGCATCGAAGCGCTTCAACACCCGCAGCACCCGGACCAAGCGCCAAAGATGCACGCCGCCGCCGAGCATCGTCATGTCGAAGACCTGGCTCATGCCGCCTGCCCTTGCTGGCCGGATTAAAGGCGGCGCGCGGCGTGGAGGGCAACGATGCCGCCGGTCATACAGCGCACGCGCACCCGCGACAGCCCGGCGGCCCGGATCATGCCGCTGAAGCTGTCGGGATCGGGAAAGCGTCGAATGCTCTCGACCAGATAGCGGTAGCTCTCAGCGTCGCCGGCGACCCAGCGCCCCAGAAACGGGATCAAGCGGAAGGAATACAGGTCATAAAGCCGGTCCAGCGCCGGCACGGCCGGTCGCGAAAACTCCATGCAGACGAACCGGCCGCCCGGCCGGAGCACGCGGTGCGCCTCCGCCAGCGCGCGCTCACGGTGCGTCACATTGCGGATGCCAAAGGCGATCGTATAGGCGTCCAAACTGCGATCCGGCAGCGGCAGGGCCTCCGCATCGGCAAGGCACCAGCGCAGATTGGGCACGCGTCGGTGGTGCGCGCGCCGCCGGCCCTCGCTCAGCATATCCTCATTGATGTCACTGACCAGAATATCGGCCCCGAAGCCGCTGGCGCGCGCCATGCGAAAGGCAATATCGCCCGTGCCGCCGGCAACATCGAGGATGCGCTCTCCCGCGCGCGGCCGCACCCAGTCGATCATCGCATCCTTCCACAGCCGATGCAGGCCGCCGGACATGACGTCGTTCATCAGGTCGTACCGGCGCGCCACCGAGGAAAAGACGCTGCCGACCAGGCGGGGTTTCTCCCGGTCGCTCACCTCGGTGTAGCCAAAATCCACGGTCTGTTTGCTTGACATAGCGGCCCGGCGCTCAGGATGAAGAGCGCGGACCTTAACGGATGCGGCCCAGACTGCAAATGCCCGAACTGCCTGAAGTAGAGACTGTCCGCCGCGGCCTTGAGCCGCTGCTTGTGGGCCGCACGCTGATCCGCGTGGTGGCGCGGCGGCCCGATCTGCGGTTCCCCCTGCCGGTGGATTTCGCGCAGCGGCTGACCGGCCATCAGGTCATCCGTTTGCAGCGTCGCAGCAAATATCTTCTCATGCACACCAGTGGGCCGATCCTGCTTCTGCACCTGGGCATGTCCGGGCGCATTCTGATTCAGCCGCAACAAGCAGCGCCGGCGCGGCATGATCATCTGCTGTTCGACACGGGTGCCGGTGTGCGTCTGGCATTCCGTGATCCGCGGCGCTTCGGGATCGCCGACTTTCTGCGCCCAGACGGCGGCCATGCCCTGCTCGACCGGTTAGGCCCAGAGCCGCTCGGCCCGGCGTTCACCCTGGCGCACTTGGAAGCCGGCTTGCGCGGCCGCGTCACCGCGATCAAGGCGGCGCTATTGGATCAGACGCTGGTCGCCGGCTTGGGCAATATCTATGTGTGCGAGGCGCTTTTCCGTGCCGGTCTCTCGCCGAAGCGCCCGGCCGGCACCGTGCCCGGCCGGCGGGCCGCGCGGCTTTATCCGGCAATCAAGCAAACCTTGGAAGATGCCATCGCCCAAGGCGGATCGTCCCTGCGCGATTACGCCCAGGTGGACGGCACATTGGGATATTTCCAGCACGCCTTTCAGGTTTATGGCCGCGCCGGCGAGGCGTGCCGGCGCTGTGGCAGTCCGGTGCGCCGCATCGTCCAGTCCAACCGGTCAAGCTTTTATTGCGGGCGGTGCCAGCGGTGACTTAAGCGGCTGTGCGAAGATCCGCACAGCCGGGCGGCCAAGACTGTGCGACATTCTGCACAGGTCGACCGGTCCGCCGCTGGCTGACCTGAGGGCGGATCAGGCTTCACACCGGTTTTCCTATGCATGTCAGCGACTTAGTTCGATCGGCGCGAGTCTGGCACGAGATCTGCTTAGAGGCAGGCATCCCTGACGATGCTGCCAGCAGAAAGGACCAAGCCATGCCGACTCAAATGTACATGACCGTTGAAGGGGCCACGCAAGGCGCGATGCACACCGGCGCCTCCAGCGCCGACAGCATCGGCACCCTGAGCCAGTCCAGCCACGAAGACGAAATCACGGTCATCGCCCTGGACGGCCACGTGTTCGTGCCGACCGACCCGCAGTCGGGCCAGCCCTCCGGCCAGCGTGTCCACGAAGCTCTGAAGATCACCAAGATGTTCGACAAGTCCTCGCCGATGCTCTACCAGGCGCTGGCGACCGGCGAGCAGATCAGCAAGGTCGAAATCATGGCGTATCGCACCTCGTCCAGCGGTGAGCAGGAGCATTATTTCACTATTACCCTGCAAAACGCCACGATCACCGACATCAAGACCTGGATGCCCAACACCAAGGACGCCAACTTCAAGGAATTCACCCACCACGAAGACGTGTCCTTCTCCTACAAGAAGATCGATTGGACGCACGAAGTCGCCGGCACCGCCGGTTCCGATGATTGGGACGCCTAAGCGTCTCCTAAACGTATCGCCTGAGCACCTTGGCGGCGCCTTCTTAGGCGCCGTTTTTTTTGGGCAGACCGCGGGTTTTGCGCTGACGACCTTTGCTTGCCGCTGGGTTCTTCCAGGGCATTTTCCGGCCGATTGGTCTCGCACAGCGATTCCCATCGGTCAGATGTTGCTCTAGGCTTGGACAGCATGCAAAGAGCGGGAGGGGGCCATGGCAGCGAAAACGGTTTGGTTGTGCTGGGTGCCGGCGGGCGAGGCTGCGCCGCAGCCGCAAGCCACGGTGCAGGCGATGGGTCAGGTCGGCCTGGCCGTGTCCGGGGCGCCCTGGGCCGATGACCTGGACAAGGTCGCCTGGTCCGACCTGGCCGAACAATTGGCCGGAGACGCGGCGCCCGATATCTTGGGCGTGGCCGGGCGCGTGCGGGATTTCGACAGCCCGACAGTGCGCTACGGCCTGTCCCTGACCTTGGCGCGCGCCCTGGCCGGTCGGCCGCAATTGAAGGTCGTGTTGCTCGGTCTGGACGGAGTGCCGCCGCGCGAGGGCCTGCCGACCCTGATGCAACAGGCCGAAATCCTCGATGCCAGCCAGCCGGCCTGGGCCGCCAAATTGGTGGCGCTGGCCTTTGCCCCCGGCGGCCCCGTGCAACGCGACCATCGGCTGGACGTGATCGCCCATGCAGCGATTGGCCAATGGCTGGAAATCGGCCCCGCACACGGCCATTGGGACGGCGCCATGCTGGGCATTAGCGGCGAGGATGTCGCCATCGAGCAGCATGCGGTGGGAGCGAAGGGCCAGCTACCCGAACGCACCGTGCTGAACTATGCCAGCAAAGGCATTCAAGCCGAATTGGGCGGCGAGGCGTTCGAGATCTGGTCGGTCCAGAACCGGCTGGGCCCGGAGGACTCGTATTTTGTCAAGGTCAAAGGCTTTCCGCGCCGTGTCATCTTTGCCGGCCATGACGGCCGCGCCGACGGCGAGGTCACCGTGCTCACCCTGCAATAGGGGCCCGGCACCCCACTATGGCGCGATGCGCCCGCGCACCTTCGGGTCGGTCAGGGCCAGGCAGCGTGCCGCTCGCTCCTGGAACACCAGTTCGACCAGATCGCAGGTCAGTTCCGAGCCGTCCGCCAACACGCTCACGCCGCCGCCGAGCGTGGCCAGGCCGCGCTGAAAGTCCACCACCGCCCAAGCCGCCCGAAGCGTTTGCTCAGCGACCCGCAGCACCGGCCGGTCCGGAATGTCCGCGCGGATCAACGTTTGCCCATCCAGATGCGCGATCACCCGGTCCGCTTCGATCCGCCGGTCGCACTGCGCGATCACCACATTGCCGGACAGGACAAGGCGCGGCGGATTGACCAGCCGCTCCAAGCGATTATCCGCTTGAAAGCTCGCCGGTTCATCGCAGCCGGTGAGTTGCAAGGCCAGCAGCAGCGCGAGCAACACGCTTACAACCCCTGCGGCAGCCGGTCGCCCAATGCCCCACGGGGGTTGGCGAACGGCGCGAAAGCGGCTTGGCCGCGGACTTGCTGATATTGCTCAAGGGCCCAATGCACCGAGGGGAAAGCCAGGTCGGCCCAGGGGATATCGGCATAGGCGACCAGCGCCACATCAGCGCTCTCCGGCCCGGCTTCGACATGATCCTCCGTCAGGCTGGCCCGATAGATCAGCTGCACCTGGCTGATACGCGGGATGGAATACACCGCCAGCAACTGGTCGATCGCCAGGCGCGCGCGGGCCTCTTCATAGGCCTCGCGCGCTGCTCCGGCCTCGGTGCTTTCGCCCTCCTCCAGAAAGCCTGCCGGGATGGTCCAATACCCCTTGCGCGGTTCAATCGCACGGCGGCACAGAACCAGGCGACCGTCCGACGCCGCGGCCACCGCTCCAACCACGATCTTCGGATTGACATAGTCGATGAAGCCGCAGGTGGTGCAGACACGGCGCGTGCGATCATCACCGTTCGGGACCGTCAGTTCGAAATCGGGGTTGGGCATGTTAGGGCTCAGCACCTGCTTATCGTCCTGAGCTTTAGCCCGCTCATACCCGGATGTCGATAATCTGACCGAGGGGTTGCAGCACCGCGTCGCGGCGGAACCGATCCATTCCGATGGGATCGAGTGTGAAAAGATTATTCTGTGCCATGGCGCGGACGCGCGCTTTGGCGGCCTCCACATCCGCAGCGGACGAAAAACCGCTATCGTCACGGCCGATGCGGCCGCGCGTACCGAAACCCGCCGCGCTGCCCCGGCCCCGATCCTCCTGTTCCGGACGAAAGGACGGTCGGTCCGAGGGTGGCAGAGGCTGGGGTCGCCTGCCGCCTAGGATCTGGGCGAGAAGCGCGCTCAACGGCGCACGATCAGGGCTGATGGCCATAAAAGTCCTACTCTACAAACTGTGCGACGCTGCCCCCGGCGGACAAAGCGCCGCCCCCATTTGCCGCTGTTCAGAACGCGCCGCCGGCGCAGCGGTTGCAGCCCGTTCTCCGAGTCGAGACATAGCGCACCGCCACTTAACCTTATATTTACTCCAAACTAGTTGTCGCTTCCAAGTCCGCCACACGCGCCTCAACCGATTGTGCACGCGCGCCCTCAAGCATCGGCAGCACGCGACGATAAGCCGCCAGCGCCTGGTCCATCTGACCCAGCACCTCATAGGAGCGCGCGAGCCGGAGCCAGCCGTCCGGATCGTCCGGCTCCGCCTCCAGGCGCGCGGCCAGGCCCTCGACCATGGAGCGGATCATGGCCATCTGCTCATCCGCCGGCATCTGGGCGATCTCCTGGCGCGCCTGATTGCGATCGAAATTGGCGATGGCGATGTCGAGCGGCTGGCGCAGGGGCGAGCCCGACGGCAGGCTGTCCGCGGCGGCTCGCCAAACCTCTAGCGCCTGCGCCACCTCACCCTTCTGCACCAGCGCCAGTCCGCGATAATACGCCACGCCGGGATGATCCGGCGCGATCTCGGCGGCCCGGTTGAAGGCCAGCTCCGCTGCCGGGGTCACCAGCCCCTCGGTCACCTCGGTCAGCATTACGCCATAGGCGATCCAATATTCCGGATTGTCGGGTTGCGCGCGGGCCGCCCGCGCATAGGCGTTGGCGGCGCGCTGAAACTGGCCCAGCCCGGCTGCGGAGCGACCCAGCAGCGCCCAGCCGTCATGCCGGGACGGCGTGGCCTGCAGCTCCTTTTCCAGTTCCTTCAACAGCTGGGGCATCTCGCCTTGCGGCTTGGCCACGGCGGTGGTGTCGCTCAGCTGCGGGCGGCCGAACTGCCAATAACCGGCGATGCTGACGCCAGCGACCAGCGCCACGGCGGCCAGAACCCCGGCAACCGGCGCCTTCGCCCGCATCGGCTTGTCCTGTGCGGCATGCAGCAGACGGCGCTTGATCGCTGAGCGGGCGCGCGCCAGTTCCTGCGGATCGGCAGTGGCCCCGCCTTGCTCCAACTCGGCAAGCTGACGGCGCGCTTCCTCGCGCGCGATCGCCGCGCTGGACTGGCCGGCCCGCGGGCGCCAGATCCACACAAAGGTCGCGGCCACAAGGACCACGGCGAAACCGAGAGCGGCAAGGATCATGACCGGGACGAGACCTCGTCCAGCAGTGCCTCGGCACGGGCCTCGTCCTCCGGGCTCAAGGGCGGCGGGGCCGGCGGCCGGCGCAGCTTGGCCAGCAGCGGCAGGGCCGCGGCCAGCAGGATCAGCGGCAGGGCCCACAAGACCCAGGTGCGCGCGGTCACCCGCGGCCGCAGCAAGATCTCATCGCCATAGCGCGCGACCAGATAGGCCTTGATCTCGCCGCGGTCTTCGCCATCGCCGATGCGTTCGCGGATCAGCGCGCGCATTTCCTCGGCCAGTCCCGCATTGCTGTCGGCGATCGACTGGCCCTCACACACCACGCAGCGGATTTCCTGCATCAATGCCCGCGCCTCGGCCTCCTTGGCGGGATCGTCCAAAGGGTTGCGGTCGACGCCGACGCCCCAGGCAGGGCTGCCGATCATCAGCACAAGCAGGAGAATGAGCCGTGTCATCGCCGGGCCATCTCCAGCGCCGGCTGGATCTTCTCAGCGACGATCTGCGGGGTGAGCGGGCCCAGATGACGGGTGACGATGACGCCATTGCCGTCGATCACGAAGGTTTCCGGCACGCCACGCACGCCCAGGTCGATGCCGACCCGGCCGCGGGCATCAAAGCCCACCGCTTCATAGGGATCGCCCAACTCGTCCAGAAACGCCTGACCATCCTCCCGGCTGTCCAGATAGTTGATGCCATAGATCGGCGGATCACCGGCCTCGGCCATGGCCATCAACTGGCCATGCTCGGCGCGGCAAGGCACGCACCAGCTGGCGAAGAAATTCACCAGCACCGGCTCGCCTTGCGCCAAGGTCTGCGAGGACACGCCCTTGGCCTGCTCCTGGATCGGCGGCAGGTCGAACACCGGCACCGGCCGGCCAACCATCGGCGTTTCGCCGACCGCCCGGTCCAAAAACAGGCTGCGGGTCAACAACGCCAGCAAGGCAGCGGTAATCAGCACGGGAACAAGAAAGCTTATCTTCATCAACAGGCCCTTCAGGCGGGTTGTTCTTGCAGGCGCGGCTTGGGCGATGCAGCAGCGGCCGCCCGCGCGCGCCGGCGCGCCGCAATCGCCAGGATCCCCGACAGCGCCATGATCAGCGCGCCGGCCCAGATCCAGGACAGCAGCGGCTTGACATACAGGCGCACGGCCCAGCCGTCCGGTCCTGGGTCACCCATCACCGCATACAGATCCGCATGCGGCAGCGGTCGGATGGCGGCTTCGGTGGTCTCCATCACCGGAGTGCCGTAATGCCGCGCTTGGGGGTGCATGCGCGCGACCGTGCGGCCGCCGCGTTCAACCAGGAAGCGCCCTTCGATCGCCGCATAATTCTTGCCGGCAACCGGCCGCACGCCCTGAAACTCAAAGTCATAGCCGGCCAGCGTGATGCGGTCGCCAGGCTGGAGCACCCCGAGATATTCCTCGGTAAACGCGCTGGACCCGGCGATGCCGAGCACCACAACGGCGAGGCCGAAATGGCCCAGGCTGAGCGACAGTCCGCGCAGCGGCAAGCCGCGCTTGAACCCCTTGGTGCGCTGCCACACATCCTGCATAACCGCGACGATCAGGCCGACCCCCAATCCCAGTCCCAGCGCCGGTGCCCAATCCGCCGAGCTGGCCACCAGCGCCGCTAAGGCCACGACAAGCCCGACGATGCCCGCCAGCCGCACCTCCTTGACCGCGCGGCCGATCTTGCCACGGCGCCAGGCCAGGCGCGGGCCGATCGCCATGCCCAGGATCAACAACGGCGCCACGATCAGCGTCATGATATTGAAGAAGGGCGCGCCGACGGAGATCTTGTCGCCGGTCACCGCATCCAGGATCAGCGGGTACAGCGTGCCGATCAGCACGATGCCCGCGGCAATGGTCAGCAACAGATTGTTCAGCACCAGTCCGCCTTCGCGGCTGACCGGGCGGAACAGCCCGGCTGGCGCCAGCATCGGTGCCCGCCAAGCATAAAGCGCCAGCGCGCCGCCGGCATACAGGCCCAGAAGCCCGAGCACGAAGATGCCCCGCTCCGGGTCGACGGCAAAGGCATGCACCGAGGTCAAGACGCCGGAGCGCACCAGGAAGGTGCCCAGCATGGACAGCGAGAAGGTCAGGACCGCCAGCAGGATGGTCCAGCTCTTCAAACTGTCCCGGGTTTCCACCACGATGACGGAATGCACCAAAGCGGTGCCGGCCAGCCATGGCATGAAGGAGGCGTTTTCCACCGGGTCCCAGAACCACCAGCCGCCCCAGCCCAGCTCATAATAGGCCCAGCCCGAGCCCAGTGCGATGCCGCCGGTCAGCGCCACCCAGGCAGCGATCGTCCACGGCCGCACATAGCGCGCCCAGGCCGGCCCCAGATCGCCTTCCATCAAGGCGGCCACGGCAAAGGAAAAGGCGATCGAGAAGCCGACATAGCCCACATACAGCAGCGGCGGATGCAGCGCCAAGCCGATATCCTGCAGCAACGGGTTCAGCCCATTGCCCTGCGGTGGGGCCGGATCCAGGCGCAGAAACGGGTTCGATGTCAGCAGCAGAAACGCCAGAAAGCCCAGCGTCAGCAGCGACTGAACCGACAAGACCCGCGCCTTGAACCGCGCCGGAAGGGCTGTCAAAGCCACCGCCGCGCCGAAGCCCGTCAGCATCACCAGCCACATCAACAGCGAGCCTTCGTGATTGCCCCAGGCGCCGGCAATCTTGAAGATCGTGGGCTTGTCGGAATGGCTGTTTGCCGCAACCAGCGCTAACGAAAAGTCCGACCGCCAGAACGCCAGGATCAGCACGACGAACGCAAAGCTGCACAGCATCGCCTGCAACACGGTCAACGGCACGGGCAAGGCGACCAGCCGGCTGTCCCCGGTGGCCAGACCGCGGTGGGGCAGCGTGGCGGCGATCAGCGCCAGCCCCAGCGCCAGCCAGAGCGCCAGATGGCCCAGTTCCGCGGTCATCAGGAGCCGGCCTCCGCGCTGTCAGGGGACCCGGCGGCCTGCCTCATCGACTCGGCCAGTTCCGGCGGCATATAATTCTCGTCATGCTTGGCGAGCACGCGGCGGGCGACGAACAGCCCGGTTTCATCCAGGGCGCCCTCGGCCACGACCCCCTGGCCTTCCCGGAACAAGTCCGGCAGCACACCGCGATAGCGCACCGGTTGCTGCGCCCCACCGGCCTCCACGGCAAACACGGTAACCGCGTCGGCCAGTGCCTGCACGCTGCCGTCAGCGACCATGCCGCCCAGGCGGAACGGCCGGCCGGGCTCGATCGGCTCGGCGATCAGTTGGGCCGGCGTGCGGAAATACAGCGCCCGTTCGCCCAAGGCCAGGACCAGGAACGTACCGGCCAGGGCCAGGCCCGCAATTGCCACCACACCGTAGATCAGCCGCCTTTGCTTGGCCTTATGGGCGCGCGCGCCACGCAATCGACTCATAATGTCTGCTCCTGGGCCAGTTGCGCCCGCAACGCCTCAGCCTGCCGGCGCAGCCGGCGATGCCGGGCGATGCTGAGAGCGGCCATGACGATCAGGCCGGTGAAGGTGACGCCATAGGCGCCCCAGACGAACGCGGCATAGCCGCCCATGTGGAAGAACTCGTTCATGCCGCCTCGATCTGCCGGAAGCCATCAAGCCGCTTGGCCTCGATCTCCGCCTTGATACGCCACAATAAGATGGTGATGAAATAACAGGTGAATGCAATCAGCATGGTGAACAAGGGGCCCAGGAACGCGTCATGCATGCGGATCCCGTCCAGCCGCATGCTGGCGGGCTGGTGCAGCGTGGTCCACCATTCCACGGAGAATTTGATGATCGGAATGTTGATCACGCCAACAATCGCCAGAATGGCCGAGGCGCGCCCGGCCTTGTCCGGATCCTCGATCATTGCTCTGAGCAGGATATATCCCAGAAACAGGAAGAATAGCACCAGCATGGACGTCACGCGCGCGTCCCACGCCCAATAGGTGCCCCACATCGGCTTGCCCCACACCGCGCCGGTGATCAGCGCCATCGCGGTGAACACCGCGCCCATCGGTGCGGCCGCGCGCGCGGCCAAATCCGCCAGCGGATGCTTCCAGATCAGCCAAACCGCGCCAGACACGGCCACGGCCATATAGCTCATCAAGCTGAGATAAGCCGAGGGCACGTGCACATACATGATCCGCACGGTATCGCCCTGCTGATAATCTTCCGGCGAAAAGATCAACGCCCAAGGCAGCGCAACGGCAAAGGCCAGCAGGGTTGCCGCGGTCAACCACGGCAACAGCGTGTCAGCCAGGCGCGCGAAGCGCAGCGGATTGGCGAAATGGTGCATGGCCTATGTTGTAAGGACGGCACGACGGCTTCGCAAGCATCCGCGCGCCTGCGCCGCAAGCCAATTGCCGGCGGCTTGCGTGGTTCAAGCACCGGCGCTATGGCTGCGCCTCCGCAAAATATGTCCAACCGGTTTGCCGCATGGCCGCGCCATCCTTTCAAGACACGATCCTGACCTTGCAGCGCTATTGGAGCGCGCAGGGGTGCGTGATCCTGCAGCCCTATGATCTGGAGATGGGCGCGGGCACCTTTCATTGGGCCACCACCTTGCGCGCGCTGGGCCCGAAGCCCTGGAACGCCGCCTATGTCCAGCCATGCCGTCGGCCCACGGACGGCCGCTATGGCGAAAATCCCAATCGGCTGCAGCATTATTATCAGTTCCAGGTGATCATGAAGCCCAGCCCGCCGGACTTTCAGGATCTCTATCTGGGCTCTCTGGCCGCCATTGGCATCGACCTGACCGTGCACGACATCCGCTTTGTCGAGGATGATTGGGAGAGCCCGACGCTGGGCGCCTGGGGCTTGGGCTGGGAGGTCTGGTGCGACGGCATGGAGGTCAGCCAGTTCACCTATTTCCAGCAGGTCGGCGGCATTGACTGCCACCCGGTGTCCGGCGAGCTGACCTATGGGCTGGAACGCCTGGTCATGTATATCCAAGGCGTCGACAGCATCTATGATATCGCCTTCAACGAGGCCGGCGTCTCATATGGTGACGTCTATCTGGCCAATGAGCAGCAGTTCTCGGCTTATAATTTCGACCACGCAACGACCGAGACGCTGTTTCAGCATTTCAAGGATGCGGAGACGGAATGCCAGATGCTGGTCGCGGCTGACTTGCCGCTGCCGGCCTATGACCAGTGCATCAAGGCCAGCCACGCCTTCAATCTGTTGGATGCGCGCGGGGTGATTTCGGTGACGGAACGGCAAGCCTTCATCGCCCGGGTCCGCGCGCTGGCCAAAGCGTGCTGCGAGGCCTGGAACGCCCAGGAACAGGCCCAAGGGACAACACCATGCTGACCCACGGCGCCCCGTGTTTCACCGCCTGGCCCCCCGCCCCCCACCCCCACAACCACCGCAGGGAGCCGGCCCGAGTAGGAGAGCCAAAACCCAAACCCAATAGGGAGATGGGGCTGGACCACAACCCCCCCCCCGCGCGGCGGGGTATCGGGGCGTCCCCCGGG
>JBHJGS010000062.1:0-5610 GCA_050331575.1 Rhodothalassiaceae bacterium | reverse complement strand
TTTTGTTGTTGGGGGGGGGGTGTGTGGGGCTGGGGGTGTGGATTTTGGGTCCGGTGCGTGGGGACTGACCCCAGACCCTCTCCGTCCCGGTGCGGTGGCGCGCAGCGGGCCCCTCCCTCTCCCGCGACGCGGGAGAGGGAGGGGCCCGGGCTGCTCAGTCGGCGCCTTGTGCCGGAGCCTCGGGGCGGTGAAGAAATTGCGCGGTCCGACGCACGGCTTCGGCTAAGCCGATGCGCTCCACCGTCACGCCCTCGGGCAGGCCGGTGAGCAGGCGGGTGGGGGTCTGATTGTCGAGCATGACGAACACGCCCCTATCATCGGCGCGGCGCACCAGGCGGCCGAAGGCCTGGCGCAGGCGCAGGCGCACCAACAGATCGTCATAGGTCTTGGGCCCGAAGGCTGCCTTGCGCGCGCGGTGCAGGATCGTCGGCCGCGGCCAGGGCACCCGGTCGAAGATCAGCAAGCGCAGCGACCGGCCGGGCACGTCGACGCCGTCGCGCACCGCGTCGGTGCCGAACAGGCTGGCACTCTCCTCCGCCCGGAACATGTCCACCAGCGTGCCGGTGTCCATCGGGTCGACATGCTGGGCATAAAGCGGCAGACCGCGCGCCTCCAATTGCGGCGCCAAGGTCGCATAGACCGCCTGCAGCCGCCGGATCGCGGTGAACAGCCCAAGCGTGCCGCCGCCGGCCGCCTCGATCAGCGCGCGGTAGGCGCCGGCAACCGGGGTCAGCGAGCGCTTGTCCACATCGGTGATGACGAACACCCGGGTCTGCGCGCCATAATCAAACGGCGATGGCACGGACAGGCGCGTGCCCGGCAGCAACAGATGGGCCGCCCCGGTGCGCACCTCCGCAGCCCGCCAATCCTCCGCCTCAGCGGCACCGTCGCGCAGGGTGGCAGAGGTGATCAGCACACCATGAGCGGGCTCCAGCACCGCCTGCGCGAAAGGCTGGGTGGGATCAACCCAATGACGGTGGATGCCGACATCGCGCTCCCGACCGGCGGCCCGATCGACCGCGCACCAGTCGACGAAATCCGGTGGCACCGCGCCGCCGATGCTGTCCAGCATGGCGCGCCAGGCCATCACCGTGTCCGCGCGCAACCTGAGCGACCGGGCCGCCGCCTCCAGCCGGCCGCGCGCGGCGGTCTCCAGCGTCTCGCTTTCCTCATCGAGCAGCCGTTCCAGCCGCTGTGCTAGCGCCGCCATGGGCTTGGCCAACCCGTCCAGGTTTGTCCCCAGCCCCTCCGCCGCCTCGATCAGACCGTCGATGGGATCGGCCAGCGAGCATTCCAGGCTGTGCGGCCCGCGCGGGTCCATCGCCCGGGCCATGACATGGGCGCGCACATGCATCAGGAAGCGCTCAAACGGCCCGATCGCATTGGCCTGGGCGATGCGCGCCAGCCATTGCTCCGCGGGCAGGCCTTGTGCGGCGGCGATCACCTCGGTCAGCAGCGGGCCGGCCTCCTCATCGGCATCAACCAGGTCGCCCAGGCGCGCGGCCAGCCCCCGGGTGCGGCTTGTGGTCTGGCCTTCCTTGCTGCGGATCCAGCGCCTCAGATCCGCGCCTTCCTGGCCGGTCAGCGCGGCGGAGAAGGCGCTGTCGGCGGCGTCGAACAGATGATGGCCCTCATCGAAGACCAGGCGCTTGGGGGCATCGGGATCGCCCGCCCGGGTCACCGCCTGGATCATCACCAGGGCATGATTGGCGACCACCAGCCGGGCCTGGCGCGCGCGCCGCTGCGCCCGTTCGATGAAACATTTGCGGTAATGCGTGCAGGCGCCATAGAGGCATTCGCCGCGCCGGTCGGTCAGCCCGGCGATGCGGCCGGGGCCGAAATGGCTGCCCAGCCAGGCGGGAAAATCCCCCCCGATCATATCGCCATCGCGGCTGTAGCGGGCCCAGCGCAGCACCAGGCCCATCAGCACCGTGTCGCGCAGCTGGCTGCGCTGGCGCACGGCGCTGAGCGTCTCCTCAAGATTGAGCAGGCACAGATAATTCTCTCGGCCCTTGCGCAGAACCGCCTGGCGCGCCTTGTCCGCCGGGTCGGGATAGAGCCGGTCCAGCTCCTGATCGAGCTGGCGCTGCAGATTCTTGGTATAGGTCGACAGCCACACCGTGCCGTCATTGCGCTCCGCCCACAGGCTGGCCGGCGCCACATAGCCCAAGGTCTTGCCGGTGCCGGTGCCCGCCTCGGCCAGGGTCAGCGCCGGGGCATCGACCATCGGCCGTGGCTTGAACGCCTCGGTGGCCGCCTCGGTATAGGCGCGCTGGCTGGTGCGCTCCTCCGCCTTGTCTCCAAGCAATTGGGCCAGGCGCGCCAGCGCGGCCTCGGCCGCAACCGCGCTGTCGCCGGGGCGGGGCGGAGGGCCGCGATCCTCCCATTCCGGCAAATCCTCCCACACCGCCAAATCCCGGCTGCGCCCGCTCGTCTCGCCCAGCGCGCCCAGCACCATCGGGCCCCAGGGCCAGCCGGCCTGAGCCAGCAGCATCGCGATACCGGCAGCCCCGGCCCGTGCGCGGTGTTCGGGATCGGCCAGGCGCTGCAGCAGGCAGGTAGCGGCGTCGCGCAGGCTATAGGCCTGTGCGGCCAGATCAGCGCCGGGATCGAGCAAGTCCAGCGCCCGCGCCAGCCCCGCCGGCGTCGGCAGGCAGAAGCGCGCGGGCTCCACGAAGGCGAACAGCTCCAGCACATCATGGCTGGTGTCCGGGTTCAGCCCCAGGCGCCGGGCCAGCACCGGGGTGTTACAGATCAGATGCGGCGTCTCGCTTAGCCGGGCGGCCGCCTCGTCCCGGTCGATCAAGCGGGCCTCCTGCTCCAGCAGCACCGCCCCGCGCGCGCCCACGCTCAACACCGGCAGGCGGGCAAGCGCATCGAAGCTGGGGGCGTGGAAGGCAGCGACCATAGCCTCTGCCTAGAGCAAGCTTCGGCCGATTGGAATTGCGGCGCGATGCCAATCGGTCGGATATGGCTGCGCGCCCGCTGAACAAGCCGGGCGCGGGCTGCCGCATGCCGGCCCGATCACACGGATTTGCCCTTGTCTGACGCCCCCGCCCGCTCTATGGTCCGCGCCCGTCTCCGAGGCACGCCCCGGAACGTCAGCCCTTTCCGCCGCAATAGCTCAGCCGGTAGAGCATCTCATTCGTAATGAGGGGGTCGGGGGTTCGAGTCCCTCTTGCGGCACCATATTTGATCTCGCGGCGCGCTGCGCCTTGCGATGGGGCGGGCTGACCGCCAGGGCCGCCGTCGCGGCCTTCGGTCCGGTTCGAAGTCTCTCCGCTTAGGTGCGCCATTTCACATTTCCCCGCATCCATATCCACTAAACAATTGAACTGCAACGCTGTTTTGGTTTGAGCGCGCTAATCCCGGCAGTAGGCAACAGGGCTTAAAAGGCCCGTCTCAGCACAGTTTAACACCCGGCAAGAGGGCCATTATTCTCGATATTCCGAGAGTTTGTGAGAAATTCGGGCACGCGTTCGAACGGCTCCTCCAAGCTGCCTCTCGGCGGGCGTGTGGATAAGGCCTGTTCTTCAAGCCGTGCCATCTCGCGCGCCAGGGGGGCTATTGTCTTCTCGGTCGGGCCGCTCTCACCTCGGGGGCCGGCGCGGGCACGGCCGGCGATTTTTGATTGCTCATTAGAAAACGCGTCACACTCCTGGCGTAGATGTCGATCCCGAGGACGGACGCGGATCGGCATTGCGCCGGGCAGGGGGAGCGGTATGATGCAGAACAACCAGGGCGATCCTGACAGCGGGCCTGGCACTGGGCCTGACAGGGTGTCTGACAGGGGGCCAGGTAGGGCGCCTAACCGTGGGCCAGCCACTGGGCCAGCCACTGAGCCAGCCACTGGGCCTGACAGCGGGGATGTCATCAGTATCGACGAGTTCAATCACGCCAGCTGTGCTCGCAGCATATTCAACGCCCTGCGCGACGGCGGCGCTGAGAAAATTGCGCCAGACGAGGTGATCCAGGCCCTGGCGGACAATGGCCTGGCTGAGGGTGACTGCCGCATCGCCGAGACGCTGGCGGCGCTGAAGACCCAGCGGCGCAAAGGGCCGATGGACCTGCGCACCTTCACAGGGCTCTTGCACCCGAATAATGCGACGCTGATCCACCGTGCCTTGCGTGGCGATCTGATCATTCCGGACTTTCAGACCTTTCGGTTCCGGATCGGCCGCATCTTTGAATTCGCCAAGGATTATGACGGTGGCCATGTCGCCGACTATATTCCGCAGCTGGCCCGGATCGACCCAGATCTGTTCGCTCTGGGGGTGTGCACGGTGGATGGCCAGCGCTTCTGGCTCGGTGATCATGATGAGAGCTATTGCGTGCAGTCGACCTGCAAGCCGATCAACTATGCCATCGCGTTAGATACACTCGGCGTCGATGTGGTGCATCGGCATGTCGGCCGCGAACCCTCCGGCCATGGTTTCAACGCCCTGACACTGAACAAAGATGATCTGCCGCACAATCCGATGATCAATGCCGGGGCAATCATGTGCGCGTCGCTGATCAAGCCGCACCTGCCCATGGCCGACCGGTTCGACTATGTGACGAAAGTCTGGCGCTCAGCGTGCGGCGGCCAGAAGGTCGGCTTTGACAATGCCGTGTATCATTCCGAGAAAGCCACGGCGGACCGCAATTTCGCGCTGGCCTATTTCATGAGCGAAAAAGGCGCCTTTCCACCGGATACCGACCTTATCGCCACCCTGGACTTCTATTTCCAGTGCTGCTCTTTGACCACCACAGCCAGCCAGATGGCGGTGCTTGCCGGCACCCTGGCCAATGGCGGCATCTGCCCGGTCACCCACAAACGGGTCTTTTCCAGCTCCACGGTGAAGAACTGCCTCTCCTTGATGTATTCCTGCGGCATGTATGATTTCTCCGGCGAATATGCGTTCACTGTGGGCCTGCCGGCCAAGTCCGGTGTTTCCGGCGCGCTGTTCATCGTGGTGCCCGGGGTTTGCGGCTTTGCGGTTTGGAGCCCGCGGCTGGACCGGCTCGGCAATTCCGTCCGCGGCGTGGAATTCTCCCGCCGGCTGGTCGAAACCTTTGCCTTCCACACCTATGCCGGCTTGATCGAAGAAAGCCGGCTGATCGACCCGCGCCGCACCGAAAGCGAGCGCGGGGTCGACTCAGCGGTGCATCTGTGCGCCGCCGGCGCCCGCGGTGATGTCAATGAATTGCGGCGCCTGGTCGCCAGCGGCTGTGACCCCAATCGCAGCGACTATGACCGACGGACGGCCCTGCATTTGGCCGCCAGTGAGGGCCAGATGGGCGCTGTGGACTATCTTGTCAGCCATGGCGCGGCGATCGACTGCCGCGACCGCTGGAACAACACCCCGCTCGACGACGCCCGCCGCGCCGGCCACACCAAGATCGCCCGGTTCTTGGAAGCCCAGCATTCCGTAGACACACACCAGAGCAACAAAGCGTAAGCCCGCCGCCGCACCCGCCATAACACAATCGGACGCCTCCAAAAACCCTCGCTCATTGGATCGATTTCTGATTCATTGGAAGGATGAAACAGACAGGCTTTTTTGACGTTGACGAGCGTTTGAAGCGGGTTTCCGAGCTGGGCGACCCGCTTGAGGTGATGGCGGAGAT
>JBHJGS010000061.1:0-11910 GCA_050331575.1 Rhodothalassiaceae bacterium | reverse complement strand
TCGAACCGCCATCACAAAGGGTTCAAAAAATGCCCACTCGGCATCTCCCATCAGCAATCGTGCCAAGATAACCTCCGCAAAAGCTATCTTGAATCAGATTTTAGCTCGCTTGTGAATCCAGTTTGTCAACAGAGCCTAGGGCTTTATCGGAGCGATCGCGATCGCTCGGATGAAAAAATGCCCGCCACCTTCTAAAAGCCGACTAACGCTATTTAACCAACGGGCATTGCGTCGCCAGGTCAATTGGCCAGTTCAATCGGCCAGCGCAAAGGCGAGGACGGTGATCCAATCGATCAGCACGTCGAAGATTTTGGAAAAGCCGGCCGCCCCAGGGGTTGCCGGCTTTTCTTCTGCCACCTCGATTCAGCAGCGGAGGAAGGTTCAGCGGCTGAGGAAAATTTCCACGCGCCGGTTCTGCGGCTCCCGCACACCATCCCCGGTCGGAACCAGTGGGTCGGATTCGCCGCGTCCGGCGGTTTCGATGCTATTGCTGGGAACGCCTGCGGCTTGCAGAGCGCTGCGCACGGAGGCGGCGCGCCGTTCAGCCAGGCGCTGATTGTACCATGCCGGACCGGAGGTATCGGTATGGCCAACGGCTTCGATTTCCGCGAGGCCGAACTGGTCGAACGCTTCGGCGGCCTGTTCGATGACCCGGCGGGCGTCCGGCGTGATCTCCGCACTGTCGAAATTAAAGAAAACCAGGAACGGGCCGGGCACCGCCGCAGCATTGACCTGCACGCGAACCTGCCCTTGTGACTGGGCGCCGAACGCGTCCTCCACCGTGTAGGAGAAGCGCACAGATCCGCTGTAATCAGCGGGTGCCTGATAGATCAACGCCCCGTCCGGCGCGATCCGCACCTGCCCGACACTGGGGTCTTCAACAGAGACGATGCGGAGCCGGCCCCCTTCGGAATCGCGGTCATTGGCCAACACGTCGATGCGCACTTCTTCTCCGGCAGTTACGGACGCGGTGTCACCGCCCGCGATTGGCGCCTCATTGGGCGCGGGCTGTTGGGCGGGCTGAAGCTCCTGAACCTCCGGTTCGGCGCGCTCCGCCGCTCCGGTCCGGCCGAAATGGTACTGAGCCGCCAGGAAGATGGCGTGAGAATCATAGGCGGTGTCGACAGGGTTCCCGGATTCCAAGGCGATCTGGGTATCGAACACACGGAAATATCTGTAGCCGGCCTGCACGCGGAAATGCTCAGTGATAGGCCGTTCCAACGCAGCGATACCTTGGGCTGCGATGCCGATATCGCCGTCATCGATCAGGTCGATGTCTCCATTTGGCAGATTGAGCGCGATATCGTCATAATCCACAATTCCCGGACCGAAGCCGGCCCCGACGACCGGCTGAAACCCGAACAGATCGATCCAACTGGGCGCGTACAACAAATTGGCCATCACGCTGTGCACGATCACGTCGCCATCGGTGGTAAAATTGCCAAACGCGGGCGGGCCGAAAATGTCTGAAACGCCGAAAATGGCCAGCTGGTTCAGGTTGTTCTCCCGCCGCGCGACCTCCAGTTCGATCCGGAAATCGCCGATCTGCTGGCCAACCATAAGCCCCGCAACATAGCCGATATTCTTGTCATCGATCGCCTGAAATGCATCGACTTCGCTTTGAAGATCAAAATTGGGGGCAAAATTGACGCCACCGAACGCACCGACATATGGGCCATCTCGGCCCTGCTCTTCGTCATACTGCGCGAGCGCACCGCCGCTGAACGCCAAGGCAGACGCCACTGCCAACATGCCTGACCAGACTCGCATACCGTTTCCCCCTTGTTGTCCAATGAACCCGTGGGCGCAGCACTAACGTCCAGAAGGCCAGAGCGTGCCGCAAAAGAACCGAGTTTCTTCAAGCGATCCTACACGGCCAAAACAAGAGGAATAAACGACTTTGTTGTGAAATTTGTGGGTCCGTGGCGTGCATGCATCTCTTGCGTTAACACATAGGCCAAACGGTGCTTTGCTTAAGTTTCGATCAGACCATGGGCGCGGCATGCCAACAGCAAGGCGCTCAAGGCCTGGCGCGCTTGTCCATCCACGGTCGTGCCGCCGGCTGGGTCGGCAATCGCCCCCTGGCGCGCCCCCACGACTTGCTGCCCCGCTAGCACCAATCGTTCACCGTGGACTTCGCCCTCAACCCACGTTGCCCCGTCATAACGCACGGTCATTTGCCGGTCAGCCAGCCATAGCGCCTGCCCCGCGACCGGCATGAGAAAGCGCCACCCCCCCGTATCGAAGAAGGCGATTGCCCCATCCTGCCCGGCCCATGCCCCGGAGGCCCCTGATGCCACGATCCAGCCCTGGCCCCGGGATCGCATCCATCGGCGGCGCGGCCTGATGCATGCTTTCCACCCGGCCAGTGACCAAGAAGTCCAGCCGAATGAGGGCCTCATTGTGGGTGACTTCCTTCTGCGCCTGCGCCACCTCAATCAGGGGCAGCGCCAATAACGGGGTCTCGCTCATGGTGTCTCTCCTGCTCAGGGAATGGGCGGAACCGGCAGGCTTGCCTGAAGCGCCGCGCCCCGGCCGACGAATGCGCTGATCTGAAAGACCCGGAATGACAAATCAGCCGGGCGGCCTTGAAAATCGGCCTGCACCATGGCCGACGTCAGCAGGGCCGAAGGGGTCGCAACCGCCAGCGTCCGAACCACCGCGCCGTCAGGATCCAGCACCTCCACCTCATACGCCTCCAGCCCCTCGCCCAACGGCAGGTCGGTCCCGTCCTGCCAGCCGGCGTCGATGCGGGAGCGGCGGCGCCAGCTCAGGACTAGCGCCCCGTCAGCCCGCGCGGTGAGACGGGGATGCACCGGCGCCAGCGGCCGCAACATGCGCGCTTGCGGGATCATATCCACCGCCGCTGCGTCTTCCAGCGCACCATAGCGCGGCACCGCCTTCAGTTTCACCGGCACGCCGCGCTTCGCCAAGGCAACCTCCTGACCAACGAGGTCGCCACTGCGTAGCAGGACAAACGGCTCGCCCACCTGATGGGTCTCCATCTCTGGTTCCGTCCCGCCGCGGCCCCGCAGCAAGCCGCTCAGGATCCAACTGCCGTCGCTCTGCTGAGCGGCATTGCGGAACTGCAAGATTTCCGATCCGGCCAAGGCCAGATTGGCACCGTTGAACACGGCGAGCCGCGTGTGCGATTCCAGCGCTGCGTTGGCATCATCCAGCCGGACGCGCACGGTGTTGCCCTCGTCCCAATGGGTCGTCGGCCCCGGCTGGGGCAGCGCAACAACCACACCCAGGACCGCCGGGCCGGCCGCTTGGCCGACAAAGCCGTAGGTTTCGCCGCCATCCTCGCTGAGGTAGACACTGCCACCGCCCCACGCCTCCCCCGCCGACGGCCCGAGGGCTGCTAGAAGCTCGAACTGCGCTGCGGTATCGCGGCGCCCCGGCAGCAACGGCACGTCGAGCACGACCAGCCTGGGCTGCGCGCGAGACGGCACATTTTGCGCCGGGATACGCCCGGCATCGGCTGGCAGGGGCAAATCGGCCGCCGGCGCCGCGATCACCGTGGTCTCCAACTCCACCAGTCCCGGGCCGATGGTGACCCGGTCGATCAAGAGCTGCCACGCATCGGAGCACCCGAGGTCGGTCACGGCAATCCGGTCGCCCGGCTCGAGCATGCCATAGCGGATCGGCAACCGGATCAGGGCTGTGTCCGCCGCGCGCCAACTATCGCGCAAGAGCCGACCGGCCAGCGCCTTGGCGCGATCGGCCGCTAGGGTGGCCGGCACCTCCACGCTGACCGGCCGGGCGCCTTGTGCGCGCTGCCGGCTGGCACGCTGAAGCCCCGGCTGAAAATCCCGCGCGGGATCGGCATAGCTGAGCGCCACCTCGGCCGCGCGGCCGCCCGCTTCGGACCGGCGCCTAACCGTCAGATCGTCCGCGCCCCGGGTTTCGCCGCGCGCGGCCGTTTGCTCCCCTGATATGATCAAACTGGCCGCGTCGGGCTCGCGGCGCACAGCATAGCCGCCGGGCCGGGCAACCAATTGCGCCGGCGCCAAGGTCAACAAGGTCTCCAGGGCCTGACGGCCCGTGGCCGCTCCGCTCAGCCGCAATCCGTCCGCACCGCCGTCCAGCGCCTCGACGGTGGTCAGCGGGAGCATTGGACCAAGGGCATGGCGATACAGTTGCGCAGCAGCGACCGGATCTGTGTCGGCGAATATCTCGAAAGACAAAAATGGGATCCCGTTGCCATAGTCTCCCAGCGCCAGATCTTCGAAGAGGATATAGGCGAGGCCGCGAAAGGCGGGCGCGGAGTCGGTTCCCTCCGCGGCCTCGATCAGAGGATCGGGCATCTGATCGTCGGTTCCGTGATATATTCGCACCGACCCCGGCACGGCCAATGTTCCGGCCGCGTCGCGCAACAATTGGCCATCGGCCCAAATGCGACCTAGGCCGCTGATCGGCCGGGCCGAAATGGCGACCGCGAACGAGACGCTGTATGTGTAGGTTTGGGTATCGGTTGATCCGCCGCCTCCCTTGCCGCCTTGCCGATCGCGCTGCGTGCTCTCGATCAGGCCGCTGGACCAGATGATGTGTCCACCTGTGCGGACATGTCCGAACAGCAGCGGCAAGGGCGATCCGTAGACATCGCTTTGCACCGTCAGATCATCGAGCCGCGGCCCGGTGATGGAGCGCGTGCCGGATCCCGCGACGCGGCTGATGGCGTAGCGCAGACCAGCCGCTGCTGTGGCGAAGGCGATCTTGGTCAGCGCCGTGAGTGCAAGCGTTGCCATCGCCTCAGAGCCCGGGAAAGCGGTAAACGCTGACCAGGCGCGCCGCCCAATCCTGACTGATCCGGTGTTCCACAACGCGGCCGGATTGTGCCCAGGCATGCACCATGCCGCGATCGGAGCGCAGTGCCAGATGGCGGGGCCGGCGCGCGACGCAGAACAGCAGAATGTCCGCGGATTGCTGGTCGGCCACCGGCACCGCGCGGCAGCCTGCCCGCGCCAACTCCCAGGGCAACCGCGCCTCATCCGGCGCGCGGCCATAGTCGGCCGGTACGCTGACCGCAAGCCCCAGTTCGCGTGCCGCCTGCAATATCAGACCGACGCAATCCAGGCCATGACCGGGCTGCCGCCCTTGATGGCGAAACGGTGTGCCCACGCAGGCGCGGGCGGCGGCGACAGCGCGATCCTGGCGCGCCGCGCGGGCTTCTAAGGCATCAAGCTTCATGCTAGCGAGCGAAACTCTTTCAGGGGATCAACAAGGAGTGGCCAATGGATCAGTCGGCGGTGGCGCTTTATCTGCACGAGGTGATCGCACAGTCCCAATTCACCAACGCGGCTTTGACGGTGTTCAACCAGTCCGCCGAGCAGCAGGCCGGCGTGGGCATCTTGTTCGCGGCACAGGCGGCGCTGACATCGGCCAGCCATATCGGCAACATCCTTTGGCCGACCCGCGCACGCCATCGCCGCCGCGGCGAGGTCCTGCGCAATCTGCTTGATCTGCCGGAAAAACATGCCTTCGCAGATCGGCGCTTCGCCGAACTTTGGGACAATGCGGATCAAAAACTTGAAGATTGGATCGACGCCAATAAGTCCGGGCGGGCCGTGGTCGATGTCATTGCACCGCTGGATCAGTTGGGTGTCGACGGCCTGGAGGAAAGCCATCTTTTGCGCGCCTATGATCCGCAGTCGCGCATCTTCTACTATCGCGGTATCGGCTATAATCTTCAGACGCTGGCGAAGAACATTGGAGATATCGGCGCCCGGGCCAGTCAGGCCGCCGCCAAACTAGAGCGCGAGGCTCACCGTCCGGACGGGTAGGCCAGAACCGCATCGGCGCCGGGGACAAAAGGCTCACCGCGAAAATTCACGCTGTTGTCGAATTTGCTGCGGCAGGTGTGCAAGCGCTTGTCGCATCCAGCAATTAGGGCGACCCGGTCGCCGCTGCGACACACGGCCGGCAGCGGCTGGAACAAGCGCAGTCGCGGTCCGGTCTGTTCGGCGATCTCCATGGTCCGGCCGGCATTGGGGCCGGTCCAGAAGCGCACAAGCCCAGCACTGAACCAGCCGTCGGACTGAACCAAATCGATGGTCAGATCATCTCGCGCAGACACCGTCACCACACGCGCAGATTGGGTGAAGCGGCGCAATGGGACTTTGCAGCGCTTATCGCCGAGCTGGGCCCGGCATTCCGGCGAGAATGCCGGTGCCAATAGCTGCTCAAGCGCCTGAGCCAGTCCTTGTAGATCCGCTTCAAAGCGTTCGTCACTCAGGCGCACCTCACCCAGGGTGCCGCTGAACAGTGGCAGGGTCCCGGCCTGCGGCTGTTGCCAGTCGACCAAGAAGAGGTGGACTTGGGCATGATCATAAAGTCCTGCCAATAGATCCGAACGGGCAATCCCTCCAATCACAAGGCCGCCGCCGATGCTGACGCTTTCGCTGCTGGCAACGGCATCGGCGCTGATGGCGCTCGGTGCGGTACCGCCCAGCGGCTGGTAGTGCAGTCCGTCAATCCAAAGCGGTCGGTCATGCAGCGTCAGACCGAGCCGGACACCATCGCGGCGATCCAAACGCCAGCAATGCGCGCCTCGCCGCGATAGCCGGCATTAAGGCTATAGACGAGGTCCATGAGCACATCGCCGGGATTGCTGCTCGGGAAGCCCGTCGCCACGCCGGAGGCCAGATACTGCAACGTGCCGAACGGCCGAGTGGCATCGCCGGTGGTCGCCACCGGCTGGGTCAGAACCCCCTTCGGCTTATTGGTGCCATTGCCGTTGACGAAGGCCTCGCCCTCCTGAGAGGCGAATTCATCGGCTAGGTCCTCGGCCAGCCACGCCTCCACATCGAAAAAGGCATCATCCAGCATGGTTTGGGTAGCCGCGGGATTGGCATAGAGCTCGCCAAGCGGCGGGACCACCTCAGCAAAGCTCGGCGTGTCGGTTTCGCTGCGGGCGGCGGTCTCTGACACCCAGCCCGACGCGGTGCCGCTGGTCGCCACCAACTTCTTGTAGTCGCCGGTGCCGATCTGCACGACAGTGGCGATCGATCGAAGCGGCGAGATTTGACGCAGGCGCCGTTCGATCGCCTGATCCAGCGCCTCTGGCACGGCATAGCCGCCGTCTGCCGGCATGCCGGCGACCAGCGCCTTGCGTTCATAGCCGGCCAGGCCCTGCTCCAGGCCGCGCCGGACATAGCCATCAAAGAACGCGGCCTTATGCTCATCGACGGGCTCAAACCCGCCCACACCGGGTCGGGTGCGGTGATCCTGCAACAGATCGATGCGGCGGGTCAGCCGGTCCATCTCTTGACTGACCCGGCCGAGCTTCTCCTCGATCAGCACATCGGCCTGGCCTTTCAAACTCCGTTCGATCTCGGCGCGGTCATGATCTTGCCGGAACGCCTCGAAGGCGGCCCCCAGCTGGTCGACCGCCGCCTTCACCTCGGCCACGGCATCGGTTTCAGCATCGGTTTCGTCGGTCATGGGACGCAAGTCTCCTCTGGTTGGAACGGGGCCGCCCGAGGGCGGGGTTAAGCGCGCGCCGACGCCGGAGCGACGCGGGCAATGCGCGCCAACCGCTGCATCGGGAACGGCACCAGCGAAATTTCGATCAGCTCGACCTCGGCCAGCCGGCGCTGCCGCCTGAGCGCATCCTTGACCTGACGCAGCGGCCGAAAGCCGATGGACAGACCGGAGACCCGGCCGGCGCGCACCGCCGCCGCGGCGCGACGGCCATGTGGCAGGTCAGTGCGGATATGTCCGATGACCTTCAGGCCACGGTGATCCTCGACAAGCCGGTCGATGCGGCCGATCGGTGCGGTCGGATCATGGTGCCAGAGAAGCTGCACCGGTCGGCCGGCGATGGCGCGTCCAAAGGCGCCCGGGAGCACGATGTCGCGCCCGTCGTCCATTTCGTTGAACACGCTGGCATAGCCTTCGAACACCAGATCACCCATTGCCATGGCTCCGAAAAAGGACAGGGGCGACCGGGGGGTAAATCCGGTCGCCCCTGTCAGGCCGCGGGGGAGGAAAAGCGTCAGTCTGGATCCGGGCCAAAACCGACGGCGCGGCGCTTTTCCCGGTCGCTCAGGAACGGTGCATTGGCGACCCGCGCCCACAGCGCTTCCCGCTCCGGCGCCAAAGCAGGCACGGCGTCCAGATCCGGCACAAGCTGCACCGGGTCATCCAGGGTCAGCGACAGCCACCGCGCCATCTGGCCCAGCACCCGGCCGATCAGCGGGATCAGCGTGAGCCGCCAGAAGGCGCGATTGGCCTCCTGATAATTGGCATAGGTATTGTCGCCGGGAATGCCCAGGATCATCGGCGGGACCCCGAACGCCAACGCGATGTCGCGCGCCGCACCATGCTTGGCGGCCATGAAATCCATGTCCGCCGGCGACAAGGCCATTGCCTGCCAGGTCAAGCCCCCCTCCAGCACCAGCGGCCGGCCGGCATTGCCCGGTCCCTGATACTGCTCGTTCAACTCGCGCTTCAGCCTGAACAGCTGGTCATCGCTTAAGGTCGCCGGCTGACCGTCATTGGGCGCGAAGACCAAGGCGCCGGAGGGGCGCGCGGCATTGTCCAGCAGCGCCTTGTTCCAAGCTGTGGCGGCGTTGTGCAGGTCGATCGCATAGGCCGCCGCATCGATCGCGCCCAGGCCCATCTGATCATCCAGCGGGTGGAACTGCTTCAGGTGCAGCACCGGCTGGCGACCGTCAGCCTGCATCGCGGGCAGCCGGCGAACCCGGCCGTCGACGCGATAGTCATACGCCTCCGGCCAGCCGCCCGGCCCCGGCACCGGCGTGACCCGGTCCGGCCGCAAAAGATAAAGCGCGCGGGGCGGACCGGCGCCATCCTCGATCATCTCGATGAAGGCATTGCCGCCGATCTGCAGATGCGCATACAGCGTCTCGAAGAACAGGGCCCCGCCTTCGTGCGGGTTGGGCGCGCCCAGCAGCTTCAGCACCGGATCGTCCGTGGCGGCCGGTCGCTCACCCCGCGCCAGCTTCACCGGCACCGACGCTGCGCATTCCGCCACCAGGCGAACACAGCGATGGGCCACGACATTGCGCCGATAGCCTTCCTCGGCCAGGCGCGCGTAGGAGCGGCTGCCCCAGGACGGCGGCGCCAGATCGACCCAGGCGGTGGCCGCTGACAGGGACTTCACGACAGGTTCAGTCGACGTGTCAAAGGATTGACGCCGGCGGGAGAAAAGCGGCATGAACAGCGCTCCCTCGTCTTAAATGGTTCACACTTGCGGCCGGCGCGGAGAAGCCCCGGCCCCACAAGGCAAGGCACATGCTCGCAACCTTGGCACAAACCGTCATTCTGACCGTGGCGCTCAACGGCGCTCAGGCGCCGGTTGATTGCGGCGCCGCACCGGAATTTGCGTATCAGCTTCCCGGCGTTGATACCGCCTCGGCGGCCGAACTGCGCGACGCCCGCGCTCAGGTCCAGGCGCACTCTCAAGCGATCACCGAATGGCTGTCGTGCATGGACACACGCGCAGCCAAGGTGTTCACGTGGATGACCGAAGACCAGCGCGCGCGCTGGGACGAAGATCTGGCGACGATCCACAATGCCCGCGTGGAGCTGGAGCGGGGCCTGAACGAACGGATCCGCGCCTATAATGCGCGCATCTCCGCGCAACAGGATGCAGGCAGCTAAAGGCTCAGCACGCGCGGTTCCAATCCTCGGCCTTGCAGCAGATCGGTCACTGCCCAGACCAGCGCATCCAGCCGGTCCGGGCTGGGACCGCTGCCGTCATACCCCACCATTTCATCCTCCAGCGCCGGGAATGGCTGCGCGTGGCGCACCAGCCCGCGTTCATAAAGCGCCGCCACCGGCTCGGCCCGGGTCAGCTTGCCGCGTGTGGCCCGCACCGCGCGAAAGGCGACATGCGGGTCGATCTGTCGGGCCAGCGTCTCCACCAGGTCGCCGCCATTATTGACTTCGGCGACCAGCCGGTCCGCGCGCCACTGGGCGTAACAGTCCAGCGCGCGGCGCATCCACTCCAGCGGGCTCTTGCCTTGCACGCTGGCATCCTCCAGCACCGTCACCGCGCCATGCGGGTCCAGCCCTGCCGCGACAATGCCGCAGGCATCAGCATCCGGACCCTGACTGACCGGCGGATCGACCGCCACGACCAGGCGGCGGAACCGGTCGGGCACCTGCTCAGCCCGGCAGCTTTCCAGCACAGCGCGGGTCCACAGGGCGCCTTCCTGTTCGGCCAGCAATTCGCCGTCCAGCTCCTGCCGGCCCACGCGCGTGCCGGCATAGGCGCGCTGCATCTCCGCCAGGAAGGCCGGCGCCAGATGCGCGCGGTTTTCCGTAGTGCTGCTGCGGGTCACCGCCGTACTCGGCGCGCTGAGCAGGCGCTTCAGCCAGGGCAGCGGCCTCGGCGTCGTCGTCGCCAGCACCCGCGGCCGCGCGCCCAGGCGCAGCCCCATCACCAGATTCTGCCAGGCGGTTTCCCCATTCGGCCATTTGCCGATTTCGTCGGCCCAGGCCAGGCCATGCTGCGGGCCACACAGTTGCTCAGGATCGGCTGCCGAATACAGCTCGCCGATACATCCATTGGGCCAAACCAGGCGGCGGCGCGACAGCTCGAACACCGGCCGCCGGTCCGGGGCGGCACAGGCCAGAATGCCGCTGTCGCCTTCAACCATGACCCGCCGCACATCGTCAGCGGTATCGCCGATCAGGGCCAGTCGGGCGACCGTGCCGCCGGCCAGCGGCGTTGCTCCCTCGGCATGGCCGCGGATCCATTCCGCGCCCAGCCGCGTCTTGCCGAAACCGCGCCCGGCCAGCACCATCCAGCAAAACCAGTCCCCCGCCGGCGGCAATTGCGACGGCCGGGCCCAGAAGCGCCAGTCATACAGCAGCGCGCGGCACTCCGCCTCGGTCAGGCTATCCAATGCTGCTTGGCGGTGGGCGATGGGGCGTTCAGCCAGGGCCTGCGCGCGTACACTCATGCCCCGTCGTCTCCGTCCGCCAGCCGATCTGCCATGGCGTTCAGCGCCTCGCGGAGCTTTTCCCGGGCCTGATCTGCTGCGTCCGCCTCTTCGCCGCTGTCGCCAAAGGCCTCCGGCCGGCGTGCCTTCAGCAGAAACATGCCAGCCTGATCGGAATAGTTCGGCACATTGCCGCACGCCTTGCCGGCATAATAGACCGGCTTCAGCGTGCCGCTGACGGCGCGCTGCCTCAGCGCCTGTTCCAGATCATCCAGCGATTCGTTCACCGCCTCGGCCCAATCCTGCGCGAAGTCCGTATCGCGCTCGCGAAAGGCGTAGGCGGCCCGGCGTGACACGTCAGCGGCGCGCGCGGCGGCACTGACATTGCCAGTGCGCCGCAGCACATCGAGGAAAATGGCGCGGCGACGGCGATTCCAGACACGACGAGACACGGAGCGCTGCGACAGCCTTCAGGGACCAAAAGCGACGGGCCAGCCGGAGCAAGTCCGGCTGGCCCATTTGTTCGACCATGACAAAAGGGATATCCCAAAACGTCACGCAAGTCAAGCATCTTTTTCCAAATCGGTTCTTTTTCCCTCATAATGATCGGCCAGACGGTCCAGCGCGATGGCCAGCACCACCTTGCCGGAGCGGACCGGCCAGCCGAGACCGGCTTCGGCCTGTTCCAGCCCTTCCAGCCAACAACACACGCGCACCAGAATATCCGCCAGACCCGGCCCGACGGCGGCTTCGGCGCGATCAAAGCGCCGCTTGGCGTCGACCCGGATATCGCTGGGCAACAAGCCGACCGGCCCGCTGCGAGCCGCACGCACACAATTGCTGTAATCCCGAGCGGAACTATAGGCTTGCCCCCACAGCCATACTAGCCCTATGTTAAGAACATGGCAGGAACGAACCTTACACTGCGCGAGTTCAACGCGCTGTTTCCGGACGAAGCCGCCGCTCGGGCGTGGTTCGAGCGGTCGCGCTGGCC
>JBHJGS010000060.1:0-15506 GCA_050331575.1 Rhodothalassiaceae bacterium | reverse complement strand
ACGCCGATTTCGATTTCGGCGGCGACTTCGACATCTCCTTCACGGCCATTCCGGTTCCGGGCAGCTTGGCCCTGTTGGGCGCCAGCCTCATCGGCGCCGGCATCAGCCTGCGCCGCCGCAAGGCCTAAGCACGGCAGGCGCTTAAACGATCGACCAGAGAAGGCCGGTGGCAACACCGGCCTTTTTCTTTTGGCCTGGCCCCGCGTCCCGTTCCCCCCACCTCCGCTCGTCCCCTCGAAAGACGGGACCCCCGGCTCCAGCCTGAGCCCAAGGCCCTGGCTTGCGCCAGGGCGAGCGGCGGGTGTGGAGTGAGAGTGGGGGCAGAGATAAGCGGCGCCAGCCCTTGGCCCTCCGGTTCTCCCCTACTCCGCTCGTTCCGTTCCCCCCACCTCCGCTCGTCCCGTCGAAAGACGGGACCCCCGGCTCCAGCCTGAGCCTGAGGCCCTGGCTTGCGCCAGGGCGAGCGGGGGGCTTGGGGTGGGGGGTGTTAGGCGGGCTTGTTTTCAGCGCCATTCTTTCTATAGATTAAGCTGGAGGGTTCCACTTTTGCTCCCTCTCCCGAAACGATGTTCTATGTCTACATCATGACCAACCGACGGCGGGGCGTGCTGTATACCGGCATGACTGACGATCTGGTGCGGCGGGTGTATGAGCATCGTGCGCATCTTCGGCCAGGGTTCACGGACCGCTACAATTGTACGCACCTGGCCTGGTATGAGCCCCACAGCAGTCGCGAGACCGCATTTGTTCGGGAGCGTCGCCTGAAGACCTGGCGTCGGGCTTGGAAGATCACCCTGATTGAGACAGCCAATCCGCACTGGCGCGACCTGTGGACGGACATCGCACCCCCCTAACGGTGATCCGGACCTCTCTTTTCCGCTCGTTCCGTTTCCTCCCACCTCCGCTCGTCCTGTTCCACTCCCCTCCGCTCGGGCTACGCCCTCCCTGCGATCCTCCAAACCCGCGTTCTCATCCTGATTGACGCTGGATTCTCACCCTGTTTGTCGCGCTGCATTCCGCTCGTCCCGTCGAAAGACGGAACCCCCGGCTCCAGCCTGAGCCCGAGGCCCTGGCCTGCGCCCGGGCGAGCGGCGGGTGTGGAGTGAGGGTGGGAGGATAGATGAGCGGCGCCAGCTCTTGGCCCTCTGGTTCTCCCCTACTTCGCTCTTACGCTTCCCCTATTTCCCCCGCCTCCCCCAACTCCGCTCATCCCGTTCCCCCACCTCTGCTCATCCCGTTCCCCCCACCACCGCTCGTCCCCTAGAAAGAAGCGACCACCCCCACAAGCCAGAGGCCCTAGCCTACGCCAGGGCGAGCGGGGGGGGTGGGGTCCGTGATCTCGGTCCGGTTTTGGCCGAGTTCAGGCCATGAGCTGGTCGAGGGGCAGGCGGGTGGAGCGGGATGTCAGCGGGCGTTTGGGTTGGCCGGTGCGACCCAAGAAGACCACATCATCCGGGCCGGCGGCATAGACGCGGCGCAAGGCCGCGGACAGCGCCTGCCCCTCCGCCTGGGTCGCGGGCAGCTGCCAGCGATGATCGCGCGTCTCCGCCCAATGGCTGAAGATCACCGGCGCCCAGGCCGGCTGATAGGCCAGGCCCAGCGCGGTGATCGTCAGCCAGACCCGCTGTTTGGCGATGCCGGCCAGGATCCAGTCGGTGCGCGGCCGGTCCGCGTGATCTGCTCGCCACAGCGCGACGAAGTGCGCAGCGGCATTCAAGCCCGCCCAATAGTCGATCTCAGCGGAAGCCAATAAGGCGCCACCGAGCCAGCGGTTCATCAGCCGGCTGCGCGGCCAGGTCTTGGTGGCCCAGCGCAGGGCCGGGTGCAGCATCGCGTTAACGCCGGTTGCCTGCACCGGCAGGCCGAACGGTGTCATGGCATCATCAAAGCGCAGCACCTTGGCATGCACCTGATGGCATTCTGGAATGCGCAAGCGTATCCACGTGGCCCGCGCGGCCAATCGCGATGCCGCGAATTTCTCTTGGACGCTTTCGTACCACTGGAACCGGAAAGCCGGGCCCGCCGCTGCTTCGATGGCCGCCTTCTGCTCCGAGGTCAGCGCGGTTCGGCGATAGGCGCGGCGGTCGACAGAGCGCCGCTCAATCTGCTCGGCCAGCGGATCGGGGCGCACCGAGGCATCGCGCGACACATCCACCTCGATGATCCGAGCGTCTTGATCCACCGCCTCCCAGCGGCAGCCGCGCCCCTCTTGGCTGGCCGCCAGACGCAGGCTCTCCAACAAGCAGCCGATGGCAATCCAGGTCGGCCGGCCATCGGCAAATTCATAAATATTGGTGCCGGGGGTGTATTGCACATGCACACGGATCCGGTCCCCGCCCAGCAGTTCAAAGCGCCAGGGCTGCTCATTGTCGCCGGAGGGTGCCCAGCGGGCGCGCTCCAAGAGCCGGCGTAGCGCGCCGGTGTCGGTTTGGTCCTGCGCGGCGGCGGCCGGCGCCACCGCGGGGTCGGCAAGCTCGCTCATGGCCTAATCCTTCACGGTCGACGGGACACGGCCGCCTCAGCGGCCGCCGGTTAGGCGCTTTTCAATCTGGGCGATCTTGAAGCGGCGCCACGGATTGGCATTGCCTCCGGGCATCCAGCTCCTGAGCAATTGGCCCTTGAACGGATCGAACTGTTGCGACCAGGGCAAGGGACGCAGCTTGCCGCGGCCCAGGAACAGCTTATAGGCCTCCACGCCGACGACGGCGCGCGCCAGATCGCAGGCCAGTCCAAGCGACGGGGCCTTGCCATTCTTGAAATCGAGGGACGCCGGCTCGACCAAGGCGTCCTTGTTCAGCCCCATCGGTGTCAAGCCGACCATGAATTTGATCAGCTTGCGATGAAACGGCTCGCCTTGCAGCCGGAAATAGTCCTCAAAACTCATGCCGCTGGGAATGATCGTGCCATAGCCCGTGCTGGGGCCAAACGGGCCGGCGATCACTGCCGGAATGCCCTTGGCCCGGGCCAGCGCGTGCAACTGCTCGCGCACGTCCATGACGAAGAAGTCCAGCCCGTCCACGAACAGATCAACCTCATGCAGGAAATCCTCGGCCGTATCCGGCTGCACGCCCTGGCCGAAGATGCGCACCTCCGCCTCTGGATTGATATCGCGGATGCGTTCGGCGATGACCTGGGCCTTTGGCCGGCCCATGGTGGACATCGCAGCACCATCCTGCCGATTCATGTTGGCGATATCGAAATCATCCAGATCGGCGATGGAGAAGCGACCAATCCCGAGTCGGGCGAGAGTGATGCAATGGCCGCCGCCGACACCGCCAAGACCGGCGATCGCGGCATGTTTGCGGCGCAAAAGCTGCTGCTCGTCCTTGGTGACCCAGCCCCAATTGCGCGAAAAGGCCTCATTATAATCGAAGGCGCGGACGGCGGGCTGTGCCTCGGCCGGAACGGCGTGTGAAACCTGGCTCATGGCGCGCCTCAAGCCGTAACCGGCAGACCGGCCCAATCCGGCCGCGGCGTCATCGCCACCTGGTCAGTGTCACGACGCGGCGGCAGGCCTTTCAGCCCGATGGCATTGAGCCGCTGCCCGGTCATCACGCTCCACACGTCGGGCCGGCGTTCCTTCACCTCGGCCAAAAGCTCATCCAGATTGCGGTGCACCGGCTGGCGCTTGCCGTGATACTCCACCGGCGGGCCCGCCTTTTCGAACCGCAGACCGAACCGGTCCAGCAGCCGGATCAAGGTCGGCTCCATCACCGCCAGCCAGTGCGTGCAGCCGGCATCCCTGGTCATCTGCACTGCCGCATACATCAAGCCCAAGGTCATGGTCGGGATAATACGGCGTTGATTGGCCTGGTCGTCGCTGTTTGGATTGGTGTCGGGATACAATGTGTCGGTGACGCGCTTGCGGAAGTCTTTGGAGATGGCGAAGCGTGAGACCTCGACCGCGTCCCGCAAATCCACTTGGTCCTCCACCAGGCGACGATACTCATCGGACAGCCCCATGACCGGAAAGCCGAAATCCGGCCGATCAGGCTCTGGGAGGATCACCCGAACGGTTCCGGCGTCCATCTCAGACTCGCGGTGGACCAGCAGGCTGTGCACCGAATGGCGGTCGAACTCATCCACCTCCACCGGTCGCGGCCCTGCCACTTCCAAAAACCCGGTTTCAACGCAGTAAACCTGATAGCGAATCCGCTGGCACCGGCGGATCAGCTCTTGATTATCGCAAGGCACTACCTGGAACATCGAATTGTACACATCAATCAATTCCATTTTGTATACCTCTCGTTCCGTGTGGGCTTGAGCAAAAATCTCAATAGTGGTGCAGAAGCTTGAGCCTACACGCCACCTGTTAAGTGCCGCTTAACATCAGTAACCGCGCCGGGGGCAAGACTATTCAAGCGCCGGTGCTGGTGCCTGCGGCATTGCTCAATGGAAAAGAGAGGTGGTGAAACGGTTGTCCGATGAGCGTAGCGCTGTCTCGGACCCTAAAGACGGACGTGGAGGAGCGTGTCGCGCTTAAAATGCGTTGGAGCACGGCCCTGGTTCCTCCCGCGGACTGGAACAGAGCAGCAGCGGAACATAAGTTGGGTTGGAATCCGCATCGCATCACCTGGTTGTTTGTGGTTTACTCTCACCCGTCAGGCGCGGCTGCAGCTGACCGGACGAAACGGCGCCCGCTACCTAATTTTTATGTACGAGCCCCGTCTGGATGTCGGCCAAATTGGGCAAAAATATGATGGTTCCCGCCCTAAACCGGACAGTGGCATAAATAATCCGGGATCAATTTTGGCAGCCAGGGGGCGAAGATCATCAGGTGCCGCGAGAACAGTATGGTAAACGGCCAATCAACCAATGGGTTCCCGCTTGCCATGCGGCAGCCTGATCTGTCCCGATGGCGCCGTTCGCTCGCCGCGCTGATGGGCATGGGCGCGCTCATGGCAACCGCCGTCTTACCCGCCGGCGGGCAGGAAGGCGCCGCACCGGCGCCGCATCAGGGGGCGGTTCCGTGCCTGGATGAGGCCCGCGGCATTGTTCAGACCAAGCTGCCGCACCTGTGCCAAGGCCGGATCATCTCTGAGGCTGAGGCCGAGCAGATCCAACGCGACGCAGCCCAGGCTCGGGCCCAACGGCTCAATCGCATCAACCGCGCGACGGCGCCGCCGCGGCCGAGCGCGCCGCGGGGCACGCGCTTTGGATCGGCGTTCGCCCTCGGTGCCGCAGGGCATTTCATGACCGCGTATCATGTGGTGGCCGGTTGCCGCACCCTTGAGCTGCGAACCAGCCAGGGCGAGGGCGTGGCGGCACGGCTTGCAGCGGCAGCGCCAGGCATGGACGCGGCCGTCTTACGCGCCGATTTGTCGCTGGCCCCTGCGCCGATTTTCTCCGGCCCGGTCCGACGTGGCCTCGCGGTTCAGGCGGTCGGCTACCCGGAGGAGGGGCTGCCGCGGATCCTGCCCCGGATCCGCGACGGGGTGCTTGCCGGGCGCGGTCCTCTGGGCGAGATCGGCGAGGTCTACGCCCTGCGCGTCTCGGTGCGCGGCGGCAATTCTGGCGGACCGCTCTTCACCCCGGACGGTCGACTATTGGGAATGGTCATCGCCAAGGCCGACCGCGCGGCACGGTTCCGCGTCACCGGCGATTTGGGCGAAGAGATCGGCTATGCCATCCCGATCCAACGGTTAATGGCCTTTGCCGAGGCAGAAGGTCTGCTGGCTGACGCGCCAGCCGAGCCGGGCCCGGCGGAAGCCGTTCGGGTGGTGTGCGACGGCTCCTAACCGCCGGCAAACTCGTTCATAGCCTCTGCGGTCAGAAGGTCCAGGCGCGTGATGCCGCCGGCGTCATGTGTCGTCAGCGCGACCTCGACCTTGTTATAGACATTGAACCATTCCGGATGATGATCAAGCTTCTCAGCGAACAAGGCGGCCCGGGTCATGAAGGCGAAGGCCTGATTGAACGTCTTGAACCGGAAAGCCTTTGAAATGGCTGGACGATCCGCCACGCGCGCCCAGCCCTGCAGAGCCTGAAGCGCATCATCGCACTCGGCATCGCTGAGGGCACGGCGGCGCAACTCGGCAACATTCTCGGGAATTTCGGGCACGCTTGCAGCTCCTAATCGGTTCGGCGCTATGATGTCGCTTACCAGTGCCACCCCGGCCCATTCAAGATCAGGATCAGCCCGCTTGCAACGGCTCTACCCGGGTAACCGCGACCGGCTGGCCCTGCATGCAAAAGCTCATATCCGTGCGTGTCCCATAAAGCCGCACCCGCTGGCCCGGCTGCAGTTCCTCAGCCAGAGGACCGCTGAAGGAAAAAAGGCTTCCGTCGTCGCCGCGCACCAAGGTGCACTCCACGCCGTGCTCGACAACGCCCTCTGCCAGGGCCGGCTCTGAGTCGGACATGCTCTGATCCTGAACTGCGCCACATGAGGCTTCCAGAGAAACCAAAAACACGATCACGATTTTTGTGACAGGGCCGACCAAGCGTGCCATACTTCCTCCGGTTGATCGGTTTAGCGTCTTATTAACTCAATGAAAAGGTTAGTGTGCGCGGCCTGTCAACGCAAAACCTCACAAAACTCAATCGTCAAATGGGAGATACCCATGCCAAATCAGAGCTTCTTTCACTTTGATCCGGGCACCGATCGGTTCGACTTTTCCGGATCCGACAGCGCGTTGCACACAGCTGCGATCGACGTCACCGGCGACGCCGGGTTCCGCCCCTCCACCGCGCAATCCGACGCCATCATTCGGCTGGACGAGTTCCGCCTGGATGCGCGCTTCGCCGGGATCGACGGCGCCGGTTACACGGTGGTGGTGCTGGACACCGGCATTGACCTCAACCACCCCTTCTTCGGTCCTGACAGCAACAATGACGGCGTCTCTGACAGGATCGTCTTTTCCGCGGATTTCACCAATGACGGGGACGGCACGGCCGATGACGTGAACGGCCATGGCACGCATGTGTCCGGCATCGTCGGTTCGTCGGACGGCACCTATCCCGGCGTCGCGCCCAGAGCCAATATCATCCATCTGCAAGTGCTCAGCAATTCCGGAAGCGGCAGCTTTTCCTGGCTGGAACAGGCACTGCAGTGGATTGTCAACAATGGCAGCGCCTACAATGTGGTTGCAGTGAATATGTCGCTCGGCGACTCGGGCAATTACGGCTCGCCGCAATCGCTGTACAATCTGGGCGACGAGTTTCAGAGTTTGGTCAATCAAGGCGTGGTGGTGATTGGTGCCGCGGGCAACAGCTATTCCGCCTTTGACCCCAACAAGGGCGTGGCCGCCCCAGCCGCCGACCCCAATGTGCTCGCCGTCGGTGCCGTCTATGATGCCGATTTGGGCTCCTTCAGCTATGGCAGCGGCGCCACGGCCTTTTCCACCGGGCCAGACCACATCACCCCGTTCAGCCAACGCGACGACGATGTGATCTTCGCGCCGGGGGCTGCGATTACCAATGCCGGTGTCGGCGGAGGCCTAGCCACTCAGCATGGCACCAGCCAGGCAGCTCCGCATATCGCCGGCATCGTCGCGCTGGCGCAGGATTACGCCAATGAGGTGCTCGGCCGCTCTTTAAGCGTGGCGGAATTCGAACTGCTCCTGTTTGACACCGCTGACACGATTTTCGACGGCGATGACGAGAATAACAATGTCGCCAATACCAATCAGAGCTATTCCCGCGTCGACGTCATCGCCCTGATGGAGGGCATTGAAGCGCTCAGCGGCGGCGGCGGCAGCCCAGGCGATGGCGGCGGCGGCCCGCAATCGGTCTCCGAGGCGCCGGGCACCGACCTGCCCTTCTCCACCGCCACGCCCGGCGTGGTCGAATTGGGCAGCCCGGCCACCGGCACCATCGGCTCCAACGGCGATCGAGACGCCTTCACCATCGATCTGGTTGCCGGGCAAACCTATGTGTTCGAGCTGAACGGCTCGCCCACCGGTGACGGCACGCTGTCTGACCCGCAGCTTTTTCTGTACAATCCCAATGCCCAATTGGTGGCCAGCAATGACGATGGCGGGGTCGGCCGCAATGCGCTGATCGTCTATACCGCCACGAGTTCCGGAACCCACTATCTGGGTGCGGACGGCTGGGGCTCGTCGCAAGGAAGCTATACCCTCTTCGCCAATGTGAGCTCCGGTGGAGCCACCGTCGCCGCGGATGCCGACGACCGCGATCCGGGCCGGGGTGGCGGCCGCGACGAGGCACCGGGCCGGGGTCGCGGCCGCGACGAGGCGCCGGGCCTGGCGGTGGACGCACCGGGGAATCGCGGCGGCAATGGCCGTGGCCGGGACCGCGATGACGACGCCGAGGCGACCGCCACGACGACCGGTGTCATGACGATCACCAGTTTGGCCACCAGCGATGCCATGGCGATGGATCTGATTGGCGTCTATGAGCAGACCGACTTCGGCGAAATGCTGATGATCTAGGGCATGAACCGACCAAGCGCGATCGCGATTGGTCGGATGATCATGCCCGGCTTCCAGCCAGCAAGCAACATCCGGTCCTGCCAGCCAGAGGCGGGGCCGGCCCTACCCTGAGCTGTCGCGTGCACAAGGCCGGCCCCCCCGGCGTCACACACCAGTCTCAAAAAAGACATACAATCATAGAGGGCGCTTGCGTGACGATGCGGCTTGCGGCAACGCGCGGGCCTTGGCATCGTTCCGCCAGCGGCCAGCCGCCGCCAAAGGTGAAGGGGGAGAAATCTGTGTCCATGACTGAATGGGTGTTGAGCTTCGACGACTGCACACCAGAGAATGAAGGCCGCCGGGAAGTTCTGTGTGCCTTGGGCAATGGCTATATTGTCTCACGCGCCGCCGCACCCGATGCGGTCGCAGATGACGTGCATTATCCGGGGACCTATCTGGCCGGCGGGTACAATCGCCTGGTCAGCGAGATCGAAGGTCAGGAGATCGAAAACGAGGATCTGGTCAATCTGCCGAACTGGCTGCCGCTGGTGCTGGCCATTGAGGACGGCCCGTGGCTGCGCCCGGACACGGTGACATGGCTGGACTGTCGCCAACAGTTGGACCTGCGCACCGGCACCCTGACCCGGCACCTGCGCCTGCGGGACGATCAGGGCCGGGTCATCCGGTGGGAGGAGATCCGCTTCGTCTCCCAGGATGACGCGCATCTCGCCGGGCTGAAGGTGATCGCGACGCCGGAGAATTTCTCCGGCCGCCTGCGCATTCGCTCCGCCATCGACGGCGGCGTCATCAACTGGGGGGTCAAGCGCTATCGCGCGCTGAACGGCAAGCATATGCAGACCGACTTCACCAAGGCCGGACCGGACGGCATCTTGTCCCTGCGCAGCCGCATGGTGCAGTGCCGGCGCGAGGTCGCCCTGGCCACGCGCACCCTTGTCAGCAATGACGGCATCCCGGTCACGCCGGCCAGTGCGGACACCTCCGACTCCCATGCCGAACAGATCTTCCAGGCCGAGGTTCAGGAAGGCCGACCGGTGCATATCGAGAAGATCGCGTCCTACTACAACAGCCGGGATCGGGCGATCGCCGAACCGCTGACCGACGCGGTGGAAAAGGTGCGACACGCGCGCGGGTTCGACCGCCTGCACGAAGCCCATGCGCGCGCCTGGGAGCATCATTGGGAGCAGTGCGACATCCAGATTGACAGCACCAGCAATCATGGCGCGCAACTGAAGCTGCGGCTGCACATCTTCCACCTGCTGCAGACCGCCTCCCTGCACAGCATCGATATGGATGTGGGCGTGCCGCCACGGGGCTGGCATGGTGAGGCCTATCGCGGCCATATCATGTGGGACGAACTGTTCATCTTCCCGTTTCTGACCCTGCGCATGCCGGTGTTGACCCGCGCGCTGCTGCGCTACCGCTATCGCCGCCTGGACGAGGCGCGGCGCATGGCCCAGGAGGCCGGCTATGCCGGCGCCATGTTCCCATGGCAGAGCGGCTCGAACGGCCGGGAGGAAAGCCAGCGCATCCACCTGAACCCGATGTCAGGCCAATGGATTGCGGACAATAGCTGGCGCCAGCATCATGTGGGTGCGGCGATCTGCTACAATATATGGTCCTATTACGAGGCAACGGACGACCGCGAATTCCTCAAGGATTACGGCGCCGAACTGTTCTGCGAGATCGCCCGCTTCTGGGCCAGCATCGCAGAGAAGCGCGCCGACGGCCGCTATGTCATCCGCCGCGTCATGGGACCGGACGAGTTCCACACCGCCTATCCCGGGACCGACGCCCGCACCGAAGGCGGCATCGACAATAATGCCTATACCAATTTTCTGGTCGCCTGGCTGTTGTCGCGCGTGCCCGATGTGCTGGACCTGCTGCCGGGGGCGGAGCGCCGGCGGCTGCGCGAGCATCTGGGGCTGGACGATGCGGAATTGCAATTATGGCACGAGATCAGCTGCAATCTGGTGATCCCGTTTCACGATGGCACCATTATCAGCCAGTTTGACGGCTATGGCGATCTGAAGGAATTCGATTGGGACAAATACCGGCGGAAATATCCCGATCTGCAGCGGCTTGACCGGATCCTGGATGCCGAACAGGATGATCCGAACAACTACAAGGTCTCCAAACAGGCCGATCTGTTGATGATCTTCTATCTGTTCAGCCGGGAGGAGATCGAGCAGCTGTTCGACCGGCTGGGTTATGCCTTCACGCCGGATCTGATCTTCGACAATATCCGCTATTATATGCACCGCACCTCACACGGCTCGACCTTAAGCTGGATCACCCATGCCTGGGTGCTGGCGCGGTCGGACCGGCAGCGCTCTTGGCAGTTGGCCCTGCAGGCACTGGACGCGGACTTCTCCGATATTCAGGGCGGCACCACGCCGGAGGGCATCCATCTGGGCGCCATGGCCGGCACCGTCGACCTGATCCAGCGTTGTTATACCGGCATCGAAGTGGGGTCCGGCGTTCTGATGTTCAATCCGCGCCTGCCCGATGAGGTGCGCTCGCTGAAGGCGACGATCCGCTACCGCCACCAGGTGCTGGACGTGACTGTGACCCAGGACTGCCTGACCGTGGAAAGCCATGTCATGACCGCGCAGCCGGTGACCATCGCCTATCGCGGCCATTCCCGAGAAATCTCGCCCGGGCAATGCTTCACCTTTCCCCTGGTGCGCGAACACAAACCCGACCGCGCCGAGCGGGTTGAGGAGCAGGAGCGCGCCCGGCTGACGTCCCCAACCGAAGAAATGGAGGCACCGACGGTATGAGCGAGGAGCTGGTGGTCGCCCTGGCCGATTTGCGCCGGCGCGACGGCGCCCGCGTGGGCGGCAAGAATTCGTCCCTGGGCGAGATGATCGGCCAGCTGGCCGAAAAGGGCATTCGCGTGCCCGGCGGCTTCGCCACCACCGCCGCGGCCTATTGGACCTTCCTGGACGCGAATGATCTGCGCGGCCCGCTGACCGAGGTGATCGGCCAGCTGACCAAGGATCTGAGCAATTTGCACAGCGTCGGCGAGCGGGTGCGCGGCTTGATCTTGCAGGCGACCATTCCCGAGGCGCTGGCCCGTGCGATCGAACAGGCTTATGACGCCATGGCCGCGGACGAGCCGGCGCGCGTGGCCGTGCGTTCCAGTGCCACGGCGGAGGATCTGCCCGAGGCCAGCTTCGCCGGCCAGTTGGAGACCTTCCTGAACATTATTGGACGCGACGCGCTGATGGACGCGGTGAAGCGCTGCTACGCCTCCCTGTTCACCGATCGCGCCATCGCCTATCGCGAAAATCACGGCTTCCATCATATGCAGGTGGCCTTGAGCGTGGGCGTGCAGCGCATGGTCCGCTCTGATCTCGCCTCCTCCGGGGTGATGTTCTCCATCGATACCGAGACCGGCTTTCCCCGCTCGGTGCTGATCACCGGCGCCTGGGGCTTGGGCGAAACCGTGGTGCAGGGCCAGGTCGACCCGGACGAGTTTCAGGTGTTCAAGCCGCTGCTGGACCAAGACGGGCTGGTGCCGATCACCGAAAAGGCCCTGGGCGCCAAGCGCGAGAAGATGATCTACGCCGATCAGGGCTCCACCGCGCTGGTCGACACCAGCGACGAGGAGCGCCGCCGCTTCACCCTAAGCGATGAGGAGATCCTGGTGCTGGCCCGCTGGGCGGTGGCGATCGAGCAGCATTACGGCCAGCCGATGGACATGGAATGGGCCAAGGACGGCGAGACCGGCGAGCTGTTCATCGTCCAGGCCAGGCCGGAGACCGTGCAGTCCCGCCGCGACGCGGGCGAGCTGCGCTCCTATGAGCTGGAAAGCCATGGCGAGCTGTTGGTCGAGGGCCTGTCGATCGGCTCGGCGATCGCCGCGGGAAAGGTGTGCCGGCTGGAAAGCGCTGACCAGATCGACCAATTCGAGGATCGCGCGGTGCTGGTCACCGGCATGACCGATCCGGACTGGGTGCCGATCATGAAGCGGGCCGCCGCCATCGTCACCGATCATGGCGGGCGCACCAGCCATGCCGCCATCGTCAGCCGCGAGTTGGGCCTGCCCGCCATCGTCGGCGCCGGCGACGCCACCACCAAGCTGCAGCCCGGCCAGGCCATCACCGTGTCCTGCGCGGAGGGGGATGAGGGCCGGGTCTATGCCGGCATCGCGGATTTCCATGTCGAAGACATCGACCTGAGGGAGATCCCCGCTACCCGGGCCAAGGCGATGATCAATCTGGCCAACCCCGCCGCGGCCTTTCGCTGGTGGCGCCTGCCCGCCGATGGGGTCGGCCTGGCCCGGATGGAATTCATCATTTCCAACCATATCCGCGTGCATCCCATGGCGCTGGTCCGCTTCGACGCGGTTCAGGACACCGCGGTGCGCGCCGAGATCGAGGCGCTGACCCAGGCCTATGCCAGCAAGGCGGAATATTTCATCGACCGGCTGGCGCGCGGGCTCGCCCGCATCGCCTCGGCGCACTTCCCCAATCCGGTGATCGTGCGCATGAGCGACTTCAAGACCAATGAATATGCCGATCTGTTGGGCGGTCGCGGCTTCGAACCGCATGAGGAAAACCCCATGCTGGGCTGGCGCGGCGCGTCGCGCTATTACCACCCCGACTATCGCGAGGGCTTCGCCCTGGAATGCCAGGCGATCCGGCGCGCGCGCGAACAGATCGGCATGACCAATATTGTCATGATGATCCCGTTCTGCCGGACCCCGGAAGAGGCCGACAAGGTTCTGGAGGAAATGGCCAAGCACGGCCTGACGCGCGGTGAGGCGGGCCTGGAGGTCTATGTCATGGCCGAACTGCCGTCCAATATCCGCCTGGCGGAGGAGTTCGCCAAGCGCTTCGACGGCTTTTCCATCGGCTCCAACGATCTGACCCAGCTGGTGCTCGGCGTGGATCGGGACAGCGACCGCCTCAGCGGCCTGTTCGATGAGCGCCATCCCGCGGTCAAGGGCACCATCGCCGATTTGCTGGCCAGCGCGCAGCGCACCGGCACCCATACCGGCATCTGCGGCCAGGCGCCCAGCGACCATCCGGATTTCGCGCGCTTCCTGATCGAGCACGGCATCGATTCCATTTCGGTGACGCCGGACAGCTTTCTGCGTGTGAAAAAACAGATCGCCGCGGCGGAAGCGGCGAGCGAGCGCCGCTAGCGGCATGGCCGAACGCACGCTGACGCTGACGCCCAATGCCGCGCTGGACATCTGGACGACCACCAAAACGGTCACGAGCGGGCCCAAGCTGCGCTGCAGCGCCCCCCGCTTTGACGCCGGCGGCGGCGGCATCAATGTCTCCCGCGTCATCCACCGGCTGGGCGGCCAGACCGTTGCGCTCTATGCCGCCGGCGGCTCCTCCGGCGCTCGGCTGACCCACGCTTTGGCGGCCGAACAGGTGCCGGCCTTGCGGGTCGATACCGAGGAGGAGACGCGCCAGAGCTTCAATGTCTGCGAGGAGGCCGATGGCGGCGTGTTCCGCTTCGTGCTGCCCGGGCCCCAGGTCCACGCCATGGAGGGCGAGGCTCTGCTGGCCTGCCTGGACGGCGAGGCGCAGGCGGGCGATTTGGTGGTCGGCAGCGGCAGCCTGCCGCCGGGCCTGGCGCGGGATTATTGGGCCGGTGCGGCCCAGCGCGTGCACGCGGCCGGCGGCCGTTTCATCCTGGATTCCGCCCATGGCGTGGCCGAGGCGCTGAAGGTCGGGGTGTGGCTGCTGCGCCTGAACCATGACGAGGCCGCGGCCATGGCTGGCGGCCCGCTGCGCTGGCCGGATCAGGCGGCGCGCTGGGCCGCGGACACCGTGGCCGCCAATGGCACCGCGGCCGTGATCGTGACCCAGGGGGCCGAGGGCGCCATCCTGGCGACGCCGGACACGCAGCTGCGCGTGCGCCCGCCTCAGGGCATCCGCGTGTTGAGCGCCATCGGCGCGGGCGACAGCTTCATCGGCGGGCTCTGCCTGGGCCTGACCCGTGGCGACGATTTGCCCACCGCCCTGCGCCTGGCCGTCGCCACCGCCACCGCCACCCTGCTCACCCCCGGCACCGAATTGTGCCGCAAGGCCGATGTGGACCGCTTGCTGCAGGACACAGGCCAGGTGGTCACGGTCTGATCCTGCCTGGCCCCCTCGCGCTCTTGCATGCCTTTCACCCAGCCCGGCTGCGCAAGCGCTGGACGGGCTCGGCTTGCGCCGGCGCGCTCAGCGCATCGCCAACAGGATGGACCCGCCGGTCAAGCCGGCGGCTAACCCCAAAGCATTGCCAGCGCCAACCAATCCCGCCTGCGCCTTCGAAGGCGGGCATTGTCATCCGATCAATCGCAATCGCACTTGATCGGATACTGCACTAAAGCCATGCGGAAGGCAGGAGCCTCTGATCTTGGTGGCACAGCGGCTTTAAACCATTGGCACAGTTGATACGGCGGTTCCGCTTAGGCAATTATAGAGTTTCCTTTTTCGCATTAATCAGCTGGCCTGTTTGAGATGACCCGGCGGCGCGCTGTATTTTTGTTTTTGTTCGCCTCCACACTGTTGGCCGCAGACGTGGTCGCTGCGTCAACCCAACCCGCAGCACAGCCAAGTCCGGCGGTGACGGTGCGCCGCGTGAGACCCGTGACCGTTTATGCTGAGCAGCGTTTTATGGAAACCCGGCTCAATTTCGATCTTGAGCTGTCCAACGGCCTCGACCGGCCTGTTTCGCTTACCTATCTCGAACTGCGGGCTTTTGCGCCAAACGGCGATTTCCTGACACGCGCCCAAATTGGCAGCAATGGGCTTCCTGGTCCTTTGGCGGATTTGCCACAGAGGCGGATTCCTGCCGGTGGAACCTTGTATCTCTTTAACCCCTTCCCGGACTTGCCCGTAGCCAACCATATCGCGCGCGTGGGAGTACGCCTTTTCCACACAGGCGGGATCGCAAGTGTGACGCTTCAGCTTGAAAAACCGCCGGGTCCCTCTTTATCTCGACCGCCCCTCGACGTGAGAAGCTAGAGTATCCGTTTTTCTCAAGCGGTTTTTGGAGCCCATTTTCGGTGATTTCGAATGAGTGCGTTTGCGAGTACGATGAGCTTTCGCATGATGGCGGTTATGGCGACCTTTGGTGGCTTACCGTTGGCGATGAGCTGGT
>JBHJGS010000059.1:0-36336 GCA_050331575.1 Rhodothalassiaceae bacterium | reverse complement strand
CCGCCCAATAAAGCCATTTGCGGAATCACAGCTATCGTCTCGGTTGGGCTATAGCCGATGTCCAATCTTGTCGCTCCGGGCGCCTAACTTTGCATGCGAAGGCTGTTCAGGATCAATGCCCCCTGTGGACCGGGTAACAGTTACCAAATCTGCACAGCCAGACAGACACTCCAAAACAGCGAGCGGTTCGGTCATTCTTGCTCCGCTGTGACAGCCTGGATCCGATCACACAAAACGCACCGCTGCGCAGCTGCTAAGTCATTGATTTTTTTATTATTAATTTTTAATAAATTGTAGGTTGGGCTAATAACAAGTGGTGCTAACCCATTGATCTTGCTTAAAACCGTTAATAACGGCACCCCAGCCGGCGCTTTTTTTGCCGAGTTCAACTGGGATCCTAGTGACAATTCCTAGCCACGTGGAAAGCGCAATCACCGCTAGCGCCAACAGGTTTTTTTCCTTGTGTTACCCCAGATGTTACCCTGGCGGCCTATTGAAAAAAGGCGAAACGCCTAACCCCTTGGAAAATATGGTGCCGGCAGCAGGGATCGAACCCGCGACCCCCTGATTACAAATCAGGTGCTCTACCAGCTGAGCTATACCGGCGTCCGGCCGAAGGGCCGGGGGAGGGTGTGGGGCGCGGGGCCTTGGCAGGGGCCGGATCGGGCCGTCTGCCTGGCTTGGCGCGCCTTGACGTCTTTTCCGACCAAAACCGATCAAGGGCTGATCCGATCTGGCCTGGAGAGGACGGGCAATCGATGGTCTTCCAGCCTGTCTCCGACCAGACCCGACCGCATCCCGGCCCGCTTGGACCGCGCGATGCCCTAGCAGACCGGGACGGGCTTGAGAAGGGGCTGCGGTGCAGCAGCTGTGCAACAGTCCTTGAGCTTGGCAGCCGGGCGGCTTAAGTCGGAAGCGGACAGCAACGGGCCCCGATCACCGCCCGATCACCGCCTGATGGGGCGCCCGGTCAACGCCGGCTGCTTGCGCGATCCGCCCTGGATCGGCGAGGATCTCTTTGCGGACCTCGGACGGCCCGGGCCGTTCCGCTGTCCGCTGCTTCAACCCCGTCTTGAGAGTGCCATGACCCATCATTTCCGGACCGACCGCCCCAGCGCCCCTGCCCGTCTCGATCCCGCCCGCCTCGACGATGAGGAGGAGGACAAGAAGCCCGACACCGCTTTCATGCCCAAGCTGGTCGAGGAAAAGCTGTTCGACCGGCGCTTCGTGCTGATCACCGGTGGGGTTGACGACAAGCTGGCCCAGGCCACCTGCGCGCGCCTGCTGGCGCTGGCGGCGCATTCCGCCGAGCCGATCAATGTGCTGATCTCCTCGCCGGGCGGCCATGTCGAATCCGGCGACATGATCCATGACATGATCAAGTTCGTCGATGTGCCGGTGCGCACCATCGGCTCCGGCTGGGTCGCCTCCGCCGGTGCCTTGATCTTCGTGGCGGCGCAGAAGGAAAACCGCTTCTGCTTGCCCAATACGCGCTTCTTGCTGCACCAGCCCTCCGGCGGCATGGGCGGCTCGGCGGCGGATGTGAAGATCCAGGCCGAACAGATCATCGCCATGCGCGCCCGGCTGAACCGCATCTTCGCAGAGGCCACCGGCCAGCCGTTCGAGCGCGTGGAGAAGGATACCGATCGGGACTATTGGATGACGCCGCAGGAGGCGATGGATTATGGCCTGCTGGGCGCGGTGATCACCTCGATGACCCAGCTGGCCTGACCCAGCTGGCCTGACCCAACTGGCCTGACCCGGCGCGTGACCGGCGCTATTGCGCCGGCGGATAGCGTTTGGCCAGCGCCCGTTCGCCCGCCCAGGCGTGCCAGACCTGCTTGGCCGCGGCCGGCCGGGCGCCGGCCCGGCGGTTGGCCGCGCCGATGCGATAGAGCCAGCGCCACTGGCGATAAAGCGTCGCCCAGGCGCGGCGCAGCGGGGTGCGGCTGTCCCAGATATGCGTGGCCTCGGCGCCGGCGCCGTTCAGCTCGACGATCTTGAAGCCGCGGCCCTGCTGTACGGCGGCGAAATCCTCAAAACGGATGTCGAACCGGCCGATGTGAAAGTCCGGCAGGCTGCGCGCGATGGCGTCGAAGCGCGCGGTCATCGCCGCGGTGACATAGTCCCCGCCATCGCGAAAGATCGCCCCCTTGGAATGGGAGCCGACAAAGCCCAGGCGGACCGCCTCGCCCGCCGGCACCACCTGATCCAACCGACCGGCAAATCGCGGCAGATACAAATGCGCCAGGGCGGCACTGCGCGGATGCGCGTGGATCAGCGTGCGCAGCGACCGCCGGCCGTCGCCAACCACATGCGGGAAATATTTCAGCGTCAGTGAGAAGATATGGCCGCGGTCCGCCCCGGGCGGGCGGACATAATAGACCCCCGCCTCGCTGCGAAAGTCCGCCAGCTGCTGCAGCACCAACCGCCCCGGCGCGGGAAAGCCCGCAAGATAGGCTTGAAGATCCTCGGTGGAGCACACCACGCGCACGCCGGCGCCGCGGCAGCCGATATCCGGCTTGGCAACCAGCGGATAGTCCAAAGCCTCGCGCTGCAGCGCGCCGAGTGCTGCGGCCGACTGTTCCTCCGGGCTGTCCGCGGCGATATCCAGGTCCACATGCGGCAGAAGCAGGTCGGCGTCGACATGTGCCTTCAACAGCGCCAGGGTTTCTAATTTGCTTTCCCCCACCAGGCCGGAATGGCGCAGGCACGGGTTGGCGGCCAGGGGGTGGCGCAGGCCGCGATAGCGCACGCTGAGCCAGGCGAGGAACAGCGGGACCGGTGCGTAAAAGCAGGGTCCCGGCCAGAATTCAAAGAAGGATAGCCGGTCCGCTGCCCGATCCAGCGCGGGCATGTGCGCGGCCATCGGCCAGTCCCGGCTCATGGCGCTGGCTTCTCGCTCTTCGCCGCGCTGCCAATCACTCCTAGCCGCTGGGCCAGGCGTTTTCCGGTTAGTCGCGGCAAGAAGATCGCCAGCAGGATGAACATCAAGGCGCCCACCCATTTCCACGGCCCCAGCGTTTCCAAGATCATCGCGCCGGTGGTCACCACGACCGTGAAGACGATGCCGGTCCAGATCAGCGAGGCGCTTGCCAAGACGGCGAAAAAATAGCTGAAGGAAAAGCCGAAAAAGCCGCAAGCGGTGTAGGTCGGCACGCGGGACCCCGGCACGAAGCGGGTTGACAGCAAGATCACCGCCAGCCGGCCGCGGATGAATCGCTTCAAGCGATAGACCCGGCGCGAGGCGACCAGCGCGCGCGCCCGCCGGTAGCGGGCGGCAAAGGCGCCGACGCCGTAGAGCACCCCGTCGCCCAAAATGATGCCGGCATTGATGCCGAAAAAGCTCCACCACAAGGGAGAGACCCCTTCGGCCACCATCAAGGCGCCGCCGACAATGGCGATATCCTCTGAAATCAGCGTCATGCCCATGAGCACGAAGAACAGCAGCCACGGGTCGGCAGCCAACTGTTCCAGCAGCGTCACAAAGCTGTTCAGATCAACGAAAAGGAGCATCAAAGGCGGGCTCACGCGCACAGCAGTTGCGGTTCAGATCCAAGACATCATCCGACCAATGCGATCGCAATGGGCCGGATGCAACCGCCCGCAACCAAACAAGTCGAGCAACTTTATCCATCCAAACCACCGCGCTTCGCGAGTCCGTCTGAACAGATATGGCTTGTCTTATGGTATCGTTGCGTCGTCGGTGCAAGATGGACCGCCGCCCGCACGGTCGGTCCTCTGGTCGCCGCTTGATCCTGCCGGCGCCTCTCGCCGCGGCGGTCACCGCACCCAGGTGACATGGCCCATTTTGCGGCCGGGGCGGGCGTCGCGCTTGCCGTAGAGGTGCAGATGGGCGGCAGGGTCGGCCAGCAGGGCGGGCCAGCGCGCAATCTCATCACCCAGCAGATTGTGCATCTCGATCTCGGCGCCACGCAGCGGGACGTCCGCCAGCGGCCAGCCGGCAACCGCGCGGATATGCTGGGTGAACTGGCTGACCGCCGCACCCTCGATGGTCCAGTGGCCGGAATTGTGCACCCGCGGCGCGATCTCGTTGGCCAGCAATTGATCCTCGGTGACAAAGAATTCCACCGCCAACACGCCGACATAGCCGAGCGCGTCAACCACCTTGCCGGCCGCCTGCACCGCGCGCTCGGCCATGTCGGTTGGAAGGCGCGCGGGCACGCGGGAGCGCGCCAGGATGTGGTTCTGGTGCGCATTCTCGGTGATGGCGAAGCAGCGGGTGCTGCCGTCCAGCGCGCGGGCGATCACCGCAGAGACCTCGCAGCGGAACGGCACGAAGGCTTCCAGGATCGCCTGATCCGTGCCCAGGGCGGCCCAGGCGGCGTCAACATCGCCGAGATCGTCCAGTCGCGCCTGGCCCTTGCCGTCATAGCCGAACCGGCGGGTCTTGGCGATGCAGGGAAAGCCCAGCGCCTCGGCCGCTGCGGCCAGTGCCTCGCGGCTGGAGATCGCGCGATAAGGCGCGGTGGCCACGCCGATCTCGTTCAGGAATGTCTTCTCCGTCAGCCGGTCGCGGGTGGTGACGAAGGCCTGTTCCGAGGGCCGCAGGGGCTTGCGCGCCTGCACATAGGCGACGGTCTTTTCCGGAATGTTTTCAAACTCATAGGTCACGGCATCCACGCTGGCGCAAAAGCGGGCCAGCGCGCCTTCATCCTCATAATCGTTGCAGCTGATGGCGTCGGCGACCTGGAAGGCGGGGCTGCGCTTGTCCGGGCAGAAGATGTGCGCGCGCAGGCCCAAGGGGGCCGCTGCCAGCGCCAGCATGCGGCCCAGCTGGCCGCCGCCCAGGATGCCGATGGCGTCGCCCGGCTTCAGCGTGACGGCTGGATCAGGCCGAGGCATTGGCCGGCACCTCGGCCACGGCATCACTTTGCGCCTGGCGATATGCGGCCAGCCGCTCCGCCAATGCCGGGTCCGACAAGGCCAGAATGGCGGCGCCCAGCAGCGCGGCATTCTTCGCCCCGGCCTCGCCGATCGCCAGGGTCCCCACGGGGATGCCCGCGGGCATCTGCACGATCGACAACAGGCTGTCCTGGCCGTTCAGCGTGCGGCTCTTGATCGGCACGCCGAGCACCGGCAGGGCGGTGAGGCTGGCGGCCATGCCGGGCAGATGGGCCGCCCCGCCGGCCCCGGCGATGATCAGCTTCAAGCCCCGGGTCTGCGCACTGCTGGCATAGTCATAAAGCCGTTGCGGCGTGCGGTGAGCGGAGACGATGCGGGCCTCATAGGGCACATCCAGCTGATTGAGGATCTCGGCGGCCGTGGCCATGGTCGGCCAGTCTGACTGGCTGCCCATGATCAGGCCGATAAGCGGGGCGGTCATGGTGGTGGCAGGCCTTTCGCGGCGGAGAAACGCCCTTTATAGGCGGCCGGCGCGCGCGATCAAGCGATCAGGTCGGGAAATAGCTGATCCTCGATCCAGCGCATCTGGTCCTTCAGCGCCAGCTTGCGCTTCTTCATCCGCTGCATTTGCAAGGCATCGGGGGCGGCGGAGGCCTGCAGGGCGCTGATGGCCATGTCCAGGTCGCGATGTTCCTGCTGCAACCCATAGAGCTTGGCCCGAAGCGCCGCTTCGTCCATGATCACCGATCCGTCCCCTGTGAGATCCCACATGGCTGTTGTCCGGAGAAACAAAAACACACGATCCGGTTAAATTACCATGATCCGAGATCAGACGGAAGCCGGCGTTGAGGCGCTGTGGCAGGCAATCGGCGTTCAATATGCCCGCCCCGGGGCGCAGGACCTGTTGCTCGCCGCACAGGACCAGGCCGGGGTGGATGTCAACCTGGTGCTGTTGTTGCAGGCGCGCGCGGCAGCCGGGCTGGCCGGGTTCGATCATGCCGCGATGACGCGCGTGGTGGCGGCGTCGCATCGATGGCAGCAGCAGGTGCTAGGGCCGTTGCGCCGCGCGCGCCGGGCGGCCAAGGCGCTGGATGCCGGTCTTTATGCGGCGCTGAAACACACCGAACTTGCAGCGGAGAAGGCCGCTGTGCGCGCCTATCTGGCCGCCGGCGGGCCGGGGCAGGCAGCGGAAACGGCGGCCTGTCAAGTGCGCCGCTATTTGGATCTGGCGTCGATCACTGATCCGGACTGGCGCGCCCGGCTGCTGCGCTGGTCAGACCCTGCCAGCGGCTGACCCCGTCGGCATCGAGCCCGAACAGATCCAGCACCCGGCCGCAGCTTTGCTGCACCATGGCGTTCAGATCGGCGGGTTTGGCGTAAAAGGCGGGCAGCGGCGGCGCGATCACCGCGCCGATCTCTGCAAGCGCTGTCAATGTCCGCAAATGGCCCAGATGCAGCGGCGTCTCGCGCACCATCAGCACCAGCGGGCGGCGTTCCTTCAGCACCACGTCGGCGGCCCGGGTCAGCAGGCTCTGGGTCGTGCCCGCGGCAATCTCTGCGGCCGAGCGCATGGAGCAGGGCGCCACGATCATGCCCATGGTCTTGAACGAGCCGCTGGCAATGGCCGCGCCGACATCCTTGGGCGGATAAAGCTTGGCCACGCGCGGGGACAAATCTTCCGGCTTCAGTCCGGTTTCGTCCTTCAAGGTCAGCGCGCCGGCACGGCTGATCACCAAATGCACGGCGACATTCAATGCGGCCAGAAGCTCGATCAGGCACAGCCCGTAAACCGCCCCGGAGGCACCGCTGAGGCCGAGGATCAGCCGACTGTCGCTTTCCTTCACGGACATTTCCTTACACCCTGCGTGGTATTAGGCGCTGCAGCTTTCACATTTTCCCTCCGAGGCGATCAAATCTTTTCAGATGGGGTGACAGGTCGCCTCAGTTTTGGTCTACTGAAATTTCCTTCCTTGGCTGAGGAGAAGCGGTCATGAGCTACGAATCCCATCTCGCCTCTCTTGAAAAAAAGCATGCCGAAATCGAACGGATCATTGCTCAGGAAACACGCCGCCCGAATCCCGATGAACTGAAGATCAGCGAACTGAAACGGCGAAAGCTCTGGTTGAAGGACAAGCTTTCGCAGCGGGACGACGCAGCCCACGCCGGGCATTGATCGGCCGGGCGGCGCGGGGATCAGTCCTCGCCGCCGCCGGACCGGCTCGGCCCAAACACCGATTCCACGGTCGGTTCCTCACGGGACGGGGTGGGCTCTTCCGGCCGCGTCACCGGGGTCAGCACTTCTTCCGGCAAGGGCTCCGGCTCTGTCGGGGCTTGCGGCTGGCGGGCAGCCGCTTTCGCCACCGCCTCATCCAATTCCGTTTGCTTGCAAAGACCCAGCGCGACCGGGTCGACCGGCTTGATATTGCTGATATTCCAGTGTGAGCGTTCCTTGATGGACTGAATCGTCGGCTTGGTCGTGCCGACCAGCCGGCTGATCTGGGCGTCAGACAGTTCCGGATGATGGCGCAGCAGCCAGGCGATGGCATCGGGCTTGTCCTGACGCTTGGAGACCGGCGTATAGCGCGGGCCCTTGGTGCGCCGGTGCGTCTTGATGGCGTCTTCTTTCAATTGCAGCCGGGCGCTGGGGTCTTTCTGGCAGCGCTCGATCTCTTGCTGGGTCAGCTGATTCTGCGCCACCGGATCCAGGCCGACGATATGCTGGCCCACGGTGCCGTCGGCGATGCCTTGCACCTCCAATTCATGCAGGTCGCAGAAGTCGCCGATCTGCTGGAAGGTCAAGGACGTGTTGTCGACCAGCCAGACGGCGGTCGCCATGGGCATCATGGGTGTGGACATGGGCGAAGGTTACTCCTGTTCTAAGCCCACCGGACAATGACGATGGCGCCGCCGGCCGGCAGCGTCCGGCCACGGTGACGACCGATCCGTCCATGGATGGGAAATACCGTAACAGATATAATGCCGCCTCGGTTCGCCCGGTTCAAGCCCGCATCGCATCGCCCATTCCATCGGCGGACACGCCAAGGACCCTGTCTGACCATGGCCTGGGATGGATACGGCCAGGCGGGGTCGCCGTGCTGCGCCGTTGCGGGCACGAAAGGCCCCGAGGATGAGATGGCGGAGACCGCCTATCCCTCGTCCCGGAACGCAGCGGCCAGCGGGATGCGGGCGGCGCGTAGGGCCGGAAAGAAGCCGCCGATCAGGCCAATGGCCAGCGCCAGCACCACCCCGTTCATGAACAAGGACGGATCCAGCTGGAACGAAAACACCACCTGGGTGAAGCCGCCGCCGAGCGTGGAGGTGCTGATGCCATCGAACAGCAGGAACGCCGCGCCGGCGCCCAATAGCCCGCCGATCGCCGCCAGCGCGACCGACTCGCTCATGGTGCCGACAAAGGCGGAAAAGCCATTGAAGCCGATCGCGCGCAGCGTGGCGATCTCTCGCCGGCGGCTGGCGACCGAGGTATACATGGCGTTCAACGCGCCGGCCAGGGATCCCAGTGCCATGGCAAACGCGACCGGGTAGCCGATCCTTGTGATCAGATCGGCCGTGAACTGGTTCTGCTCGGCGAAATAGCGCTGTTCGGTTTCCACATCGACGCTGAGCCGGGGATCTTCGGCGACATAGGCGCGGATCTGGTCGATGGCTCCGGGATCGGTCAGTTTCAGGCGCACCGATTGGACGCCCGACCCCCGGTTGAACAGGCTTTGCACAAGCCGCGCATCGCCCCACAACTCGGATTCGAAAATCCCACCGCCCGCGTCGAAGATGCCGACAATATCCCAGTCCGCCTGCCCGAGCCGCACGGTTGAGCCCAGATCAAAGCCCTGAAATTCCTTGACCAGCGCGCGGCCGACCACCAGTTCGGTGCGGCCGGGCGTGAACATGCGGCCTTGGGTGAGCTCAACATCGCGCAGCTTCTGGCCCGCCTCGGCAATCCCGCGCAGCGGCAGATTGACTTCTGCACCGCCACCGCGCTTGCGTCCGTCGACGATAACATACAGTTCCGACGAGGCCAGCGGCGCCCCGTCCAAACCGACGACGCCGGGGGCCTGTTCGATGAGGCGTTGTTCTTCCCGCCCCAGCACCGAATTCAGCTCGGCATTGGAGCCGGTGCGCAGCACAATGGCGACATCCTCCGCGCCGGTGCCTTCGACCGTTTCGCGAAAGCCGCTATACATCGCCTGAAAGAACAGCAGCACCGCCACCACAATGGCAATGGTGATCACCGTGGCCAGAGACAGCCAGACCCGCTGACCGATGCTGCGCAATGACATCATCGCCACGGCGGAAACTTGTCCGAGCATCGGCCTTATCCCCTTGCAAACGCTGCAGCGATCGGCTGGCGATACGCATTCACGGCCGGGATCAGCGCGGTGACCAGTGCCAGCACCGCCGCCAGGATCAGCGCATTCATCAGCACCTCGGCATCGACGATCAGGGGGAAGGGGGCTCCGGTTTGCTGGATGCCCATGGCCATCAGGGTGCCCAGGCCGACGCCGAGGGCGCCACCAAGCAGGCACAAGAGCAGGCTTTCCCCGATCACCAGGGCCACCATGGTTTGGGCGCGAAAGCCCAACGCCTTCATCACGCCGATTTCTTTTGTGCGTTCGCGCACCGCCAGCACCATGGTGTTGCCGACAATAATCAGGATGATGAACACCGCCGCCCCGGCCACGGAGGAAACGACGAAGCCGATATCGCCCAACTGCTCCACGAAGGAGGCATTGAAGGCCTCTTCCGTGGTGGTCTCCGTCGCATAGGGCGAATTTTCAAACTGCGCGTCGATCGTCCGGGCCACCTGTTCGTTGAAGTCCGGACCCTCGGTCTTGATCACCAGATTGCCGACGACGTCGCGGCCGAAGCTGCGTGCCTCGTTCAGATAGTCATAGTGAAAGAACAGCTGATTGGCCTGGCCGCCGGGCCGGTCCAGGTCATAGATGGCGGCGATTTCCATATCCCAAACATTGCCGCCGTCTTCGCGGTCAAAGATGTTGCTGGAAATCGGCACCAGATCGCCGACGGAGAAACCGAACAAGTCGGCCAAATCGCGGCCGATCAAGGCGCCGCGCTGATTGGCCAGGAACGCCTCTTTCTGCGCTTGCGGCATGATAAGCTCGTCATAGACCTGCAAGAAGGTTTCAGGCTCGACGGCGAAACCGGCGAAGAAGGGTGTTGGCTCCTGATAATAGGCGCCGAACCAGCTTTGGTGGGTGACCACCTCAACATGGTTCATCGTTGCCACCCGATTGGCATAGGCGACCGGAAGCGGCTGAGTGAAATTGATCTTGTTGGACACCACCAGGCGGTTCGCAGCGCTGAGATCGGTGCCGGAGTTCAGGCCCCTGTCGAACGCCAGCAACACGGTGAACAAGAAGAAGGCGATGAAGATCGCGAAGGAGGTCAGCAAAAACCGCAGCGGCTTGCGGAACAGATTGGCGCGCACAAGGGTGAATAAGGTCATGCGGCGGCCTCCTCCGGCGAGACGAACCGGCCCTTGTCCAGATGCAGGATATGGCGGGCATAGCGGGCGGCGACCGGATCGTGGGTCACCATCACGATGGTCTTGCCCATCTGCCTGTTGAGCGTTTGCAGGACAGTGAGGATCTCATCGGCCGTGGCGCGGTCCAGATCGCCGGTGGGCTCATCGCACAACAGCAGTTTCGGATCCGTGACGATGGCGCGGGCAATGGCCACGCGCTGCTGCTGGCCACCGGAAAGTTCCGCGGGCTTGTGTCTGGCGCGATCGGCCAGGCCGACGACCTTCAGGGCCGACTCCACATTCTGCCGGCGCTTCTTCGCGCCCAACTTGGTCAGCAACAGCGGCAGTTCGACATTGCGGGCGGCACTCAGCATCGGCATCAAATTGTAGAATTGGAAGATGAAGCCGATATTGGCGGCACGCCAGCGCGACAGGGCGGATTCACCGAACCGGTCGATGCGCTGGCCATCGAAATGGATTTCGCCGCCTGTGGGCCGGTCGACCCCGCCCAGCAGGTTCAACAGCGTGGTTTTGCCGGAGCCCGACGGGCCCATGATGGCCAGAAAATCGCCGCCATCGATGGTCATCGATAGCTTCTCGAAGATGTCGACGCGATTGCGGCCCTTCTTATAGGCCATATCGACGTCTTTCAGCCGGATCAGGGACATTCAGCTCTCCAGAAACGCAACGTTCACGCCCATGTCGGGCAGGATTCGCGGGTCGGGCTCATCGATACCGATGCGCACCCGAACGGTGGCCTTGTCGCGATTGGCGGTGGGCACGATGGCGATCACCTGGGCGCCGATCGCCCAGTCGGGGTAGGCGTCCAATTGCGCGCTCACCCGCTGGCCTTCGAACACCCGGTTGATATAGGCCTCATTAACATCGACCTCGATCTCCAGGCTGTCCATATCCACCAGGGTGCAGATGCCGGTGCGGGTGAAACCGCCGCCGGCGGAACCGGGCGCGATGATCTCGCCCTCCTGGGCATTCTTGTCGATCACCACGCCGCCGAAGGGCGCGCGGATGGTATGATCTTCCAGCCGCTCCCGGCTGAGATCGACCTGCAGCCGCGCCACCGCCAGATCCGCCTGGGCCCGCGCCAACTCCGCTTCGCGCGCGGCCTTTTCAGCCTGGGACCGGGTCAGGTCCGCCTGACTGGAGAAATCCTTGTCCGACAGGTCGGTGATGCGGCGCAGCACGCGTTCCGATTCCGCGAAATTGGCTTGGGCGGCCAGCAGCACCGCCTGTGCCGACTGCACGCGCGCCTCCGCCAGGGCCAGGTCGACCTGTGCAAGCGCCGGGTCAAGCCGGGCCAGGACATCGCCCCGGGCCACGCGCTGGCCTTCCTCGATCATCAAGGTTTCGACCCGGCCGGTAATCTCCGCGGACACGGTGGCACGGCGGCGCGCGACGATATAGCCGGACGCATTCAGCACACGGCCATCGGCTGCGGCCGGAGCGGAGCCCGGAGCAGAGGCCGGAGCAGAGGCCGGGGTAGAGCCCTGAGCAGAGCCTGAAGCAGCTTGTGCCGGCGCGCTTGCTGCGGCCGGAGCATTGGCGGGCGCCTCTTGCGCGGTGGTCGCGCGGTCTGGTCGGTCCAACAGGAAAAACCCGCCAACACCGCCGGCCAGGACCAGTGCGGCCAAGCCGATCCATAGCCAGCCACGACGTGTCGGCTCCGGCTCGCTGCGGTCGATCTTCAGGCTCTGCAAGAGGACGGCACGGTCGTCCATGGCCTCGACGGCTCCCTGTTTTGATTGTCTGTCCTTGTCATTCGGCAGGGACTTTATCAGCTTTCCTGCGGATCAAACAATCAACAGTATCTTGCCCATATGGTCGCTGCTTTCCATGCGCGCATGGGCAGCAGAAGCCTCGGCCAGGTCGAAGCGGCTGTCGATCACCACGCGGATGCGGCCCTGGTCGAGCAAGGGCCAGACCCGGTCGGCCAGCTGTCGGGCAATCTCGCCCTTGAATGTGGTGTCGCGGGCGCGCAGCGTGGCACCGGTGACCATCAGCCGCTTCATCATGATCTGGGCGAAATTCACCTCCGCCTTGGCTCCCTGCAAAAAGGCGATGGAGACGTGGCGCCCGTCCGGCCGCAGCAACGCGATATTCTTCGGGATATACGGCCCGCCGACCATGTCGAGCACGACATCGACGCCATCGGAATGCGCCCGCACCGCCTCTTCAAAGTCGCGATCCTTGTAGTTGATCGCCAGATCAGCCCCCAGGGTGCGGCACAGATCGCATTTCGCCGCCGAACCGGCGGTGGTGATCACCTCCGCCCCGAACGCCTTGGCCAATTGAATGGCCGTGGTGCCGATGCCGGAGGATCCGCCATGCACCAGCAAGGTTTCGCCGGCCTTCAATCCGGCGCGCATGAACACGGTTGACCAGACCGTGAAAAAGGTTTCCGGCAGGCCTGCAGCCTGATCGATTGGCATATGTGCCGGGATCCGCAACAGCGTTTCTTGCGGTGCTATCACCCATTCCGCATACCCGCCGCCGGTGACCAGCGCGCAGACATGATCTCCCGACTTCCAGGCGGACACACCCTCGCCCACCGTATCGATGATGCCGGCGACCTCCAGACCGGGGATGTCAGAGGCGCCGGGCGGCGGCGGATAGACGCCCTGGCGCTGCAGACAATCCGGCCGGTTGACACCGGCGGCACCAACGCGGATGCGCACCGCGCCGGGCCCGGGGGTCGGCTCGTCCCGCTCAGCCAGGACCAATTGCTCCGGCCCGCCGGGTTTGGCAATTTCAATGCATTTCATCGGGCGCCCCTTTATCGTCAGCCGCACAGGCGAGACTGGAGCGCGGCGGCGCGAATGGCAACCGCTTACGTCAGGCACGCCGATAGGGAGGCAGGCATGGATTTGGACGACACCCCACGGCCCAGCGACGATCCGCTGCGAGCAGTTGAGACCCAGGCTTTGGAGACCCTTTCCCGCAGTGATCTTGCGGACCGGGTTGACCGGCTGAAGGCCGAAATCGTCCGCACCGAGGCGATGTTGACGAAAAAGGGCGCCTCTCAAGCGGCGGCCGAAGCGCTATTCCGATAAGCCGAAGCGGGCATTGCCCTGCGTCACCGTTAAGCCGTTGGCAGTCTGATCGGGCGCGCAGTCCGCTGTTTGCCCCCCATGCTGACATGGCTTTTGGGCGGCTAGGCTGTGACGATCGTCGGGGTGATCGTCTGGCGTATCGCCGGGGGCCGGCGCGCGGGTCCCTGATCCTTTGCAAACGCCGCCGGCTGGTCTAGAGCAGTGCTCGCCCCCTAGAAGGCGGGCAATTTCATCCGGTCCATCGCGATCGCGATGGATCAGATTATGCCCTTGCTGTCAGGGGCACAGCAGAAAAGGGGAGCGCACAAATGGCCGAGACCTTCGATCTGATCGTGGTGGGGGCGGGGCCCGGCGGCTATGTCGCAGCGATCCGGGCGGCTCAACTGGGGCTGAAGACCGCGGTGATCGAGCGGGAGCATTTGGGTGGCATCTGCCTGAATTGGGGCTGCATCCCCACCAAGGCGCTGCTGCGGACCTCCGAGATCAAGCATTATCTGGACCATGCCAAGGACTATGGCCTGAGCGCGGACAATGTCTCCTTCGACCTGAAGACGGTGGTGGAGCGCTCGCGCAAGGTCGCCAAGCAGCTGAATTCCGGCGTTGGCCATCTTCTGAAGAAGAATAAGGTGACCACCGTGATGGGCGAGGCGACGCTTGCGGGCAAAGGCAAGCTGACGGTCTCCACCGACGGCAAGACCCAGGACTATCAGGCCAAGACCATTCTGATCGCCACCGGCGCGCGGGCGCGCGACCTGCCGCACATCAAGGCCGACGGCAAGCTGATCTGGACCTACAAGCATGCCATGGTGCCGGAGTCGCATCCCAAGCGACTGCTGGTCATCGGTTCCGGCGCCATCGGCATCGAATTTGCCAGCTTTTATCGCGATATGGGATCGGAGGTGACCGTGGTGGAACTGGTCGACCGCATCCTGCCCGCTGAGGATGCCGAGATCTCCGCCCAGGCCCGCAAGATGTTCGAGAAGGCCGGGATCAAGATCCGCACCGGCGCGTCGGTGACCGCGGCCAAGCCGGGCAAGGACGAGATCACCGCCACCATCGAGGATCAGAAGAGCAAGAAGACCGAGGATCTGACCTTTGACCGGATCATCCTGGCGGTCGGCATCACCGGCAATACCGAGGGGCTGGGGCTGGAACAGGCCGGCGTGCGGGTTGAGCGCGGCCATATCGTCACCGATGCCTGGGGCTTTACCGGAGTGGACGGGATCTGGGCCATCGGCGATGTCACCGGCGCGCCTTGGCTGGCGCACAAGGCCAGCCACGAAGGCGTCATCGCGGTGGAAAAGATCGCCGGCGTGAAGGGGCTGCACCCGATGAACACCGATCTGATCCCCGGCTGCACCTATTCCCGGCCGCAGGTGGCCTCGGTCGGCTTGACCGAGGAACAGGCCAAGGCCGCCGGCCATGCCAAGCTGAAGATCGGCCGCTTCCCGTTCATCGGCAATGGCAAGGCCATCGCGCTGGGCGAGCCGGAGGGCATGATCAAGACCATCTTCGACGCGGAGACCGGCGAATTGCTGGGCGCGCATATGATCGGCGCGGAGGTCACCGAACTGATCCAGGGCTATGTCGTCGCCAAGACCCTTGAGACCACCGAGGAAGAGCTCATGCACACGATCTTTCCGCACCCGACGCTGTCGGAAATGATGCATGAGAGTGTGCTCGATGCCTACGGCCGCGCGGTGCATTATTGAGCAGGCGACCCGCGGCGCCGGGGACCGCGCCGGCGCCCGCGATCGGGCGCACCGAACCCTCAATGCCCGCCGTCTATGGAGCGAGCAACTTTATCCGACCGATTGGGATCGCACAGCCAGTCCAATCGATCGGATGGTGCTCGTATTCAGCCGGCCGACGCTGAGACAAGGGCTTTGAGGGCGGTCCTTGGCGGGTTCACCGAGGCAGGCCTCCCGCCTGGCCGTGCCCCCTTTATCCCCCGGTCGGGCGGTGTTCAGCCGAGGCAGGTTGAGCTTGAACGCCTTGGGCCTGATCGACCTGGCGGAAGTCGCCAAACGTCTCTGTCTGGCTCAGCTTGAAGGTCTGGAACAAGGCTTTCGCGACGGTATCGACCTGCTTGCGCACCGGCAACAAGCGGCCGGTGGCCGGATCCAGCGCGAAGTCCATCTGCACGTCCATTTTCTTGATCTTGGACGCCAGATTGGGCTTGACCGGCTCGGTCAGGCGGAAGCGCACGGACCGGAGAATGCCTTTGCCATCGTCGGCGCGCGACACCAGCCAGGCGACTTCAACCTTGTCCAGGATCTCGGACACATCGCCAATGCCGGACGCCTTGCCGGTCAAGGGGCGGTCGGACAAGAACCGTGCGGTGTCTCCCTCCCAGCCGGAAAAGCGCAGAGAGTCCGTGGGATCCTGACCCTCCTCGGAGTCAGAGCTGTTGACGCTCAAAGCAAATTCCAAGGGCGACGCTTCATCGTTTGCCCGATCGGCTGCATAGTCCGCGACCCGCTCCGGATCAGGACTTGCGCCGTCTTCGCTCACAAGGATGAAGCGTTCCCCCGCCGGGGCGAGTGGGTCGAAGCGATAGACCGTGTCGTCGACCGTCTCTCCGTTCTGAACGGTCTGGCGGGTTCCGGTGAAGCGCAGGTCGGTTGCCGGGCCCTGGGCGCGGCTGCGCTCGATCGCTTCCTCCAAGATGGCCCAGGCCATGTCTTCACTTTGAGCAAGGCCGGGCAAGGTGGCCGCCAAAAGCAAGGCGGCCAAAGTCACACCACGCATGATCGATCCTTTCGCCTAGTCAGCGCTGGCTAGTGTCGTGACATTGACACGCTTCAGATTGTCGTCGGAATCACGGTCGATCATTTTATTGTAGGGATCCAGGCCGACATAGGCCGGTTCGCGGTCCACGATCAGTTCGATGACGCTTTCGCCGTCGGCGACATCGCGCTTCTGCATGAGGATCACATCTTCGGCGCCAAAGCCGCTGTCATCGGGGTCGGCGGCAAACACGCCAACATCCAGCGGCAGGTCCAACTGCGCTTCGGTCTCGCGGCCCTCGGCATCGGCATAGACTTTGTCGGCCTCAACCCGCATGCGCACACGCCAGCGGCCGTCTTCCATCTGCTCGGCCTGCGCGTCGGTTACCTTCAGATCGAACAAGGTGATCTTCTCCAACAGGTCGGTGATCAGCTGATCATGCTCCGGTCCCGCCTCTTCGCGCAGCAGGCGGATGAAGTCGACGGAGCGGGCATAGGGCTCTCCAGAGAAGCCGCGCAAATCGACCAGCCGGGCCAGCGCGCGATTGACCACCTGTTCGCCCAGATAATCCTTCAGCGCATACATCACCACAGCGCCCTTGCGGTAATGGATGTAGGCCTGGTTCTCAACGCGATAGAGCGGTTGTTCGCCCTCAGGGTCACCGGCGCGGCCGCGCAGATAGCTGTCCAGCTCATATTTCAGGAATTTGCGCACCTGATCGGGGCCATATTCCTGCTCCATCACCAGAAGCGCGCCATATTGCGCCATGGTCTCGATCAGGAATTCGCCGCCCTGGGTATTCGCCGCCATCACCTGGTGCGCCCACCATTGATGCGCGACCTCGTGCGCGGTGACATAATAGGCGATGTCGATGGCATCTGCGTCGGTCAGGTCGGCGATGAAGCCGATGGATTCAGAATAGGGCACGGTGTTGGGGAAGGCCTGGGCGAAGCGGCGATAGGCGGGGAATTCGATGATCCGCATCTGCTGGTGCTGATAGGGACTGAACGCCTCGGAGAAGGTGGCGATGCTGTCCTTCACGCTCTCGACCATGCGCGCGACATTGTAGGTATGCGGCGCGTGGTGATAGACCTCGATCGCGACGCCATTCCAATCCTCGCGCACCACCTCATAGCGGGCGGATAGATAAGAATAGGTGTTCAGGATCGGCGCATCCATCTCGTAGCGGAAATGGTTGCGGCCATCCTCCTGCCACTGCCGGGTCAGATAGCCTGGCGCGATGGCGATCTGGTCGCCCGCGGTCGACACCGTGGTCTCGAAATCGATGAAGTCACTGTCGCCCCGAATATAGTGGGAGGTCCATTGGCTTTGGTCTTCCAGCTTGGGCAGGCGCGGCAGCGGCTCCAGGCCCTTGCGCCGGCGCGTGTTGCGGTCCTGCAGCATGCCGCCGGGGAAGAAGCCGATATGGGGCGCGATGTCCGCGTTGTTGATGAAGGTACCGTTGCGCACCAGCGTGACGTCCTCGCGCGCGTGTTTGAAGCCGCGCTGCTGGATCAACCCGGAATAGGTCAGGCGGCGCTGCTCGCCCGGTTGCATCGGTTCGGTCAGGGTCAGGATATAATACTCGAACTCGTCATTGACCTTGGCCACTTCCGCGCCCTGAAGCGCGAAGTCGAGGCGCTCCATGTCCGGAAACACCAGATGGACGGTGTCGAGCGCCTCGCCGGTCTTGTTTTCCAGCACCTGTTCGGCCGCGACCTCGATGCGTCGGCGATAGGGGTAGAGATCCACCGCCGCCTTCACCGACACGGTCTTGGGCATCGGCAGATCCTCATACTGGCGGAACAGCTGCTCATAGCGGACGGCGCGATCCTCCAGATCGTCGGAGGTGGCATACTCGTTGAGGATATTGATGTTGTAGAAGATGAACGCGCCGCTGCCGATCCAGCCGATCACCGCCGCGGCGGCGACGCCGGCATAAACCGGGCGTGCCAGGTCGCGCAGCCGGCGCATGCGCAGGCGCCACGGTTGCAACTCGCCCCGGCTCCACAGCAGATAGACCAGCACCAGCAACAGGGCAGACACGCAGGCCCAGTAGAACAGCAGCCAATTGTCCGCCGTGGCGAAGCGGCCGATATCGTTCATGTCGCTGAGCGGCCAACTGGTGCTGCGCGCGAACAGATACAGCGGATGTTCAAAACCCAATTGGCTGAGCACGATGGTGGCGATCAGGAACATCGCCATGATCATCATGCCGAGAAAGCGGTTGGGCACCAGCACCTGCACGAACACCGACAAGACCGCGATCAGCAGGAACGGTGCCAGAAAGCGCAGCAGCACGAAGCGCACATACATGTCCGGCTCAATCGCGGTGAAGCCGCTGAACAGCTGCACCAGCACTGCCATCACCACCGCGGTGAGCATAATGCCGGCCAGCACCACGGCCAGGCCCGCCAGCTTGGCGGTGACGAACACCCAATTGGGCGTCGGCGTGGCGCCCAGAATGCCGCTCATCCCGGCGGTGCGGTCCTTCCACACCAGATCGCCGCCATAGAAAATCAACACCACGATCAGCGCCAGTGCGAAGCCGCCCTGGACCGCCTCAACCATCAGCCGGGTCACCGGATACGGACTGATGCCATAGAGCAGGTCCTGCCCGATCATGGCGCTGACCGCCAGAAACGCGCTGAAGCCGACGATGATCAGAAAGGGCAGGCTGCGGATCACCTGGCGCACCTCAAAGTGCACCCGGCGGGCCAGCATGGCGCGCACCGGCCCGGCTCCGGCTTGCGGTGTGGCCTTGGGCAGGGCGATCTGGGTTGCCGGGGCCGCGGTCTCGCCCGGGCCCTTTCGCTTGCCCAGCTTTGCCGGCTTGCGGAAGGAAAAGCGCCAGTATGCCAGGCCGACCAGCAGCAGCGACGCACCCAGCCAGATAAGCCGGTTGGTCAGCATGAGGCCGGTCCAGCCAAAGAGCTGCTCATTGCGTTCAAACGCCGCCCAATATTGCGTCTCATAGGCCAGCGCATTCAGTCCGAACGGGTCCAGCAGCGCGGTCAGTTCGCGATAATCCGGCCCGCTGAGCAATTGCAGGCCGACGAAGAACAGCATCAAGAAGCCCATGGCGCCCAGATAGGTGACCATGATCGACCGGCTGAGCACGGCGAGGGCGAAAAAGATCGCGCTGACCAAGAACAGCGCCGGCATGACATGGACGAGATAGACGAAGGCGTAATGGTCCAGCCGAATCGGGCCGAGGGTTTCCGGGTCAATCCCCGGCCACAGGCTGCCGATCAGCATGCCCAAAGGGATGGAGGTCAGGCTCAGCGCCAAGCCCAAATAGGCGCCCACAAAGCGCCCCAGCAGATAGTCCCGCTTGGTGATCGGCGTGGCGAAGACGATGCCGTCCATGCGGTAATCCATGTCGCGCAACACCGCATTGCCGATGAAGGAGGGAGCGGCGAACACGCTGAACACCGTCATGATGAGCAGCGTCTGCATGATGGCGTAGGGCGAGTTGATCAGCACATTGCCGCCGCCGCCGATCCGGACATTGTCCGACACCATCGCGAAGAAGGGCAGCAGGAAGAAGATCGCGAACACCACGATCATCATCGGCGAGCGCAACAAATAGCGGAATTCCGCAGCAGCGATCCGGGCGACCATGATCCGTCTCCTTTACGCGGCGATGGCGTCGCCGGCGCCGCGGCTGCCGCCGCGCACCTGGGCCAAGGTGGCGAAATAAACGTCTTCCATGTCCGGCGTCACCGGCTCAAAGCCGTCCCCGGGATGGCTGTCGGCGAGCACATGGATCAATGTGCGCCCGGCCGACAGACGCGTGGCGATGACGGTGTGGCGGGCGCGGTGATCTTCTAGGTCGGTCTTGTCGATGACCTTGCGCCAGATCCGCCCCTCAAGCCGGGCCATCAGCTCCGCCGGCGCGCCTTCAGCAACGATGCGGCCTTCGGCAATGATCGCCATGGCCGGGCACAAATCGGCGACATCCTCGACGATATGGGTGGACAGGATCACCACGACATTCTCACCGATCTCAGACAAAAGATTATGGAAGCGATTGCGCTCTTCAGGATCAAGGCCGGCGGTGGGCTCGTCGACGATGATCAGCTGGGGGTCGCCCAACAGCGCCTGGGCGATGCCGAAGCGCTGGCGCATGCCGCCGGAAAAGGTCGACAGCGCCTTCTTGCGGGCATGCGCCAGATTGGTCTGCTCCAGCAACTGGCCGACCACGCGCTTGCGCTCCTTCTTGTCGGTAATGCCTTTCAGAACCGCCAGCTGGTCCAGCATGTCGGCGGCGGAAATGCGCGGATAGACCCCGAAATCCTGCGGCAGATAACCCAGCATGCGGCGCAGCCGCTCCGGCTCAGCCAGAATATCGACGTCGCCGAAGCGCAACGCTCCCTGGTTGGGCTGCTGCAGCGTGGCGATGGTGCGCATCAGCGAGGATTTGCCGGCGCCGTTGGGACCCAGAAGGCCGAACATGCCCTTGGGGATCTCCAGATTGATATCCTTCAGGGCCTGAACGCCGTTGGGATAGGTATGAGACAAACCGGTGATCGACAGCATCGCGCACACTCCCTCCAAAACGATAGTATCGAACGGATATATGACTAAACCACGCCTGGCAAGCCCCTAAACGCCGTGACGCAAATGTGTCCCTCACAGGCGGCTTTGATGTTTGACATCAGGGCCCGGACGCGGCACATCGCTGCCATGCCTGTCCCGGCCGCCGCGTGAGTGGCCGGCGCCGTTACACACATCGCCCTGACCGGCGGTTGGCGCAGGGCGGGCGGCCCGGCCAGATTGGCCGGCAGAGAGTTCAGCTTCCCAGATCACGCCGGGTGGCAGAGGGGCTCGGCCCGGCGAATAAGCGGTTCGCCGTGCTGTGAGACCCCCGCAGCCGCGTGTGGTTTCCTTCCTGGTCCAGTTCCGGGCCGTCGGGGATCGGCGCCTTCGATCCCGGGCGGGCGGGTTTCCCGCAGCGGGCGCGCCTGATGTGCGCCCGATCCTTAAGGACAGACAGTTGACGACATTTTCCGCATTGGGGCTGAGCCCCGACCTGGCGCGCACGATTGCCGCGCTGGGCTATGCCGATGCCACGCCGATCCAGACCCAAGCGATCCCGTTGGTCTTGGACGGCCGCGACCTGATGGGCCTGGCCCAGACCGGCACGGGCAAGACCGCGGCGTTCGGCCTGCCGCTGATCGATCAGTTGATCGGCCAGAACACACGGCCCTCGCCCAAGGGCGTGCGCGCGCTGGTGCTGGCACCGACGCGCGAACTGGTCAACCAGATCGCCGCCAATTTGAAGGCTTTTGCGCGCGGTCAGGGCTTGCGCATCGGCACCGTGGTCGGCGGTGCGCCGATCGGGCCGCAAATCCGTGGCCTGGCCCCGGGGCTGGATGTCCTGGTGGCGACACCGGGGCGCTTGCTCGATCTGGCCGATCGCCGGGCGGTGTCTCTCGCCGATGTCCGCTTTCTCGTGCTTGATGAGGCGGACCATATGCTCGATCTCGGCTTCATTCATGCGCTGAAGAAGATTGTTGCGCTGTTGGGAACCGGTCCGCGTCAGACCCTGTTGTTCTCCGCCACCATGCCCACGGCGATGGCGGACCTGGCCAAAGCCTATCTGCATGATCCGGTGCGCGTTGAGGCGGCCGCACCCGGTCGCGCGGCCGATCGCATCCGCCAGTCGGTGCATGTGGTGGAGCAGAAGGGCAAAACCGACCTGTTGAAGACAAGCCTGGGCGAACGCGACGGCCGGGCAATCGTGTTCGCGCGCACCAAGCATGGCGCGGACCGCATCGCCAAGGACCTGGCCACTGCGGGCTTCGACGCCGGTGCCATCCATGGCAACAAGAGTCAGAGCCAACGCGAGCGCACGCTCAAGGCGTTCCGGTCCGGCCGGGTGCGCGTGCTTGTTGCCACCGACGTGGCCGCGCGTGGGATCGACGTGCCGGGGGTCGAGACGGTCTATAATTTTGACCTGCCGGAGGTGGCGGAGAATTATGTCCACCGCATCGGCCGCACCGCCCGCGCCGGCGCGGCGGGCGAGGCAATCGCGTTTTGCACGCCCAACGATGTTGGCCTGCTGCGCGCCGTGGAGAAGCTGATGGGGCTGAATATTCCCGTGGCCAGCGGTACGCTGCCTCAGTTGGCTCGGCCGAAGCGCGCTGGCAAGGCCGGCCAGCCCCGGTCCCGCGCCAAGCGGCCGGGTGGTCCCAAGCGCGGCGGCCGTCCCGCAGGCGGCCGCGCCGCCCGTGGTCATGGGCAGACAGGTGGCGCCAGGGCTGCACGCTAGGCTGAATCGATCCATCGCGATCGCGACGGATCGGATGAATGGGCCCGCCGTCTATAGGGCGAGCAGTATGGCTCTAGAAGGGGCAGTGGCGGCGCAAGGCCTGGTCGACGGCGGCCAGGCTGGTCTGGTGCCCCAGATTGGTCAGGCTGGTGACCCCATACTCAGCCAAGCCGCACGGCACGATGCCGTCGAAATGGCTGAGCTCGGGTTGCACATTGACAGACAGGCCGTGGAACGTCACCCAATGGCGCACCCGCACGCCGATCGCGGCGATTTTCTTGTCGCCTTGCGGGGTCGCCACCCAAACACCAACCCGGCCGTCGCGGCGCTCCGCGACGATATCGAAAGCGGCCAGCGTGTCGATGACCCATTGCTCCAGCGTGCCGACGAAGCGGCGAAGGTCGCGGGCGCGCCGGGCCAGATCGAGCATGACATAGACCACCCGCTGCCCGGGGCCATGATAGGTATATTGGCCGCCCCGGCCGGCTTCATAAACAGGCAAACCCAACGGATTGATCAGATGGTCCGTCTTCGCGGAGGTGCCGGCAGTGTAGAGCGGAGGATGTTCCAGCAGCCAGATCTGCTCAGCCGCCTGCCCCGCCCGTATATCCGCCACACGCGCCTGCATCGCCGCCAGGGCAGCGGGATAGGCCACCGGTGTGTCGCTCACCCGCCACTCAAGCGCGTCTGGGCGGTCTGGCGGGGTTTCCCGGTGGTCCCTTAACTTGTTCCTAACCATCTGCCCCGATGCTGCATGCCATGGCACAGTCATACTCAACGGCCCTAGATAGCCTCAACAAGGTTACGGTGGAAATGTCCGTCGTGATCGGCCGGTCGGAAATGCCGATCAGGCAGCTGTTGAAGATGGGCCGGGGTGCTGTGATCGACCTGGATGCGGGCGTCGAGGACGAATGCTGGGTCTATGCCAATGGCGAGTTGATTGCACGCGGTGAGATCCAGGTGATGGGAGAGCGCATCGGCGTGCAGATCAAGCGCATGACCTCGTACCGCGATCTGTGACGCCGGCCCCTTCCTCTTCGACCATCCCGTCTGACTGACCGACTTATTGCCTGAGCCCGCGCGGACCATGTCTTCGGCGGTCGGGCGTGTCAGCATCACTGGCTTATGCCACCTTATCGGCCTTGTTCGCGCGATCGGCGGCGGCTTTGGCGGACGGCAAGGGCGGCGGCGTGTGACCGTCCAACGCCTGCATCAGCCGATCAGAGGGTGCGATCACCCGGTCGATCACCAGGGCCATGAACTGTTCCTTGTCAATGCCGTGCGGGAACGGCGCTCCGACTTCCAGCACCACCTTGCCCGGTTTCATGTCGAGCAGGCCCTTGCCCCAATGCATGCCGGAATTGGTGGCGATCGGGAACACATCCAGCCGGCCGTCCTGCTGCAAATAAAAGGCGCCGGATTTCAATGGCCGCCGTTCGTCCGGGCGGGTCCGGGTCGCCTCGGGATACACCAGCAGGGGCTTGTTCTGCGCCACCACCTCGCCCACCACTTTGGGCATCTGCTCGCGCGCGGTGCCCTTGCCGCGGTCGATGGCAACGATGTTGAGCTTGCCCAGCACCTGGCCCACCAGCGGGATCAAGAACAGTTCGCGCTTGGCCAGCGCGGTCAGATCCGGCAGCCGCCAATAGGTCGCGAACACGTCCAGATAGCTCATATGCTTGGCCAGATAGATATAGGCGCGATCCTTCGGCAATGTGTCGAAGCCGCGCCATTCCACGGTTACGCCGACGATCCAGCGCAGCAGGAACAAGACCCACGCGGACAAGACCTGGCACAATCGCGACACCGGCTTGGGGCTTGGCCACAGCAACATCGGCAGGGCCAGGATCCCCGTCATCGCCACGGAGGGATAGAAAAGCAGCTTGAACAGAAGCGCGCGCATGCTCAGGGCTTAGGCGCGCGTGCAGCGCGGCGCAAGGGCCAAGACGGCGACTTTCTGAGTCCAACTGCGGCGGCGCCATGGCCGCACCGGGCGCGCGCGACCGAGGACCGATCGCGCAAACCGGCTGGTTTGTCCCAGGCGCTGCGTGGATGCATGCGCCCGATAAGGCCCGCGTTTCGCCTTCTGCCTCTTTATTCGCGCCCAATTCCTCGTCTAAGGGAGCCTGATTGGCATCACCGGCAGGGAACAGGGGCATGGAACGACGGACCATCGCGGTCTTTTTCGGTGGGCGCAGTGTCGAGCACGATGTCTCGATCCTGACCGGCCTGCAATTTCTCGATGCGATGGATCCGGATCGGTATGACGGGCTGCCGGTTTATATCGACCCGAAGGGTCAATGGTGGACCGGTCAGGATCTGCGCGCGCGCAAGGCGTATCCTCTGACGCCGAAGGGCGATATCCGGCCGGTCAGCCTGGGCGTCGGAACCCCCGTCGGTGGCCGACCGGTGCTTTTGGGCACCCGCAAGGGGCTGTTGGGCGAAAAGGTAGAACAGATCGGCTTTGATCTGGCGATGCCGGCGCTGCACGGCACCCATGGCGAGGATGGCGCGATCCAGGGCCTGTTTGACTTTCACGGACTGCCCTATGCCGGCTGCCGACCGTTGGGAGCCGCCGCCGCTATGGATAAGCATTTCACCAAGGCGCTCGTGCGCGATGCCGGGGTCACGGTCTTGCCGCACGCGCTGGTCAACCGGCCGGCCAAGGGCCGGTATCTGACAGCCGATACGGTTCTGCCGCAGGTCGACGCTGTGTTCGGGGCGCTGGCCTTCCCCCTGCTGGTCAAGCCGCGGCGGTTGGGCTCCAGCGTCGGGGTCAAGAAGGTCGCCGATCTCGACCAGCTTTTGGCAGCGCTGCTGGCCGTGTTCCGGCTGGACGATGCCGCCCTCGTCGAACCCTTCGTGCCCAATCTGATGGAATTCAATGTCGCTGTGCGCCGGGCCGATGGACAGGCCGTTGCCTCGGCAATCGAGCGGCCGATCCGGGCGGCCGACCTTTTGGACTTCCAGGGCAAATATCTGGCCCAGGGCGATCGCGGTCCGAAGCGCGAGGATGTGCCCTCCGCCGGCATGGCCGGCACCAATCGCGAGATCGATCCGGCGGACCTCACCGAGGCGCAGCGCCGGCAGATCCGCACCGATGCCATAGCCGCGTTCGACCGGCTGGATCTGGCCGGTTCGGTGCGCGTGGATTTTCTGTGCGATGGGGAAACCGGCGAGCTGTGGTTCAACGAGGTCAACACCATCCCCGGCTCCTTCGCCTTCTACCTGTGGGCGGCGGCCGAGCCGCCGATCGGCTTCACCGCGCTTGCCACGGCCCTGATCGAGGAGGGCTTCGCGCTGTCCGCGGCGCGGCAGAGAGAAACCGGGGCGGAGGCAGGCGGTGCGCGGATCTTCGGACGTGGCTGAGGCCTTTGAGCAGACTCTGGGACAGGGTGACACCGATCTGGTCTGGCTCCACGGCTGGGGCCAAACCCATGCCGCCCTGGCGCCGCTGGCCAAGATCCTCGAGCGTCATGGCCGCCACCGCCTAATCGACCTGCCCGGCTTCGGGCAGACGCCCAGGCTGGCGGACGGGGCGGGCAGTGCGGCCTATGCCGCCTGGCTTTCGGACATGCTCGGCGCGAAGACCAGGCGGCGGATTCTGCTGGGGCATTCCTTCGGCGTGCGCGTGGCGGTGCAACTGGCCGCGCGCGAGCCCGACGCGGTTGACGCGCTGGTGCTGATCGCCGGCGCGGGCCTGAAACGCCAACGCCCATGGTCCTGGTACATGCGCGCCCGCGCCTTGACGCTGCTGGGCAGGCTGGCGCGCCTGACCGGTCGCCACGAGGCGTTTCGGCGCCGTTTTGGCAGTGCCGACTACAAGGCCGCCGGGGCCTTGCGCGGCACGCTGGTCGCCGTCGTCAATGAGGATCTGAGCGAGCAAGCGCGCGCGGTGCGCTGCCCGGTGCTGCTGCTTTACGGCGCGCAGGACGAGGCGACACCGCCGCAGCTTGGGGAACGCTTTGCCGCGCTGATGCCCGATGCGCGTTTGAAAATTTACCCCCATCTGGGCCATCTGGATATCTTGAGTCGCGGCGCCCAGCTGGTCGCCCATGCCATCGAGACCTTTCTGACCGAGATCTCTCGACAATGACTGTTCTGCTTTTCGTGCTGGGCCTGGCCCTGATCGGCCTGATCATCGCCTTCGGCGGGGCGCGCGGCCTGACCTATCTTATGTTCTTCCAACAGGAGGAATATGACACGGGCCGGTTTCTGCCCTGGTGGTGGCGCCAGCGCGCCTTCGACCGGCTGACCAGCCTGGTCGCACTAGTGGCGATGCCGATCCCCTGGGCCACGGACTACAGCCTTGCCGGCTTGGCCGCTTACAGTCTGCTGTTGACCGTGGGGCTCGCCTTGGGCATCTGGCGCAGCCGCACGCTGATGCGCCTGCCGAAGAAGCCTCTGGTGATGACCAGACGGGCGCGGCGTATTTTCGCGGTGTATCTGGGGCTGTGGCTGCTTGCCATGCTGCTGGTGATCGTGCCGATCGCACTGCTTCCGCTGCCTGACGCTGCCCTGTCGATCTTGATCCTCGCGCAGCTGCCGCCAGTGATTCTCGTTGCGGCCAATGCGTTGCTGGCCCCGGCCGAGCGCCGCATCAAGGCCCGCTTCCGGCGCGAGGCGGAGGCCAAGTTGCACCGCTTGGCGCCGACGGTGATCGGCATTACCGGCAGCTTCGGCAAGACCTCCACGAAGCATCTGCTCGCCCATGTGCTGGCCGGTGCGGATCAGGTGCTGGCCACGCCCGGCTCGGTGAATACGCCGATGGGCATCACCCGGGTGATCCGCGAGGATCTGACCGACCAGCATCGGTATTTCGTGGTCGAGATGGGCGCCTATGGCCCCGGCTCCATCGCCAATCTGTGCCGCCTGGCACCACCGGATCTGTCCATCGTCACCGCTGTCGGTCCGGCCCACTATGAGCGCTTCAAGTCATTGGAGGCGGTCTTCGACACCAAGTTCGAGATCGCGGACGCAGCCGCACGACGCGGCGGCAAGACCATCGTTGCTGCTGATGGTGTGTTGAAGCACAAGCTGGACGACCGGCTGCAGCGCGATGACAATTTGATCCTGGTCGGCCGCGGGGAGGCGTGCGCGCTGCGTCTGATCGAGGCACGGGTCACGGCCGACGGGCTGGCGATGACCGTGCAGGAGCGCGGCGGTGCCGAGCAACAGCTGAGCGTGCCGCTCTATGGCCGCCACCAGATCGACAATATCCTGTGCACGATCGCTGCAGCGCGTGAACTGGGCCTGCCGTTCGACTTGATCAAGGCGGCCTTGGCCACGCAGCCGCAGGTCCGCCATCGCTTGGAAGTGTTTCGCAGTGCCGACCGCCCGACAATCGTTGACGATGCCTATAATTCCAATCCCACCGGTTTTGAAGCCGCGCTGGAATCGCTGGACGCGTTGGTTGCGCCCGGCGGGCGGCGCATTCTCGTCACCCCCGGCATGGTCGAGCTGGGCGCCAAGCATGATGAGGAGCATGCTCGCTTGGGCGAAAAGGCCGCCGACCATGTCGATATCGCGTTGGTGGTGACGCCGGAGCGTATACCCACCTTCGTTGAGGCGCTGCAGCGCTCCGGACCGACTGTGCAGGTCACGCGCTATGCTGCCCAGGCCGAGGCGGAGCGCTGGGTGGCCGACCATGCCAAGCCCGGCGATGTGGTGCTTTATGAGAACAATCTTCCCGACCTGTATGAGGCGCGCCCGCGCTTCTAAGCCACAGTTCAGGCTCGCCAAAGGGGCTGGAAGTTTGTTAGGGCAGCCAAACACGCAGTCCCGCCCACCGAAATAAGCATGGCGATAAAACAAGAGAATTACGGCATCGTCTCCTGGTTCCTGATCGTCGGCAGCACGCTGGTCGTCGGTTTGGCGCCGGGCTATTTGGGCCTGACCCGGGCCGGGGATTGGTATGACGGTCTCTCCAAGCCGGCGCTGACACCCGATCCGGCGGTGTTTCCGATCGTTTGGCCGGTCCTATTCCTTCTGATGGGCAGCGCGGCCTGGCGCGTTCATCGCGCCGCCGACGCGTCAATCAAGGAACGACGCGAGGCGATCGAGCTTTATGCCGTGCAGCTTTTGGTCAATGTCGCCTGGCCGGTGCTGTTCTTTCATTTCCAGCTGGTCGGCGTCGCGGCCGCCACCGTGGCGGTGCTGGTGATTATGGTGATCATGACGCAAGGACGCTTCTGGAAAATCCGCCGCTCTGCTGGGTTATTGTTTTTGCCCTATTTGCTGTGGACCTTGTTCGCCGCCTATCTGACCTTGTCCATACTCATCGGCGGCTGATCGACCTCGTCGCGCGCTGGCAGAAAGCTGTGCACCTGCGCCCGCGCCCAATTGCAGGCATAGATCGGGTCATCGGTGCCCTCGACCAATTCATTGGGCTTGAGCCAGCGGAAGCGCTGCTCGGAGGACACCACCGCGCTGGTGCCGCGGCGGCGAAACACCATGTCCCGTCGGATCTCGGCCGGGTGGTGCAGCCCGGCGGCACCGATCACCTCGGCCAATTCATGCACCGTGTTGCGGTGGAAGTTATAGACCCGGTTCGCCTTGTCCGGCACCACCAGCGCACGGGTGCGCCGCGGGTCGGTCGTGGCTAGCCCCACCGGGCAACGATTGGTGTGGCAGCTCAGCGACTGAATGCAGCCCAGCGCGAACATGAAGGCGCGCGCGGCATTGCAATAGTCCGCGCCCAACGACACCAGGCGGATGATATCGAACGCGGAAACCACCTTGCCGGCTGCGGCCAGACACAACTGATTGCGCACTCCGGCGCCGACCAGCACATTGTGCGCGAACGACAAGCCCTCGGCCAGCGGCGTGCCGACATTGTCGGTGAATTCGATCGGGGCCGCGCCGGTGCCGCCTTCCGCCCCGTCAATGGTGATGAAATCCGGCGCGATACCGGTATGGCGCATCGCCTTGGCGATCGCCATGAATTCCCAAGCATGGCCGATGCACAGCTTTAGGCCGACCGGCTTGCCGCCGGAGAGGTCGCGCAGCCGGGCGACGAAGTCCAGCAGTTGCACCGGCGTGGAAAACTCCGAATGTCTGGCCGGCGAAATGCAATCCTGGCCCATCGGAATGTGCCGCGTCTCTGCGATTTCCCGGCTGATCTTCTCCTTCGGCAGAACGCCGCCATGGCCGGGCTTGGCGCCCTGGCTCAGCTTGATCTCGATCATCTTGACCTGGTCGGCGGCGGCTTGATCCTGGAACGTATCGGCGCAGAAGCTCCCGTCGGTTCTGCGGCAGCCGAAATAACCGCTGGCGATCTGCCAGATCAGGTCTGCGCCCTCGACGCGATGATAGGGGCTGATCGCGCCTTCCCCGGTGTTCATGGCAAAGCCCCCCATCTTCGCACCGCGGCTGAGCGCACGAATGGCGTTGGGCGAAATGGCGCCGAAGCTCATGCCTGAGACGTTCAGGATCGACGCGCGATAGGGCTTCCGGCAGTCGCCGCCGCCAACATGGATGCGATATTCGTCGCTGGTGGGCGGAGCGGCCAGCACCGAATGCGTCACCCAGGAAAAGTCCGGCTCATAGGCATCGAACTTGGTGCCGAACGGCGCGCGATCCTCCACGCTCTTGGCGCGTTGATAGACCAGCGCGCGTTGGTCCCGATTGAACGGCCGCTCATCCTTGTCCGAGGCGAAGAAATATTGCCGGAACTCCGGGCGCACCGCCTCGAAGAACCAGCGCATATGGCCGATGATCGGATAGTTGCGCAGCACCGAGTGCCGCGGCTGCACAAGGTCGCGCACGCCTACGAGGGTCAGAAAGCCCATGGGCAGCACCAACCCCAGCCAAGCGGGCGACACAAGCACAACGCAGAGAAGGCCAATCGCGGTGGCGATCGCCGGAATAAGCAGGAAAAGATAGCGCATCGGCAGCATGCTTCGGTGGGCAGGGGGCAAAGGCCTCTATAGCCCAAGGCGTTCGGCCCGGACCAGCCCACTTGCGCGCGTACGACCATTGGGTGTGTCTTCCGCGCTTGACGCCATGGGCCCCGCGCGCCACGGTGGTGAAGCCCGGGCACGGGAGAGCGGAGATGGATGAAGTCGAAAGCCGATTGGGCCGCGTGGAAGGCAAGCAGGAAGGCCTGGAGACCTATCTGCCGGCGCTGCTCGGCCGCTTTGAGCGCATGGAAGAGCGGCTCAGCGGCGAGGTCAAGGCGCTCAGCCGCAAGATCGACGTCGACCTGCAGGCATTCAGCGATAAGGTTGACCGCCGCATTCAGGCGCTGGACGAAAAGGTTGACCGCCGCATTCAGGCGCTGGACGACAAGGTTGACCACCGCCTCCAGGCGCTGGACGACAAGCTTGACCGCCGCATCCAGTCACTGGACGACAAGGTCGACCGTCAGTCAGCTCTGAACCGGTGGCAGCAATGGGCGCTGATCATCGCGGTGGCGGCGGTTCCGGTGTCAATCTTCGTCGCCGCGCTGACCTGATCCCTCCGGACGTGGGACGGTCTCACGCGAATGGTGCCGCTGGAGAGAATTGAACTCTCGACCTCACCCTTACCAAGGGTGCGCTCTACCACTGAGCTACCAGGGCCTCGAGCCGCGCGTCATAGCCGACCGCGGCTTTAAGGCCAAGGTGTTTTCAGCGTCGGCGAAGCTTAGGCGGCGGCCTCGTTCGCGCAGCGGCGTTTCATGGCGATGATGATTTTCTTGAGCTCCGACGACGCCGCTTCGAAGGATCCCGATTCGACGATCCTGCGGGCCTCGTCGGCACGGCCGGCCTCCTTCATCCGATAGGCGTCATAGGCCGATTGGTGCAGGGCGGCGTGCACCTCGCGCAGGCGTTCGAGCTCCGCCGTGCCCTTGAGCTCATTGTCCGCATGATGGATCCATTCGCCGACCTTGCACGCGTCGTCCCGGCGCATGGTGTCGGGATCAATGCCGTGGTCGGCCGTTCCTTCAATCGTGTCGATGAGTTTTTTCTTGATGAGCGCATGAGCCATCAAGGCTTGATCTAAAAATTCGAGCATGGAACACGCCTTTCACAAAGTACGCTTGATCACCGATATTGATTGTTCGAATATTGTGCTCGCACGCCACTCAAATTTGCGTGATCGGCTTTTCTCATGCGGCCTTGACCCGGCCCCATTTCGCGCGGACATCCCCGCCATGCCGGATCAACGCGAGGACAAGAACGACGACGGAAAGGCTGCGCGCCTCGCCGAGGCTTTGCGCGCCAATTTGCGCCGCCGCAAAACCCAGGCGCGCAAAAACCCGGCTGAAGACCGCGACGCCACTGACAAAGACGACGGGACGCGCGACTGATGGATCGGCTGCGCATTCGCGGCGGGCGCCGGCTTGAGGGCGCGGTCCCCATTTCGGGCGCGAAGAACGCGGCGCTCAAACTCATGGTCGCCTGTCTTCTCACCGACGAACCCCTGAGCCTCGCCCGCCTGCCGCATCTTGCGGACACGGCCTATCTGACGAAGCTTCTGATCGATCTCGGCGCCGACGTGACGATCGACGCCGGCGCGGGCGGCGAAGAGGGCGACCGCGTCGTCTTTCAGGTGAAGGACGTGGCGAATGTCGAGGCGTCTTACGACCTCGTGCGCAAAATGCGCGCCACCTTCAACGTTCTCGGCCCCCTCTTGGCGCGGGAAGGGCGCGCGCGGGTGTCGCTTCCCGGCGGGTGCGCCATCGGCGCGCGGCCCGTGGATCAGCATTTGAAGGCTCTTGAGGCCATGGGCGCGGAGATCACGCTCGAAGGCGGCTATGTGAACGCGCGCGCGCCGCGCGGCCTCACCGGCGCGGAGATCGCCTTTCCTTTCGTCACCGTCGGCGGGACGGAGCACGCCATGCTGGCCGCCGTGCGCGCGAAGGGGGAGACGGTCCTCACGAACGCGGCGTGCGAGCCTGAGATCGCCGACCTCGCCCAATGTCTCAACGCCATGGGCGCACGGATTACGGGCGCGGGCACGTCCACCATCCGCATCGAGGGTGTCGACCGCCTTCATGGCGCCCGCCACCGGGTGATGGCCGACCGAATCGAATCGGGCGCCTTCGCGATCGCCTGCGCCCTCACCGGCGGTGATATCCTTCTTGAAGGCGCGGCGGGGGAGGATTGGCGCGCCCTCATCGCGGTGATGGTCGAAGCCGGCGTCACCCTTACGGACGAGCCGAACGGCGTGCGCGTCGTCTCCACCGGCGCGCGGCCGAAACCGGTCGACGTGGTCACGAAGCCGTTTCCGGGTTTCGCCACGGACCTTCAGGCCCCATTTATGGCTCTGATGACCCGGGCGGACGGCCGGGCGGCCGGCCGGGCGGCCGTCACCGAGACGATTTTCGAGAACCGGTTCATGCATGTGCCGGAACTCAATCGCCTCGGCGCCGACATTGCGGTGGACGGCCGCACGGCCCACATCCGTGGCGTCGAACACTTGACGGGAGCGCCGGTGATGGCGACCGATCTCAGGGCGTCGATTTCGCTCGTTCTCGCCGGGCTCGTCGCCAAGGGCGAGACGGTCGTGAACCGGATTTACCACCTCGACCGCGGTTATGAGCGGCTTGAGGAGAAATTGACCCGGATCGGCGCGGACGTGGAACGCATCGGCGGGGAGGACTGACATGACCGATCCGATCATGCCCTGCGTGGGCGGTTTGAAATTGTTGGCGCGCGATGATGAGGATCTCTCGATCCTGTCGGCGCATTTGCAGGATGCGCTCGCCCAGGTGGGCGATCTCGTCTACGCGCCGAAGGACCGACGTTTCGTCGCCCAGTTCAACCGGTTTTGCTGGTATTCCGGGCAAACGAACGGGCCGTGGAAGCGTTATGTCTCGGTGCTTCATCTCGACGGCGTGCTCGGCGCGCAGGCGCGCAATATGCGCCAGGACGACCGCCGCGCGGTGGTGGAGCTTCTCTCCGTTCTCTTCGAACCCGCCCCCTACCCGGACGCGCCGCAGGGCGCGGGCGACGTGATCATGGTCTTCTCGGGCGGCGGAGAGATCCGTTTGCGCGTCGAGTGCCTGGAGGCGCGGCTCAAGGATCTCGTCGGTCCCTACAAGGTCTATCAACGCCCGAGCCACATGTCGGCCGAAGACCTCGACGCGCGCGAGGACGAAACGCCGGAGAAAGCCGCGGCGAGCGCGTGAGCGCGCGCCGTCTCAAGGCGGACGCGCCGGATTTCGAGGCCGCCTTTCGCGCGCTCCTCGACCGCAAAGTCGAACTTTCAGGCGACATCGACGCGGTCGTCGCGCCCATCATGTCCGATGTGTGCGCGCGCGGAGACGCAGCCCTCGCCGAACACGCGCTGCGTCTCGATCGCGTGGACTACGCCGAGGCCCCTCTCGTCATCACCGCGGCGGAGGTCGACGACGCCGTCGCGAAGACGCGGCCCGAAGATCGCGCGGCGATCGACCTCGCCGCCGCGCGCATTCGCGCCTTCCATGAACGCCAACGCCCGGAGGCCGTGCGCTGGACCGACGCGGAGGGCGTCGAGATGGGCTGGCGCTGGACGCCGGTCGACGCGGCGGGGCTTTACGTGCCGGGCGGGGCGGCGAGCTATCCAAGCTCGGTTCTCATGAACGCCGTGCCTGCAGAAGTCGCCGGCGTTGGCCGCATCGCCATGGCCGTACCGACGCCGGACGGCGCGATCGATCCCCTCGTCCTTTACGCCGCACGCACCGCCGGGGTGAGCGAGATTTACCGCATGGGCGGCGCGCAAGCGATCGCGGCTCTCGCCTATGGGACGCAAACGGTGGCGCCGGTCGACGTCGTCGTGGGGCCGGGCAACGCCTATGTCACCGCGGCGAAGAAACGGGTGTTCGGCCACGTGGGCATCGACATGATCGCAGGTCCCTCGGAGATCCTCGTGATCGCCGACGCCTCCGCCGATCCCGCCTGGATCGCCATGGACCTGTTGAGCCAGGCCGAACACGACCCCGCGGCCCAAGCACTTCTCATCACCGACGACGCGGCCTTCGCCGAGGCGGTCGCGCGCGCGGTGGATGCGCATCTCGCTGACCTTCCGCGCGCGGGCGTGGCGGGGGAGAGCTGGCGGGAGAACGGCGCGATCATCCTCGTCGACGACGTGATGCGCGACGCCGCCCGCATCGCCGACCGCATCGCGGCGGAGCATTTGCAGCTCGCCGTCGCGGACGCCGACGCGCTTTCGGAGCAGATCACCCACGCCGGGGCGATTTTCCTTGGTACGCTCACGCCGGAAGCGGTGGGCGATTATGTGGGCGGACCGGATCATGTGCTGCCCACCGCGCGGGCGGCGCGCTACGCCTCCGGCCTCGGCGTTTTGAACTTCATGAAGCGCACCACGCTTCTCCGCGCGGGCGAGGCCGGGCTCGCCGCGATCGGGCCGGCCGCCGTCACCTTGGGCCGCGCCGAGGGCCTCGACGCCCATGCCCGATCGGTCGCCATGCGTTTGGAGCGCGCGGGCCGATGAGCGCGGAGGAGGCCGACCGCCTCGCCCGCGTCGAACTTGACGAGGCTTCCCTCGCCCATCCGAACCCGGATGTGGAGCATGAGCGCCGCGTCGCGATCTATGATCTTCTCGAAGAGAACGTCTTCAAACTCGGCGATGGCTTCGCGGGGCCTTACGTTCTCCATCTTTCGATCCAGGAGAACCGGCTCGTCTTCGACGTGCGGGCCGAAGATGACGGCCCTTTGAAGGCCTTTCACCTCTCGCTCTCGCCCTTCCGGCGCATCGTGAAGGACTATTTCATGATGTGCGAAAGCTATCACGCCGCCATTCGCGACGCGACGCCCTCCCAGATCGAGGCGATCGACATGGGTCGGCGCGGGCTCCACAATGAAGGCTCCGAGCTTCTCGCCGAACGGCTGAAGGGCAAGATCGAAACGGATTTCGACACCGCCCGGCGGCTCTTCACCCTTCTTTGCGCGCTCCATTGGAAGGGGTGAGGCGCGATGGCGAAGACGCTCTCCTCGCTTCTCTTCGCGTGCGGCGTGAACGGCCTGCGCTCGCCCATGGCGGCGGGGCTTGCGCGCCGGCGGCTGGGCCGCGACGTCTTCATCACATCAGCGGGCGTCACGGCGGCTGAACGCATGGATCCCTTCGCCGTCACCGTGTGCGCGGAGATCGGCGTCGACATCGCCGCCCACCGGCCGCGGGCGTTTGAGGATTTGGAGGACACCTCCTTCGACCTCATCATCTCGCTCACGCCCGAGGCTCATCACCGCGCCGCGGTCCTCACCCGCACCTGGGCGGCGGAGATCGAATATTGGCCCACGGCCGACCCGTCGGTGGAGGCTCGCGGCCAGGCGCGCGAGGCCGTTCTGGACGCCTATCGCGCCACGCGCGACCGGCTTCAAACGCGCATCGAGGCGCGCTTCGACGCCGCCGTTCCCGCGGCGGGCTGAGCGCTTGATTTCAAGGGGACCGCGGGGCAGTGTCCGCGCCCTCACCGAGGAGGCTTATGGCGAAAGAAGAATTGTTGGAGTTCCCGGGCGAAGTCACCGAACTCCTTCCCAACGCGACGTTTCGTGTGAAGCTTGAAAACGACCACGAGATCGTGGCCCACACCGCGGGCAAGATGCGCAAGAACCGCATCCGCGTGCTGGTGGGCGACAAGGTGCTCGTGGAGATGACGCCCTACGACCTCACCAAGGGGCGGATCACCTACCGCTATAAGTGAGCGCGCCGTCTCCGGCGCCCGACACCGCCATGGACGCGCCCCTGGTCCTCGCCAGCGCTTCACCCCGCCGCCTGGCGCTTCTCGCCCGCATCGGGATCACGCCCGATGAGGTGATCCCCGCGGCGATCGACGAAACGCCCCTGAAAGACGAGCTTCCCCGCGACCATGCGCGCCGCCTCGCCGTCGCAAAGGCCGACGCCGTGTACGCGCCCGGGCGCTATGTCCTCGCCGCGGACACCGTCGTGGCCGCCGGCCGGCGCATCCT
>JBHJGS010000058.1:0-32697 GCA_050331575.1 Rhodothalassiaceae bacterium | reverse complement strand
CTTCGGCGACGCGAAGATGACCACGGCACTGCTCGACCGGCTGACCCATCACTGCGAGATCATCGAGACCGGCAATGAAAGTTGGCGCTTCAAGAACCGCGCCTGATCCGCAACACCGCTGCCCGGTTGACCCGGTGGGTCCACAGGTCCCTCCCACCCCGCGTCGCAACGCGTAACCCAAAGCCCAACACGCCGCCGGGCGGGGCCCTCCCATGGACTACCGGGACAACCTCTGCCCAGCCCAAAGGGGGGGGCAATTTTGCACGCCGATACCGGGTCAAGATTCGATGCCGATTGACATGGGCCTTCGCAAACCGGTCAGGAGACGACCAAAACTGGAACAGCACTAATTTATAAGCGTGGACAATCCGGGGAGCAGGTCAGACTTTGTGTGGGCTGGGTGTCAGGCCTGGCCGGCGGTGCGGGGTGTCGCCTGGGCCGCTTTGGCCCGAACGGCGGTGAGCATCATGCGACTGGCCGGTTGCGCCGGAATACGCCGCAGATCGATGCTGAGGTCCTGCTCCGGCACCTGATACTCCGTCTCGTCAACCAACAGGCGAGCCGCCGCCTTGCACAGATCAATCGTCAGCGGCTCGCCCGGGCAGCGGTGGGAGGTGTAATAGTCGCCGCCGCCTTGCGGAATGCTGCCGAAGCCGCGCACCTGGTCATAGCCGCGGAAGCGCTCCGGATGGAATGTGTCTGGCGCGTCCCAGGAGGCTGGGCTCCGATTCGTGCCGTAAATGTCTAGCAGAACCCGCCGGCCCTCGGGGATGGCCACCTCGCCCAGGCCAACATCGCTGCGCGCCACCCCGGCGATGAACGGAAAGAACGGATAGTAGCGGCGCACTTCCTGGATAAAGCAGTCGACCGTGGCATCATCGGCCCCGGTCAATCGGTCCCGCCAGCTGGGATGATGATGCACGGCCAGCGCCATATACATAATGAAGCGGCCGACAGCGACAGTGGGCCGGGTGAAATTGAGCAATTCGTTGGCGGCAACCTCTTCGCTCATGCGGCCGCGGCCGGGATCCTCGAACATGGCAACGCGTTTGGCCGCTGCATGGTCGGGCAGATCCATTTGGCCGTCGCGGATTTGCCTTATAATGCTCTTGAACCACGCCTCGACCTTGCCGCGATAGATGCGGGCGCGCCAATAGGGCCAGCCGATGCGGCCGGTCCCATCGATGACAGTGGCCATCCACTGCGCGCGCTCCGCTGCGTCTTCGGGCTTGAGAGGGATCCCCGCCCAGCGGCAGGCAGCCAGCAGCAAGACCTGCTCGGCGGCCTCAAGCAGGATTATCCGATCCTGTGCCGCCCAGTGGGCCAGCGCCTCGCGCCAGGCATCTTCAAGCGCTTGGACATGGGTGTCGCGCTGCTGCGGGCTGAGCGTGTCCAAGAACAAGCGCTTGCGGGCATGGTGTGCCGCATCCTCTAGCTTCGCGACACTGCCTTCATCCTGTAACAGCTTCAAAATGCGTGGCGGAAACGCGCCGCGCCGGGTAAATCGCTCCCCCGTGTAAGAAGACTTCGGCGGCTGCAGGTCCGCGCATGCACATGGTGCGCTCACCCAGCAGGCGCGTTTCGAACAGGTCGCTGCCGAAGCGGTCACAGCGGCTGCCGATAAAGCCAAAGCCCTCGCGCAGCAGCGAGATCGTGCTATCCAGGGCAGGATCCTTGGGCACAGACGCGGCCATGCGACCGTTAACCCGCAGCCGCGCGGTGTGTTTCTGCGCGCGTGTCGTGCCGGCTTTCGGCGATTGCGTCGACAAGCTTGGCGCAGAACGCATCCAAGTCGCCCGGGTGCCGGCTGGTAATCAAACCCTGATCCACCACCAGCGGCTGATCGCGCCAGTCAGCCCCGGCATTTGTCATGTCGGTCTTCAAGGAGGGGTAGGAGGTGGCCGCCCGGCCGCGCAGTACATCGGCTTCGATCAACAGCCACGGTCCGTGACAGATCGCCGCCACCGGCTTCTTGTCCGCCACCATGGCGCGCACCAGGGCGACCGCGCGATGGTTCTGGCGCAACTGGTCAGGATTATAGACACCGCCGGGCAGCACCAGGGCATCGAAGGTTTCGGAGGTGACATTATCGATCAAGGCATCGACATCGACCTCGCCGGTCCAGTCCTTGCCGTCAACGCCGCGGATGGAGCCGCCGGTCAGGCTGACGACCCGGGTTTCCGCCCCGGCCTCCCGCAGCGCTGCGCGCGGCTGCACCAGCTCTGAATACTCAAATCCGTCGGTTGCCAGGATGGCGACTGTCTTGCCGTTCAGCATGGCGATACTGCCTTCCATTCAAAAGGATCGCGTCGCCATCGAACGCCGGGCGAGGCCCCGGCGTTCCCGGCCGGCGCCATCGCCCACGATTTTCCGACGGCGCCGCGGGATGGTCAGTTGGTTCCTGACTCCGGATTGGAGGTCTGACCCTGCGAGCCGCCTTGCTGCGGAGCACCGGAGCGCGTCGGCCTTTGCCGATCCTCGACATACTCCGCAGCGTAGAAGGCTGACACGGCCTTGACATCGGCGTCTTCAAGGGCGTGCGACAGGGGGCCCATGACATCGCCGCCCAGGGAATAGCCGCGTTCGCCGCTTTTCCAGGCCTGCAGCTGATAGACCATATAGTCATAATGCTGGCCTTCCAGCTGGGGATAGATCGGGAGGTAATTCTCGCCGTCCGGGTTGTGGCAGGTGGCGCAGGCGCCGACCTTGTCATCCCCCTGAAGCGCCAGCTGGCGGCCGCGCTGCATCAGATCCTTCCCGCGCGACACCCGATCGGGCCGCGGAGCCGGCTGGGCGGCATAATAATTGGCAAGGGCGCGCATTTCCTCGTCGGAGACGCCGACCAGCTGCGCATACATGATGCCGCTCTGACGCTCGCCTTGCTTGATCGCCCGTAAAGACTCGTAGAGATACTCCGCCTCTTGCAAGCCCAGAGCGGGATAGGCCCCGGTCGGGCTGCCCAGGCCGTTATAGCCGTGGCAGCGGGCGCAGCGGTCCAGCAGGCCGGAGCCGCCGTCGGGGGACGTCTTGCGCAGTTCCGCCCGGGTCAGGCCCTGGGCCAGCGGCATCATCGTGGCCTGCATCGCCTGCCTGCGATGGGCGGGCGGGCGCCGATCGATCAGCGCCTGATAACGCTCCGGCGCCATCTCCGGCAGTTGCTTGATGAAGGCGACCACGGCCCAAACCTCATCCTCGCGCACCGGCTCCGGCCAGGCCGGCATGCCGGCATATTTGAAGCCGTGGCGGACGATCAGGAACAGTTCCTTGTTGTTCCACTTGTCCACCGCCTGGGTCATATGCGGCGGCTTGGGTTTCATGGCATTCACATAAGCCGGCTGCTCAACCCCCGGCCCGGCATGGCAGGCGGCACAGACATTGGCATAGTGGCTGGCCCCGCGTTCGATCAGCGACAGCTCTTGCAATGGCGGCGGCTCTGGGGACTGCGCGGACTGGTGGTGGACATAGCGGTTTTTGGCGAAGCCCAGAAAATCCTTAATGAACAGGCCATGCGGCGCTGACGCGGAGACGTTGACGATGCCGGTCGCGGCCACAAGCAGAGCGATGAGACCGACGGCCAGCAAAACCACCACGGTGGCGGAGGCCCATTGCACCACACCCGTGGGCCAAGAGCGCATAGCGGGTTTGCCGGTGCCGGAGCTGTACGGCGAGCGGCGGCCTGACGTCATGAACGATCTCCTTTTGGTATGCGCTGACCAATCTGTTGGACCAGTCGAACGAGCCCCTGGTTCAGCCGGTTCCGGGTGTGACAGTCTGGCAGGGCGCCATGCTGTGCGGTTCAACGCGTGTCCGGCTGTGGCAGACCCGCAAGGCCCGGACCGTTCCTGACCGGGCTCTGCCAGTTGGATCTGAGGGTCTGTTGTCGGATCAGATTGGATCAGCGGCTGACCCAATCTGATCCAAACGGGCTTAGAACGTGAAGATCAGCGCGGCATTGAACTGGTTTCGGTTCAATTCGGTCGCCGCTTGCAGCGGGCCGAAATCGCCCTCGTCCTGATCGTCTTCGAACAAGGGATTGCGGATATAGCGGAAGCGCGCTGAGAAGCTTTCCGTGAAGGCATATTGGACGCCGCCACCAAAACGGATGCCATGTTCGAACTCGTCGTCGAAGCCATCATTGAAGTCGACACCGCCGAAGCCGATGGTGCCAAACACCAGCAGATGATCGCCAAAGATGTAGCCAATATTGCCGTCGACGGCATAGGTGAAATCGCCCTCAACATCATCGACCTCGTCAAATTCGTCGATGTCGTCGAAATCATCATCATCGAAGGGTTCTGACGCGGTGGTGAAACCAATCGAGCCTTCAACGCCAATCAGGAAGGCGTTGTCGAAAGCCAGATTGAGTCCAATGATGCCGTTAAAGTTCGCGCCGTTGAACTCATTGTCAAAGCCGAAAAAGTCGACGTCACCGTCTTCGCTGGCGCTAAAGGCGGTGCCGTCGAATTCAAAGGAATCAAAGCCGACCTCCGCGCCAACATACAATCCGCCAAAGGGGCTGTCGTCGGAGCGTTGAAAGCCGCCCAGAAAATCTTGCGCCAATACGGGCGCGGGCGCTGCGGCGGACACCATCAGGATCGGCACGACAAAACGCAGTCGCATCGGAGTTTCTCCTTGCACAGACTCGGTTAAACAAGCCCTCAAAACGGGGCTTGGCGGAGAGCGTTCCCCATGCGTAACGAAATGGTCGAAGCGACGGGGATGGCTGTGGCATGGATGCACCACTGGCCGCTGCCCCGGCGGATCTCGCCTTAAGGCGGTGGCGGCGGCGGTGACGGGCGGGTAGCCGCGGTGATCCGGGCCATGGCCCATTTCACCAAGCCGGGATTGGCGCCCAGGACCACGCCCAGGCCGGCGCTGATAAGCAATGTCTGCAGGGGCGAGGCACGCAGTTGGCGCTGCAGCAAGTCTGAAGCGGCCAAGCCCATGGCCATGGCCTCTTCGCGCGGCATGGCGCGAGGCGGCGCAACGGCCCGACGCCGACGCGGCCGCAATCCGATCAGCCCGATCAGCCCGGTGAGCAAGAAGGTCAGCCCGCCGGTCAGCAAGGCAGCAAGCGCCTGTCCAATCTGCGGCGCCAATGCGAGATAAAGCGCCAACAGAAGGAAATACAAACCCAGCAGCGCCAGCGCCAAGCAGATCAGCGCCACAGCACCTTGCCGCGCCAGCCGGCCAACGAATGAACGAGGGATGGAAGCCATGGCCGGCCCCGGCTCAACGCCGGGACAGGGTGCCGATGACGAAACCGATGCCAGCCGCGGTCAGCAGGCTGATCATGGGATTGGCGTGAACTTCATGGGCCAGTCGGTTTTGCGCCTCCTCCGCACTGTGATGAAGATTGCGGCCCAACCCTTCAGCCTGCAGCCGCGCGCGCTTGGCCGCAAGCGACACACGCTCGCCGGCATCGTCGGCCAGGCTTTCGGTCAAGAGGCCGATATCCGACCGCAGTGCGGCCAGATCGGTCTTCAGGGCATCTATTTCAGCGGAATGATCGCGGTTCGCCATGGCGGAACTCCTTTCAATTGTTGCGCTTTGCCGATGAAAACGGGTGATTGCAGGGGCAGGTTCCGGCAGAGGCCGGGAACCGGGTGGTGCGTCTGCCGGTTATCCCGAATGGGAGGAGTGCGGGTTTGCCGTGCTTTCATCGCGTTCAGGAGGGACCATGCGTGCGCTCAGTCTGCTCAGCCTGCTCAGTCTTGGGCTGGCCATTCTAGCCTTGCCAACCCGCGCCGCGCCGCGAGAGGTCATCGACACGCGGGTTCGGGCCGCGCTGGAAACATTTGTTGATGAGGTTGCCGGGGCGGAGGAGTTTCTGGCCGCCGCGCATGGCGCCTTGGTGTTTCCCAGCGTGAAGAAGGGCGCCTTGGTTGTGGGGGGATCCTATGGCGAGGGCGCGCTGATCGTCGACGATCAGATCGAGCGCTATTACTCGCTCGCCGGCGCGTCGTTCGGCCTGCAGATCGGCGGCCAGGCAACCCAACAGATTTTGCTGTTCATGACCGAACAGGCCTTGCAAGAGTTTCGCGCGTCCGACGGCTGGGATGTCGGCGTGGAGGGGGACGTGACGGTTATCGGCCGCAGTGCCGGCACCCGGATCACCACCAAAACTACCGATAAGCCGATCTTGGCGTTTATCTTCGGCGGCGAAGGACTGCTGGCCGGGGTCGATATCACCGGCAATAATATTTCGCCCATCCAGCGCTGAGGCAGCCCGCTTGCGGCGTCGCCGGATGATCAGGAACCGGGCGAAGCAATCGGGCGTTCACAGGCAGAGCGGCGCGGATGCCGTGTCGATCATGCAACGCTGGAGGCGATCAATGAAACTGAAGCACATCCTGATAGCAGTTCTGGCCCTTGGGCTCAGCGCCCTTCTGACGGCCTGTGAGGATGACAATAATCTGGAGAATGCGGTCGAGGAAGTCGACTAAGCCCACCCGGTTTTCGCTGCGACCCGGCGGAAGCATCGCCGCCGGTCGCTATTGGTTCAATGGATGAAATGGAGACCGATCATGCTGGGTTGGGCCCTTGCGTTTTTAGTGATTGCGCTGATTGCCGCCGTCTTTGGCTTCGGCGGGATCGCCAGCGCGTCTGCTGGGATCGCCAAGATCCTATTTTTTGTGTTTTTGGTTTTGTTTCTGGTCAGCATCATCGCCGGCGCCATGCGCGGCCGCCGATCGACGCGACCGTAAGGCGGGGAGTGGAATGCTATTGCCTGCGAAGCCGGGATCCGCTGTGATCCCGGCCCCCTACTGATTTTGGAGAGGCATTCATGGCCGATTTCTTGCGGATTTTGATTGCCATTCTACTGCCGCCCCTGGGCGTGTTCTTGCAGGTCGGCTTTAGCTGGCACCTGTTGTTGAATATTCTGCTGACGCTTCTTGGCTATATCCCCGGCATCATTCACGCCGTGTGGATCATCGCGAAACATTAATGTCATGACCCGGTCCTTTGGCGGTGCCCGTGCCGCCGCTCTCGTCCTGCTGGGCCTTTTAGTCGTAACGGCGTTGGTCGCAGTGTGGGCGAGCCGGCCGGAGCGCCTGCGCGGCTGGGCGGAAGCCCGCTTGAGCGACCAATTAGGCCGTGAGGTTCGGGTGGCCGGTTCGCTGGAGATTGCCTGGGGCCGGCGGGTGCGCGTTTTCGGCCCAAAATTGACCATCGCCAATCCAGACTGGGCGCACCAGGCGCATCTGATCGAAATCGCGCGGTGGCGGGTCGATCTGGGGCTTTGGCCGGCCTTGACCGGCCAGTTTCCGGTGCAGGCGTTTCATGCCGATCAGGTCACTGCGTGGCTGGAACAAACCGCCGACGGCCGGTCGACCTGGAACCTGAAGGGTGCCCGGCGAGGCCAGCAGCCGCGGCCGAGCGTGCCGGTTCTGGCAATCGAGCAGGCGCGCATCCGCTATCTGGCTGAGCATCGGGACAGCGATGTCACGGTCCGCGCAGCCCTTGATCCGGATGCGACGGGCCGAATGTCGGTCCAGGCACAAGGGCGGGTGCGCGGCATTGACCTGGATATCTCCGGCACCGTCTATAAGGCGCTGCAATTGGCCGACCGGCGGGTCGCCACGCCGGTGGATTTGGCAGGCACCCTTGCAGGCGGAGCGCGCGTCATGGGTGAATTCGTCATTCATGAACGTTCTGAGCCGACGCTTCTCACCGGCACTTGGCAGCTCAGCGGCGACTCCGCCGCCCAGGCTTTGGCCCCGCTTGGGGTTCAGCGCGCTGCCGCATCTTCGTTCAAACTGTTCAGCGACCTTGCTGTCAATCCGCAACAGATCGGCCTGGAAGGCCTGCGGGTGCAGGTCGGGCAAAGCGATCTTACCGGCCAGGCAAGAGTGCGACGCGGCGGGAGCCGGCCGCTGATGACCGCGGATTTGCGCGCCAACCGCATCGATCGCTCGGATTTCCTGGCGCAACAGGACCCGTCGAAGGCGGCCGATACCGGCCAACCCTTGCCCCAAGGCCAGAATTTGCCGGAGCGGTTGGGCCGGATGGATGCGCAAGTGTCGCTTCAGATCGACACATTGGCGGTGGCACCGGCTGAGCTAACGGATGTGAGCCTGGGCATTGATCTTGAGCGGGGACGGCTGCGCCTGGACCCCTTGGCCAGCGATCTCGCCAGCGGCCGGCTCAGCGGCGAAATGACCGTGGACGCGCGCGACCAGCCGGTCGCGCTCACCTTGGATGTGCAATTGACCGGTGCGGATTTCGCCCGCCTGTTGCGTGCGGCCGGGCAAGGCCAGGCTGCGCAGCCTGCCGACACCATGCACGGCCGCATCGACCTTGCTGGCCAAGGCCAGGATGTGCGGGAGATTGTCGCCGATCTCAACGGCCGCGTGGCGTTGATCGTAGAGGATAGCGCGATTCCGGCCATGATAGTGGAGGGGGTGGCCATGGACACCGGTGAAACCCTGATGGCGTTGTTCGGCGCGAAGGGCGGCGAGGACGAGGCCTATCCGCTTTCCTGTGCCATCTTCTCCTTCAAGGTTGAGCAAGGCGTGATGCAGGCCGACCCGATCCTGATTGAGATGCCGAAAAACCGCCTCATCGGCGAAGGGCAAATTGATCTGGCCCGCACCGAACTGGACTTGGCCATCTCATCCAAAACCAAGGCCCCGGAGATTGCCGCCGGCGGGCCGATTGCGATCACCGGCCCGATCACCAAGCCGACTATTGAGGTGAAGAACGCCGCCACCGGCTTGACGCTAACCGCACTGGCGGCTCCGATCAATGCGGCCTTGGGGTTTTTCAGCAATCTCGGGGATGATCGCGCCGCTCCGGCCAAGCGTTGCCGCCAGCTGGGCGAGGCGGCCGGTCGGGCTGCGGACGGCGCCGAAGAGCAGCCGGCCAAGGAGGAAGGCTGAGCATCTTCAGGAACGCCTTTCACCCAGAGCGCGTTTAAGCCCTTGGGGCTGATCGCGTTCACACGCAACCGCTTCGCCGTGCCCCACGTTCAGATGGGCTTATGCGGGCCTTTTCCGCGCAAGAGGATCATTCGCTTTGAACAAGCAGACTGAGGAATCGACCGGGCTGGACCCGCGCGAGCAAAAGGTCGTGCGCCACCGCACCCGCATGCGCCCCGCGGTGATCCATGAGATTGTGCGTGAGGAGGGCGAGGAGGAGCTGTCGCGCAGCTTCGCGGCACTCTGGTGGTCCGGCATCGCGGCCGGATTATCCATGGGCTTCTCGCTGGTCAGCGTTTCCTTGCTGAACCATTATTTGCCCGATGCGCCGTGGGCCCATGTGATTGCGTCGGCTGGCTATACCTCCGGTTTCATCATCGTGATCCTGGCGCGCCAGCAACTGTTCACCGAGAACACGATCACCGCGCTGTTGCCGGTCATTAATCAGCGCCGCGGGGCCAGCTGGGACGGCATGCTGCGGCTGTGGGGCATCGTTCTGGCCGCCAATGCCGTCGGCGCATTTTTCTTCGCCCTGGCAGTGGAATCCGGCCTGCTCTATTTCGGTCTGCCCTCGGAGGTGTTTGCCCAACCCGGCCTGAAGATCCTGAAATATCCTGTCGAGGTGATGTTCGTGAAGGCGATTGCGGCGGGCTGGCTGATCGCAGCCTTGGTCTGGGTCCTGCCGACGGTCGAGAATTCAAAATTCGTGGTGATCTTCTTTTTCACCTGGCTGATTGGCCTGGGAGATTATGCCCATATCGTCGCCGGAATGGCAGAGGTTTGGGTGCCGATCCTGGAAGGCCAAGTCAGTCTCGGCCGCGGCCTGTTGGTCTTCTTTCTGCCCACCTTGGCCGGCAATATCGTCGGCGGCAGCGCGATCTTCGCGTTGATTAACTATGCCCAGGTCAGACGAGAAGTCGGCGAGGAGTAGTCATATGGCCGAAGATGGTGCTGTCAGCCCGACCCCCGTGACCGAATTGGCGCTGGCGCAACATCAGCCGGGGCCGATGGTCTCGGCCGGCCGCGTGCGCATCTTCGCGAACCCGAAGTCTGGCGCGTTTCTGCGACACGATATGGTCGAGATCATCACCCTGGTGGCCGAGCGTCTGCGCAGTCACGGCCATGAGGTCGACTTGCAGGACCCCGACCTTGATTTCGAGGGCGCCGTGTCATGGGCCTTGTCTGCGCCGCAGCCGGACATCTTGATGGTCGCCGGCGGCGACGGCACGGTGCTTGCCATGGCCGAGCGGCTGATGGGCCGCGACCTGGCGCTTGGGATTATCCCGATGGGCACGGTCAATCTTCTGGCGCGCGACCTGGGGATCGCGATCGATCCGGCTGAAGCGACCGAGCAGCTTGCCAGTGGGGTTCTGGAGCGCATCGACGTTGCCCGGGTCAATGATCGGATCTTTCTGTGCAGCTGCGCCTTCGGGATGTTTCCCGCCCTGGTCAAGGCGCGCGAGGAGGTGCGGACAGCGGCGGATTTTACCGGCTGGCTCGAGGCCGCCGGCCGGTTCGGCGAGACCATCACCGGCGAGCCGCCCTTTCATGTCACCATCGAGATCGGTCGTAAGAAGCGACGCTTCAAATCCCATTTTGTCGTGGTGTCGAACAATCCCTTCTCGCGCAGCCGGGGCATTTTTTTGAACCGCGGCGTGCTCGATAGTGGCCGCCTGGGCATTTACGCTCACTGCGCGCCTGGCCGGTTCGGATCGATCGCCATGATGGCGCGCATGGCCTTTTCCGCCTGGCACCAGCGCGAACTGATCGATGATACCCGCTCCGCCTTCACCATTCGCACCAAGCCGCCGGCCATGGAAGTGGCATTGGACGGCGAATTGATGCGGATGGACGGCCCGTTTCGTTTCTCGCTGTCACCGCGGGAACTGACCGTCTTGCGGCCGCAACTGCAGCAGCGCCGCTAGAAACGTTGCCCGATCTCATGGGCTCACCTATAGGTTTCTCGGCCAGACCGCATCTTGAAGTGAGTCGGTTCGCAAAAGGCTTTAGGGCGTGATCCGATCGACCGCGATCGCGCGTGATCGGATGAAAATGCCCGCGGTTTATGGGGCGAGCAACTTCGCCGACAGATAAGCGCGATGCGGCAAAACGGGCGCCGAACAGCTATTTGAAGCGCCGACTGCCCAGCAGCAAGACCGCGCCTAACACAGACACCATAATGCCGACACGCCCCATCTGCGGCGTATGCCAACCCAATTGCAGAAGACGCCCGTCAGACCCTTGTATTTGCGCGATGATCTGAGCGGCGACCAGAAGCGCCCCGGCGATCACAATGCCCCATCCGATTGTTTTCATCCCCGCCATGCTATTGACCTACGTCTTGCTTGTTCGCGTTTCATTCCGAAAGGCACTAACTGTTCCGTTGCCCGCAAAGTTCCAACTCAGCGGTATCTTAGGGCATTATCAGACCAACCGCGATCGCGTTTGGTCGGATGAAAACGCCCGCCTTCGAGACAACTCTAGTCCCGGATAGGAAACCGTAACGTTAACTGCCGGCCATCTTTCGCTGCTGTCAGCTGTCCGGACAGTTGGCGAGCAAAACCCTCAGCCAGTCCGGCACCGGAAAAGCGCGCCGCATCGGCGGCCATCACCGTGTCGGCAAAGGCGCTATCACTGCTTAACGTCATCACGAAATCGGGCGGCTGGGCCTGAAAGTCGACCCGGACGCGGCCGCGCGCATCCTGGCCGGCGGTGCTCAATTGATGCAGCAATTCCGCGGTTAACAGCGCCAGGGGCACGGCAGCGTCCATTGTCCCGGCAGCGGGCGCGCATCGCGCCTCGAGCACAGGCGCGCCCTCGACCTGGCCCTGGCGCGCAACCAGCTTCTCCAGCATCGCCCCCAGATCCACCGTGCGAAAATCGTCGCTTTGGTATAGCTCATGGTGAACAAAGCCTAGGGCATCGACCCAGCGCTGGATTTCGGCGAGGGCGGCGCCGTCGCTCTTCCCGTCGCTGTCCTCGGCCCGGCGCGCCAGAATGCTGATCAGGCTGGAGATGATTTGCAGATTGTTCTTGGTGCGGTGATGCACTTCGCGCACCAGCCGGGTTTGCTGCTCCAGCATGGCATTCAGCGACTGATCATGCTTCTCCAGGGTGTCAGCCATCGCGTTGAATTGGCGGCCGAGCAACGCCAATTCATCCGGTAGACCGCGTTTCAAACGGACGCGGCGATCTGCCCCATCGGCGGCATAAGCGATCATCACCCGGCCGACCTGGCACAGCGGCCGCACCACCTGACCGTTCAGCGCCAGGCTGGCCGTGACGAGGGCGACAAGCCACATGATCAGGGGCAGGGCCGCGCCGCTGAACACCAAAAACCGCGCCAGCGCGCCCGCGGAATGCGGGGTCAGCGCAACCAGGATGGTTCCGGCACCGTCCAGCGCGGGTTTGACGAGATAGCGGCGTCGGACGCCATCCTGACCGGTTGCCCAAATCAGGCTGTCGGCTCGGGAGCCTGCAACCGGGGGCATTGGCTGCGGCAGCCAATCGGGCCCGAAACCGGGACCGCGCGTGGTGATGATCGGCTGGCTGCGACTGTCCAGCAAGGCCACAGCCGTATCCGGCGGTCGGTCTATCCCGCGCACCGCCGCGCGTAGGGCTGACAAGCCAATAGTCATGGCCAACACCGCCTCGGGCCGGTCGCCGTGCGCCGGCATCCGGACCGCAAGCGCCACAGCGTCGCGCTCGGGCAGGGCCAGCACCCGCGGCCGGTCCAGCGGCAGTCCGCTCGCCGTGCTCAACTGCGACAAGGCCGGCGGCGGCGTCTGCGCGGTCGCGGTGGTGCCCATACACAGGGTACGGGCCGTCTCGTCCGCGCCGGTATAGACATAGATTTGCGCGGCGCGGTCGAGCTGCCCGCGCAGGGCCTCCGGGCACGAGCCGGAGACAAGCCATGCGGGCGTTGATTGAGTCGCCAATCGGTCGAGCAGCTGGCCCGCGTCGGTCAGCATGTCGGCTTGGGCGTCCGCGATCGCGCCGGCGGCTTCGACCACTGCGGCTTCCAAGGCATCATGATACTCGCCGTAGGACAGGACCGTATTGCCAACTGCGACAACGCCCAAAGGCAGAAGGGCCAGGGTCAGCAGCAAGGTGATGCGGCCTTGCAGCGAGCCGCGCCACCGCCGCCTGAAAGTATTGCGTCTGTGAGCCATTCGGCGCCTTATCGATCGCGCTGATCAGTGCCGCGAATGCACTGGCCGACTGCACCGGCCAGGAGCGATCCGCTCTGGATGGGCGGACCTTAGCCGGTACCGACGCCCTTCCTTTTGTCGCTCTGCCCGCCGGCGGAGGGGGCCTCGTCCAACTGGTTCAGCAGGTCGAGCATTTCGTCAGGCACGGCTTCCGCCAGAACGCCATCATAAATTTCGCGCAATGTGCGCCCGAGGCGATCTTGTTGGGTCATTTCCCCCCGCTCTGCTTCGGGCTCAGCGCCCTTGCTTTGATCCTTTTTGTTCACGGCCTCTGATGATCCATTCTCTGGGAAACGTCGGCCTCGACCCACGTTATGCAGTGACTATCGGCCTTCAACAGTTGGCACATCCAGCGGTTCCGCTTAGACTGCCGCACTACCCATCACCCTAAGGCGTCATGCCGCCGCCACACAAGAGGCAGAGGCAGGGGCTTTTGGGTTGTGTCACAACGGAGATATCTCATGTCGCTAGCCGACGATCTTGCCCCGCAATTGCCCTATCTCCGACGGTTTGCCCGCGCGCTGACCGGCAGCCAGAGCGAGGGCGATATGATTGTGCGCGCCACGCTGGAGGCGATTATCGCAGCGCCGCAGGATTTCCCGGCGGAATTCTCGCCGCGGGTCAGCTTATACGGTCTGTTCCTCTCGATTTGGTCAACGGCCACCGGCCAGGTGTCCGAACCGGACACGCCGGCGACAAATCCCGAAACGATCGCCCATCATCGCCTGGGCGCGGTCACCCCGCGCACACGGCAAGCCTTGCTGCTGACCGCGATGGAAGGGTTCACGGATACGGAAGCCGCCCAGATTATCGGCTGTGAACCCGACCAGGTGCGCCAGATAGTCCAGCAAGCGCTGGAGGAAATTGATCGCCAGACGGTCACAGAGGTGCTGATCATTGAGGATGAGCCGATCATCTCGATCGATCTGGAGCAGATTGTGCGCGACCTGGGACACCGCGTCACGCGGATCGCCGTGACCCGCTCAGAAGCGGTTCAGGCGGCGGTGGACAATCCCCCGGGCTTGGTGCTGGCCGATATTCAATTGGCCGACGGCAGCTCCGGCATTGATGCCGTCCGGGATATTCTGGAGCAATTCACCGTGCCGGTGATCTTTATCACCGCTTTTCCGGAGCGTTTGTTGACCGGGGACCGGCCTGAACCCACCTACCTGATCACCAAGCCGTTCCAGCGTGCCACCGTACGCGCCGCCATTGCGCAAGCTTTGTTCTTGAACGCGCAATCACTGCCAGAACGTCGAGCGGTCGGATGATTGGAACCGAAAGCTGATCCCGCGCATTGTTGTTGGGCCACGTGCCGGAGATGATCGGCACGATCGGCCATCTATAGCGGACCGGGTCGGTCTTCCGCACTCACGTGCTTTTGTGCCCTTTTTGTCAGGATTTTCATGGCTGCGCCCGATGACGTCGCTCAAGATCCCATCGCCCACTTAAGCGATACCGACTTTAAACGCGCGCTGGGGGAGATTATTCCTCACCTGCGCGCTTTTGCCCGCAGCCTCTGCGGCAATGCCGACACAGCCGATGATTTGGTGCAGGAAACCATGTTGAAGGCGTGGCAGGCGCGCAAACGCTTTGCCGCGGGCACGAGCATGCGCGCCTGGACCTTCGTGATTCTGCGCAATCTGTTTGTCTCGCAAATGCGACGCAACCGCTTCCATGCCAATTGGGATGACCGCGTTGCCGAACGAACCTTAAGCTGTCAGCCCGAGGGCGGCGGCAATCTGGCCTTGGCGGATCTGCAGCGGGCCCTGCTGACGCTGCCGACCGAACAGCGCGAGGCCCTGATCCTGGTTGGTGCCGGCGGTCTGGGCTATGCTGACGTGGCGGATATCTGCGGCTGTGCTGTGGGAACTGTGAAAAGCCGCGTGGCGCGGGCGCGGGCAGCCCTAGAAAAGCGTTTTGAGCGCGACGCGGTGCCCAGCCGATCCGGCGAGATGGGCCAGGTGGACGGCCGGTCCGCCTTCGATGCCCTGATGGGTGAGGCGGACCGGCTGGCTCAACGCTGAGCGCCGGGCAAGTCGTCGCGCTTAAATGTCGGTGTCGTCATCGGCTGCATCTTCGATGCCGTCTCCGACGGATTCGATGTCTTCACCAGCGCCTTCCACCGTATTGCATCCGGCCAGGAGCATCATCGTGGCGATGAGAGCAAGCCAGCCGGTATGGATATGTTTAAACATGCGTTTCTCCGTTGCGGTTCAGGCTTCATCAACGCCAGCTTGACGCAAAAGTTTCACCTGAAGCGCCGCCACCCCGCCGCAACCCCGCCGCTATCCCGCCGACATCTCATGGCAGGCCCGGTTTGATCACTCAGCGGCCGCGGCCGACTGAGCCATCACCTGCAAGGTCAACGCCGTGTCTCCGCGGCTGACTTGAACGGTTTGGCCATCCCTGACCTGGCCGCGCAGGATCAGCTCCGCTAAGGGATTTTGCAGATGGCGCTGCACCGTGCGCTTCAAGGGCCGGGCGCCATAGACCGGGTCATAGCCGGCCTCGGCCAGCCAGGCGCGTGCGCCTTCGTCCAGCTCCAGCCGGATCTTGCGGTCGGCAAGCAGGCGCTCAAGGCGCCTCAACTGAATATCGACGATGCCGGCCATCTGGTCGCGGCCCAGCCGGTGGAACAGGATGATCTCGTCCAGCCGGTTCAGGAATTCCGGCCGGAAGGCGGCGCGCACCTCCTCCATCACCGGCTCGCGCGCTTCGTCCACATCTGCCCCGTCGGGCAGGGCGGCGATATGGTGCGAGCCGAGATTGGAGGTCAGGATGATCAGCGTGTTGGTGAAATCCACCGTGCGGCCCTGGCCGTCGGTCAGCCGGCCATCGTCGAGCACCTGCAGCAGCACGTTGAAGACGTCTGTGTGGGCCTTCTCCACTTCGTCGAACAGCACCACCTGATAGGGCCGGCGCCGCACCGCCTCGGTCAACACGCCGCCTTCCTCATAGCCGACATAGCCTGGCGGCGCGCCGATCAGCCGGGCGACCGCGTGCTTTTCCATGAATTCGGACATGTCGATGCGCACCATGGCGGTCTCGTCATCGAACAGGAATTCCGCCAGCGCCTTGGTCAGCTCGGTCTTGCCCACGCCGGTGGGGCCCAGAAACAGAAATGAGCCGAGCGGCCGATTGGGATCTTGCAGCCCCGCGCGAGCCCGGCGCACGGAGTTGGAGACCGCATCGATCGCCTCTTTCTGGCCGATCACCCGGCGGCCGATCATCTGTTCCATGGCCAGCAGCTTGTCGCGCTCGCCCTCCAGCATCTTGTCCACCGGAATGCCGGTCCAGCGGCTGACGACCGCGGCGATGTCGCTGTCGGCGACCTCCTCGCGCAGCAGGCCGGGATCGGTGGCCTCGCGCTCTTTGGCGGCTTCCAGCCGGCGTTCCAGATCCGGGATCGTGCCGTAGGTCAGCTCGCCGGCTTTTTGATGGTCGCCCCGGCGCATGGCCTGCTCCAACTCGATGCGGGCGGCATCCAGCTGTTCCTTGATCTTCTGGTCGCCTGCGATCTTGTCCTTCTCCGCCTGCCATTGCGCGGTCAGGTCGGCGGATTGCTGTTCCAGCTCGGCCAGATCCTTCTCCAGCTTGTCCAGCCGGTCCCGGGAGGCGGCATCGATTTCCTTCTTCAGCGCCTCGCGCTCGATCTTCAGCTGGATGATGCGGCGGTCCAGCGCCTCGATCTCCTCCGGCTTGCTCTCCACCTCCATGCGCACGCGCGAGGCCGCCTCGTCCATCAGGTCGATCGCCTTGTCCGGCAGAAAGCGGTCGGTGATATAGCGGTTGGACAGCGTGGCCGCCGCCACCAGCGCGGCATCGGTGATGCGAATGCCGTGGTGCAGCTCATATTTCTCCTTCAGGCCGCGCAGGATGGAGATGGTGTCCTCCACCGTCGGCTCGGCGACGATGACCGGCTGGAAGCGCCGCTCCAGGGCGGCATCCTTCTCCACATGCTTGCGATACTCGTCCAGCGTGGTGGCACCGATGCAGTGCAGTTCGCCGCGAGCCAGCGCGGGTTTCAACAGATTGGAGGCGTCCATGGCGCCTTCGGCCTTGCCCGCCCCCACCAGCGTGTGCATCTCGTCGATAAACAAGATGATCTCGCCGTCGGAGCGGGACACCTCTTCCAGCACGCCCTTCAGTCGCTCCTCGAACTCGCCGCGATATTTCGCACCCGCGATCAGCGCGCCCATGTCCAGCGCCATGATGCGTCGGTCCTTCAGCCCCTCCGGCACGTCGCCATTGGCGATGCGCAGCGCCAGTCCCTCAACGATGGCGGTCTTGCCGACGCCGGGTTCGCCGATCAGCACGGGATTGTTCTTGGTGCGCCGGGCCAGCACCTGCACGGTGCGGCGGATCTCCTCGTCCCGGCCGATCACCGGGTCGAGCCGGCCGTCCCGCGCCTTCTGGGTCAGATCCTGGGCGAATTTCTTCAGCGCGTCATAGCTTTCCTCCGCTGAGGCGGTGTCGGCGGTGCGGCCTTTGCGGATCTCGTTGATGGCGGCGTTCAGGCTCTGCGGCGTGACCCCGGCGTCGGCCAGTACCCGCGCGGTGTCGGTGCCCTGCGCCAGCGCCAGGGCGAGCAGCAGCCGCTCCACCGTGACATAACTGTCGCCGGCCTTCTTGGCGACTTGCTCGGCGCTTTCGAACAGCCGCGCGGTCTCCGGCGCCAAATAGAGTTGGCCCGCGCCGGCGCCTTGCACCTTGGGCAGCTTGTCCAGCTCCAGGTCCGCGTGCTGGCGTGCCTGGTCCGGACGGCCGCCGGCGGCCTGGATCAGGTTGGACGCCAACCCTTCCTTGTCCTCCAACAGCGCCATGAGGATGTGCATCGGCACGAATTTCTGATGATCGCGCCGCAGCGCCAGCGCCTGGCTGGCCTGGATCAGGCCGCGGCTGCGTTCGGTGAGTTTTTCCATATCCATCGGCCCTGGCTCCCGTGCTCAATCTGTGTCCAAATGGTCATATGGCTGTTGTTATTTCGCAACACAAGGGGCGGTCACCCCCTTTATGTTAAGCGGCCCAGCCAAAGATTCAATTGACCAGCCGTGGGCCTTTAGCCCGCCGGGGTCACCGTCCAGTCCGCCTCCACCGCCTGTGCGCTGGTAAAGGGGTGGGCCGGATCAAAGCGGTCTTCGGGGATGGCCGCAAGCCCGCGCGCGCCGAACAGAAAGCCGATCCGGTCGCGCCACCAAAACGCGGCTTGGGCCGCGCGTCGGCGGGTCAGGCGGCCGTCGCGGAGCAGATGAGCGCGATGCTGCGCAATCGCCTCGGTCAAAGCCTCGATCCCCGTTGCTTTCGCGGCGGAGATCTTGATGACCGGCGGGGTCCAGTCCGGATCGGGCAGGGGGGCCAGTGCCAAAGCGCCCTGCAGATCGGCAACCGCACGGTCGGCCGGCAGTCCCAGATCCGCTTTGCCCACGGCGAACAGATCGGGCACCTCCATGATGCCGGCCTTCATGAACTGCAGCGCATCACCGGATGCCGGCTGAACGCAAAACAGCACGGTGTCGGCCACATGCGCCACATCCGTTTCAGATTGGCCGACGCCGACGGTTTCGATCAGGACGCGGTCGAACAGCGCACGCACCAAAACCATGGCCGGATAGGTCAAGGTCGAGACCCCGCCCAAGCGATCGCGCGCTGCCAGCGAGCGCAGGAACAGATCCTGATCCTCTGGATCGGTGCGGATGCGGGTTCGGTCGCCCAGCAACGCGCCGCCGCTTAGCTGGGAGGTCGGGTCGACGGCGAGAACCGCAACGCGGTCGCCTTGGGCGCGCCAGCGTCGGATCAGCGCCTGCACCAGCGTCGACTTGCCAACGCCCGGGGGGCCGGTCAGCCCGAGCACATGGCCGCCAACGGCGCCATGGGCTTGATCCAGCACCGCGGCATGGGCGGCGGGGTCGGTTTCGATGCCGGCCAGGGTGCGGGCAATCAGTGCCTTGGGCGCATCGGCGAGCGCGTCAAGCGGTGGAGCTTTTGGTGTCATCTTTCAGGCGGGTGAGATTATAGTCGCTGCGCCGCACCTTTTCGATCATCGGTGCGACCGTCTCCGGGGCGATGTCGAACAGGCCGCACACCTCTTTGGCCAGCTGCATGCTCGATTCAATGGTGTCGGGCACGACATGATAGGCGCCAGTGGCCTTGATGCGGCCGACATCGCCATGATGCCCGGCGCGCACGAAGGTCTGGATGTTGGGATTGAGTTGGCGCACCGCGGTCAGGATGTTGGTGGCCCGCGTGGCATCGTCGACGGTGATGATCGCGACCTTGAGATCCTCCAGATGCAGTTTCCTCAGCATTTCCGGCCGCGTGGCGTCGCCGAACACGATCTGCCGCCCAAGCCCGCGCTGGTCGCGCACCAGATCGGCATGCCGGTCGATCGCCAGATAGGGGATGTCGAAACGCTCCAAAAAGGTGGCGATGGTCTGGCCGACCCGGCCGAAGCCGGCAATCAGCACCGGATGGGCCTGGTCGACATCCAGCGCCGGGGGCGCTGTGGACCCGTCCCCCATCCGCTTGGCCAGGCGTTCGCCCAGGCTCAGCATCAGCGGTGTCAGCATCAGCGACAGGCCGGCCAGCGCTTGCATATATTGCATGGTCTGAAACGGGATCAGCTCATCCTTGGCGGCCTGGCCCAGGATCACGAACACGAACTCGCCCGCCCCGGCCAGGCCAGCGGCGGTGCGCACGGCCTGCGCCGGCGTACGGCCGAAGGCGCGCGCCAGGATGAAGGCAATGGCGCCCTTGATCGCGATCAGTCCGGGCAGCCCGATCAGCACATTGGGCAGCAGTGTGATCACCAGGCGCAGGTCCATTGACAGGCCGACGCTGAAGAAGAACAGGCCCAGCAGCAGGCCCTTCAACGGCTCCATCTCGACATCTAGCTGATGACGGAATTCCGTGTCCGCCAGGATCAGCCCGGCCAGGAACGCGCCCAGCGGCGCCTTCAGGCCGGCTGCCTCGGTGGCGACCGCGGCGATGCCGATGACCAGCAGCGCCATGGCCAGGAACAGTTCGCGCTGGTCGGTGCGGGTCGCCGCGCGGAACAACGGCCGCACTGCAACCCCCAGCACCAGGATCCCGCCGACCGCGCCGATGCCCTTGATCAGCCCGATGCCCAAAGAGGTGCTGGGACCGACGCTCTGGCCAAGGGCGCCGGCCAGCAGCAGGATCGGCACCACCGCCATATCCTGGGCCAACAGCACGCCGAAGGTGGCGCGGCCATGGGGGGTCATGAATTGGGCGGAGCGGATCAGAAGCGGCATGACCACGGCGGTGGACGACAGCGCGAAGGCCAGCCCGATCAACACAGCGGCGGTGAGGCTATGATCCCATAACAGCGAGGTCAGCCCGACGATCAGGGCGGAGACAAGGATCTGCGCGCTGCCCAAACCGAGCACCAGGTTGCGCATGCGCCACAGACGGCCCGGCGACAGCTCCAGGCCGATGGAAAACATCAAAAAGACGACGCCGATCTCGGCCAGGGCCATGACACTGGCGGGGTTTTGCACCGCCATCTGTGCTGCCCCATCCCAGGGCAGCAGGGCCGGCAGGCCGCTGGGCCCCACCACCAGGCCGGCCAGAATGAAGCCGACGATGCTGGACAGCTTTAGTCGGCGCGACAGCAGCACGACGATGGCAGCGGATGCCAAAAAGGTAAACGCCGTGGCGATCGCCGGCGTCAGAAGATGGCCATCCTGCATCGAAAGCCGCGCACTCGCGGGCGAGCGACCCGCCCGTTATGGACCCAAGCTGAGGCAGCCGCGGTTAGCCCGCTACCGCCTGCTTCTTTTCATCGCCCGATTCGTCAGGGTCCCGCAAGACATAACCGCGGCCCCAGACGGTCTCGATATAATTGTCGCCGCCCAGGGCTGCGCTGAGCTTCTTGCGCAGCTTGCAGATGAACACGTCGATAATCTTCAGTTCCGGCTCGTCGATGCCGCCATAAAGATGGTTCAGGAACATCTCCTTGGTCAGCGTCGTGCCCTTGCGCAGGCTGAGCAGCTCCAGCATCGCATATTCCTTGCCGGTCAGGTGCACCCGCTGATTGTCGACCTCGACAGTCTTGGTGTCCAGATTGACCGCGAGCTTGCCGGTGCGGATGACCGATTGGGAATGGCCCTTGGAGCGGCGCACGATGGCGTGGATGCGCGCGACCAACTCTTCCTTGTGGAAAGGCTTGGTCAGATAATCGTCCGCGCCCTGGCCAAGGCCTTTGACCTTATGCTCCATCTCCGACAGGCCGGAGAGGATGAGCACCGGGGTGTTGACCTTGGACAAGCGGAATTTTCGCAGCACGTCATAGCCGTGCATGTCCGGAAGGTTCAGATCCAGCAAGATGATATCGTAATCATATAGCTTGCCCAGATCGAGCCCGTCTTCCCCCAGATCTGTGGTGTAAACGTTGAAGCCTTCCGCGTTCAGCATTAATTCTACGCTGCGGGAGACCGCCGGATCGTCTTCGATCAGCAAAACGCGCATGGTCGCTCCATCCTTTTATCCGCCCTTATCCGTCTTCTTATCTGCCTGCTTATTTGCCCGCCTTTCGTGCCCCCGCTGGACCGGCGGTGCTAAGCCTCGCAGCGCCCAGGCGGATCTGTGCCCGATCCGTGCCATCGCCCGATGCTTAAGCTTGGTTAATAATAACAGAGAAGTTTAAGAAATGGTAAGGGTTTGGGCGCCTTTTTGTCGGTGAGGCCACGGTGCGTGGCCGGCAGGCGACCGCGCCTTAACAATTACGCAGGCGAAATTTTGTTGGCGCCAGCGGTGGCCAGCACGGGAGCAAGGGAGGGACTCATGGCCCGGCAAGCCGAAATCGGTCTGCAGACGCTCAGCCACACCATTGCCCGGCAAGACTCGGTGCGCCGCTATGGCCATGTCAGCGGCGTCAGGGGGCTGCTTTTGGAGGCGGTCGGGTTGGGCCGTGACGTCGCGGTCGGCTCACGCGTGAGTGTTGAGAGCATGGCCGGCGAGCAGGTGGCGTGCGAGATTATCGGGCAGACGCGCGACTGCGCGTTACTGATGGCGTTCGGCCCGCTGGAGGGTATCGGCATCGGCTGCCGCGTCTATGTTGCCGCGGCGCAGCCAATGATCTTTCCGACCCGCGCCTGGCTGGGCCGGGTGATTGACGGGCTGGGCCAACCGATCGACGGAGCCGGCCTGCTGCCACAGGGCAGCGAGGGCCGGCAGCTGCGCGGGCGGCCGCCGCGGGCAAGCGAGCGGCAGCGTGTCGGGACCAAATTGGATCTGGGCGTGCGGACGCTGAACACCTTCGTGGCCTGCTGCCGGGGCCAGCGTATGGGCATCTTCGCCGGCTCCGGCGTCGGCAAATCCGTGCTGCTCAGCATGCTGGCGCGCTATACCGAGGCGGATGTCACGATCCTCGGGCTGATCGGCGAGCGCGGCCGCGAGGTGCAGGAATTCATCGAAGACGATCTGGGCGAGGACGGCCTCAAACGCTCCATCGTCGTGGTCGCCACCTCTGACGAGCCGGCGCTGCTGCGCCGCCAGGCCGCCTATATGACCCTGACCCTGGCAGAATATTTTCGCGACCAGGGGCTGCAGGTCCTGTGCCTGATGGACAGTGTCACCCGCTTTGCCATGGCCCAGCGCGAAATCGGACTGGCCGGCGGTGAGCCGCCGGCGTCGAAGGGCTATACCCCCACCGTGTTTGCCGAACTGCCGAAATTGCTGGAGCGCGCCGGGCCGGGACCGCGGGGGGTCGGCAGCATTACCGGGCTGTTCACCGTGTTGGTGGAAGGCGATGACCATAATGAGCCGGTGGCCGATGCCGTGCGCGGCATCCTGGACGGCCACATCGTCATGGACCGATCGATCGCCGAACGCGGTCGCTATCCGGCGATCAACGTGTTGCGCTCGGTCAGCCGGACCATGCCGGCGTGCAATACGGCTGAAGAAGCCGAGCTGGTGAAGCAGGCGCGCGCGCATCTGTCGACTTATGCGGACATGGAGGAACTCATCCGATTGGGTGCTTACCGCCGCGGCACCGATGCAGCGGTCGACCGCGCGATTGAGCTCAATGAGCCGCTGGAGGCGTTCCTGGCCCAGGAGAAGCGCGAGCAGACCGGGATCGATGAAGGCTTCAAGCGCCTGGCGCAGATCCTCGGAGGGGCGGCATGAGCGGTGATCTGTCACAACTGATCCGACTGGCGCGCTGGCAGCTGAATGAAAAGCGCCGCGCCTTGGCGGACGCGTGGCGTGTCGTCGACGCGATCGACCAACGGCTCGCGGCCTTAAAGCAGCAGCTTGAGTCCGAAGCGGTGGTGGCGATGCAAACTGCCGCGGGGGCTCAATCCTATGGCGCGTTCGTGAGTGCCGTGCGCGATCTGCGCGAGGCGCTGCTGCGCGACAGGCACCAGGCCGAGGCCGGCGTGGCGGAAAAAACCGAAGCGGTTCGGCTGGCCTATGAAGAGCTGAAACGCTATGAATTAATGCAGGCCCGGCGGGAGCAGGAGGTGGCGATGGCGCTGGCGAAACGGGAACAGGCGGAATTGGATGACATCGCCCAGCGCGGCCGGGAGGCGGCGTCATGAGCCAGGCCCCGACCGCCCCGCCAGAGCAGACCAGTCTTGATCGGCTGAAGAGCATGAAGGCGGTGGACACCGCGCATCATTATCATCCCTTCTCCGACGAGCGCATGCTGAAGCAGTATGGCCCGCTCATGGTGGTCAAGGCGCAGGGCACGCGGCTTTATGTCGAACAGGGCATCCAGCTGCTGGACATGGTCGCCGGCCTGGGATGCGTGAATATCGGCTACGGCCAGGCCGCGATGGCCGATGCGATCGCCGAGGCAGTGCGCGAGCTTAGCTTTTATCACACGTTCCAGCAGGCCTCCAATCCCTACGCAGCGGCGCTGGCGCAAACATTGGCGCGCCTGACCCCGGACCATCTGAACAAGGCCTTCTTCGCCAATTCGGGCTCCGAGGCGAATGAGACCATCGTCAAATTGGTGCGGGCGTATTGGCGTCGGCGCGGCAGACCCGATAAGACCGACATCATCACCCGTGAGTTCTCCTATCACGGCTCGACGCTGTACACCGCCTCGATGAACGGCCTGGCGCATATGCATCAGGCTTTTGGCCTGCCGCTGGCCGGCATTCATCACGTTCCGGCGCCGTGGTGGTACCGCAATGGCGGCGATCTGGATCCGGATGCCTATGGCAAGCGGGCCGCCCTGGCCATTGAAGAGAAGATTCTGCAAGTCGGGGCGGACCGGGTCGGCGCGCTGTTCCTGGAGCCGATCCAGGTAACCGCGGGTGCTGTCATCGCCCCGGGCAGCTATTGGCCGGAAGTCCAGCGGATCGTCCAAGAGCATGATGTCTTGCTTGCAGTCGACGAGGTGGTCACCGGGTTTGGCCGCTGCGGCCGCTGGATCCTGCATGACGCCCTCGGCATGAAGGCGGATTTCGTGACGCTGGCGAAGGGCTTGACATCGGCCTACCAGCCGCTGGCCGCGGCCATGGTGTCGGACCGAGTGATGGAGGTGGTCAATGAGGGCGGCGCCCTGCAACACGGCTACACCACGTCCGGCCATCCAGTGGCCTGTGCCGCAGCGATCAAGAATATCGAGATCTTGCACACCCAGGAGATGGTCACGCGCGCCGGCGGCAAGCTGGGACAGCATTTCCAAGATAGGATGGCTAGCTTGAGCGACCATCCGCTGGTCGGCGAAGTGCGCGGCCATGGTCTTCTGGCCGGCATTGAACTGGCAGCCGATAAGGCCAGCCGTCGGCAGTTTCCGCTGGAACAGGGCGTGTGCAACCAGGTGATGCAGGCGGTTTTGTTGAAGGGCATTATCATCCGCGCGGTCGGTAACGCCCTGGTGCTGTGCCCACCTTTGTCGATCAGCGTCGGCGAAATCGATTTCTGCACCACCCGCCTGCGCGAGGCCTTGGACGAGGTGTGGCAAAAGGTGAAGGCCGGCTGACGCCATCCGGCTGCGGCGGCCTGACGTCCCGCCCCATCCAAGTCCAACCGACACCAAGGCCCTGCAGGGAAGCCGTACCGACGATGGCTCACACGCCCCCTGGTCGGTTCGCGATCAAACCGATCGCTTGATCAGTTGGACTTTTGATCCTCGGCGCAGGCGGATGAGAACATTTCCGCATAGGACGAGGGCGATGCCGAGGATGGCCAGAGGTGTCCATTCATAGCCCTCGAACACGGTGGAAATGATCAACGCCACCAACGGCGTCATGACCGCGACATAGCCGGAGGGCCCCAGCCCGATCCGGTCGATCAGCATGAGCAATAAGGTGAATGACAGCACCGTGCCCCACAGCACCAGATAAGCCAAGGACCAGACATAACTCGGCCGCGTGTCAAGCACCGGGGCGCCTTGGCTGATCAGGGCCACCCCGGCCATGATCAGCCCGCCATAAGCCATCGACCAAGCGTTGAGCGGCAGTTTTGGAACCCGCCGCGCCCGCTCTGACGCCAGGAAGGTGCTGCCCAATGACGCGGTGAAGGCCGCCCCGATGACCAGCAGCAGTCCCAGCAGGCCGTCATCCGCCAGCGACAGCTGGCGCACCTCCGGCCAGAACACCAGCACCAGACCGGCCGTACCGCACACGGCGCCCAGCAACATCGCCGGTGCCAAGGGTTGCTTCAACAAAAGCCGCCCGTTCATCAGATTGAACAGGGAGAGCGCTGAAAAGGCGACGGCGACCAGCCCGGAGGTGAGATAGGCCGTGCCGTAATAAACCAGCAGATAGTTGAAACAGAATATCGCTGCCCCGGTCGCCGCGAACAGGCGGTGATGCAGGGCCGGATAGCGCAGCGGCTGGCGCAGTGCCACCGCCAGCACGAACAGGATCAGCGCGGCCAGGCTGAAGCGGTAGCTAACCGACCAGGCCTGCGGCACCACGCCCAGCTGAAATTCAATCGCATACCAGGTGGTGCCCCAGATCAGCGTCAGCAGCGTGAAGAAGAGCGCATTGACCATAACCGGCGATGACCTTGACTGTGAGAGCCGCGGGGTTTGTACATGCCCATGGGCGGACAAGCCAGTCTGTGCGCCTCAGGCTTAGAACCGAGACGCCGTGTCATGAGGATGTGACCCAGGGCTTCAGCGCGAGACTAATGGCCCTTCTTGAAGGGGGTATAGTCCAATAGGGCCTGGCTCTCCGCGGCGACGGCCTCGCGCTCATCCTCCAGATAGCGGGCGACGGCGTCGTGAAAGCCCGGATCGGCCAGCCAGTGCACCGAATAGGTGGTGGTCGGCGCATAGCCGCGGGCCAGCTTGTGCGGGCCCTGCGCCCCGGCCTCGACGCGGGTCAGGCCATGGGCCAGGGCATAATCGATCGCTTGATAATAGCAGGTCTCGAAATGCAGGAAGCGGTGATCCTCCACGCAGCCCCAATAGCGGCCGAACAAGGTCGTCTCCCCCTTGAAGTTCAGGGCACCGGCAATGTCGCGCCCGTCGCGCCGGCACAGCATCAAAACCACCCGGTCGGCCATGCGCTCGCCGATCAACGAGAAGAAGGACCGGGTCAGATAGGGCCGGCCCCATTTGCGGTTGCCGGTATCCAGATAGAACGCATAGAAGGTGTCCCAATCCGCCTCGGTCAGTTCATCACCGCTGAGCCATCGGATCGTCACGCCCGACTCAAGGGCGTCGCGCCGTTCCTTGCGAATCTGCTTGCGCTTGCGTGAGGCCAGGCTGTCCAAGAAGCCCTCAAAACTGCCATAACCGGCATCCTCCCAGTGGAATTGCTGATCAGTGCGCAACAAGAATCCCTGATCTTGCCAAACCGGATGCTCCCCAGCCGCCAGGAAGGTTGCATGCATGGAACTGACGCCGAGCCTGCCGGCCACCTCGACACTGGCGGCCACCAGCGCGTCCGCGGCGGTGTGATCATCGCGATCGGCCAGAAGCAGCCGCGGCCCGGTCGCCGGTGTAAACGGCACGCAACTGATCAGCTTGGGGTAATAGCGCCCGCCGGCGCGGGCATAGGCATCCGCCCAGGCATGGTCGAAAACATACTCGCCCTGGCTATGGCCCTTCAGATACAGGGGCAAAACCGCGCGCACGCCGCCGTCGGCATGGTGCAAGGCCAGATGCTGCGGCTGCCAGCCGGTGCGCGCCACGGCCGATCCGGAGTCTTCCAGAGCGGACAAAAAAGCATGGCAGACGAACGGGTTGTCGGTGCCGGCACAGGCATCCCAGGCCGCCGCGTCAAGCTCGGCTAGACGCGCATGCACCATGATATGCGCCTCGCTCATCGCCTCAGCCCCTCTCCTTCTCGGATCAGACCGTCGGTCAGCGGGGCCAGTCGGGCCGCCTCGGCCTCACTGCGCACGGTCCAGCTGAGGATCGCGGCCCCATCCCGGCGCGCCCGGCTGGCCAATCGGCACGGCAGTCCCCGCGTTTGAATTGCCAGAAAGTGCGGCCGGCTTGCCATGCGGCGGATCGGCCACATGGTCTGGTGCGCGCGCGCAGTGGTTAGCACCAGGCCGCGGACACGGTGCGGCACCGTGCGGGCGAACCAGTCGATCAAGCGATCCTGAAAGCTCATCACGGCCACCGGTCCGCGATAATCGGTCAGCACCTGTGCGACCGCGTGCGCCAGGCCCAGGCTGCCAGGCTTTAACTCAATCAGCACCGGCACCTGGCCTGCGATGTCCGCCAGCACCCGGTCCAGGCGCGCAATGGTCTGATCGCTGCCCAATAGCGGCAACCCGGTCAGATCATGTGCCGTGTGCGCAGACATGGCTCCGGGCTGACCGGTCAGGTGGGCAAGCAGGCGGTCGTGGAACACCATGGCGATGCCGTCGGCGGACAGACGCACATCCAGCTCAACGCCGAGGCCGGCCTGCACCGCCGCTGCAAACGCAGCCGGCGAGTTCTCCGGCACGCCCGGGCCCCATAGCCCACGATGGGCATAGTCAGTGCCGAACAGCCAGCCCGCCGGCACGGCCTGTCAGCGCACTGCGACCAGGGCGTCGACCTCCACTGCGACGCCCAAGGGCAGGGCATTGACCCCGACGGCGGAGCGGGAATGGCGGCCGCGCTCGCCGAACACCTCAACCATGAGATCGGACGCGCCATTGATGACCTGGGGCTGATCCTTGAAGCCACTGACACAGCACACGAAACCGCCTAGCTTGATGATCCGCTCAACCCGCTCCAAATCACCCAGAGTCGCCTTGATCTGGGCCAGGATGTTGATCGCGCATTCACGGGCTGCGGCCTGGCCTTGCGCCAGATCCATATCCGCGCCGAGGGTGCCGGTGATCAGGCCGCCTTCCGCGGTCTTGGGGATCTGTCCAGAGATCGACAGGAGCTGACCGGCGTGGACGGCCGGAACATAATTGGCCACCGGCGCCACCGGCTCCGGCAGTGTTATCCCCAAATCCTTCAGGCGCTGGTCAACGGACATTCGGCTCTCCCCCGGGGCCTTGGTGCTGATGTCCTTGTCCTAGCAGGGGGTAGCGGCGCGAAACAAGCAGGCGGCTTAGGGCTCGAGACTGCGCCCTTTGATAATGGCGGTGTCGCCGAAGCGGGCGCGCAGCAGATCCATGGCGTGTTCGGCCTGCGCGCGGCGGGCCCGGCCGGGATCGGCCAGGTCCGGTAAATCGGCTTGGCTGCCAGGCACCAGATCGCTGACGCCGATGCCGATCAGGCGGTATAATCGCCCGGGTCCGGTCTCGGCGGCCAGCAGCGGTCGGCACGCCTTGAACAATTGATCGGCCAACTGCGTCGGTCCGCTGAGGCGCTGCGCGCGGGTCAATAGCTGAAAGCGTGCGGTTTTCAGCTTCAAATGGACGGTTGCGCCGGCCAGATCCTTGCGCTTCAGGCTCTGCGACAGGCGCTCGCACTGCTGCCATAACAAGCGCTCAAGGCATTCGATATCGGCTTCGTCCTGCTCCAGCGTGGTCTCAGAGGAGACCGACTTCGGCAGCCGGCCCGGGGTCACCGGCCGGGCATCCAGGCCCCGGGCCAGCTGGTACAAGCGCCGGCCGATCTGGCCGTGGCGGCGGATCAGCGCGGCTTCGTCCCAGCCGCGCAAATGCTGCACCGTGGCGACGCCATCACGCGCCAGCTTGGCGGCAAGGGCGCGGCCGACCCCGGGCAGCGTGGTGACGCTGAGGGGGTCCAGCACGGATTGGGTCTCCGCCTGTCCCAGCACCGTGAAGCCGCGCGGCTTGGACAATCCGCAGGCCAGCTTCGCGAGAAACTTGTTGTGGCTTAGGCCGATGGAGACCGTCACGCCGAAATCTTGTTCAATGCGGCTCTGCAAGGCCGATAAGGCCTCGGCGGGAGAGCCGCGGTGCAGGCGGGCGGTGCCGCTCAGGTCCAGGAAGGCCTCATCAATCGACACCGGCTCAACCAGCGGTGTCAGCGCCTGCATCCGCTGGCGCAGCTCAGCGCTGAGCGCGCGGTATTTGGCCATGTCCGGCTTGATGACGATGAGGTCCGGGCACGCCTTGAGCGCCTTGAACATCGGCATCGCCGAGCCGATGCCGTAGGCGCGGGCGACATAGCAGGCGGTCATGACCACGCCGCGCGCCGAGCCGCCGATCGCAACCGGCTTGTCGAGCAGCTCCGGTCGGTCGCGCTTTTCCACCGCCGCGAAAAACGCGTCGCAATCCAGATGCGCGATGGCCAGCGTGTCGAGCTCAGCATGGCAGATCAGCCGTGGCCCGGCGCAGCGCCGGCAGCGCCGGCCGGCCGGCTGGCGGGCGAGGCAGTCCCGGCACAGCGCCTGGCCCGTCATGGCCCGGTCAGATAGGCCAGGATATGGGCCTCCGCCTCCGGCCACACATCGATGCGCGCATGCGCGTCGGGGCAGGCCGGCAAGAGCGGGCGCAGGCGCTCATCGGCGATGAATTGGATGCGATGCACGGCGGCATCATGCGCGGCCACGGAGGTCAGGTTCATCGGGATATCGTCCAGGAAGACGGCGCGCGCCCTATGCGCCTTGCGAATGGCCTGAACGGCCGGCCCCTTGGGACCGGTGTTGCTGATCAACGGATAGTCCAAACCATGGCGCGCCATAGACCGCCGCCTCAGGGCCGCCGCGCTGGCCGGGACGTTGCTCAGAATGATCACCTGGGCATGGTCGGACAAACGCGCCAGCGCATCCACCGCCCCTGCCACCGGCGGGCAGTCACCGACATGTTGGCTGAAAAAGCGGTTCAGCAGTAGGCCCAGACGGTCCGGCGCGACGGGCTGGCCGCTGGCCGAGTCGCGCACATTGCCCAGCAGCTTGAAACTGTCGAACTGGACGGTGCAGCCTTGCTCGGCCAGGAAGGTTTCGAACGTCAACGCGAATTGCAACAAGACCTCATCGGCGTCGCTGATGATCAGTGGCCGGCGAGAGTCTATTGTCAGGCCTTCAATTTGCTGCTTCAATGTCTGATCAGTCATGCCCTTCCCCTTGCCACGGTTAGTCTAGCGCACCGGTAAACGTTTCGTTAGGGGGCGCTGCATACTCTAGCGATCGGCGGGGACGGGCGGCCATTTTTGGCGCGGAAAGGCCAGACCATGGCGAAAAAGATTCTGATCGTGGAAGACAATGAATTGAATATGAAATTGTTCTGCGATCTTTTGGAAGCGCATGATTACGAGACCATCCAGACGCAAGACGGAATGGCCGCGTTGGACCTGGCCCGTGATCATAGCCCCGATTTGATTTTGATGGACATCCAGTTGCCGGAAGTGTCCGGCCTGGAGGTGACCAAGTGGATCAAGGAGGATGAGGATCTGCGCCGTATCCCGGTCGTTGCTGTGACAGCATTTGCAATGAAGGGTGATGAGGAAAAGATCCGAGAAGGTGGCTGCGAGGCCTATATAGCAAAGCCTATTTCGGTCGGGCAGTTTCTGGAGACCGTGAAGAAGTACGCGGGGTAGTGCGCATATGACCGCGCGCGTCTTGGTCGTCGACGACGTTCTGCCCAACGTCAAGCTCCTGGAAGCCAAGCTTTCCAGCGAGTATTTCGACGTGCTGTGCGCGACCTCCGGGCCCGAAGCGCTGGACCTGATCCACCGGGAACAACCCGATATCGTGCTGTTGGACGTGATGATGCCCGGCATGAACGGCTTTGAGGTGTGCCGCCGCATCAAGGAAGAGGATGCCACCACCCATATCCCGGTGGTCATGGTCACCGCCCTGGATCAGCCGAGCGACCGGATCGCCGGGCTTGAGGCCGGTGCGGACGATTTTCTCACCAAACCGGTGCAGGATGTCGCGCTGTTCGCCCGCGTGCGGTCGCTGGTGCGCCTGAAGGTGATGATGGACGAACTGCGCAACCGGGAGAATACCGGCGTCAATCTTGGCTGGGCCAGCGCCAAGTGTAAGGAAGAAGAGTTCGATCCGGAAAATACCATGGTTCTGGTGGTCGACGATCAGGACAAGGCCGCGGAGCGGATCGCCCATGCCCTGGCCGATGTGGCGCAAGTCACGCATGTCCGCGGCGTCGGCGATGCCGCCGATCGGGCGCGGGAGAAAAATTATTCGCTGATGATCGTATCCTTGAGCATGCGCGAGGTCGACGGGCTGCGCATCGTCTCAAAGGTGCGCAGCTTTGATGAAACCCGCCAATTGCCGATCCTGGTCATCGTCGATGAGGGCGAGCATGGCACGCGGCAATTGGTGCGCGCGCTGGAAATGGGCGTGAACGACTATCTGATCCGCCCGATCGACCGGATGGAGTTGCTGGCGCGGGTGCGCACACAGCTCAGGCGCAAGCGCTTTGCCGATCGCTTGTGGGAGAATTTTCACCTGTCGATGCAGCTGGCCACCACCGATGCCGTCACCGGTCTGTACAATCGCCACTATATGTCCAGCCATTTAGAGACACTGGCCAATTCTGCGCGCATGCTGAACAAGCCTTTGTCGCTGGCCATCCTCGACATTGACCATTTCAAGCCGGTCAATGATACGCATGGTCATGCGGTCGGCGATGAGGTGCTGCAGGAATTCGCCCGGCGCGTTGCACGCAATGTCCGTGGCGTGGATTTGGCCGCACGCTATGGCGGCGAAGAATTCGTGGTGATCATGCCGGACACCTCGCTGGACGATGCCCAGGTGATCGCTGAACGGCTGCGCCAGACCATATGCAATCGCCCGTTCGTGACCAGCGGCGGCATTGAGTTGAACATATCGGTGTCGATCGGCTTGGCCGGCTTCAACCCGACCACGGGCAAGACCAGCGAATTGCTATCCCGCGCTGATGCCGCGCTTTATGAGGCCAAGCGGACCGGCCGCAACAAGGTAGTCCTCGCCGACACCACCGCAAAAGCGGCAAATTTCTAGAGTATCCGTTTTTCTCAAGCGGTTTTTGGAGCCCATTTTCGGTGATTTCGAATGAGTGCGTTTGCGAGTACGATGAGCTTTTGAACCGTCCCGGGTTTCCTGGAGGCTCCAACCTGTGAGAAGGAGGAGCCATCATGGAACGACACACGACACGATATCCGGCGGAGGTTCGCGAGCGGGCTGTCCGGCTGGTTTTGGATCACCAGGGCGATCACGCTTCGCAGTGGGAAGCGATCGGCTCGGTGGCGGCGAAGATCGGATGCACGGCGGAGACGC
>JBHJGS010000057.1:0-25045 GCA_050331575.1 Rhodothalassiaceae bacterium | reverse complement strand
GACCCGATCTGGTGGGCGGGGCCCCACCACCGACCCACGTTCGACCAACCCTTACTTCAAAAGTGAACGTGGCTCGGATTTCGCCAAAACTCAGCCGTCACAAGACCTTGTGGCTGCGTGAGCTAAAGCGATAGTGCCCATCCCGAGTGATCGACGGCATAAGCCTGGCGGCCTCAAAATCGCTGCGCAGCCGCTCGCCGGCCTCCAGCTGCCGCGTCGTCAACAAGGGACGGCCATCGCTGTGCCGGCGCCGCCCCAGCCTGGCCAAGGGCGACTCAGCTGCGTTCACGGTGAGGACACTATCGGTGTGTGCGTCGCGGCGGCGGACCAGCCGGCGGTGTTGGCTCGCATAGGCCTGATCCGGCGCCGCCTTGGCCGCCAAGCTCCGCCGCAACAGGGCGCGCCCATCAGCACTTGCCTTGACCCGACCGGCCTGGCACGTCACCAAGCCGCGGCGCAGCAACGCGCCTGCCTTAACCGGGGGCAAGGCCGTTGCGCCGGCCTGCAGCCCCCCCTCTGCGGTTACGGTAACCGGCGTTGAGCTGGCACAGCGCTTGAGCATCCGCAATTGATCGGCATCGAGTGGTTGTTCCATAAGCACCTCCGAAAGAACCTATACGGTTATAGTGTTAGGTGCCGTATTGGCAAAATCAACTTTTTTGCATACAGTTTAGGTTACATTCAGACGGGTCATGGGGCGGTGGCTCCGTGACGGTGCGACGAGGGAGGCATGAACATGTTGCACGCACGCCTGCGCGAGATCCGCAAAGCCAAGGGCCTGACCCTTCAACAGGTGGCCGATCGGGTAAAACCACACGGGACCACGGCGCAAACCATCGGGCGGCTGGAGACCGGCGCCCGCACGCTCTCAGTTGATTGGGTGCAGCGCATTGCCGAAGCGATGGATGTTGATCCGGCTGAGCTTTTGGCATTGCCGCAAGGCGGTGACTTGCTGGTCGGCGGTCAGGTCAAACCGGGCGGCGAGGTTCTCAAACGCGATGAGGGCGTGCTGGCGTTGCGGCTATCCGCGCGCGATCCGATCGCCGTGCGCCTGGGCTGCCCGATGGGGCCGTATCGCGAGGGCGATACGGTGGTGTGCGAAAAGCTGGATGAGATAGACTGGCCGCGCGCTGTGGGAGCGGACTGCTATATCGAGGATGTCAGCGGCCGCGGCTATTTCGCCAAGGCCGCGCCGGGCGTGGGAGCCGGAACGCTGACCTTGCTGCCCCTGGATCCCTCCGGCGTGGTGCGCAACGAGATCGCCCCGGCCCTGATCGCCCCGGCGGTCACGCTGGTCCGGCCGCTGTCACGCTAGCCCGGCGATGCGACGCATTGACAGGCGTCTGAGATGCCCCGCAGTCTGCCGACAAGGCGGGTGATAAGGAGACACGACAATGCTGGCGCGGCGGGCGATATACGCAGAGGATCATGAGCAATTCCGACAATCGGTCCGGCGGTTCTTCGACCGCGAGATGCATCCGAACAAGGAGACTTGGGACCAGGCGGGAAAAGTCCCGAAAGCGTTTTGGCGCAAGGCTGGGGAGGCTGGTCTGTTGTGTCCTCAGGTTCCCGAAGCCTATGGCGGTCCGGGCGGCGATTTCCGCTTCAACGCGGTGGTCGACGAAGAATTGGGCTATGGCGGAACCTCGGCGGGCTTTTCGGTGCATTCCGACATTGTTGCCCCGTATCTGATGCACTATGGCTCAGAAGAGCAGAAACAGACGTGGCTGCCGAAGATGGTCAGCGGCGAGGTGGTTACGGCCATCGCCATGACCGAGCCGGGAACTGGATCAGACCTGCAGGCGGTCAAGACCAGCGCCGTGCGCGACGGCAATCATTATGTCATCAACGGCCAGAAAACCTTCATCTCCAACGGCCAGAACTGCGATCTGGTTGTCGTCGTCGCCAAAACCGATCCTGACGAAGGGGCCAAGGGCGTCAGCCTGATCCTTGTCGAAGCCGATCGTGAAGGCTTTCAACGCGGCCGCAATCTGGAAAAAATGGGGCAAAAGGCGGCCGATACCTCAGAGCTGTTCTTCCAAGACGTGCGGGTGCCGATCACCAATTGCCTTGGCGAAGAGAATCACGGCTTTATTTATCTGATGAAGGAATTGCCGCAGGAACGGCTGGTCATCGCCGTCGGCGCCGCGGCGTCGGCCCAGCATGCTTTTGACATCACGGTCGATTATGTCAAAGAGCGTAAAGCCTTCGGGCGGCGTATCGCGGATTTCCAGAACACCCGCTTCAAGCTCGCTGAAATGAAGACCGAACTGGAGGTTGGCTGGGCCTTTGTCGACCAATGCATGGCCAAGCATCTGAAAGGCGAGCTGACGCCGCAGGAAGGCGCCATGGCCAAGCTATGGCTGACGGAAATGCAAGGCCGCCTGGTGGATACCTGTGTGCAATTGCATGGCGGCTACGGCTATATGATGGAATATCCGATCGCCAAGCACTATGTTGATGCGCGCGTGCAGCGTATTTATGGCGGCACGTCGGAGATCATGAAAGAACTGATCGCCCGGTTCATCTAGGCCGCTTCGCGCGTTCGGGGGCTGCGCGCCATGACCTTTACCGCCTTTCCGGCGACCATGACCGCGGCCGGCTTGTTGGGGCTGCTGTTGCTGATCTTGGCAGGATTTTGCCTGCGCGCGCGGTTTCGCTTGCAACAGCATAGCGACCGGCCGCCCGAGTTGCGCGAAAAGCTCGACCGGTCGATGCGCGTGATGAGCAATTTTGCCGAATATGTGCCGCTGTGCCTGATCTTGATCGCGCTTTTGGAACAGGCCCGCGCGGCCCCATTGCTGCCCTTCGGGTTGGCTGGCTTGCTGGTGTTCGGACGGGTCGCGCATGCCTGGGGTCTGACCCGCCATGCCGGCACCAGCACCGGGCGTTTGCTTGGCACTCTTGCAACCTTAACCTGCCTGGGCGTGGCCAGCGTGGCCAGCTTGTGGATTGCCCTGCTGGCGGGCCGCTGAGTCGGCGGTTTCTCGCCCGCGGATTCTTTTTGTCTATGTTGGTCGGTGGGTTAACCACTCCGTTCTGATTATCCTTTACAGCACCATAAGGATTATGGGGGATGACGCTGTGCCTAGAGCCTTTTCCGATCAAATTGGATCAGGGATTGATCCGATTTGGACTGGAAAAGACCCTCGAGTTAAAGTCTTAGAGCAGGCCTTGAAGCAAATCGGATCGGATCCGCGATTCGGTTTGAACGGGGCCCACTCTGGGCGACGCAACGGGTAACCGTCGGCATGAAGGACGATATCGACCAGGCCGTCTTCGCGCTTCTCTCCCGCTTCGGCGAATTCGATGAAGAAAAACTCCGCGAAGAGCTGCGACAGATCGATGAAGGCGCTCTGTTGCAGACCGGCGCGTTCGTGGCGCCGGACGGCCAGGTCAAAATTCATCTGATCGGCGTGATGGAAGGCATGCTGGCGCTGGCGATGGGCCAGAAGACCGACATCGCCATGCCGGAGGATATCGGCTATCTGAAAGAAGCACTGATCCTGTTCCTGAAGCTTAATCACACCAAGACCTATCGGTTTCGCAAGGGCGACAGCGCCAAGGTCTGGGCCGCGCGCGTTCTCGACAATCTGTTCTTCGAGCTGTCTGAGCACCGCGATTTCAACATCCGCGACCAGCTGGTGATGCTGCGGATGAGCGAGGATCCGATCTGGCGCGCCGCCTTCTCCACCGCTCTGGATCTATACCTGCAGGCCACCAAGACCGGCATGGATGTGCTGAAGGCAGCGGATAAGACAGCGGTCGCCGTCGCCGGGAAAACCTTTAAGCAGGCCTTGGAACAGCGCCGCGCCAAACTGCCCAAATTGAAATACGGCAATGCCCTGGCCGACCTGCGCGAGATCTCTGAATATGCCGTGGGTCAATATTTGGAAGGCATGAACGTGAATGAAAGCCTAGCGCAAACGCTGGTGAAGGACCAGCTGGGCACCGGCAACACGGGCGGTAAAGGCAAATTCGAAGCTTTCCTTCAGGCCAACAAAATCACCAAGGATATGTTCCCGACCACGGTACAGGAACTATATCTTGTGGTCGGACGCAGTATTCAATTCCAAGAAACCGAAGAGGAAATTTCTCACGCAGTGTACGCATTTGCCAAGGATGTCGGGCGTGCGAATGAAGTTGAAGAAATGTTCAAAAATTTTGCTGATGCTGTGTTTCCCGTCGCCGCCAAATGCAGCCGGATTCTGTCGTTCGAAGGCTTGGACACAGCCCAGTGCGGCAAATTGATGGCAGATTGGATGAAAGGCTCAGAGCTCTTGACCAAAGTCCAAGACATGGGCATGCGCCAACATGTTGAAGCGATTATGGAGCGGCTCGCCTTGAACGATATCCGTCACCTGAACGCGTTCCGCACCGGCCGAACGGAAAGCTCCAAAATCGGTCATGCCGAGTTGGATGAATATGCCAAGATGCGGGTGCGCCTGTTGACGTTGAATTCCGTCAACGAGAAGTTGCAGCGCGTGGAAACCGTCGTCGGGCGGCAAATGGACCGAACCTCGCAGTTCATTTCACGACCCGGTCAGGATTTATTGAAGGACATGACCTTCGGCGTGGAAGAATTTTTTCGCAGCTTACGGGCAGTCTTTCAGGATGTCTTCGAATCGGCGGACCGCAACCGCCAAAACCAGGTTCGCACCGTGGAGGAATTTAACAAAAAATACGGGCCGCTGCCGACCGTCTCCATCCTGGTGGGACGGGACCGCCGGGTCCCGATCGGGCAGTGGATCGAGACCGCCCGCAACAAAATGAACGAAGTGCCCTATTATGTGTATGAGCGGTAACCCTCCGGTGCGGCCTTCATGAACCGCAATGTCGTCAATCAGCGCGTGCTCGATCTGCTTGACCGCTTCGGCTCGGTCGACACCGCCGCTTTGCTGGCCGAGGCACAGGCGGTCAATGAAAGCCAGATCCTCACCTCCGGCGTGCTCACCAACAATCGCGGTCAGGTGCAAATCCAGCTGGTCTGGCTGATGGAGGGGCTGCTGACCCTGGCCTTGGGCGGCAAGCCGACCATGGCCATGCCCAAGGACATCAATCTGGTGCGTGATGCCTTGGTCTTATTTGTCAAGCTGAACCACACCGACACCTTTGGCTTCACCTCGACCGACACGCCGGAGAAATGGGCGTTCCGCGTGCTCGACACGCTGTTTCAGATGTTCGCCGACAATGATCTGCTGGATGCGCGCGACCGCTTGATGCTGCTGCGCGTCAGCGAGAACAGCTTGTGGCAGACCGCGTTCAGCTATGCGTTGCATCTTTATACCATCGCCACGACCAAAGGCCCGGAATTCATCCGCGAGGTGGACAAGCCGGCGATCCAGTCGACGCTGCGCTCATTCAAGTCCGCCGTGGAACTGCGCCGCGCGCGCATGCCCAAGATGAAATATGCCAATCCCACCGCCACCTTCCAGGACATCGCCGAATTCGCCATCGGGCAGTATCTCGACGGCATGGATGTGAATGACGCGCTGGGCCAAACCTTGGTGCAGGCGCAACTGGGCACCTTGGGTGATGAGGGCAAGAAGCGGTTTCGCCAGTTTCTCGACAAGAACCGGATCACCACCGAGCAATTTCCCACCACAGTCAACGAGCTCTACCGCCTGGTCGCCACGTCGATCCAGTTTCAGGAAACCGAGGAGGAGGTGTCCAACGCGCTGTTCGCCTTTTCCCACAAGATCGGCCAGGACAAGCAGATGCAGGTGATGTTCGGCAATTTCGTCGAGGCGGCCTTTCCCGCGGCCGCCAAGTGCAGCCGCCTTCTGTCTTTCGCCGGCTTCGATCTGGAGGAAGGCGCCAATTTCATCGCCCGGTGGATGAGCAGCTGCTCCATGCTGAACGAGGAGCGCAAGGCCGATACCCGTGCGCATGTGGAGACGGTGCTGAAATATCTGGGCCGCGAGGAGAAGCGCAATCTGATGGCTTTCCGGGAAGGCCGCACGCGCACCGCCGATATCACCAAGCAGGTCATTTCCGATTACTGCCAGATGCGCACGACGCTTTTGGAGCTGAACGCGCTCAATCAGAAAATGCAGCGGGTGGAAGCCGCTCTAATGCAGCAAATGGAGCGCACCGAGCATTTCGTCACCCGCCCCGGCAAGGATATCCTGCAGGATATGACCTACGGCATCCACGAATTCTTCAAGACGCTGAAGATCGTGTTCCGGGACATTTTCGAGATGGCCGATAAAAGCCGCCAGACCAAGGTGCGCAAGCTGGAAGAGTTCAACAAGACCTATGGGCCCTTGTCCACCGTTAGCCTTCTGGTGCCACGCGATCCCAAGATGCCGATGGGCCGCTGGCTGGAGCGCGCCCAGCGCAAGCTGTCCGACGTGCCTTATTATGTGTTTGAGGTGTAGCGCGCTTAAGCATTCCTTGAGGGTTGCACAGGTAAGCCGAACGCCATGATGTCCCGCAAAAGCGGCCGCGCCTGATGCCCGACGAGCCCGTGGTCCCCTATAATCTGTCGCCGGACAAGGGCGCCTTCTTCGCGTCGGAAAAGCGTCTGCACATTCGGGCCTTCCGGTATTGGGAAAGCCTGCTAAACGGTCGCGATTTTCCCTCTCTGCAGGACATGACGCCGGACGCCCTGGCGGACTTCAAGTTGAACAGCGCCGTGATCAGCCTGGCAGGAGACCAGCCCCAGTTGGTCAGTGTCGGGGCCAAGCTATCGGCTGCCTCCGGCGGCGAATTCGTCACCGTCTCTCCTGCTACGGTCCCGCAGGAGAGCCTGCTGGGGCAGGTTCTGCGCCACTGGCCGGCCGTGCTGCAAGACCGCCGTCCGGTCGGGCTGGATGCCTTTCTGCCCCTGCCCGACGGGGTGGACCTGCCATTTCGGGGCATTCTTCTGCCCTTGTCCGACGACGGCTGCACGATCCATTTTGTGCTGGCGGTGATCAGCTGGAAGGAAAGCCTGCTCAAAGGCCAAGACGGTGACAGCGTTGAGGATCCGCCGCAGAGTGTTTTGGGCCAGACCGTCGATCCTGCCGCCATGCCGGAGGTGACCCTGTCCGCGCTGTCCGACCTGCCGCCGTTGGCCGCGGACGACCCGGCCTGGGCGCACCCGAGCCGACCGTTCGAACTGGTCCTTGCGCGCCGCCTGGCCAATGGCCGGCTGGCGCCGGTGCGTGTCTTGAGCGAACCACAAGACGTGATCGAAGCGGCCGTCCGGCGGGCCGCTGAACAGCTTGCAAGCGATGGCCGGGACGGCGCATGATCGGCCCGCCCTGACCCTTTAAAGGCCCCTGCCTATCATGACCCGCTGGGAAGAAACCCACGCCCTCATCGCCCCTATCATGGATCATGCTCGATCCTGCGACGGTGCGGAGGGGGCGCTGCTTGATTTTCTGGAACTGCTGTTCCAGCACGCCGCCCCGGAGGATTTGAAGGCCAAGGATCCGGCCAGCCACGTGGCGCTCGGCCGCTATCTTTGGCAGCTGACCGAAACGCGCCCGCCAGACACGCCGGTGGTGCAGGTCTTCAATCCCGTCAGCGATTTGCATGGCTGGTCCAGCCCGCATACCGCCGTGGCGATCGTCAACGATGATATGCCGTTCTTGATGGACTCCGTGACCGGGTATCTGGGGGTCACCCGCAAGCTGCGCCTGCACGAAGTCTTTCATCCGATTGTGCGGATCAGGCGCAATGCTGAGGGCCGGCGAACCAGCGATGTGCGCGCGACCGACGCCAGCCTGTCGCCCAAGCCCACCAGCGACCAGGAATCGATCATTTATGTCGAGATCGATGCCCAGTCCGACGATGCGGTGATCACGCAATTGCGGGACGAGTTGCTCGATGTGCTGGCCGATGTGCGGACTGCGGTTCGCGATTGGCGCGCCATGGTCGCCAAAATCGATGAGACGGTGGCGGGATTGACGGTATGTCCGCCGCCGATTTCAGACGATATGGTGGCCGAAACGATCGCCTTTCTGCGCTGGCTGAGCGCCGACAATTTCACATTCTTGGGCTACCGCGACTATCGCTTCCATGGCGACCCGGTCAGCGGCGATTTCACGCCGGAAGCAGGCTCCGGCCGCGGCCTGCTGCGCGACCCCAACCGGCTGATCCTGCGCGGCCGCCACGGCCTGGCCGAGGTCAGCGAAGAAATTCGCCACTTTCTGAGCATTCCCGACCAGCCCGTCATCATCACCAAGGCCAATGTGAAGAGCAAGGTGCACCGGCCGGTGCATATGGACTATATCGGTGTCAAAATCTTCGATGAAGACGCGCGCGTTGTTGGGGAGCGTCGCTTCGTCGGGCTCTTCACATCGCTGGCCTACGCGACCGCGGCAACAGACACGCCACTGCTCAGACGCAAGGTCTTGAACGTTCAGCGCCGCGCCTGTTTTGACCGCAAAAGCCATGCGGGCAAAACGCTCACCCATATCCTGGAGACATTTCCGCGCGATGAGCTCTTCCAGATCGATGAGGACCAATTGCACTCCACGGCCATGGGGATCCTCTATCTGCTGGAACGCCCGCGACCGCGCGCCTTCATCCGCCGTGATCGGTTCGGCCGTTTCGTCTCCGTTCTGGTCTATGTGCCGCGCGATAGCTACCATACCGGCCTGCGCGAGAAGGTCTCCAATATCCTATGCAAGGCCTTCAAGGGCACGGTGTCGGTCTATTATGCGCAATTGTCTGACGAGGTGCTGGCGCGCTGGCACTTCATCATCCGCACCCAACCAGATGATGAGACCGCGCGCCCTGATGAACTCCGCATCAACGAACAAATCATCGAGGCGGTCAAAGGCTGGGAAGAACGCCTGCGCGAGCTGTTGATCGAACAGAATGGGGAAGAGCGCGGCAACCGCTTGATGAGCCGGTGGGTCGGCTGTTTTTCCGCCGGCTATCGTGAGGATTTCCAACCGCACCGCGCGGTGAAGGATATCGACCGACTAGAGGTGTTGGCGACCGGCAAGCCGGTAGAATTTGCGATCTATCGGCGCATCGATGATCCTGAGGCGACGGTTCGGCTGAAAATCTATTCCGCTGAAGGCATCATGGCCCTGTCGCGATGCTTGCCGATGCTGGAGCATGCTGGCTTCAGCGTGATCAGCGAAAACGCCCATATGCTGAGCGGCGACAAACCCTATTGCATCCACGATTTTGCTTTGGAATGGCCCGGCGACAGCATTGATCTGGCAAAGGTCACGCCCTTGCTGGAGACGCTGTTCTACGAGGTGTGGACCGGCAAGGCCGAAGACGACCGCTTCAATGGTCTGGGCATTCCCACCGGCTTGCTGCCCAAGCAGATCGCCCTGGTCCGCGCCTATGTCCGCTATCTGCGCCAGTTGGGGCTGCCTTACGGCTTTAATTCTCTGGCACGCATGTTGGTCTTGAACGCCGGCATCGTGTTGCGCTTGGTGCACCTGTTCGACGCAAAGTTCAATCCCGACCATGCCGACGGTCAGGCGCGCGACAATGCGGTTCAATCCATTGAGTGGGAGGTCACCAAGCATCTCGACGATGTTGACAGCCTGGACCACGACCGCGTTCTGCGCGGGATGCTAGCCGCCATTAAGGCGACCCTGCGCACCAATTTCTACAGCGAGTTCGGCCAGCTTTTCGAAGACGGGCTGGAGACGGCCCTGGCCCTGAAGATCCGCACCGGCGAGATCCCCGAGGCGCCGCGGCCGCGGCCATGGGCGGAAATCTTCGTGCATTCGAAGCGCGTCGAAGGTGTCCATCTGCGCGGCGGTCCGGTCGCTCGCGGCGGCCTGCGCTGGTCAGATCGGCCGGAAGATTTCCGCACCGAGGTTCTCGGGCTGGTCAAGGCTCAGCAGGTCAAGAACGCGGTGATCGTGCCGGTTGGGGCCAAAGGCGGTTTCGTGCCGCGCCACGCGCCCACGCGCGACCGGTCCCAACGCCTGGCCGAAGGCATCGCCTGCTATAAGATCTTCATCAATACGCTTTTGTCGGTCACCGACAATCTCGATGGCGGCGAGGTGGTGCCGCCGCCGCGCGTGGTGCGGCTGGACGCCGATGATCCCTATCTGGTCGTCGCGGCCGATAAGGGCACGGCCACCTTTTCCGATATCTCCAACGGGTTGGCGCTGAAGCGAGGGTTTTGGCTTGGCGACGCGTTCGCTTCGGGCGGCTCGCAAGGCTATGACCACAAGAAGATGGGCATCACCGCCCGCGGCGCCTGGGTCTCGGTGCAGCGGCACTTCCGTGAGCTTGGCCTTGATGTGCAAAGCGATCCCATCACGGTGATCGGCATCGGTGACATGTCTGGCGACGTGTTCGGCAACGGCATGCTGCTGTCTCGCACCATCCGCCTGAAGGCGGCGTTCAACCATCTGCACATCTTCCTCGATCCGGCCCCGGATCCGGAAAGCAGCTTTGCCGAACGGCAGCGCCTGTTCGACTTGCCTGGCTCGAGATGGGATGATTATGACCGATCGCTGCTGTCTTCGGGCGGCGGCATCTTCGCGCGGTCCGCCAAGGCCATCCCGATCAGCGACGAAGTGCGCGCCTGGCTGGGCCTGGATGCGCACCGCTTGACCCCGGACCAACTCATCCACCGGATCCTGCAAGCCGATGCTGATCTGATGTGGTTCGGCGGCATCGGCACCTATGCCAAGGCCACTGACGAGTCCCACGTCGAAGCCGGCGACCGCGCCAATGATCCTATTCGCGTTGACGCCCGCCAGTTGCGCGTCAAGGCCGTCGCCGAAGGTGGCAATCTGGGCATGACCCAACGCGCCCGGATCGAGTTCGCTCAGCGCGGCGGCCGCCTCAATACCGATTTCATCGACAATTCCGCCGGCGTCGACTGCTCGGACAAGGAGGTGAATATCAAGATCGCCTTGAAGGAAGCGGTCGCACGCGGCCGCATCGATGGACCGGGCCGTGACACGTTGCTGGCGGAGATGACCGAGGCGGTCGCCGAAATCGTGCTGGAAGACAATTATCTGCAAACCCAGGCAATCTCGATTGCCGAGATGCAGGCAGCGGAAATGCGCGAACTCCATGCCGGCTTGATGCGAACGTTGGAACGCGAAGGCTCGCTCGACCGCGAACTGGAGTTTCTGCCAAGCGACGAGCGGCTGGCCGATCTGGCATTGAGCCGCAAGGGATTGAGCCGCCCGGAACTGGCCGTGCTGACCGCCTATGCCAAGATGTCGTTGCAGGCGATCCTGGCCAACAGCCCGGTGATGGACGATGCCAATCTGCATGCCGAACTGCAGGCCGTATTTCCGGAGCGTCTGCGCCGGGATTACAGCGAAGAACTTGATGCGCATCGCCTGCGCCGGGAAATCATCGCCACCGTGACCGCCAATCAGGTGGTCAATCGCGGTGGACTTACCTTCATTTATGAGGTGCGGGAGGAAACCGGGCTCGGCGTAGAACAGATCGTGGCGGCCTTTGTGGCAGCGCGGGAGGCGGCGTGCCTGCCCAGCCTTTGGCATCAGATCGATGCCCTGGACCTGAAGGTTTCAGCGGAGGTGCAGACGCGCATGCATATCCGCTTGATCGAATTTCTCAAGCACCAAACCGTCTGGTTTTTGCGTAATGCGCCCAAGCCCTTTCAGATCGGTGACTTGGTCGGCACTTATGGCGAGGGTCTTCAACATCTGCTGGATAGTCCTGAGGCGGTGCTGTCCCCGATCCTTCTGGAGGCGTTCGGCGAAAAGGTCGGTCGGCTGGAACATGCCGGCGTGCCGACGCCACTCGCCCGCCGCGTTGCCGCCCTGACGGTGTTCGGTGTTGCCGCTGACGTGGTCGCGGCTGCCCATGATCTATCGCGGGAGGTCGCCGATGTCGGCAAGGCCTATTTCGAGGTGGGCGACCGGCTCGGCTTCGACTGGCTTCGCCAAGCCGCCGAAACCGTCGATATCGACGATCATTGGGACCGCCTGGCCGCGCGCGCGGTGCTGGAGGATCTGGCTGATCAGCAACGCGAACTGACCCGTGACATCTTGGCCTCGGCCCCTGAGGCCGCCGCCCATGACGCGATCGAGGCGTGGGTGAGCGAGCATGAAATGACTTTGGTTCGCACAGACCGGTTGCAGGGGGATCTGCGCGCATCAGGCTTGCTCAGTGTCGCGAAATTGTCGTTTGCTGTGCGTCATCTGCGCTCGATCCTAAGTCGTGCGCGCGCCGGTAGCTAAAGGCACTAAGAGGCGCTGGCAGCAATTAGGCTGTGCATAATTTTATTGTACGTGGGTGTCGGATTTGTCATACAGCGAGGCACCCACAAGAAAACGGAACGATTAGGGATCAACTTCGGCAGGTCGGGCCAAGCAACGCTCGGGCGGCCCGCCGATCTCAGAGTGTAAGAGGGTAATCTCGATGGGCAGGCGGACAGATCATACGCGGGCGGAAATTAAAGAAATGGCCCTTTCAGCGGCGCGCCAGATCATTCAGGAAAAGGGCCTGGACGCAATTACGGCGCGCTCGATCGCAACACAGATCGGCTATTCACCGGGTACTTTGTACAATTTATTCGAAAATGTTGATGAGATTGTCCTACGACTGAATCAAGAAACATTGGTGGATCTTGCGCAAACCGCAGAAGCGGCGTTGAACAATGTTGAAGATCCCGAACAGCGTCTGTTGGCGCTTGGACGCGCCTATGTTGCCTTCGCCGAGGAACAGGGCATGCGCTGGCGGGCGATCTTTGATGACCGCCCGTCTTCCAATGGGCGCGCCAAGCCGAATTGGTATGAAAAATCGATTGAACATGCCCTTGGAATTGTGCAGCGCGAACTGCTCAGCTATTTCTCCGACCAGGAACCGGCCATGGCGCAGGCCAGTGCGCGCGTCTTATGGGCCGGCGTCCATGGCATTTCCGTGCTGGCGGTAACCGGCCGCCTGCAAGGCGACCAAGTCTCGCCGAAGAAGATGGTGGAAATGCTGATCAGCAATTATGTGCGCGGGGCATCCGTGAAAACGCACTGAACGATTTCACAACCACCCCCGGGCCCGGGCCAGCCGGGCAGCTTCAATTCGGTTGGTCACGCCCAGCTTCTGCGACGCTTCGTGCAGGTAGTTGCGCGCGGTTCCGGGGCTCAGCCCCAGTTCCGCCGCAATCGCCTTGGCACTGCGCCCGTCCTCGGCGAGGCGCAGGGCCTGGCGCTCGCGCTCGCTCAGCGGATCAGGCTCGCCCCAGGCGGCATCCATCAGATCAGGCGCGACCACCCGCTGCCCTTGCGCTATGCGGCGAACCGCATCGGCCAGCTGTTCTGACGGCGTATCCTTCAGCAGATAGCCGCGCACGCCGGCATCCATGGCCCGGCGCAGATAGCCCGGCCGCGCGAATGTGGTCACGATCAGCACCTTGGTGGGCCATCCCGCCTTCTGGATATGGCGCGCCAGGTCCAGTCCGCTCAGCCCCGGCATTTCGATATCCGTGACCAGCACATCCGCGGGCTCGCGCTGCAAGCGCCGCAGCGCTTGCGCCCCGTCAGCTGCGCGATCAATCACTTGGATATCCGCCTCCAGATCCAACAGCGCGGCCAGCGCCCCCAAGATCATGCCCTGATCCTCGGCCACCAGCACCCGGATCATGCCGTCACCTGCTGCAGCGGCAGGGATGCCTCGATCCGTGTGCCGCCGCGCGACTGCAAGGAGAAGCGTCCGCCCAGCGCCGCCACCCGTTCTCTCATGCCTTTCAGGCCATTGCCTTCCCGCGCGATACCGCCACGGCCATCATCTTCAACCACGAGCAGCGCCTGGTCGCCCTGTAGGTCCAAGCGGATGCGGCAGGTCGTGGCATCGGCATGGCGCACCACATTGGTCACCGCCTCGCGGATCAGCATCGCGAACGCCTGTTCCACGGCGTCCGGCAAGTCCGGCAGCCCTGCCTGCGCGGTTAGGTCGACATCGGCGGCGGCCAGCGCCTGGCGCGCCTGCGTCAGCGCGGCGGACAGGCTCGCCTGACGCATGCCGGTGACCGCCTCGCGGATTTCCTTCAGCGCCTGCCGCGTGGTCGCCTGGATGTCGCTGACCTCGGCCTTGGCGCGCGGCACATCCTGGTCGATCAGGCGCGCGGCCAGATCCGCCTTGACCGCGATCACCGACAAGGTGTGGCCTAGCAGGTCATGCAGATCCCGGGCGATGCGCTCGCGCTCCGCCATCGCCGCCAGCCGCCCCTGTTCCGCATAGGCCGCCTCAAGCCGCCGATTCTTCTCCATCGCCTCCGCTGACAGAAGGCAGGCCCCGCCGGTCATCACGGTGAAGAATAGCGACGGCACCCAGAAATAGATCGGCAACCCAAACATCCAGGCGCAGCCGGCAATGAGGACCAAATACGCCCCCAGCGCCTTGATCGCGCCGGAGCGCGGCCGCACATAGCCCAAGGCGGCTGCCCCATATATGACGAACACCGAGGCTGTCGTCATCACCGGGGCCACCGCCAGCCCCAGTCCACCCAGGGCGAAGGCGAAGATCAGCCCGCGGCGACCCTGCAGGCCATAGCCGACGAAATAGATCAGGAAGAACAGCGGCAGGGCAATGGCCGTGACGATCAGTTCCTCTGGCGTTGGCGCCCGGAACAGCCAGGGGAAGAAGTAGAACAGCAGATAGGGCAACCAGATCCAGGGATTGTCGCTCCATTCCTTGGACGGGGGTTGGGTGTCTGCGGTCATGCCGTCTCTCCTGCCGGCGCCGCCCGATAGGGCCGTTTCAACCGATACTGTCCGGCGATCTTCGGCACCGCACGCCTGGTCCACCAGCCGGTCAGCGCCCCGGAGACCCCGTAGATGAGCCCGAACAGAGCGAATGTCAGCCCCGACTTTAGGCCCACGCTCAAGGCCAGGCGCGTGGCGATCTGCGCGAAGCCCGCCGCGGCCAGGCCATAATAGGCCCAGATCATCAGCCGGACATGCAGTTCCAGATAGCGCGGTTCGCCGGTGCGCACCGCGCGCTGAATGGCGTAAAAGCCCGGCAGCAAGGCGGCCAGGCTGAGTACGGCAAACCCATGAAACAGGTTCGGGCCGCCGGTAAAGTCATAGGTTGCCAGCGCGGTGATATTGACCACCAGCATGGCCAGCACGAAGGCATAGCCGGCCAGGCGGTGGAAGCGAGTGCCCTTGCGCCGCAGAAACAGAACCGGGCCCAGCACCAGCGCCACCAGGGCGCCTATCAGGTGAATGCCGCCATTGATGGAATGCACCAGCGCCTGCCAGCCAAACAGCTCCGACAATGCCGGCATCATCGCGCTCCCTTCAGGCGAATGCTCAGGGCCAGATCCTCCTCAACGACGTCGAAGACAATGTCTTCCCAATAGGCCGGGCCTCTGCGTGGCGGCGGATTGTTGGAATTGCCGTAGGCCTCTTTTGGCGGGCCGAACCAGCGGAAGTCCATCTTGCCATTGTCATTCTTGTCATGCAGCACCCAAAGACCCCATTGGCCCGCGGATACATCCTCGATCGCCAGCGTGATCCGGCCGGGCTGAGCCGGTACAGACGACCGCGTTTTGCACACTTGCTCCTTATAGCCGCCCTCATCGCAGATATAGACCAACAGCCTACCATCATCGGACGGCACATTCTCCACGGTGACAGTCAAGGTCGCAGCCTGGGCGCATGGCATCAGCGAAGTCAGGACAAGAAGAACTATCAGACCGAACAGCATCAGTTTCCTCCCTTACGCGGTCATCCGGGCCCAGCCGCGCGCGGCCAACACGGCCATCGCGGCGGAGAAGATCAGGATCGCCAGGACATGCAGCCCCGGCGCCCAGGCGCTGGCCTGGCCGATGGCTCCCAAGGCCAGCTGCCCCAGATGCCAGGTCGGCACGACCACGGCTGCGGCCTGAAAGCCGTCCGGAAACACTGACAGCGGGATCCACAAGCCGCCCATCACGGCCAGCGCCAGCATGACAAGATTGCACACCGCCACCGCGGCCTTGGACGGCATGGCCAGGCCCAGCGTCAGCCCCAAAAGGGCGACCGGCACCACGGCGACAAGATGCACGACGGTGAGAAGCGCCCATTCAGCCGGGCTCAAGGCCACACCGCCCAACTGCCCCGCCAAAGGATAGAGCAGCGCCAGAACCAGGGCGGTAAAGGCAATACACATGCCCAGCTTGGCCGCAATGATGACACTGGCGGGCACCGGTGCCACGCGTTTCAGGTCCAGCCAGCCCTGTTCACGTTCGGTGGCCAGCCCGGCCCCGAAACTGAACAGCCCGGGCCCTAAGCTGGCGAAAATGCCGAAGGTCGCCAGCAGATAGGCCGGCGCATCCGCGCCAGGCGCCAGCACCAAGGCGAACAAGATATAGAAGCCGACCGGAAACATCAGGGTCGGAACAACGAAGGCGGGCATGCGCCAGGACCGCAGACTCTCAGTCCAGATCTCCGCCCGCAGCATTGCGGCCAGGGGTCCGAGCCGGGCGGCGGCCGCGGCTGTGGTGCTTGTCATGCGGCTTCTCCCGTTACAAGGGTTTGGGTTTGGGTCAGCGCGGCGACGGCATCGTCCAGGCTTCCGCGGCTGACCGTCAGTTCCGACAAGTCGGCATCGGCCTGCAGCAAGGCGCGCAGCAGCGGCTCGGCGCGTGCTGCGGTCAGGCGCGTGAAGGCGCCGTCCTGCGCCACGCTCTGCACCCCGGGCAGGCTGGCCAGTTTGGGCTGCGGCAGCGTCGTGCGGCAGCGGATGTGCGCGCCGCTTAGCCGCGCCTTCAAGGCCTCCGGCGCGCCCTCGGCGATCAGCCGGCCCTGGTGCAGCACCAGGATGCGGTCGGCCAGGGCATCGGCCTCTTCCAGATAATGGGTGGTCAGCAGGATCGCCTTGCCCGCCCCGGTCAAGCCGCGCAGGCTCGACCAAAAGGCCTGACGCGCCTCGCTATCCAGGCCGGTGGTCGGCTCATCCAGGATCAGCAGATCCGGATCGCCGATCAGCGCCACGGCCACCTGCACCAGCCGCTTCTGCCCGCCGGACAGCGTGCCGTAGCGACGCGCCAACAGCGCCTCGACCGGCACGGCGGCGAGCAGGTCGGGCCGGCTGAGCGGGCGAGCGTGATAACTGGCGAACAGGCGCAACAGCTCAGCCACGGTCAGATCCTCGGCCAGGGCCGTGTTCTGCAGCACCACGCCGGTGCGACGGCGCATCGCGATGCTGCCCGGCGGCCCCTGAAGCACCCGCACTTCGCCAGCATCGGCACGCACCAGCCCAAGGATCAGGCGTACCGCGGTGGTCTTGCCCGCCCCGTTGCGGCCCAACAGCGCGGTGACGAGTCCCGGGCGTATCGAAAGGTTTAGCGCATCAAGGGCGCGCACGCCCCCGAACCGCTTGCTGACCCGGTCCAATTCGATCATCGGCTCCATCGGTTCCTCCTCATGCTGGCAGGCACCGTGCCATCGCGGAGCGGACACGCGGCAGTGCCGCCTGTCATGCAATGGGGATGACAAATGTCATGCCTGCGGCTGCGCCCGGATTGCTGCGGCGCAACAAATTCCTTGCACCCAGATAAGAATCTTGCTTTAATGGGGGTTCGTGTAGCGAGATTGATCGCCTGGGCGGCCCTATAAGCTCACGATCATGCGCGCGCGGGGTGGGGCGATGACACAGACCAGCAAAGCGATCACGCGGCGCCAGGTGCTGGCGCACTTGGGCCTGGCCGGTGGCTCTGCCGCGATGCTGCATGGGGCTGTGGGCCTGGGCCTGATCGCCGGCGACACTGCGTCCAGGTTCGAACCGCTGCCGCCCGGCCGTCGGCCGACGGTGGCGATCTTGGGCGCGGGGATCGGCGGGCTGGCCGCGGCCTATGAGCTGGAACGCGCCGGCGCCCGATGCGTGATCCTGGAGGCGAGTGATCGTCTCGGTGGCCGCAATCTGACGGTGCGCCGCGGCACGGTGATCGACGAGCTGGGCAACCGTCAGGTCTGCGCATTCGACGATGCGCCGCATCTTTATCTGAATGTCGGACCGGCCCGCATTCCCGGCACCCATCACCGCCTGCTGCACTATTGCCGCAGATTGGGCGTCCGCTTGGAACCCTTCGTTCAGGTCAATTACCAGGCCAGGCTGTGGGACCCGGAGCTGAATGGCGGTCAGGCCGTGCGCTTGCGCCGGGTGGCTGCGGACGCCCGCGGCTTTCTGGCCGAATTGGCCGCCAAGCAATTGGGCACGCAGCGGCTGGAGGAACCGCTGACCCCGGAGGATCTGGAGCGGCTGCAGGCCTATGTGGCCGCGTTCGGGGAACTGGCCGAAGACGGCCGCTATTCCGGCAGTGATCGGGCCGGCCACGCGGCCGGCGGCATGCTGCGTCCCGGCGTGCTGCACGAACCGTTGGCGTTTCGCGATCTGGTCGCCTCCGACGCCGCCTTAATCGCGCAACTGTTCGCCGAAAGCGAATTTCAGCAGCCCTCCTTGATGCAGCCTATCGGGGGCATGGACCGCATTATCGAGGGCTTCATCGCGGCCCTGCGGGCACCGGTGCGCACCGAAGCGGTGGTCACCGATATCGCCCAGCACAGCGATGGCGTGCACATCGGCTATCGCCGGCGCGGCCGGACCGAAAGCCTGCGGGCTGACTATTGCCTGAACAGCATTCCCGGCATTCTGATCCAGGGTCTGCGCACCAATTTCAGCACCGACTATGCCCGCGCCATCGGCCGCATCAGTCGGGGCAAGCTGTCCAAGATCGGCATTCAGTTCCAGCAACGCTTCTGGGAGGAGGAAGGGATCTATGGCGGCATCAGCTGGGCCGATCATGATCATCTGCAGATGTGGTATCCCTCCCACGGCCATCATCGCGCCAAGGGCGTCGTTCTGGCCGGCTATCTGTTCCGTCCCCAGGCCAATGACCGGTTCGCGCGGCTGACCCACGCCCAGCGCATGGACCAGGCGCTTCACCTAGGCGAGCGGCTGCACCCCGGCCGCTTCGCCGCGCTGGCCGAGACCGGCGTGTCGGTGGCCTGGCAGCGCATGAACCACCTTTTGGGCTGCGCCGGCGGCGTGCTTGACGACGATGCAGCGCTTGCCCGGCTGCAGGCGCCGGACGGACGACATTATCTGATCGGCGACCAGGTCAGCCGGCATCCCGGCTGGCAGGAAGGCGCTCTGGCCAGTGCCCAGGCCGCGGTGCTCGACATTGCCCGGCGCGAAGCGGCGAAGCCGGCATGAGGGCCGCGGCCTTTGTCATGATATGGGGCCTGGCGGCTTGCGGCCTGGCCGACACGCGGGATGACCCCGCGGCCGCTGCGGCGGCGCTGGCCACCTGCCCGGTCTGTCACGGTGTCAGCGGGCGCGGCAATCCCGCGGTCGATGCGCCCAGGCTGGCCGGCCTGCCCGGCTGGTATGTGCGGGCGCAGCTGCTGGCGTTTCAACAAGGCTGGCGCGGCGGCCATGCTCAGGATGTGTGGGGGATGGAGATGCGCGCCATCGCTCGGGACCTGGACGCCGCGGCGATCCGCGCGGCAGCCGCCTATGTCGAGGCTCTGCCGCCCCTGGCCGCCGAGCCGCTTGAGACCGGAGATGCCGATACCGGCGCCCTGTTGTATCAGCAGGCCTGTGCGGATTGCCACGGGGCGGCCGCTGAGGGCAAGCCGCCGCTGCAGGCGCCGCCCCTGGCCGGGCAATCGCCCTGGTATCTGGCCCGGCAGCTCCGCCTATTCAGCCAAGGCGTGCGCGGCTTTGACGCGGCTGATACCGCCGGACGCATGATGGCCGACGCCAGCACAGGGCTGGACGCCGCAGCCGCCGACGATCTGGCCGCCTATCTCGCCGCCCTGTCGCCGCCGCAGTAGCGGCGCCAAGACCTGAGGGCTTGACACGCGCGGCTTGCAGGACCGCGGCTTTTGGGCCGTCAGTCGTGCGGGCGGGCGGCGACGACGTCGATCTCCACCAGCCACTGCGGCCGCACCAGACCGGCGATCTGAATGGCCGAGCGGGCGGGCAGATTGGGTTGCGCCTCGGTTCCGAAGAACTGGGTGTAGCCGCGCATGAAGCCGGCAAAATCCATGCGCCTGCCGGTCGCATCGGCGCCGACCAGATAGGCCCGCATCATCACCACATCACCCAAGCTGAGCCCCAGCCGCTCAAGCCGCCGCTCAATCTCCTGCAAAACGCTGATTGTCTGCGCCTCGGTGTCGCCCCAGGTGGCCGGATCGGCTGGGTCGCCGTCCGGCTCCTGCGGCCGTGGCACCGCTCCGCTGACAAACACCAGATCGGTGCCGGCCTTGACCTCGACGGACTGGGCGATCGGAAAATCCGAGCCGGGGATCTTGTTGCGCAAGACCGTGTCTTGGGCGGCCACGGGCGCAGCCAGCAGCGCGGCGGCGATGGCAAGTGTCGCTTTCATGCTTTCCTCCCTGAAGCGTGGGACCGCCATGGTGCACCGCGCAAGACGCCATCGCCAGCCCTTCCGTCACACCGGCGCGCATGCCCAATCGATCAGCCGGTCGATCAAGTCGGCCGCCTGATCGAGCTGATCAAGAGTGACGAATTCGTCGGCCGTGTGCGCCTGCTCGATCGATCCCGGGCCGCAGACCAGTGCTGGGATGCCCGCACGCTGCTGAAACAAGCCGGCCTCCGTGGCGAAGGCAACTCTGTTGGTGGTGTTGGTGGCAAGCAGACGCTTCAGAAGCGTCTCGCCGGGATTGTCGTTCAACGGGGTCAGGGCCGGCGCCTCGGCCAGGATGTCGAAGGCCATGCAGGCGTCCGGCGCCTGCGGCTTCAGCGTCGCCACAAGCGCCTCGGCGTGCCGGCGCGCCTCATCGATCAGCGGCTGCGGGTCGGTCGCCGGTATCGGCCGCACCTCCCAAATCAGTTCGGCATGTTCGGCAACGATATTGACCGCCTCGCCGGCCAGCATCCGGCCCAGATTGACCGTGGTGTAAGGCGGCGTGAAACCGACATCGCATTCCGCCTCGCGCAGGCGCGCCGCCAGCGTGTCCAGCCACAAGGCAAAGCGCGCGGCGGCCATGGCAGCGCTGGCGCCCGCCTCTGGGTTGGAGGAATGCGCCGGCCGGCCGGTAAAAGCCGTGCGCACCGCCAGAATGCCCTTATGGCCGGTGGTGATGCGCATGTCCGTGGGTTCCCCCACCAGGCAGAAGGCCGGCTTGACCGCCAGGCCAGACAAATGATCGACCAGCGAGCGCACGCCAGAGCAGCCGACCTCCTCGTCATAGCTGATGGCCAAATGGATCGGCCGGCGCAGATCCGCGCTCGCCATGGTCGGCGCCGCCGCCAGCATCAAGCCCAAGAAGCCCTTCATGTCGCACGCGCCGCGACCGTAAAGCCGCGCGCCGTCGATCCAGGCGTCGAACGGATCGCGCGACCAGGCCTGGCCGGCCACCGGCACCACATCTGAGTGGCCGGACAGCATCAGGCCGGGCACCCCTTCCGGCCCAAATGTGGCCAGTAAATTGGCCTTCGGTTCGTGCGGGTGGCGGAACAGCTGCACCCGTGCCGGCCATTCGGCCAGATAGTCGCACACAAAAGCGATCAGCTCGGCATTGCCATCGGCGGAGATGGTGGGAAAGGCGATCAGCCGCCGGATCAGCTCAAGCGTGTCATCTCGCATCGGGTCAGCCCCGCCAGAACGCCGGTGTCAGCAACACAAGCACGGCAAACAGCTCAAGCCGACCCAGCAGCATGCCCAGGCTCATCAGCCATTTCGCCGCTTCCGGGATGCCGGCGAAATTGGCCGCCGGGCCGACGGCGGGGCCCAGCCCCGGGCCGACATTGGCCAGCGCGGACACAGCACTGGACACAGCAGCCAGATAATCCATGCCCGTGGCCGCCAAAGCCAAGCTTAAAAGCGACAGACTGGCGATGAACAGATAGAAGAACGCCATGACCGAGGAGGTCACCGTTTCCGGCAAGGGCCGGCCATTGAAACGGGCGACGAAGACGCCATGCGGGTGCACGCTTTGCCGCGCCCAGGCGACGATATTGCGCGCCATGACTTGCCAACGGAAGATCTTCACGCCGCAGGAGGTGGAGCCGGCACACCCGCCAATCAGCATAATGAACAGAAACGCCACCAACGGAAAGGCGCCCCAGGCCGAGAAGTCGGCGGTCGCGTAGCCGGTGCCGGTCAGCACGGAAGTGACGTTGAACGCGGCCTGGCGCAAGGCCGTCTGCCAGGGAAACTGAAGAGAGAATACCAGCCACAGGACCATGACAGAGACGATTGCGCCGAGGATCCACAAAAACCCGCGCACCTGATCATCCCGGGCCAGCCGCCCCGGCCGCCGTTCCAGAACATAAACGAATAGCACGAACGGCAGGCTGGAGATTACCATAAAGAAGATGATGATCCAGTCGATCGCCGCACTGTTCCAAAAGCCCACCGAGGCGTCTTTAGTGGAATAACCACCGGTGGCGATGGTGGTCATGGCATGGACCACCGCATCAAGCCAGGCCATGCCCGCCACCATCAATGCCAGGAAGCAGGCCAGTGTGAGCCCGACATAGATTGCCAGAAGATTGAGCGCCAGGGGCGCGGCGCGCGGAATATCGGTGCCGGAGGGATCGAAGGATTCCGCCCGGAACAGCTGCATGCCGCCAATTTGCAGCAGCGGCAGCAAGGCCACCGCCAGAACGATGATGCCAAGCCCACCCAGCCATTGCAGCATGCCGCGCCACAGCAGAATGCCCGGCGGCGCGCTATCAAGCCCGCTTAGCACCGTCGCCCCGGTGGTCGTCAGGCCCGACATAGTCTCAAAATAGGCATCGGTCAGATCGACGCCCAGTTCCGAGCGCAGCAACGGCAAGGCGGCGAACAAGGGCAGGATCGCCCAGGCGCCGGTGACGATCAGAAATCCCTGGCGCCGGTCCACGGTGCGTGCGGTGCCTTGGAAGGAAAAAGCGAACAACCCGCCCAGAAACGCGGTGATCACCGCGGATCCCATGAACACTTCCCAGTCCGGATGCCCGGCCAGCGCATCCACCCCGGCCGGCACCAGCATGGCAAAGCCCAGGATCACGGTGAGGATGCCAAGGGTGTAGAGAACCGGCCGAAGATCAGGCATACTCGATCGCCGCGCTCAGTGCACCTTGGCGAATTGACTGTCCAAGGCGAAGGGCGGAATGCGAATGTCAAACCGGCTGCCGTCCGGCGCTTCCATCTCATAGCTGCCGTGCATCAGCCCCGAGGGCGTAGTCAGCGGCACGCCGGAGGTATAGTCATAGCGCCCCCCCGGTTCGATCTCCGGCTCCTCTCCCACAACACCGGCGCCGCGCACTTCTTGCACGAAGCCCGCCGCGTCGGTGATCACCCAATGGCGATTGCGCAATTGAGCCGGCGCCTCGCTCTTGTTGATGATGCAGACATGATAGGCCCAGACGAAATGATCCTCGTCCGGGTCGGACTGGTCGTCCAGGAACTGCGGCTGGACGCAGACCTCAAAGCCGTGGGATCGGGCGATATAGACCGGTGATGTCATGGGCTATGAGTAAGCCCGCATGGCCCCCACTTCAAGCGGCCAATGCGCGGTCCAGCGCCTGCGTCACATCCGCGACCAGGTCGCGCGCGTCTTCCAGCCCCACCGAGACCCGCACCAGCCCCTCGCCGATGCCGAGCAGGCGGCGGCCGTCTTCCGGCACCGCCTTGTGGGTCGTGGTCCAGGGGTGTGTGGCGATGGATTTGGCGTCGCCCAAATTGTTCGAAACATCGATCAACTCCAGCGCATTCAAAAAGGTGAAGGCCCGGGCCTGGCTGCCCAGATCCAGCGTCAGCACGGTGCCGCCGCGACGCATTTGCGCCATCGCCAGATTATGCTGCTCAAAACCGGCCAGGCTCGGATGGCGCACGCTGTCGATCCGCTGCGCCAAGGCGCCCGCCACCGCCTCGGCCCGGTCGCACATGGCGTGCACGCGCAACTCCAGCGTTTCCAGCGCCTTGACCAGCACCCAGGCTTCGAACGGCTGCATCGCCACGCCAGTGTGGCGATAGTGCGGATACAGGAATTCCTCGTCGAAGGCCGCGTCGCACAGGATCGCGCCGCCCAGCACGCGGCCCTGACCATCGATATGCTTGGTCGCGGAATAGCAGACGATATCGGCCCCCAGCGCCAAAGGCTGCTGCAGCACCGGCGTGGCGAAGACATTGTCCACCACCAGCCGCGCTCTGGCCGCGTGCGCGATGTCCGCCACGGCGGCGAGATCAATGATGTCCAGCGTCGGATTGGCCGGCGTTTCCAGGAAGAAGACCCGGGTTTCGGCGCGCACCGCGGCGGCCCAGGCATCGGTGTCGCGGCCATCCACCAAGGTCGTGGCAATGCCCAGGCGCGGCAAGAGCGTGGTGACCAGCCAATGGCACGAGCCGAACAGTGCGCGCGAGGCGACGACATGATCCCCGGCGGACAGCTGGCACAACAGCGCGCTGGACATCGCCGCCATGCCAGTGGCGGTGGCCCGGGCCAGCTCAGCCCCCTCATAGGCCGCCAGCCGCGCCTCAAACATGCGCACCGTGGGATTGGACTGGCGCGAATAGGTATAGCCTTCTGCCCGACCGTCGAAGCGCGCCTCGGCGGTTTCGGCGTCGGCATAGGCAAAGCCGGAAGTCAGATACAGCGCCTCGTTCATTTCGCCGAAGCCGCTGCGGGTCAGGCCCTGACGGACCAGGCGCGTGGCCGGTCGCCACTCATGTTCGGACATATGCCAATCCTCGTCTTCTCAGCGACCGGATCGCCAGCACGCGGAAGACGGAAGCAGCCTGCCCCACCTTTTAGCGAGCTTGTTTAACGTGGCCGCAAGCCGGTCGGACCAAATCACCACGATTGGTCTGCTTGTGGCGCAGCGATCAGGACTGGTCAAGGCTCAGGCTCTGGTCAAGGCTCAGGCACGGCGGTGTCGCCCCTGGTTGCGGCACCGCACGCACACACATCCCGGGCCCCGGCGTCGATGAGCCGGCGGCGCAATTCGCCACAGGTCAGCGGGTCCAAGTCTGTAACGGCTTGCGGCAGCACGCCATGATCAATGACTTGATCTAGGCTCTGTTGACAAACTTTTTAGTCCAGATGCGAGCGGCGGCAATTTGGATGAAGCCGAGATAGCTTTCGGATGTTTTGTCGTATCGCGTTGCGAGGCGGCGTGAGCATTTGAGGGTGGCAAAGCATCGCTCGATGCG
>JBHJGS010000056.1:0-16400 GCA_050331575.1 Rhodothalassiaceae bacterium | reverse complement strand
GGCTGGGGCCGCTGCAAAAAATGGTGAGGCTGGGCGCACGCCCTCTTGCGCAGGGGTCTTGGCTCCTGTATCCGGCAGGTTCCCGCAGCGTCCGGGGCCGTAGCTCAGTTGGGAGAGCGCAGCAATCGCACTGCTGAGGTCAGGGGTTCGACTCCCCTCGGCTCCACCATTTCTCAGCCCTGTTCTTAGCCCTGTTCTTCGGCATGCCGACCGCACACGGGCCGTTTCTTTGACATTGCCGGGCCGATGGCTGTTGCCCTCGCAGGCCTGCGATGACAGGGGGCGGCTATGAGACGATGAGACTGTCCTTTTCGGCGGGCAGGTTTTGCGGCTTGTAGTTTGTCGCGGGATCGTTTGTCCGCTGGAAGACGCTTTTATGGATTTTCGACCCCTTCGGGATTGCCCTGGGCTCCCGGCCGCGCAGCCGCCATTTGAAGTCCCGAAACGGGTCATCGATCGGTGCTAGCGGATCCATCTCATTTTCGAACTCTTTGCAGCGATCTTCACGGAACGTGACGCCATGCGCTGCGGCTTTGGAGATCATCCAATGCAAGGGAATGTTGGACAGGCCGTCATGGTGCAAGCCGCCGCCGACATCGCCATGCCAACCGGTAAACCAGACCTCTTCCAGATTGGCCGCCATGTCGTGCCAACAATCCGCGCAGAAGTCATCGCGCGTCTCGTCAACCGCGACGGCATGATAGCCATGGTCACAATTGTTGCCAAGTTTGTCGTAGAAAAAATCGTCTTTATGACTAGGACCGAGGCTCTCCACAGTGTCCCAAACCCCGATGAAATGGGGCTTGCATTCCGGCCGGGCCATTGTTTCCTTGAACTCTTTAGCAATACGTCGGTTGCCCCGCTGTAAGTAGATCTCCAAAACGTAATCAATTAGATTATCGTTGTGGCGATAAATCAAGCCGCATTTGTTCAGCAGGCCTGCCACTGCTTGAGCGGTGAAGGCGCCGCGACTGAAACCAAACAAGTAGATTTTGTCACCGTCTTCATAGACATTCATGAGGTAGCGATAGGCATCGCGAATATTTTGAACAATTCCATAGCCCATGGCGCTGCCCTCAAGCGTCCTGGTCACTGTCGAACTGATCCGCTCCAGGAAATTTTGGGCGAAATCAGGGCCGTTGCGGTCAAAGGTCCCGACGCCGGGGTCATAAAAAGATATTTGGTCTTTGGTATTATCGAGACAATAATAGAGCCTGAGGGGGTTTGTCCGGTTTTCCTGAAATTTTTGGTTCGTCCCGTCGCAGCAAATAATGATCCGCTTTCCCACAGCGCCCCTCCCGCAGATTTCTCCCTAAACTTATCCTAATTAAAGGACAGGCACCTGTCAACTTCGTTTCGCAAAGCCAAACATGTCGCCCATTTCGTACATATTCCAAGATTTCTGATGAAAGTGCCAGGCGTGCCGTCGCCACGGGCGGGCGCTGATGCGGGGGGGCAGGCATTCGGCGCGCGGCTGCGCCAGCGGGCTCAGGCTTTGCAGCCCCAACCGGCAAGGCCCAAACGGCTAAGCTCAGACGGGGAGGCTCAACCGGCAAGGCCCAAACGGCTAGGCTCAGACGGGAAGGCTCAACCGGCGTGGCGCGGCGGTCTTGATGGGCCAAGCGGCGCGGCGCTCACTCCAGTTCGTCCAGGTCAATCTCAAGGATGGCCATATTGAAGGCGTAAGAGGTCTCGCCCTCATCGACATCCTTATAGACAACGCCGATATGTTCGTCGCCCAAAGCCACCTCTGCGGAATCCTCTTGCTTGCGGCGGGACAGCTTGATGCGCTCATTGCCGAATTTGCGGCGCAGGAAGGTCTGGATCTTGGCGATTTCTTGCGGGGTCATCGGCGCAATGGCTCCTGTTCGGGGCAGGCGGGCCCTGCCCATGTGGCGTAGGCGCGCCGCCGTGGCAAGCGCGGTGCTGCCCGGTGGCGGGGAAATGTGTCTCGTTTCGATCAAATTTGCGGCAATTTTGCCGCACATTCCCGTCAATTTGCAACCAGTCCCCTTCCGATGCGGTTCCTAACAATATATTAAGCTGCAGCGGCGGACGGGCGGCCACGCGCGGTGGCGCGCCCGGGTCGGACCTGGCGAAAAGACCAAGGCTGAGACCGCCGACAGCAGCGAGCATATCGATCATCGGATCGCATCCTGACGCTAAACAGGCGTGTCGGCTTTGCCCCCGGCAGCTCACGGCGGCGCTGCGACCCCGGTGCGACAGGAACGGAGCCTTGAGGATGAAATGGCTGGCCCTTATCGCCGCTTTGGACGTGGCTGCTTTTGGATATCTGCTGCACGATCGTGCCGCGGACGCGTGCAGCATGGCAGGTCGTCTTGCCTCAGAACCGCTGATCGTCGTTGAGCCGGCGCCGCAACCTGTGCCGAGCAAGCCCGTCTATGACAGCCTGGAGGCGTTGGTCGCGGCCCGCCTGACCACCACGTCGACCCGGTTGGACGCTCTGGAGCGGCAGCGCCGCTGCCTCGGCCAAGCGGTCTATTTCGAGGCGCGCAGCGAGCCGTTACGCGGACAGCTGGCGGTCGCCCAGGTCGTGCTCAATCGCGTGGCCAGCGACGCCTATCCCAACAGCCTCTGCGGCGTGGTGTTTCAAAACGAATCCTGGCGTCATCGCTGCCAATTCTCCTTCGCGTGCGACGGCCGATCTGACCGGCCGCGCAATCCGCGTGCCTGGGCCGTGGCCGTGACCGTGGCGGACATTGCACTGGATGATGCGTGGGCGGATCTGACCGACCAGGCGACCCATTATCACGCCGATTATGTCCAGCCGCGCTGGCGCCTGGCGATGATCAACACCGTGCAGCACGGCCGCCACCTGTTCTATCGCGACGAGCGGGTGCAGCAGGCGGCCAACTTGGCGCCTTAATCGCTGCAACTATTTGGCAACAGCCGGTCTTTAAGGTGAGCCCCATGACCGAAGCCACCGTTGCCGCGCTGCGCGAGAAATATTTGGATTGGACCGGTGAGGCGCTGGACCAAATGCATGGCATGGTCACCGGGCTGGAAGAAACCGTGCCGGGCGAGGATGCCCGGCTGACCGGGATCTTCGAAATCGCTCACAATCTGAAGGGCATGGGCAGCAGCTTCGGGTTTCCAGCGATGAGCGATTTGGGCCATTTGATGTGCCTGTATCTGCGCCATGGGTATACCCGCGGAACCAGGGTGCGGCGGGCCCTTCTGGCCGACCAGTTGGGCCATATGCAAAGACTGATTGCAGACGCCCGCAACGCCGCCAACTCAGATTGGGTGGATCCGGCAGTGGCGTCGGTCAAGGCGGATCTGCACCGCGAGGGTGTGCCCACGGCCTAAGGCCCGCCGGCTGGGACGTTTGCTCATTGTTCCTGTTTGGGCTGGCAGTCTGCGCCGCCAGCGGCGAGGGCCTATGTTGATCAATCGAAAGGCCCGCCTTCTAAAGGGCGCGCACCTGTATCCGACCGACGGGCCTCGAGGTACCGATTCCCATCGGTCCGAGAGTGCTCTAGACTGACGCCATGCCTAGCGTGATGCCCGACCGCCGGCCTGACCAGACGATCGCCACCACCCGGGGGGCTCTTCGGGTGCTGGCCGATCTGGGGTATCCAGCCTTAGCCGAAGTGCCGTTGCGCTGCGGCCGCCGTGCGGACCTGCTGGGCATCGGGCGCGACGGGACGCTCTTGCTCGTCGAGGTTAAGTCCTGCGAGGCAGATTACCGGGCGGATAGCAAATGGCCGGACTATCTGGCCTATGCTGACGCCTTTGCCTTTGCGGTTCCGCCGGGATTTCCGCTGTCGTTGCTGAACCGGCCGGAGGCACAGCCGACCCGCACCGGCATTATCGTCGCGGATGGGTTTGATGGTGCGCTTATTCGGCCGGCGCCGCTGGTCAAGCTCAACCCGGCGCGCCGCAAAGCCATGTTGGGCCGGCTGGCGCGCCTGGGTGCGCAGCGACTGATGGCCGGCTGACCGCCCGGTGGCCTATCCGTTAGAGCATAAAGTCGCTCGCCCCATAACAGGCGGGCATGGGCATCCGAGCAATCGCGACTGATCGGAAAAGACTCTATGATTCATAGGTTCAGAGTGTTGCTTCCGGCCTCATTGATCACCAAAGGTGAGCCAATGAAATCGGGCAACGCTCTAGCCGCTCAGCTGGCTTGCTTCTGACTTCTCCGGGGTCGGCAGGCCCGGCCGTTCGGCGAAATGGGCCCAAGCCTGACGGCCGCCGCCATTGTCCAAACAATAGGCCAGGGCGGAGACGACCCGGCGGTCATAGAGTGTATCGGCGGCCGCATAAAGATGGCCCAGCGCCTTGTCCATGCTCAATCCCAGGCGGTGGGCGCGCGGCGAGATCATGCCGACAAAGGCATTAGCTACGGCCAGGATGCGCGCTGTGATCAGAATATCCGGTCCGGCCAGCCCCGCTGGTCGGCCACTGCCGTCGACATGGGCCTGAACCTGGCGCAGCGTTTCGGAAATCGGCCCTTCGAAGTTCAGCGTTTCCAGCAGATCTGCGCTCTTCATCAGGCTTTCGCGCACGGCGCGTAATTCGCCGGCCGATAGGTCACCGCGTTTGGTCAGAACCTCGCGCGGCACCATCATCTTGCCCAAATTCATCAAGGTCCCGGCGATTTCCACCGTTTCGATCTGCAGCGGTGAGCAGTCCATGGCGCGTGCGATCGCCACGGCCACCTCAGCGACGCGGGCGGAATGATGGGCACTATAGGGATCGCGTGCGTCGATCAGCGAGGTCAGTGTCGCAACCAGGTCGCGCAAGCCGGATTCCCGCCGCTCGCGGGCTTCGACCAGTTCCGTGATGTCTTCCGCCACAACCAGGCGGCCGTCTTCGCGGCCCTTCAGCGGCAGCGTGCGGATCTGGGTGACCTGCCGCGGCGGGCCGGGGCGGTCGTCGATCCGTGTCTCGCCCGGGGCATCAGCGCGGAAGACGGCGGCATCTGGGCTGGTGTAGACCGCATCGAGACTATTGCCGACCAACTCGGCGGCGGGACGGCGGGCACGCGCCGCGGCGGCCCGGTTGGCGAAGCGGATGACGCCCCGCATGTCCAGCGCCAGAATAGCGGCGGGCTGGCTGTCCGCCACGGTTGTCAGAAAGTCGGACAAGGCTTCATAGCGTTGGGTCAGCTCTGCCTGTCGGGCATGGGCCGCGGCCACCCGCACCGACGCTCCGTGGCGCCAAGCCGCCAGGATCACCGCGATCAGTCCCAAAACGGCGACAGCCAGAATGGCGATTGTCTGGTTACGCCGGCGCTCGATCGGCCCCAGAACTTCGCGGGCCGGCACGCTGCGCACGACCGCCCAGTCCAGAGCGGGCACGGGCACGGGCTCAGCGACCGCGAGCACATCCCGGCCGCGATGATCCACGGCGCGGACCATCTGTGACGCGGTAAGCGCTTGACGGGCGGCGGTATCCTCCGGCCCGCCGGCCAGCGGCACATGGTTGCCGTTTCGTTCGTACACCAAATAGGTGCTGGCGCCGACCAGAGGTTCGATGGGCAGCTGTATGACGTCGGCCAATCCCGCGTCGGTTGCGACCAGCGCCACCGCCAGCGCCAAGGGGTTTGCGGCCATATCCTGGACCGGAACCACCGGATGGCTGAGGACCAAGCCGAGCCCGGGCGTGAAGATCACCGGCTGGTCGCGCCCGATCGCCGGCAGCGGCGGCAGACCCGGCGATCCGGCCAAGCGCTGGCCGTCGCGCGCGATCAGCGCAAGGCCGCCGGCCTGCGCGCTGCGCGGCGCCGGCGCATCCAGCATCGGTTCCGGCACGAATCGGTCGGCCTGGGCAATCAGCAGATTTCTCAGATAGCCGCGTTCGGCCAACGCCTGATCCGGTGCCTTGAGGCTCTCCGCGACATACAATTGGACCGACGGATTGTCTGCCAGCTCTGCCAGCAGCGCCTGGCGTTGGCGGATCCACCGGCTCAGCGCTTGGGCGCGGTCCTGCGCGATCAACTGCAGCCGCGCCTGCCAGGCCTGCACTTCACGCACCTTCTGGTGCTCGGCAAAGCGCCAGGCCGCGATGACGCCGACGGCGCCGACCAGCACCAAGGCCAGCAGCAAACCCACCGTCAGCCGCCGATTGCGGCCTTGGCCCGCGCGGTCTGTCCGATCGTGCGCCACAGGACCCCCTTCGCCCCTAGTCCGCCCCATGGACGTCTAACATCTCCTTAACCATCGGCTGGCTAGGCAACAAGGCGAAGCGATCGGGCGGCAGCCGACGGCGTGGCCGGAGGACCGCAGCTCAGCGGGTTTGGAGATTGGCTGTGCGAAGAATGGTGTTGGCGTGGGGCCTGGGGATAATGGCGGTGACAACGCCGGGCCCGGCCATGGCCGGGGCGTGGCAGTTGTTCGGCACACAGGAGGTACGCGCAGAGGATGTCGACGCCTTTACCAAATGGACGGGCATGTTGCAGCGTTTCGGACAGGAGCCGGACGCGGCAGACCTCCCGCTGCCCTGCGGACGCGGCCAGGCGGCGCCGTGCCGAGCCGACCGCCCGCGCCACCTGGACCCCGCGCTGGCGGAGCAGCCGATGGAACAACAGCTGCGCACGGTCAACCGACTGATGAATGACGCGCTTTATATTTTCGATTGGGACAATTGGGGTGTGGCGGATTATTGGGCCACGCCGCTGGAATTTGCGGCGCGCGACGGCGACTGCGAAGATTATGCCATCAGCAAATATTTGGCCTTAAAGGCGCTCGGCGTTGCCGCGGAGCGCATGCGCATCGTGGTTCTGCAGGACACCAACCTCAATATCGCCCATGCGGTGCTGGCCGTGGCATGGGACGAGCGCATCTGGATTTTGGACAATCAGGTGCGCGAGATGGTGCCCCATGACCGCGTGCATCATTACCGTCCGATCTACTCGATCAATGAGCAGGCCTGGTGGCGACATATCGGCTCTTGACCCACAACCGCTGGACGCCTTCTGATTTCTTAATCATTTGCGCGCATCACCAAGGGTGCAGGCGGGGCTGGTTAAGAAGACTGCCATGGCAACGGACATGAAGCCGCTGCAGGAAGATCTCCTGCTCGATTACCTGAAGCATTTGTCGCATTATCGGCAAGGCCGCCGCGCCGTGCATCTAACCTTGTGCCGGCTGACCCGGCTGACCCGCCAACCGATCACCTTACAGCAGACCGCGCGGATCATGCGCGGCCTGATCACAGGCGATACCGGCCGGCTATTTCCCCTGCGCAACCAGGATTTGGTCGTTATCTTTCAAAATCAGAGCGAGGAGGAAATCGAGCGCCGCATCATGCGGGTGCGCATGCTGATGCGCGATGACGCCAATTTGAACGAAGCCGAAGAGGAAGACCGCGACATTCTGGCCGTGCGGTATGATCTGGAGCACGAATTCGACCGCTTTGCTGAGGCGATGACCCGCCTGGTCGCCGATATCAAGGCCGGCCTGCCGACCGCTGCGGAGATCCAGGCGCACAGCATCGGCAAGACCCAGGCGAAGCGCGATCCGAACAAGCCCAAGGTAGATCTGGCTGATCTGGCCGGCCCGGTCGATGACGGTCTGACATCGCAACCGATCCCGTTAGGCCCGCGGCGCGAACCGGCCAAACCCTTGCGCGTGCTGCGCAATGAAACGGCCACCGCGGCAGACTTCAATATCGGCGACCTGATCAAGTTGGAGACGGCGCTGCAATCCATCGATATCGAACCGTATCTGACGCATGTCCCGGTGGTGTTGATCGACACCAAGAAAGATGCGCGGCGGATCATGCATGAGAAATCCGTGGCGATGAAGCGGCTGATGGGCAAATTTCTGCCCGAACACCCCAACAGCATCGATCCCTGGTTGGCTGGCAAGGCCCGGGAAATGGCCAGCGCCAAGCATTTGATGAGCCTCAAAAGCGTGGAGATGGGCCACGACATGGCGGTGCTGCTGGAGGCCAATTTGGCCAGCATGATCCAAGGCGGGGCGCTGGCGCGGTTGGCCAAGCTGCTGCCGGCCGAGGTGCGCGCCCGCACCGCCTTGACCTTTGGCATGGAGGATTTGCAGCTAGATCCGGCGCGATATCTGGCGGTTCGGCACCGCGCTGTGCAGACCGGCTTCATCACCGCGATCAGCCATGTCTCGCAAGTGGGCTTCGCCGCCACGGACTGGACCCTGCTGCCCGCAGAATTCGTCTCCGTGCGCTATAGTCGGCGTCTCGAGGCGATCTTGTCCGGCTCAGAACAGCGCGGATTGGATCGCGCTCTGAAAACCGTGGGGCCGGCACGGGCGATTCTGTCGGATTGCTTATTGCCGCAATCGATTGAGCGCGGCCGAGCTCTGGGCTTTCGTCTGTTCCAGGGCCCGGCGGCGAATGCCTATGCCTCAGCGCGGTGAGCGCTTGGCCAGGATGCGCTGTAGCGTGCGCCGATGCATGTTGAGCCTGCGGGCCGTTTCCGAGACATTGCGATTGCACAGTTCGAAAACCCGCTGAATATGCTCCCAGCGCACCCGATCCGCCGACATCGGATTGTCCGGCGGCTCAGGCAGGCGGTCAACCGGCGCGGTCAACGCGCTGATCACATCCTCGGGGTCGGCTGGCTTGGCCAGATAATCGACCGCGCCGGTTTTGATGGCCGCCACGGCGCTGGCCAAATTACCGTAAGCGGTCAAGATGACGATCCGAATGTCATGATTGAGCCGGCGCAGTTCCTGCACAAGATCCAGCCCATTGCCGTCTGACAAGCGCATGTCCAGCACAGCGTAAGCCGGCGGCCGCTTGGCCATCAGTTCTCTTGCTTCTTCGAGCCCGCCGGCGGACTCAACATTGAACTCATGTCGCTCGAACACCTTGCGCAGCCGCTCGCGGAACGGCCGGTCATCTTCGACGATCAAGAGAGTCTTGTCCTCGCTCAGGCTTGGTGCCGCCATGTCAGTCACTCCTGCTCCACCCGGCCGAGCCGCCGGGATTAGAATATCGCGCGCGGCCAGTGGATCTGGACTTTCGCGCCGTCTGTCGGTCTGTTTACGAAGCGCACCGTCGCTCCGGTTCTCTCCAGCAAGGTCTTGGCGATGAAAATGCCCAGGCCCAACCCACCGGCGCCATGGGCTTCGGCCTGATCGATCGACCCTTCGCGCCGGCTGGACAGATAAGGTTCGCCCAGGCGTGACAGGATCGACGGGTCAAAGCCGGGCCCGTCATCGAGGATATCAACGCGCACCGCGGTTTCGTCCCAGGCGAACGCGATGATGACGGTGGAGCGGGCGAAATCCACGGCATTCTCGATGAAATTGGTCAGCGCCTGAAGGATCTCAGGCCGCCGCGGGATTGCCGGTGCAGCCGCGCCCTCGGCCTTGCATTCAAAGCGGATATCGACATCATCGGCCTCGAACGGCGAGGCCACTTCGCGCAGCAGCGCTTCCAGCGAGGTTTCCTCCAAATGGCCCGTAGCCAAATGCCGCGCTTGGGACAAGCGCTTGAGAATATCCCGGCAGCGCGCGGCCTGACTGTCGATCAGTCGCGCCTCTTCTTGCAACGGATGGTCCTCAGGCAGTTCGCGCAGCAGATCTCTGGCGGCCAGCTTTATGGTGCCCAAGGGGGTGCCCAGCTCATGGGCAGCGGCCGCGGCAAGCCCGCCCAAGGCCGATAATTCCCGTTCCGCGGCCAAGCTTCGCTCCAGGCTTGCCATCGCCCGGTCGCGCCGGCGTGCGTCAGCGGCGGCGGCTCCGACATACAGCGCCAGAAAACAGATGGTGACGGCGGCGGCCGCCCACATGCCGGCGATATAGAGCGCCGGCAGGGCCAGGTCCGGCCCATCCCACGGCAGCGGACGGTGCCACAAGGTGATGGCAGCGGACCCCACCAAAGCCGCCAACACCAAGCGGCCGGTATAGCGCCGCGGCAAGATCATTGCCGACAAGGTCACCGGGACCGCCAACAACATGATGAACGGGTTGGCGGCCCCGCCGGTCAACGCCAGCAACACCAATAATTGGCCGAGATCGGCGAGAAGATGGCCAAGCGCTGCGCGATCGGTCAGCCTTTGAGCCGGGCTGGCCCGCCACAAGATCAAGGCATTGACCACGGCCCCCGCCGCGATCACCGTCAGCGGTGTCGCACTGTCAAAGCGCAGACCAAGCCCCTGGCTGGCGACCAGCACCGCCGCAGCTTGGCCGGCCAAGGCAAGCCAACGCACCCACACAAGGGTGCGCAGCCGCACCGTCGGCGGCTGTGCGGGCGCCTGGGCGCGCCAGCCCGCCCGAACCCGCCGGGGCAGGGCAAGTGCATCGGTCTGCTGGTCCCTCATACTCTTCCATATAGTTGCGAAGAGCGACGCTCTGCTACAATTTGCGACATCGTCACCGCCACCGCGGCGCAGCAGCGCCATCAACTCGCCGTGACTGCCTAGGGTTCGGCGCATATCCCCAACCGGATCAAACCGCCGCATCGATGGTGGCGAGCAAAAGGTTACGCTTTTAATAATGTAGCGTTAATCGTTGCACTTGCGGCAGGCAAAGCCGCCATCAGTCCCAGGCACAGCAATCCCAACCAGATCAGACTGGCGCGCATCAGCAGGCGGACGCCGCGGTTAAGATCCCCCAGGTCGGCACGGGCGCGGCCTTCTGGAGGGCCCAGCCAGCCATCGACGCCGCGGAATTGCACTCCCAAGGCGCGGGCCAGCGCAGCCGCGCTATAGTGCCGTCCGGGCAATCGGCCGGCGCGGGCGCGCATCGCCGAACGTCCGCCAGCGCGGTGCTGGTACGCCAAGCCGGCCAGCCGGAGGATTAGCACCGCCAGCGGTGCTGTTGCCAGCCCGACCAGCGCGGCCGCACCGCGCCCGTCGCTCAGGGCCCGTTCGCCGCGGGCCGGTTGCAGCGCTCCGGCCGCGCTGACCAGCATCATGCCGGTCATGCCGCCTAGGATCAGGGCCAGGCTGCCGGTAAGTGCGGTGTCGTGAAAGCGGCTGACCGCCTGGGCCAGACCCAACCGCACGGCGGCATGCGGATCTGTCGTCGGCGCGTGGCTGAGTTGCTGATGCATCTGCTTCAGCGAGGCCCACACCCGTCTTTGGCCGATCAGCCAAGCGGTCAGGAGCACCAAGACGGGCCAGCTCCAGCCGTGCGGCACCAGATAGAGATCGATGCTGAGCCCGACCGCAAGCGCGCCGGCATAAACCGCGGCCGGGTAAAGCGTGGCCAGAGCCTGCCAGGCGATCTCCGGCGCGGGCAGCCGTCCAAGCAGCTGGCGTCCGCCGAAGATCAGGTCCACCGCCAACGCCAAAACGGTCAGCGCAATGGCGTCGGCTGGGGCGGCGAACAGCATCGGCGGCGAGGGTCAGCGTCGGCCGGTCAAGACGCGTCCTCCAACAGCCGCAATGCCCGTCGCGAACGGGCATTTCGCGCATGATCGAGCGCGGTCAAGCCGAGATAATCTGCCACTTGCGGATCCGCCCCGGCGTCCAACAGACGCTCCAGCAGCCGCGTGCGGCCAAGCTTCACCGCCTTGATCAAGGCGGTTTCGCCGCGCTTGTCGCGGGCATCAAGATCTGGACCCTGTTCCAGAAGATAGGTCGCGCCGGCCAGATCCCGGCGTTCGACCAGCCGCATCAGTGCGGTCGACCCGTCGGACCGGCTGGCCGCATTGATATTGGCGCCGCTTTCGATGAGAAAGCGCAGCATGTCCAGATCCCCGGTTTCCGCAGCGATCACCAGCACCGGCACCCCTTCGGCATCGCGCACATTCGCCGTCAAGCCGCGATTGAGCAATTGCCGCGCCTCCAAGAGATTGGATTCACGCACCGCCTCTATAAATGCATAAGACGTACTGAATTGGGCGCTGGCGGGCGCTGTGGTGAGCGCAACCAGCCCGAAAACTGTCAAGATCGCCGAAAATACACGCATGGCTGTCCTACCTTTTCTGAGCGGATCGGCTTGATTTTCCGAGCCGGTTGTATAGGTCCCGGCAGCAGGCCTGTCCATCGCGATGCAAGATCAAGAAACGGAGACGAGATCCGATGCCCGACTTCCGCCCTCTGGCTGCCGCCTGTCTTGTTGCTGCGACGGCAGCCTGCGGGCCGGATGGCCCTGCCGCCGCGAACATGTGCGCCGGCGACCCGGCGACCCGCATCGGCGGCGCCTTCCAATTGGTTGACCAAGCCGGTCGACCGGCGGATCAAGAGGTGCTGGCCGGGCGCTATGCCCTGATCTATTTCGGCTTCACCTTCTGCCCTGACATCTGCCCGATCGAGATGCAGAAGATCAGCGTGGCGATGCGGCTGCTGGAGGACCGCGGCGCGGATCTTTCCTCGGTTCAACCGGTGTTCATCAGCGTCGACCCGGAGCGCGACCGCCCTGAGGTGGTCAAGGATTTCCTGACGCTGTATCATCCCGACTTCATTGGCTTGACCGGCTCGCCGGAGCAGGTGGCGCGCGCGGCCAAGGTCTATCGCGTCTATTTTCAGAAGGAAGGCGAGGGGGAGTATTACAGCGTGAACCATTCCTCGCTGATTTTCGCCATGGATCCCAACGGCCACTATTTGACGCATTTCACGGCCGAAGACGATGCTGAACAGATCGCCGATCGGTTGGAGCCGTGCCTATGAGCCAGCGCCCGTTCTGGCAGACCAAGCGCCTCGATCAGATGACGGATGCGCAATGGGAAAGCCTGTGCGACGGCTGCGGCAAATGCTGCTTGCATAAGGTTGAGGATGAGGACGACGGCCAAGTCTATTATACCAATATCGCGTGCCGGCTGCTGGACCGAACCCAGGTGCGCTGCACGCGCTATGCCCAACGGCGCCGCTGGGTTCCGGACTGTGTGGCCTTGCGGGCGGATTTGGTGGCCCAGTTCAAGTGGCTGCCACGCACATGCGCCTATCGCCTGCTGAGCGAGGGCAGGGACTTGCCAGAGTGGCATCCGCTGGTGACCGGCGATCCTGAAAGCGTGCATCGAGCCGGGGTGTCGGTGCGGGGCAAAACGGTGGCCGAGCGCGATGCCGGGGATGTCTTTGCGCACATCATCGACGATCTGCACTGAGCTGGTGGACCGGCGCGGCCAGCGGGTCCAACTGCGCTGGTCGGCCCGTGCCCGGCGGATGGTGCTCAAGATAGATCGGGCCACCGGTGCGCCGCTCTTGGTGGTGCCGCACGGCATGCCTGTGTCGTCTGCCCAAGCGTTTCTGGAGCAACATAGCGACTGGCTGGCAGCGCATGTGGCGCGGCTGCCGGCCCCGGTGCTGCTGCAGGACGGGGCGATCTTTCCGCTGCGCGGCTGCCGTGTCAGGATCCGCCACGATCCAGCCGCGCCGCGGCGGCCGTCGCTGCGGCACGATGCGCTCCTGCTCGGCGGCCCCGCGGAGGCCGTGCCGGGCCGGCTGGAACGGTGGCTGCGGGAGCAGGCGCGCGCTGATGTCCAGGCGCGAGTGACAGCCTATTGCGCCCAACTGCACGTCGACGCCGCCCGCGTCTCTGTGAAGGATACCCAGCGGCAGTGGGGCAGCGCTGCGGGCAGCGGCGCCTTGAGTTTTTCCTGGCGGCTGGTGCTGGCCCCGCCGCCGGTGCTGGCCTATGTCGCGGCCCATGAAGTGGCGCATCTGCGGGAAATGAACCATTCCGGCCGCTTTTGGACGCTGGTCGACACCTTGGTGGAGGATCGGCGGGCCGCGCAGTCTTGGCTCAGGCACCACGGGCCGTCCCTGCACCGCTATGTTGCCCGGCTATAGGGCCCCTCAGTTGTCCCGCAATATCATCGCCGACTTGGTGATGACCGCGCCCGATCCTAATCTCGAACCCGACCCGCCCATGGGGCGCACGACCTAGCCGATCAAGCCAAGAATCTTGCTTTGGGACGATCGTCGCGCGGCGCGCAGCGCAACCGTCGAAGACTGTTCAAATATAAGCTTGCTCCAGACCCTAACCCCCTACTCAGTGAGCACAATCTCGCGAGGGCCTTATTCGATCAATCGCGAACGCGTCTGATCGGATGACGGGGCCCGTCTTCAATGGGGCGAGCACCTCTATCTAGGCGGAGCGCGCGGCGGGCGCTGCTTCAAACGACTCCATCGGGACCGTCGGTTCCGCCTTGGTGGTGCTGATCATCAAGGCTGTGTTGACATTTTCCACCTCAGGCGCGGCCGTCAGGCTGCCGGTGAGAAAGGTCTTATATTCGGCCAGGTCGCGCGCGACGACTTTCAAGATGAAGTCGATCTCGCCGTTGAGCAGATAACATTCGCGGACCAGCGGCCAATCCAGTACCCGTTGTTCAAAAGCCTTAAGGTCCTGATCCTTTTGGCTGGTCAGGCTCACCATGGCGAACACCGTGATGGTAAATCCCAGTTTTTCGGCGTTGAGATCGGCATGATATCCGCGAATCAGATCCGCGCGCTCCAGCGCCCGCACCCGCCGAAGACACGGGGGCGCGGTGATCCCCACCTTTTCGGCCAGGTCCACATTTGTCATGCGACCGTTCCGCTGCAGGGTTGCAAGGATCTTACGATCGATCTCGTCCAACTTTACCGTCGCCATAATCTACCTTTCTTACCATCGGGCCGTGGCGCCCGGCAGGCGTTATAACCGACCTAATCTTGTGACAAAAGCTCATTTTATTACTTAGTAGGCGCATTTAACGGCAAGTTTGTTAAATCTGCGCGTCTCGGCGGTCGACGCGGTCTGCGGCGCCCTTCCCGTTGCCTGGGGCCGGGCTATATGGCAAATCCAACTCACGCCGCTAAAGGATTGGACGGACGGGTCATGAGCGTTCTGGTGGGCAAACGTGCCCCGGATTTTACGGCCTCCGCCGTGATGGCGGACAATAGCATCAAGCACAATTTCAAATTGTCGACCTACCTAGAGGATGCCTATGGGCTGATCTTTTTCTACCCGATGGACTTCACCTTCGTCTGCCCCTCCGAGATCATTGCCTTCCAGAACCGCAACACGGCGTTTCAAGCCCATGGCGCGCGGCTGGTCGCGATCTCGGTGGACAGCGAGCATTCCCACTATGCTTGGCGCAATACACCGGTGGAGAAGGGCGGCTTGGGTCAGATCGATTTTCCCCTGGTCGCCGACATCACCAAACAAATCGCGCGCGACTATGATGTGCTGATCAACAGCGCCGTGGCTCTGCGCGGGCTGTTCCTGATCGATCGGGATTTCGTGGTCCGGCACCAGCTGGTCAATGATCTGCCGCTAGGCCGCAATGCCGATGAGGCCCTGCGCATGGTCCAGGCGCTTCAATATTTCGAGACTGAAGGGGAGGTGTGTCCCGCCGGCTGGACACAAGGGGAGCGCGGGATAGAGCCCACGACGGAGGGAGTTGCCGCCTTCCTCAGCGAAAAGGCAGACCAACTTTAACGTCTTGAAGCGGCGGGCGTTGCTGCCTAGCTGTGCGCTTCGATACGTTTTTCACCGGAAGGATTGGTCCATGAGCGAGTCCCGGCACAGCAAAGTCCTGATCATCGGCTCCGGCCCGGCGGGCTATACCGCGGCGGTCTATGCCGCGCGCGCCAATCTCAAGCCGATGATGGTGACCGGCCTGCAGCCGGGCGGCCAGCTGACCATCACGACCGATGTCGAGAACTATCCCGGCTTCACCCAAATCATGGGGGCGGATCTCATGGTGAAGATGCGCGAACACGCCGAGGCGATGGGCGCAGAGGTCCAGGAAGATCACATTGCAAGCGTCGATTTCGACACCCGCCCCTTCCGCGCCGTGGGCGAAAGCGGAACGATCTACACCGCCGACGCCGTGATCGTCTCCACGGGCGCCCAGGCGCGATGGCTCGGCCTTGAGTCCGAAAAAAAATTCCAAGGCTTCGGCGTGTCTGCATGTGCGACGTGCGATGGCTTCTTCTACCGCGACAAAGAGGTGATCGTGGTGGGCGGCGGCAACACCGCCGTGGAAGAGGCCCTGTTCCTCACCACGTTCGCGTCTAAAGTCATCGTCGTACACCGGCGCGACAGCCTGCGGGCCGAGAAGATTCTGCAAGAGCGGCTCTTAAATCATCCGAAGGTCGAGGTGGTCTGGGACACCGTGCTGGAAGAGGTCGTAGGCGATGAAAACCCGCTCGGCGTCACCGGCGCCCGCCTGAAGAACGTCAACACCGGCGAGATTAACGAACGGGCCGTCCATGGCGTCTTCATCGCCATCGGCCACGCGCCGTCGACGGAGCTTTTCAAGGGCAAGCTCGAGATGCGGGACAACGGCTATCTCATCACCAAGCCGGACTCGACGGAGACGAACATTCCCGGCGTCTTCGCTGCGGGCGATGTGACCGACGACATCTATCGCCAGGCCGTTACGGCGGCCGGCATGGGCTGCATGGCGGCGCTGGAGGCCGAGAAGTATCTCGACCACCTGGGCGCCGTCGGTGCCCTCAAGGCCGCCGAATAGCGGCGGCCCGCGGCGCCCCGGGGGTCGAAACCCGTCTGACAGGTCTG
>JBHJGS010000055.1:0-11437 GCA_050331575.1 Rhodothalassiaceae bacterium | reverse complement strand
GCGCCTGCCGTGCTTAGGCCTTGCGGCGGCGCAGGCTGATGCCGGCGCCGATGAGGCTGGCGCCCAACAGGGCCAAGCTGCCCGGAACCGGAATGGCCGTGAAGGAGATGTCGAAGTCGCCGCCGAAATCGAAATCGGCGTCGGCGATGTTCCCGATGCCGTTGCCGAAGATCCCCGCCGAACCGTTCAAGTCGAAGGTGTCGATCAAGCCGTCCGGTGTCAGACCGTTTTGCCCTTCGGACACGATGAAGCCGCCGCCGATGCTCTGCGCCAGAACAGTCTGACCGAACTGCGCACCGATCAGCGGGCTTGAACCCAAGTCGAACCCTGTCAAAGTCGCAACCGTGGTGTTTGTCACATCCACATTCGAGTTGCCGTTGAAGAAGTCGCTGTCATCGTCGGCCTCCAGGCCGAAGCCCATCGCGAAGGAGAAGGAGTCCAACGGCGTCGTCGCGTCGGTGGCCGCCTGAGCGAAATCATCCGCGAAGATATCCAGGTCAATCAGGTCGTCGTCGAAGAACACGCCGGTGGTCTGATCAGCCTGCGCGGCGGACAAGCCAATCGCCGCGAAATCGGTGGCGGAGAAGCCGAAAATGGCGTCAAACGCCGCGGCACCGGCCGCATTCTGAACGATGGTGGTACCGTCGTCCTCAATCGCGGTGATTTCGGTCAGAATCAAGCCGGTGAATTGACCCGGAGGATCAATGTCGTTGTCGACGCTGTTGACGACGATGCCATCAACCGTGATCACCGTCGCGATCAGGTCACCGGCACCAACGAAGCCGGTCTGACGTTCGAAACCGCCACTGCCGTCGTCGGTAAAGATGATCTGGCCTAAATCATCTTCCAGGGTGATGGACCCAGCTTCAATAAGGGTCTGCAGCGGACCCGGGCTGGCAACGGCCGGCATGGCGCCAAGGGCGACCAGCGACGCTGCCGTCAAAAGAAAGTTGCGATACATTTTCATATCTCCGTTCGTGTAGCGGAGCGCCCCTCCCGAGGAACGCCACGCCAACCGCTAAGCAGGCATCGTGCCAGTTTCGGAAATGCTGAAATATCAATGGGTTATGGAAGAGGTCTGGGCTTTCGAGGCAGGGCCTGTAAACGAAGCCGACAGGGTCTGGCGCCTCGGCGTGCATCGAAAAGCGCAGCAAAACGAAAAAAATGCTTTAATGATAGGGGGTTAGCGGAAAATCGCGGGATTTGGGCAGCGCGAGGAGCGGAGATCAGTTGTAAATTTCACTGACAAACCGCCCCTTCAGCGCTGTCAGCGCTGCCGACAGAGGTGTCGGCGGCGCAGGAGGCTTGCGGATCAGCGCAACCGCTGGAGCAATTGCCGCGCCTGCTCTTGCTGGTCAAAGGGTTGGTCGACAATGGCGCGCAAAACCCGGCGGGCTTCGTCGGTTTGCCCGGCCGCCTCCAGAGCTTGGGCGAGATGGAAGCGGATATCGGGATTGGACGTCGCCTCGGCAGCGGCTTGCAGTAGCTCTCGCGCCTCGCTCACATCGCCTTGTTTCAGCCGAACCATGCCCAGCGTGTCCATGATTTGAGGATTGTCCGGCTGTTGTTGCAGCGCTCGGCGCGCCATCCGCTCGGCGTCTGGCAGGCGGTCAATCTGCAAGGCCGCCCATGCCGCATTGTTCAGCACCAGGGCGTTGCTCAGAGCCTCTTCCGGCATGGCCTGGAAGGTCTCCCAGGCCGCGGCATAATCGCTCTTTTCCAGATAGTGAGAGGACAGATAGAGTCGAACGAAATTATCGTCAGGATTGTCTTTCAGCCAACCCTTCAACAACGTCTCCGCCTCCTGCAATTGGCCGCGCCGCGCCTTCACACGCGACAGATCGACCAGCGCTTGGCTTTCCGGCTCAAGATCCAGAAGCGTTTGCAAATGGCCTTCAGCATCGGAAAACCGGTTCTGGCTGAACGCCACGCGTGCAGCCAGGCGCAAAACCTCGCGCGATTCTGGAGCTTGCTCTAACAGGCGGTCGACCTGGAAGCGCGCCTGCGCCCATTCGTTTTGGTCCGCCAGAATGCCGGCACGCACCAGTTGCGGCGCGAGATTGTCGGGCTCTTGCGCAATGGCCCTGTCGATCGTGGCCAGCGCGGCCTGCAGGGATTCGTCGACCAACTGCACGCGCGCCAGCAGGATCTTCGCCTCGATACTGTCCGGCACCAGGTTCACCAGCTTTTCAAACTGGGCTTTGGCCGGCTTGACCTTTTCCTGTTCCCACAACGCCATGGCATAGAGCTCGACCAGGTCGACCCGATCCGGCGCGCTCCTTAAGGCCTGCGCCATTAACGCCTCAGCCGCCTCCGGGCGTTGTTGCGCCATGCGGACGCGAGCAAGAACATAGCGCGCCTCGACTGCGTCGGCGTCGCTTTCTATGCGTTGTTCCAAAAGGGTCACCGCATCGTCCAGGCGATCATTGTTGATCATGACCTGGATCAGGGGGGTCAGCAGCTGGCGCTCATCGTCACTGTTCTGCAGGCCCTGTTTCAGCACCGCTTCGGCCGCGGCGGTATCGCCTTGCCGCTGACGCAAGATCGCCAGGGCCAGGGCGGCTGAACCATTGTCCGGGTCCTGCTCCAGTGCGCCCTGGAACTCCGTCGCCGCCTTTTCCAGCTCGTTCTGGCCAGCATAAAACAAGCCCGCCAGCACAAAGCCGGCGGCGGGGTTTTCCGAGCCGGACTTGATCTCCTCGGCGATTGCCAGCACCTGATCGCCCTGGCCCGCCCGCAGCTGCAGCAGGCCCAGCCGCACCTTGTCCTGCACAGACAAGTCGTCTGCCGCCTTGGAGACCTTCTCCAGGGTTTCGCGCGCGCCCTCGATTTCGCCGGTCGCCAATTGCACAGCGGCCAGGCCGGCACTCAGCCGTAGATCTTCTGGCTGGGCTTCTGCCAGAGCCCGCAGCCGTTCCCGCGCCTTTTGCGTTTCGCCGGCACGCAAGGCCGCGGTGATGGCCAGGCGCTGGGCCTCTGCATTGGCCTGACCGGCGGGCATTTTCTCCAGCGCTTCCAAGGCCTTGGCTGGTTCCTCCAGCCGCACATAGGCCAGGCCCAAGGCGCGGCCGATCAGGGCGGCAATGCGTTCTGACCAGGGCCGCACCCGCTCCAGATACTCAACCGCCAGCAGGTCGTTGCTCAAAGCCGCGTTGGACAGGCCGGCGACAAGCAAGGTGGGTTGAAAGCCCGGCGCCTTGGCCAGGATCTCCTCAGACAGCGTCTTGGCTTGTTCAAAATCCTGCCGCGCCAGAGCGATGGCTGAGCGCAGGTGCGCCATGGTCAGGCTGATCGAGCCGCGCCGGCTGGCCCGCGCGATGACCTCTTCGGCCGCCTCCAATTCGCCCAACGAGACCAGCAGCACGGACAGCGTGTCATTGATGCGCGGTGAAAAGGGCTCCACTTCCAAGGCCTTTTCCATCGCCTCCCTGGCGGCGGCGAGATCTTGGTCCACCACGTTCAGCTGCGCCTGGAAGAAATAGGCATCCGCGGCCGGGGAGGTGCTGTCCACAGCCCGCGCCACCAGCTCGCGGAATTCGTCCAGATTCCGGCGCGACGCGGCGAGGCGGGCGTGCACGGCCAGCAGTTCGGAATTGGTCGCGGTCTGTGCCGGGCCGAGGGTGGCCTCAGCGTCGTCCAATCGCTCCAGTTCAATCAGCGCGCGGCCAACGACAATGCGCATCGGCAGGGTGTTGCGCAGTTCTGGGTCCAGGCGGCCGGCCACTTCGACGACCTCCTGCCACTGGTCCTGCTCGTTCATCGCGCGGAGCAGCAGCGGCCAAACCACGGCAGGCTCAGCGCCCAGATCCAAAGCGCGGCGCAATTCCTTTTCCGCCGACGGCATATCGTAAAGGCGCAGATACAGGCGCCCCGCGGTCAGCCGGGCCGGGGCATAGTCCGGCGCAGCCTGGACCGCATTCTTCACCTCAATCAGGCCAGCCTGATAGCGTTCCTCGGCGATCGCCTTCTCCGCAGAGGCCAGAAAGGCGTCGGCCTGTTCGATCGGATCGCCTTCTGAACAGGCGGCCAGCCCCGCGATCAGCATCGCCAACGCCGCCGCGCGCGCGCGCATCGCCCAATGTGTGGTTTCCATGACGCAGCCCCTTTTTCCTCGTCTCCGGCACGGCGCCGGACCCTCAAGACCCGGCCGGCCGCGGGTGGGCCGGCTCAAGACTCCTTGGCGCTGCTCTAGCATCCCGCATTGACCGCGCCCAAGGCTAATTTTATATCCGCTCAGGCCCCGCCGCGGATGCGAGGGGAACCGGCGCGCCGCAGCGGTGGTCGGGCGCGGGGTTTGGGGCTGTCATGGTGTCATTGCTACTGTCCAGACTGGGGCCGGCCGAGCCGCACATCCTCTACCTGATCGCACATGGCTTGGCGACGGTCGGGTTTGTGGTGTTGGCGCTGCTGTTGGTTGTGCTGGGCTGGCGCAATTGGCAGGCTCGGCTGTTTGCGTTCGCCGCGCTGACCCAGGCGCTGTGGTCGGCCAGCGTGGCGTTGCTACCGGCCGGGCATGGCCTGTCCTCGCTGCTGACCACATGCAGTGCCGCGGCGTGGTCGATCTTTTTTGCCAGCATGTTTCCCCACCGCGGCCGCGGGCTGCCGCTGTTCGGCATGATCGGCAGCGGTCTGCTGGTGGTCGCCAAACTGGCGCTGGGGTTTGTCCTGGTGCTGCCGCTGGCCGATGGCATCCGCTTGGCGTTAACCATCGACTTGCTCGCGATCATTCTGGCCTTGTCCTTGTCTGTGGGGGTGTTTCATGCGGCTGGCGAATCCAAGCGCTGGGCACTGAAATTCATCTGCTTTCCCCTGACCGCGGCATTCGGTTACGCGCTTTTCCTGCTGTCCCAGGCGCTGGCCTGGGGCATTCCCGCCTCGGCCTATTTCAATCTCGGCGCGGTCTTGTGGGCCGCGGCGGTTCCGCTCATCGGCATCGGCATTCAGCGGCGCGGTTTCTGGCGCGGCGAGGTTGTGGTGTCGCGCCAGGCGGCGCTTTATTCCATCAGCCTGATCGGCATCGGCGCCTATCTTGTGACGGTGTCGGTGTTGGCGATCCTGTTGGACCCGGGCGCGGAGCGAACCGCGGTTCCGGTCCAGGAAGGCCTGCTGATCGCGGCGCTGATGTTGATCGGGTTTTTGCTGTCCTCCGGCAGCGCGCGGGCCCGGGTGAAAGCCTTTGTCGGCCGCCATGTCTATGCCCGCCGCTACGACTATGCCGAGGAATGGCGCAAATTCATGCATACCTTAAGCGAAGAGGGCGAGGCCAGCCCGCTGGAAACGCGCATCATCCGGGCCTGTGCGGATCTTTTGGAAGTGCCTGGCGGGGCCTTGTGGACGGTGGAGGGCGGCCGCCTGCAGCCGACCGCGACCTGGCACTATCGTATACCCAGCGCGCGGCCCGGCGCGATCGACCCGGAGCTGTTTCGCGATGTCAAGGATGATTGGGCGTGCCTGAGCGGGAAGCGCTTGCGCGCCAGCCCGTTCGGGGCGGATCCAGCGGCTTGGTTGGCGATCCCGTTGCCGCATGGGGCGGATATGATTGGCGTGATCATTCTGCGGCATCCACGGGTGCCCCATGAGATCGACCAGCAAGACGAGGATCTGCTCATGCTGATCGCCCGGCAATGCAGCAGCTTTCTGGCTGAGAATAAGGCGGCGCAATCCTTGGAAGAGAATAAACAATTTGCCCGGTTCAATCGGCAATATGCGTTCGTGGCGCACGACATTAAGAATATCGTCTCGCAATTGTCTGTTATGGTGCGCAATTTTGACCGGCACTTTGATAAGCCAGAGTTTCGTGACGATATCCAATCCACGATCAATCACTCGGTGACCCGGCTGCAGCACTTGTTGGGACGCCTGGCCCGATTTGAGGCCGGTGACATGACGCCGGAACTGCCGCAGACCTTCTGCCTGCATGATGCGGTTTCCCGGGCGCTGCGCGACCGTGGCCCGGCTGCGGATCAGACCATCCGCTTTCATGCCGAAGAGCCTGCGCGCGCGGCGATGATCCGCGCCTCTGAAGAGCGCTTTGACGTGGTGTTCGGTCACCTGCTGGCGAATGCTTGTGAAGCCAACGGACCCGATGGTAACGTCCAGGTCCACTTGGAATTGACCGGCCGTCACGCCATCCTCGACATTACCGACGAAGGCCCCGGAATGAGTTTCGAATTCGTCAGGGACTCGCTGTTTCAGCCGTTTCGGACCACCAAGGCCACCGGCTATGGTGTCGGCGCCTTCCAGTGCCGGGAATTCGCCCGCGAGCAAGGGGGGGATCTGGAGGTTATCTCCAGCCCCGGCTCGGGCACCACGATGCGGCTGCGGCTACCGGTGTTGAGCCAGGCGCACTGGGAAGCGGCGTCATGACCGCTGAGACACACCGCCTGTTGGTCATCGACGATGACCAAGGCATAACCCGCCAATTGAAATGGGCATTCGACGATTTTGTGGTGGAGGCCTGCCATGACCGCGCCTCCGGTGTCGCCGCGGCTGGCAAACATGCGCCGGCGGTGGTGTTGCTCGACCTGGGCTTGCCGCCTAATGAGGATGAAGCCACCGAAGGCCTGGCCGCTCTGGAAGAGCTTTTGAAGGCCGCGCCCAACGCCAAGATCATCGTGATGACCGGCCAGAAGGAGCGATCTTACGCGCTGCGCTCCGTGGCCTTGGGAGCCTATGATTTTTATCAAAAGCCGCTGGATCTGGATGAGCTGCGCTTGATTGTCGGACGCGCAAGGGTGTTGTTCGAGATCGAACACGAGAACCGCCAGCTGCAGTCGATGCAGTCGCAAAGCCTGATCCCGAACCTAATCACGACCAGCCCCAAGCTGCACACGCTAAGCCAGCAGGTCGCGCGCATGGCCAAGACCGATGTTTCGGTGCTGATCATCGGGGAAAGCGGCACCGGCAAGGAATTGGTGTCGAAGGGCGTGCACAGCTTAAGTCCGCGCGCCAAGGGCCCGTTCATTGCCATCAATTGCGCGGCCATTCCGGAAAATCTCTTGGAATCGGAGCTGTTCGGCCATGAAAAGGGCGCTTTTACCGGCGCCCATAAGACCACCATCGGCAAGATCGAACAGGCCCACAAGGGCACGCTCTTTCTCGACGAGATCGGCGAGATGCCGATGGCGCTGCAAGCCAAATTGCTGCGCGTGTTGCAAGATCGGACGGTTGACCGCGTCGGCGGGCGCAAGCCGGTTGCGGTGGATTTTCGGCTGGTGGCGGCAACCAATCGCGATCTGGAGGCCGGTATCAAAGACGGGACGTTCCGGGAGGATCTGTATTACCGCATCGGCGAGGCCCTGGTCACCGTGCCGCCGCTCCGCGATCGGCCAGAGGACGCCGTGCTGATCGCACAGCGCTTTCTGCAGAGCTGGACGGCCGAACAGGGATTGAAATGCGCCGGCTTCGCGCCGGATGCGCTGGCGGCGATCATGGATTATGCCTGGCCCGGCAATGTCCGGGAACTGCAGAGCCGCATCAAGCGCGCCTTGGCCGTTGCCGACGGCCGCGTCAGCGCGGCGGACCTGCAGTTGGCGCCGGATGAGCAGGAGCGCTCGGAGGTGATCTCGCTGAAGGAGGCCCGGCGCATGGCCGAATTGGAGGCGACACGCAAAGCCATGGCAGCAGCGGCGGGCAATCTGTCTGAAGCGGCACGGCTTTTGGAGGTCAGCCGGCCGCGGCTGTATCAGTTGCTGGACGAGCACGGGCTGCGCTGAGGCAAAGAGAAAGGGCAAGCGCATGACACCGATGCTCTGCGTGATCATCGATACCGAGGAGGAATTCGATTGGCACGGTCCCTTCGACCCGGCCAATCGGGCGGTGAGCAATATTGCCGCTCAGGCTCAGGCGAAGGAGATCTTTGCGCGGTACGGCATCGTGCCGACCTATGTGATCGACCATCCGGTGGCGAGCGACGCTGATGCTGTGGCGGTGTTGAAGGCGTTCCAGGACGCCGGCGAGGCGGTCATCGGCGCGCATCTGCACCCTTGGGTAAACCCGCCCCATGAAGAAACGGTGTCCCGCGCGCATTCCTATCCCGGCAATCTGCCGAAACCATTGGAACGCCGCAAACTGGAAGTCCTCACCGCGGCCATTGCCGAGGCGTTCGGTCGGCGGCCGACGGTCTACAAGGCCGGGCGCTACGGCCTTGGTCCGCATACGCCGGCGATCCTGGCCGCGCTGGGCTATGAAATCGATCTCAGCATTGTGCCGTACACCAGTTTCGCTGCCGATTGCGGGCCGGATTTTCGGTCCGAGGGGCCGCAGGTGCGCACCCTGCAGGGCACGGTAGACGTGATGGAACTGCCCTTAACGGTGGGCTTCGCCGGGCGCCTGCGCGCCTTGGGGCCGCGCTGGTTCCGATCCGTGAGCGGGGCGGCCGCCGTGCGCCTGCATCTGCCTGGGGTGCTGGCGCGTCTGGGCTTGCTGGAACGCATCCGGCTCAGCCCGGAAGGAGCCCATGCGGAGGATCATATCCGGCTGGTCCGGGCCATGGCCGGAGCGGGACAAAAGGTGTTCAGCTACACCTATCACAGCCCGTCGCTGACCATTGGCCACACGCCTTATGTGCGCAGCCAGGCGGACCTGGATCGGTTCTTGAGCGACATGGACCGCTTTTTCGACTTCTTTTTCAGTGAGATGGGCGGGGTTGCGCGGACCCCGCAGCAAATTCGCCAGGCATGGTTGGCCGGCGACCTGCAGCGCCAAGCCGCTTAAGCCACAGCGCTGCCCGTCAGCCGATCAGGCCGGTTAACCGGAGAAGGCCAAGCCACAGCAGGCCGCTGGCCAGAGCTGTGATCAGCCCGGCCAGGATCGGGTTCAACCGGCTGGAGGGCACGCCGCCCTCGTCGCGGCCATGCCGAGCCCGACCGGCTGTGTGTCGAACGGCCGAGTGTCGGGTGGCCGAGTGCCGACTGGCCGAGTGTCGACTGGCCGAGTGTCGACTGGCGGTCTGTCGACCGCTTTGAGCGGATGCGCAATGATAGTGCGGAGCGTCTGCCATGAGCGTTACTTCATTATGTACAATTTGATTCTAATGTGGACTGATTATCCGATCGGGCAATGAACAATTCCTTGACGCGTGATCACAAAAACGAAGAGGGGCCGTGGGGCCCGCCGGCGCATGCCTGACCCGGTGGGCGGTGAAAGGTGCGTTAGCGGCGCCGGCGTGGCCCAACCGCGGCCAGTCCGGCGGCCAAAAACAGCGCGGTGGCGGGCAGCGGCACCTGCAAGAAGGTGATTTCGCCAACGGCGCCCGAGGACTTGAAGTACAGATCCATCTGCGACACGCCCGCCGTGCTCTGGCTGCCGAACAAGGTGACCAGATCAATGCGCGCGGCATTGCCGTCGCCGATATGCGCGCCACTGACGGTCTGAGTGAAACCAGCCGTATGCAGCGTAATCTCGACGAACTCGCTCTGGCCGCCGCCATCGAGGTCGAACAAGTCAAGGCTCAGCATGGTCACCGGATCGTCAAACGCGAACGAGATCGTGCCGCCGCGGACATCATCATCCGGGTCGTTACAGTAGGTGGCACCACAATCCCAATTTTCGTTCATGATGAGCAGAAAATCCGGATCTTCCGGCACGGCGCTATAGGCGGCCGGCGCGCCCGGCTGCGGTGCCCCGAACGGCTTCAACAGATCATCGTCGCTGGTGTCCTTCTTGGCGGTTTTGGTGTCGAAGGCGACCAGGTAATCGGTCTTGCTTGTCGCGGTCATGGTGATCCCGGGCATCTGATCATACATGATCATGCCATGGGACATCCCCGGTACCGTGCTGAGATCGATCACCCCGGCAATCCCCGGTGCTGGGATCAACATCGCGACCGCAGCCACCGCTGCGAGACACATCCGTTTCATAAAGCCCCCCTTTGTGCTTGTTGTGTGAGCATGACTAAAGCACGGAGCGTGCCAAGGCTGCCAAACCCTGTCGGCTGAAGGCTTTCTCCCGTGCCAAGCCGGCGCGGGGCCTCCGCGCGTCAGAATATTTTACAGCTGGGCCCGGCTTGTGCGCAAAAGTGTCAAAATTCTTGACTCGCACTGTCATAATCGGTGGCCGCGCACGGGAAGGCAGCCGCCCGCAGCCCTGGCCCCAAAAGCGACACCGCATCGTTTCGCGCACGACACAATCCAAGCCTGGGTGACCGGGCAGATGGACACCTCGAAGACCGGCCGGCTCCTGGAAATGGTCGACCGCCGGATCGTCGTGGAAGATCAGCTCGACCCGGTCGACCGAGACCGGCAGCGCCACCCGCATCGGCTGCCCGCCCTCATAGCGCCCAGCCGCCACCGATCGGCAAGGGTCTGGGCGGCGGCGCGCAGCTTGGCCGGGGCGATCCGCTTGAGGCTTTCGACCCGATCCAGCAGCGGCCGGGCCATGGCCTCGCGCCATCGACACCGGCCTCCGCCGCACCCAAACCGGCCCCACCAAACGCCGCTACACCGTCCAGCAGGACGCCAAGGCACCGCCGGACGGGCTGCCGAGGCCAACCAGGAAAGCACCGCCGAAGCGTGAACCTTATCACCGGCAGGACTTAAGTGATGAATGGTATGATGAGGAGGGTTATCTTCGGTGGCCGCCGGACGATGGTTTTGAAGCGGGCACAAGGCACGCCAACGTCCTTCAACCGGGTCAAAAAATTGACCGCTTTGGATTGCCGACAGGACGTTTCTTGTCTCCAAGCGGCTCACCATATGAGCAACGAGCTTTGCCTTACGATGCGAGCAAGCAACCCTATTTTGAATATGAGGTCGTCAGGCCGCTACCTGTGGAAGAAGGAAGGGCAGCAGCATAGTTTGATCAACCGGGTGGAGCGACGCAATACCTAACAGAATCGTCAGTCGATGATTTGGTCAATGAAGGGTTCTTGAAGATAACTAAAGCCGAAAAACCACAGAAATAGGATTCAGATATGAAGATACGTGATTTAAAATCTGTCATTGAGGAGAACGAAATACCTTCATGGTATTTCTCGATCGGGGAAACAGGTAATGATCAAAGCACAGATCTCGTCTTTGAAAATGGAAATTGGATTATCTACACTAATGAGCGTGGAAAAAAAGAGGAATAGAATATTTTGATACTGAAGAGTCCGCATCCAAACGAATGTACCAAAAAATTAAAAGTTCTCTTGAGCCGCTTGGCTATAAGTTTGAATAAATTTTACTCCGTTTGCTAAATGTTATCAGAGTGCAGCGGAAGGAACTCCTTATGGGCAGGACTTGAAGTTTAGCTTCGGGGTCCGTGGCCGAACTGCAGAGGGCCCGGCCCGTGTTGGACAGCATCGAAAGCCTCAAGCTGGACGCCTCCAAAAACCCTCGCTCATTGGATCGATTTCTGATTCATTGGAAGGATGAAACAGACAGGCTTTTTTGACGTTGACGAGCGTTTGAAGCGGGTTTCCGAGCTGGGCGACCCGCTTGAGGTGATGGCGGAG
>JBHJGS010000054.1:0-16479 GCA_050331575.1 Rhodothalassiaceae bacterium | reverse complement strand
GGGTGGAGGAGAACCACGCGGCCCCCTACCCGTCCGGCCGGCCGCTGGCGGCCTCCGGCAACACCCCCGCGCCCGAGCGGGCCGCCGACGGCTCGATCCGCCGGCCGGACACGGTCGCGGTGACGCCGGGGTCGGTGCTGGAGGTCATCATGTCCCAGGAGGGCATGACCGTCCCGGCCGGCCGGACCTACACCATCGCCACCGGCCTCGGCATCGCCTGGGCGGCCGAGAAGGCCAGCCCGGACGTCCTGCGCAACGGCTACGCCGCCGAGTACGTCTTCCACGACGAGCGCCCGGTCCCCGTCGCCGAGGCCGAGGCCGCCGCCCGCACCGCGGTGAACGCGGCGCTCGACCACGAGATGGCGATCCGCGGCCTCGTCCCCTTCGCCGGCGATGCGGCGCGCACCCTCGTCGTCTACGCCAACCAGGTCGACAACGCCGCCGGCGCGGGCCCGCGCTTCGTGACCCAGATCACCGGGGTCGGCTGCCACGCCTACATCTTCCCGCCGGCGGAGTGACCGCCCCGGCGAGCCGGCGCACAATCACGTTGCCGCGCCGCCCCGCCATGCTCTAGACACCGGGGCCTGCCGCACAGACAGTCAGACGCGACCGCACGAAGGGCGCCCCGATGGCACGCCAGTTCATCTACTTCATGCAGGGCCTGTCGAAGACCTACGGTCAGAAGAAGGTCCTCGACAACATCCACCTGCAGTTCTACCCGGACGCCAAGATCGGCGTGCTCGGCCCCAACGGTTCGGGCAAGTCGACCCTCCTGAGGATCATGGCCGGGATCGACCGGGAGTTCACCGGCGAGGCCTGGGCCGCCGACGGGGCCCGGGTCGGCTACCTGCCCCAGGAGCCCGAGCTCGACCCGGAAAAGACCGTCCGCGAGAACGTGATGGACGGCGTCGCGGAAAAGACCGCGATGCTCGAGCGCTACAACGAGCTGGCGATGAACTACTCGGACGAGACCGCCGAGGAGATGTCGAAGCTCCAGGACATCATCGACAGCCAGAACCTGTGGGACCTCGATTCGAAGGTCGACCAGGCGATGGACGCGCTCCGGTGCCCGCCGGACGACGCCAACGTCGTCAACCTGTCGGGCGGCGAGAAGCGCCGCGTCGCGCTGTGCCGCCTGCTCCTGTGGGAGCCCGAGCTCCTGCTCCTCGACGAGCCCACCAACCACCTCGACGCCGAGACGGTGGCCTGGCTCGAGCAGCACCTCAGGAACTACCCGGGCGCGATCCTGATCGTCACCCACGACCGCTACTTCCTCGACAACGTCACCGGCTGGATCCTGGAGCTCGACCGCGGCCGCGGCATCCCCTACGAGGGCAACTACTCGGTCTACCTCCAGAAGAAGGCCAAGCGCATGGAGCAGGAGGGCCGCGAGGAGGCGGCCCGCCAGCGGGCGCTCGAGCGCGAGCGGGAGTGGATCTCAGCCTCCCCGAAGGCCCGGCAGGCCAAGTCCAAGGCCCGCATCCGCGCCTACGAGGAGCTCCTCGACCGCAACGAGAAGCGCGCCTTCGGCCAGGCCCAGATCGTGGTCCCGCCCGGCCCCCGCCTCGGCGACACCGTGATCGAGGTGGAGGGCGTGACGAAGGCCTACGGCGACCGCGTCCTGATCGAGGACCTCACCTTCAAGCTGCCGCCGGGCGGGATCGTCGGCATCATCGGCCCCAACGGCGCCGGCAAGACCACGCTGTTCCGCATGCTCACCGGCCAGGAGGAGCCCGACAGCGGCGAGATCCGGATCGGCGAGACGGTCAAGCTCGGCTACGTCGACCAGTCGCGGGACTCGCTCGCCGCCGACAAGACCGTCTGGGAGGAGATCTCCGGCGGCAACGACGTCATCGAGCTCGGCAAGCGCGAGGTGAACTCCCGCGCCTACTGCGGCGCCTTCAACATCAAGGGCGGCGACCAGCAGCAGAAGGACGGCAACCTGTCGGGCGGTCAGAGGAACCGCGTCCACCTCGCCAAGATGCTGAAGTCCGGCGCCAACGTGATCCTGCTCGACGAGCCGACCAACGACCTCGACACCGAGACGCTGGCCGCGCTCGAGGACGCGCTTGAGGACTTCGCCGGCTGCGCCGTCGTCATCAGCCACGACCGGTTCTTCCTCGACCGGCTCGCCACCCACATCCTCGCCTTCGAGGGCGACAGCCAGGTGGTCTGGTTTGAAGGCAATTTCCAGGCCTATGAGGAGGATAAGAAGCGCCGCCTGGGCGATGATGCGCTGGTTCCGCGCCGGGTGAAATACCGCAAGTTTGAGCGCTAACCCGGCCAATCAACGGCGGGCTCGTCGCTGGCGGCTCTGCCTGCCCCGGGGGCGGGGCGGGCAGATTGGATCACCATGCGCGATGGGCTCAGGCCGCCAAAGCGTCCTCGCCGTCCAACGTCGCCGCGATGGCATGGACCACCGAGGCGATGCGCACGGAGGCTTGGATCTGTTCGGCGGACAACCCGGCCTTGCGCAGCACCGCCTCGTGGCTGTCGATGCAGGTGCCGCAGCCATTGATGGCGGAGACCGCCAGGCAGAACAGCTCGAAATCCGCCTTATCGATGCCCGGCTTGCCGATCACATTCATGCGTAGCTTGGCCGGCAGGGTCTTATAGTCCGCCGCGGAGGCCAGGTGGACAAAGCGGTAATAGACATTGTTCATGGCCATGATCGCGGCGGCAGCCTTGGCCGCGGTCATCGCCTCCGCGCTGAGCCCCTCTTCAGCCTCCTCATGCGCAGCCTGGATCAGGGCCTTGTTGCCGGTGGCCAGCGCGCAGGCCAGGAAAGTTCCCAATCGTTGCTGTGCGGTGAGGGTCTCTTCCTCCGCCAGACTGGACAAGTTCAGCTTCAGGTCCTTGGCATAGTCGGGCAGCAGCCCCTTCAGATCCTTCAGTGCCATCGTGGTCTTTTCCTTGATGAGTGCGTCGATTGAAAACGGGGGCGGGCCCGGTCGGCCCCACCCCCGTTCGGCCTTTTGCTAACGCCAGGCGGGGTCAGGCCGCCGGCTTGAGAACCTCTTCGCCCTGCTGCCAGTTGCACGGACACAGCTCGTCGGTCTGCAGTGCGTCAAGCACGCGCAGCACTTCCTTCGGGTTGCGGCCGACATTCAGGCCATTGACCGAAGCGAACTGGATGATGCCGTCGGGATCGACGATAAAGGTCGCGCGCAGGGCAACCCCCTCGTCACGGTCCAGAATGCCCAAGGCCGCGGCCAGTTCCTTTTTGTTGTCGGCCAGCCAGGGATAGGCGATATTGCCGAGATCCTCACGGCTCTGCTTCCAGGCCAGGTGCACGAAGTCGGTGTCGGTCGAAGCGCCGAGGACCACGGCGTCCCGGTCCTTGAACTCCTCCTCCAGCTCGCCGAACGCGATGATCTCGGTGGGGCAGACGAAGGTAAAATCCTTGGGCCAATAGAACAGCACCAGCCATTTGCCCGGGAAAGACTCGTTGGTCAGCCGGCCGAAATCGTCCTTCGGCAACTCCGGGCTCGTGACGGCCTTAAGGTCAAATGCGGGAAGGGTGTCACCCACGGTGAGCATGGCCAGTCTCCTGTCAAAAATCAGTGAGGGATCGTGTGATCCCTCCCCTTGTGCCGCGCCATGCATTATCGGTCAAGTGAATAAGCCCGATTACAAAAATCGGACAAATCGATGAACCTGCCAAAACTGAAACAGCTACAATATCTCATTGCGCTCCGCGAGACCCTGCATTTCGGCCGCGCTGCCGAGCAGTGTCACGTCACCCAGTCAACCCTGTCCGCCGGGCTGCAGGAGCTGGAGGGCCTGCTGGGCGTGCAGCTGGTGGAGCGCACGCGCCGCACGGTTTTGTTCACGAACCTGGGCGAACAGGTTGTCGTCAAGGCGCGCGCTGTGTTGGCCGAGGCGGAGGGCCTGGTGCAGTTGACCATGGCCGCGCAGCGGCCGTTGACCGGGCGGGTGCGGATGGGCGTGATCCCGACGATTGCGCCGTTCCTTCTGCCCCGCGCGCTACCGCCGCTGCGCGATCGCTATCCGGATCTGAAACTGCATCTGGTCGAGGCAACCAGCCAGGAGCTATGCGACCGGCTGCATGCCGGCACGCTGGATGTGGTTCTCTACGCCCTGCCTTATCGCTGCGGCGAGCTGCAGGAGGAGATCCTGTTCGACGATCCCTTCGTCGTGGCATTTCCGCCGCAGGCTCCGATGCCCGAGGCGCCGGTTCGCACCGCGGATCTGGAAGGCCGCACCTTGCTGCTGCTGGAAGAGGGCCATTGCCTGCGCGACCATGCCCTGGCGGCCTGTTCGCTGCCCGGTGTCGACCCAACCCGCTCGATCCTGGCGACGTCGCTGCACACGGTGGTTCAGATGGTCGATAACGGGCTGGGCGCCACCTTATTGCCGCAGCTGGCCGTCGATGGCGGCTTGTTAAAGGGCACCGGGGTGCAATTGGCCCCCCTCGCCGATGAGGCCCCGCCGCGGCGGATCGGGCTGGTCTGGCGCAAATCCAATCCGCGCGGCGCCGAATTTCAGTTGCTGGCGGATTTGTTGCGGGCTTTACACCCAAATGCTGCAAAAACCGCTGCAATGTGATCGCCCGTTGCCGGAATTGCGGCAGGGTTGCCCTGGCCTATGCTGCAATTCGCTGGTATTGGCGCTGCCGCCGCGATATAATTTCGGCTTCTGTGCAACGGTAAAGGAGGACAGACTATCCGTAGACGGCAAGCAGTCGGAACCCCGCCCACCCCGGCAGGTCCGCGCGCGAATGAGCGTATTCGTGTTCCCCAGGTTCGGCTGATCGGGCCGGAAGGGGAGAATTACGGGGTCATCAGCACCGATGAGGCCCGGGCGATCGCCGCGAAGGCGGGATTGGATCTTGTCGAGGTCTCCCCCAACGCCGAGCCGCCGGTGTGCAAGGTGCTGGATCTGGGCAAGTACAAATATGAGGCCCAGAAGAAAGCGTCCCAGGCGCGCAAGAAGCAGAAGACCCAGGACGTGAAGGAAATCAAGATGCGTCCGGGCATCGACACGCATGACTATGAAGTGAAGATGCGTTCGGCCAACAAATTCATCGAGGCCGGTGACAAGGTCAAATTTACCCTGCGCTTCCGCGGCCGCGAAATGGCCCACCAGAATTTGGGCATGGACGTGCTGAAGCGGGTGGAAGAAGATCTGGCGCAAATCGCCAAGATCGAATCCCGCCCCAAGCTGGAAGGCCGCCAGATGGTCATGGTCGCCAGCCCGAAATAGCCGCCCTATTCATCGAGGACACCCGCCCCCGCCCGTGCCACTTGCGCCGGCGGGGGTTTTCGATCCGTGCTGTCAAGCCAGCGCTGACAAGGCCATGGCAAACCCTGCCGGGCCTGCCCATGCGGCCGGCGCGTCCCGGCTTGCAGGGCCGGGGCGCATGGCAGGCGCGAACGGTTACGCGGCCTGTTGTTTGGCGTGCAGATCGCCGTAGAAGGTGCGGCCTTGAGCGGCCATGTCGCGCAGCAATTGCGGCGGCGCGAAGCGGTCGCCGTAGCGCTCGGTCAGCGCATCGCACGCGGCCACGAAGGCTTTCAGCCCGACCGTGTCGATGAAGCTGAACGGGCCGCCAGTGAACGGGCCGAAGCCCCAGCCGAAAATAGCGCCCAGATCGCCGTCGATCGGGCTGGTCAGCACGCCTTCCTCAAAGCAGCGCGCGCATTCCACCACCTGGCGGTAGAGCAGGCGCTTCTGGACCTCTTCCGCACTCGGCTGGTCATCGGCCGGCGGGAACTGCTCGGCCAGACCCGGCCACAGCTGCTTGGGCTTCACCGAACCCTCGTCATAATCATAGAAGCCCTTGGCATTCTTGATGCCGTGGCGGCCGAGATCCTCCGACATCGTGAACGGCACTTTCGACCACGCCGGCAGATCGGCCAGCGTCTGGCCCAGATCGGCCATGGTTTGCTTGGCGATCTTGACCGACAAGTCGATGGCGACGCTGTCGTTCAGCTGCAACGGCCCCATCGGGAAGCCGGCCATGCGCCCGGCATTCTCGATCAGCGCGGGCTTCACGCCGGCATGCAGCAGGGCATGGCCTTCCTGGATATACACACCAACACAGCGCGAGGTGTAAAAGCCGCGGGCGTCATTCACCACGATCGGCGTCTTGCGGATCGCCCGGGTAAAATCCAGCGCGGTGGCCAGTGCCTTGTCGCCGGTCTTCCTGCCCATGATCATTTCCACCAGCGGCATCTTTTCCACCGGCGAGAAGAAGTGGATGCCGATGAAATTCTCCGGCTTGGACCAATTCTCCTGCAGGCCGGTGATCGGCAGGGTGGAGGTGTTGGAGCCGAAGATGGTGTCCGGGCCCACCACGGCCTCTGCCTTCTGGGTCACCTCGCGCTTGATCTCGGTGGATTCGAACACCGCCTCGATGATCAGGTCGCAGCCCTTCAGAGCCTCATACTCGGTGGTGGGGTGGATGCGCGCCAGCAGGGCCTCGCCGTCTTCCTGGCTGATCTTGCGCTTCTGCACGCCCTTCTTCACGAGATTTTCCGAATAGGCCTTGCCCTTGTCTGCGGCGGCCTGGTCGCGGTCCAACAGAACCACCTCCATGCCGGCGCGCGCGCTTTCATAGGTGATGCCCGCGCCCATCAGGCCGGCGCCCAGCATGCCCAGCTTCTTGATCTGCACCGGCGGCACGCCCTGCGGCCGGGCCAGGCCTTTTTCCGCCGCCTGCTTGTTGACGAACAGCGTGCGGATCATGTTGGGCGCGACATCGCCCATGATCAGCTTGGTGAAATATTTGCTCTCGATCGCCACGGCCGTGTCCATCGGCACGATCGAGCCCTCATAGACGCAGGACAGAATGGCCTCGACCGCGGGATAATTGCCCCAGGTCTGGCCGCGCGCCATCGCGGTGGCGCCGATGAAGGTCTGCACCGCGCCGGGATGCATAGCGCCGCCGCCGCCGGGGAATTTGAAGCCCTTCTTGTCCCACGGTGCGACGATCTTGGCGTTCTTGCGCACCAAGTCCTTGGCGGTCTCGATCAGCTTGTCCTCCTCGACCACCGCCTCGACGATCTTGAAGCCCAGCGCTTCTTGCGCCTTGAGATTTTTGCCGGTGGTGATGAACTGCAGGGCGGCCTGGACGCCGATGAGGCGCGGCAGGCGCTGAGTGCCGCCGGCTCCAGGCAGCAGCCCCACCATGACCTCGGGCAGGCCGAATTGCGCATCCGGCGTACACACCCGGAAATGGCAGGCCAGCGGGATCTCAAATCCACCGCCCAGCGCCCGGCCCTTGACCGCCGCGACGATCGGCTTGGCATGCGCCCCGCCCTTCTGCAGGCTCTTGGCGTCATGGCCGCCGGTCTCCAGCCGCCGCAGCAGGCGGTTGAGCGAGACATTCTGCTCGAACAGCTCTTTCGGCCCCAGTTCCTTGGCCGCCTTGGTTCGGTTCTGCAGCATGCGCAGATCCGCCCCGGCCATGAAATCCCTCTTTCCCGTGGTGATCACCGCGCCCTTGATGGCGTCATCGGAGACGATCTTGTCGACCAGCTCGGCGAAATCCTGACCGAACTGTTCATTGATCACATTCATCGACTCGCCGGGCAGGTCGATGGTCAAGGTGGCGATGCCCTCGGCATCAAGGTCGAAACGAATGGTCTCGGTCATATAATTTGCCTCACAATTCGGCGTTGTCTGGGGAAAGTCCATCCGTCGACACGCTCGCTCATCGTGAGCGTGTCGACCGATGACCGGGGCCCTTGAAGCGCTGTCGCCTCAGACCCGCTCGATAATCGTGGCGGTGCCCATGCCCGCGCCGATGCACAAGGTGACCAGGGCGGTTTCCTTGCCGGAGCGCTCCAACTCGTCAATGACGGTGCCGAAGATCATCGCCCCGGTGGCGCCCAGCGGGTGGCCCATGGCGATGGCGCCGCCATTCACATTCATATCCTTATGGTCGACATCGAGCGCCTGCATGAAGCGCAGCACCACGCTGGCGAAGGCCTCGTTCAGCTCCCAAAGATCGATATCGTCCTTGGTCATGCCCGCCCGCTTCAGCGCCTTTTCCGCCGCATAGGAGGGGCCGGTCAGCATGATCGTGGGCTCTGATCCGACCGACGCGAAGGCGCGGATGCGCGCGCGCGGCTTCAGCTCATGTTTCTCGCCGGCATCCTTATTGCCCAGCAGCACCAAGCCGGAGCCGTCGACGATGCCGGAGGAATTGCCGGCATGGTGGACGTGATTGATCCGCTCGATCTCGGGATATTTCTGGATCGCCACCTTGTCGAAGCCGGGCATCTGCTCGCCCAGCGCCACGAAGCTCGGCTTGAGCGCTGCCAGCGACTGCATGTCGGTTTCCGGGCGCATATGCTCGTCATGGTCCAACACATCCACGCCGATCACGTCCTTCACCGGCACAATGGACTTCTCAAAGCGCTTGTCGTCCCAGGCGGCCTTGGCGCGCTTCTGGCTTTCCACCGCATAGGCGTCGACATCGTCGCGTGAGAAGCCGTATTTCGTGGCGATCAGATCCGCGGAAATACCCTGCGGCACGAAATAGCCCTTGAAGGCTTCGGCCGGATCGGTCGCCCAGGCACCGCCGTCCGAGCCCATGGGCACGCGGCTCATGCTCTCCACACCGCCGCCGATCACCAGATCGGCACCGCCGGCGGCGATATGGCCGGCCGCGGTGTTGATCGCCTCCAGGCCCGACGCGCAGAAGCGGTTCATCTGCACCCCGCCGGTTTCCTGGCCCAGCTCAGACGACAAGACCGCGGTGCGGGCGATATCGGCCCCCTGCTCTCCGACCGGCGAGACACAGCCCATATACACATCATCGACACTGTTTTCCGGCAGATTGTTGCGCGCTTTCATGGCGTTGAGCAGCTGCGCGCTCATCGCGGTGGGGGTGACTTCATGCAGCTTGCCGTCCGGCCGCCCTTTGCCGCGGGGCGTGCGGATGGCGTCGTAAACGAAAACATCGGTCATGCGAGACGATCCTTGGGTTGGAGGGGCGGTCTTGGCGCCGCGCCGTACACAGACACTTGACGCAGGGGCTTACCAGCCCTGCAACCGGGTTTCCAGGCCTGGCAGTATCGCCCGCCGATAGTGTGATGAGGTCGGCGCCAGACCTGTGCGCTGTGAGGGCCAACTGCCACTGTTAGACCGCGCAGATCCCCCCGTCTTCTCAAACTTCCGAGACCCGTGCCTGCGTTCGACTTGCTGCAGCGCCGCGGACGCCTGGCTTGGGTGAGCGCCTTTATCTAGTCCGCTTCCACCGCGCCGGCCTCTTCCAGCTTACGCATGCGTAATTGCGTGATCTGATTGCGTTTTCGCCCGAGGATCTCAAACGCGAAATCGTGGAACTGGAAGCTCTGGCCGACGATCGGCAGGGTCTCTGCTTCATAGATGACTAGCCCGGCGATGGTGGCGGCATTCTCGTCCGGTAAGGTCCAGTCGAACTCCCTGTTCAGATCGCGGATCGGCACGGTGCCGTCGACCAAGACCGCGCCATCGGGTTCCACCTTCACGCCCTCCACTTTCACATCATGTTCGTCGGTAATGTCACCGACAATTTCCTCCAGAATATCCTCCAGCGTGACCAGGCCCATGAGCGTGCCATATTCGTCAACGACCAGGGCGAAATGGGCGCGGCGGCTGCGAAACGCATTCATCTGCGCACGCAGACTGGTGGTCTCCGGCACAAACCAAGGCTTCACCATGACCTGCGTGATATCGATCTTCGACGCATCGCCGCCGGTGCGCAAAACCGCGCGCAACAAATCCTTGGCATGCAGCACGCCGACGATATTCTCGACATGATCGCGATAAAGCGGAATGCGGGTGTAGGGCGCGCGAACGGCCTGAGCGATCAGCTTGGGGGTCGGCGTGTTGATATCCAGCAGTTTCATGTGCCGGCGGTGCACCATCACGTCTTCCACGGTGAGTTCGTCCAGATCCAGGATCGAGCCCAACATGTCGCGGTGCGCCTTGCGGATACCGCCCTCATAGGCTTGAAATTCTATGGTGCCGCGGATTTCCTCATGCGCGGTTAGCACGGCCTCACGCCCTTCCAGATCAATGCCGAAGCCTTTCAAGGTCAGGCGGACAATGCGCGAGACCAGCGCGACGATCGGGCCGAACAAGGTGATGACGACCGCGATGATCGGCCCGACCGCCAGCGCCGCACGATCCGGATTAGCGATGGCATAGGTTTTGGGCAGCACCTCAGCGAAGATCAGCACCAACAGCGTCATGATTAGCGTGGCATAGACCACGCCCTCCTCGCCAACCGTGGCGATCAGCAGGCTGGTTGCCAGGGCCGAGGCCAGGATGTTCACCAAATTATTGCCCAACAAGATGCCGCCTATCAGCCGCTCCTTGCGCTCCAACAGCGCTTGCACGGTGCGCGCCCGCTTATTGCCTTCTTGAACCAGGCGGTGCAGCCGGGCGCGTGACGCAGCGGTTAGCGCGGTTTCCGATCCGGAAAAGAATCCGGAGATGAACAAAAGGGCCAGAATGGCCAACAACAAGGCGAGCGTCGCGCCGTCCATGGGCTTGCAATCCCGGTTTCAGGAGGTTTCATCACGAAGAAATGCGGTCACTGCGTGTAAGTTCACAGCCGGGGCAATGAACGCCTGGCCGATGCCGCGCAGCAGGATCAGCGTCATCTGCCCATCGCTGACCTTTTTGTCTTGCATCATGGCGCGCAGCATTGGCTCGGCGGACACCTTGACGGGCAGCTTGTTACAGCGGATCGGCAGACCCATCGAGTCCAAATGGTCCACCACGCGCGCGGCGTCTTCTGGTGCCATCAGGCCCTGGCGCACGGAAAAGCGGCAGGCCATCGCCAGGCCCAGCGCAACCGCCTCGCCATGCAGAACGCGCCCGTCATAGCCGGCCAGCGCCTCCACGGCGTGCCCGAAGGTATGGCCCAGATTCAGCAAGGCTCGCTGCCCCGCCTCGCGCTCATCGGCGGCCACGACACGCGCCTTGGCTTCGCAACTGGTGGCGATGGCATGCACCAGAGCATCCGCATCACCGTTCAACACCTCTGTTCCGTTCAAGCAGAGCCATTCAAAGAAGCTCGGCTGATCGATCAGTCCGTATTTGACGATTTCGGCATAACCGGCGCGCCGCTCGCGCAGCGGCAGAGTCGCTAATGTGTCCGGATCGATCAGCACCAGGCGTGGCTGATGAAAGGCGCCAACCAGATTCTTGCCTTGCGGCATGTTGATACCGGTCTTGCCGCCCACCGAACTATCGACCTGGGCCAGCAGGGTCGTCGGGATTTGGACGAAACTGACCCCGCGGCGCAGAATTGCCGCCACAAATCCCACCAGGTCGCCGACAACGCCGCCGCCCATAGCCGCAATCCAATCACCGCGTTCGACCTGGGCGTCGAGCAGTTGGCGGCACAGATGGTCGACCTTGGCAAAACTTTTCGATGCTTCGCCGGCGTCCATCTCGATCATGGTCACAGCGATACCAGACGCCTGCAAACTCTGGGTCAGCGCCTTGCCGTGCTGGGCGACCACCGCGGTGTCGGCCACCACGGTCAACCGCTGCCGCGGCAGATGATCGGCCAGAACGGCACCGGCGCGGTGCAACACGCCCGGCGCAATGACGATTTCATAGTCGCGGCCTTCCAATCCCACACGGACGACCGTGTCACTCACACCTGCTCTCCCTGCAGCGCGGCCAGGCGTGCCAGAATATCTGCAACCACCGCTGTATGCGGCCCATCGTGCGAGGCCACATGGACATCAGCCTGGGCATAGGCGGGATCACGATCGCGCATCAACCGTGCCAGCGTGGCGCGCGGATCGCCTTGGCGCAACAGGGGCCGGGTGTCGCGCCTGCCGGTGCGCTCAACCAGCGTGTCCAAATCGGCATGCAACCAGATCGTCGTGGCGCGCGCTTGGATCAGCGCGCGGGTCTGCGCCTGGACGAAGGCGCCGCCGCCGGTGGCCAAAACCAGCGGCTTGCCATCCAGCAAGCGATCGATGACGCGGCGTTCGCCTTCGCGAAACGCGGCCTCACCGATGCGTTCGAACAAGTCCGCGACGCTGCAGCCGGCGGCCAGCTCAATCTCCTGGTCGCTGTCCTTGAACGGCAGCTGCAGGCGAGCAGCCAGGCGCCGACCGATGGTCGACTTGCCCGCGCCCATCATGCCGACCAGAGCGAGCGGGCGAACCGGACGGATCGACGACCCCGCCTCGGCGGACCCGCTCAGTGGCGGTGGGGTATCTGACATGGCATTGCCATAAAGCAGCGGCACCCTCGTCTAGACAGGATTCCGGTCGGCTCCTTATACTCGACCGGCCGATAAGGGCGGGTATAAGCCAATGGAGTGCGAATGTCGAAGTGGTGGATGACGGTGTTTGTGATGCTCATCGTTCTGGTTGCCGGCGGTGCTGTATTCCTCTACTTTTGGGAGATACCTGCCCCGTCTGAGCCTGTTGAGATCGAACTCGACAGCGAACGGTTTCCGCGATGACCTTTCGGTATCTGCTTTTCGCTGTGCTCGCCTGGCCCGCCTGGGCCCAGCAGCCGGACCGCTCTGCTGAGACATCCCGCCCGCAGCCGACCGAGCAGAGGGCCCCGGCCGAGGCAGAGCCGCCAGCGCCGGCCAAAGCCGAGCCAGACCCCGCCGCTGCGTCGTTTGATCTAGGGCAGGACAGCGGCCCGCGCTCGCTATTGTTGGGACCGTTCGTGCCGCCCGATGCGATCGACGTGCCGAGCCCGGACAGCCTGGTCGGCCGCGCGGAAGACGAGAGCAGCGGCACCACCGGCGGCGTGCGTGCAGAGTCTCTGGATGAATTGGGGCCTGCCGCCATCGGCACGCTGCCCCCGGGCGAGGCGCTGCCCCTGACGCTGTGGCAGGCCAGCGATCCGGCCGTCGCAGCCGGACTGTTGCGCGTCCTGCCCGGCGGTTTGACCTCCCCCACCGCGCGCCGGCTGCAGCGCGACCTGCTGTTGTCGCCAGCGCTGCCGCCGGACGCCGGGCCGATAAGCGACGGCGCGCTTTACCGGCTGGACGCGCTGGTCCGCGGCGGGCGGATCGACGACGCGGCAGCCTTGCTGGCGCTGATCCCGGCGGCAGAACGCAGCGGTCCGCTGCGCCGCCTTGAAGGACGCATCCTCATCGCCGGCGGTCGTCTCGACGCCGCGTGTGAGGTTGCCCGGGACGGCCTGCGCGCCGAGGGCAGCGCGTTCTGGCTGCGCCTGGTGGCGGTCTGCGAAGCCATTGACGGCAATCGGGCCGCGGCCAATCTGCAGGTCAGCCTGCTGGAGGAGACCGGGGAAGAAGGCGTTCTGCTGCCGCGCCTCGTCGACCGCTTGCTGACACCGCCGTCCACCGCCGATGACGGCCCGGCCCCGCCGCTCTCGTTTGAGGCCGTCGACCGGCTGGATTGGGCCGACTATGCCGGCCTGCTGAGCCTTCAAATCGCGCCGCCGCTGGCCCTGGCCGAGACGGCACAGCCACTGATGATCGCCGAACTGTTGCGCAGTCCGTTGATGCCCGATCGCGACCGGGTCAATCTGGCACGCACCGGCCTGGCCCAAGGCCTGGTCGACGGCGAGCGCCTGGCCGCCCTGTTTCAAGGCGTGGCGTTCGAAGAACGCGATCTCGCGTCCGCCGATTTGGTTTTGGACGATCCTGCGGCGATCGCCGGTTTGGGCTATGGCGCGGTGCCGCTGTCCGGCTTGTTGATTGATGCGTTGCTGTATCAGCGGGTGGCGCGCTACGACGACCCCCGCCGGGGACTTCGCTTCGCCGGCATTCTGCTGGAGCGGGCGCGGACGGGCGGCTATGCCCTCGCCATGGCCGAAGCGCTGGCCCCGGCCTTGAGCCAAATGCTGGCCACGCAGGACCTGGCCGATCTGGCGGCTATCCCCGCAGAGATCTTTTTCGGCGCCGGACAGCCGGACCGCGCCGGTGAATGGTTTGGTCTTGTCGGCCCATCGGAGGCGGCCTTCGCCCGGCTGTGGCCGTTGATGTTTTTGTCTGAACGCGCGCTGCCCGCGCCGGCGGCAGAGCCCCTGCTGAGCGACTGGGCGCGGCGGCAGGATCTGGATCCGGCGCGGCTGAACCTAACGCTTGCGTTGATCGAAGCACTGCGTCGACCCGTGGCGCCCGGGCTTTGGGCTGAGGCCTTGGCTGGCGCGCCGGTGACGGGTAGCCATACCCCCTCGGTGGCGGTATGGCGGCAATTGCTGATCGCCCAGGCTGAGCAGCGCGCCGGCGAGGCAATCGCCGGCGGCTTGATCGCCTTGGGCGCGCAAGGCCCGGCGCAGACCGATCCAGCGGCCTTGTCGGCGGCCTTATCCGCGCTGGTGGCGGTGGATCAGGGTGCTGCGGCGCATCGTCTGGCCGTTGAGGCTTTGGTGGTGCGGTAACGCCCATGACGCAGCCCCTGGTCGAGGCCTTTCTGGACATGTTGGCCGCACAGAAGGCTGCGGCGGACAATACCTTGGCCGCCTATGCGCACGACCTGGACGATCTGGCGCACAGCACGGGGGCGGCGATTGACACGCTCAGCGCGGACGCCTTGCATGCCTATGTCGCCGGATTGGCCGGTCGGACGCAGCCGTTAAGCCCGCGCAGCCAAGCCCGTCGGGTCGCCGCGATCCGGCAGTTTTACCGCTTTCTGTACGAGGAAGGGTTGCGCCCAGACGATCCCGCCGCCCGCTTGAAGCCGCCGCGCCAACCGCGCCGCCTGCCGCGGACCTTGAGCATCGAGGCCGTCGACGCATTGCTGACGACCGCCGCGGCCCAGGCGGCCGCGAAGCCGTCGGTCCGCTCCTTGCGGCTCAAGGCCATCCTGGAACTGCTCTACGCCACCGGCCTGCGCGTCTCTGAACTGGTCGCGCTGCCACGGAGCGCGTTGATGCGCGACCGGCCGATCCTGCTGGTACGCGGCAAGGGCGGACGAGAGCGCCTGGTGCCGATGGGCGACCCCGCAGCCGCCGCTGTGGCCGATTATCTCGCCGCCCAGACGCCAGTGGACCGCTGCGCGCCATTCTTGTTCCCGTCGCGCGGCCGGCATGGCCATCTGACCCGGGTGCGCGTGTTGCAACTGGTCAAGCAATTGGCCGCGGACGCCGGGCTAGACCCCGCCGCCATCAGCCCGCACGCCCTGCGCCATGCCTTCGCCAGCCATCTCTTGGCCAATGGCGCGGATCTGCGCTCGGTGCAACTGCTGCTCGGCCATGCCGACATCTCGACCACGCAGATCTACACCCACGTGCTCGACACGCGGCTGAAACAGCTGCTCGAGGACCATCACCCACTGGCACGCAAACCCGGCCTGTTTTTGGGGTGATACGGTCGGGGGCTGGTTCGCCCTGGGACCGTGTAATCTGTCTCTTCAGGTGGCAGGCGATGGTCTTGTTCAGAATCAGGTGGAGCGAGGCCCACGGCACTGTCGAAGAATGGCTGGTCTCCCGCAGGTGCCGCTGAATGTGCTCGCTGGGTCGAAGTCCCCCAGCACCGGAGCAAGAAAGCGCGGGACAAATCGAGGGTCACTCAGCGGGCCGTTGGGCTTCCAACCGGCAAGAGGTGGCCTCGCCCAGATAGATCAGATAGGTCTTGCCGTCGCGAGTGTTGACCGAAAAGGTCATGACGCCTTTGATCCGGTCCGGCGCGAAGGTGGCCACATCGGCCAGGTCGACGATCGTCTCGCCGTGCTGGTGGCAGACAAAGCGCACGGCCATGCCTTCGGGGATGGCGGTGCGGACGAACGTGCCGTCGGGATCGTCTTGCGCGGCGGCGGAGAGCGTGGCACCCGCCGCCAAGGCCGCTGCAAGGGCGCGTCGGTCAGCCACGACGGCGGCTGACCAGGCTCACCGCGCCCAGGCCCAGGCCGATCAGCGCCAAGGGGGCCGGCACCGGCACCCCGATGGGATCGTCCGGCAGGGGTCCATTCAAGCTGCTAAAATCGGCGGTGAACAGGCCCTGGCTGCCGTCGGTGAAACTGGCAAGGAACGCCAGATCGCCACCATTATCGTCAAGGCCATCGAACAAGTTCAAGCCGGCGATGGTGCGCAAATCTCCGCCGCCCACGTCGAACATATCGCCCTTGCGCAGGATCAATTCCAGCGTCCCATCGGCCAACTGGGCGAAAATCCCACTATTGTTCGTGATACCCACCCCAGCACCGGTCAAGACGCTTTCAAACGCCACTTCGCCTGCGTCGTTCAGGTTGGGGGAGACAAAGTCAGAGAAGACCGCCCCACCGGTGCCGGGGGCCTGCTCGCCTGCCCGCGCCACCAGACCGGAGGAGGTGAAAATCCCGAAATCGTTCGTGCCATCTACCCCGACACCCGTCAGGAAGCTGGAAAACACCACCTCGCCCGCATTGTTCAGGCTGGGGGAGAAGAGGCTAGGCTCTGTTGACAAACTTTTTAGTCCAGATGCGAGCGGCGGCAATTTGGATGAAGCCGAGATAGCTTTCGGATGTTTTGTCGTATCGCGTTGCGAGGCGGCGTGAGCATTTGAGGGTGGCAAAGCATCGCTCGATG
>JBHJGS010000053.1:0-64322 GCA_050331575.1 Rhodothalassiaceae bacterium | reverse complement strand
GCGAAGCGTGATCGCCCTGGTGATCCAAAACCAGCCGGACAGCCCGCTCGCGAACCTCCGCCGGATATCGTGTCGTGTGTCGTTCCATGATGGCTCCTCCTTCTCACAGGTTGGAGCCTCCAGGAAACCCGGGGCGGTTCAATGGGCCGGAAATGTCATAAGACAAGCCTTTTCTCGGCCAAACCGACTCACGTCGAGAGTCGGTGGCCGGGAAAAGGCTCTATGAGTCATAGGTTTAAAGTGTTGCGTCCGGCCTCACTTGATCACCAAGGGTGAGCCAATGAGATCGGGCAACGCTCTAGAAAAACGCCTGCAGGCCGGTCTGGGCGCGGCCCAGGATCAGGGCGTGGATGTCGTGCGTGCCCTCATAGGTGTTGACGGTTTCCAGATTCATCATGTGCCGGATGACGTGATAGTCATCCATGATGCCGTTGCCGCCGTGAATGTCGCGGGCCTGCCGGGCAATCTCCAGCGCCTTGCCGCAGCTGTTGCGCTTCAGCAGCGAGATCGCCTCCGGCGCCAGGCGGCCCTGATCCTTCAGCCGGCCGGCGCGCAGGCACGCCGCCAGCCCGATGGTGATTTCGGTCTGCATGTCGGCCAGCTTTTTCTGCACCAGCTGCGTCTGCGCCAGAGGCCGGCCGAACATGGTGCGCTCCAAGGCGTAGGAGCGCGCGGCATGCCAGCACGCCTCGGCCGCCCCCAGGGCGCCGAAGGCGATGCCGAAGCGGGCATTGTTCAAACAGCCGAACGGGCCCTTCAGACCGGTCACCCCCGGCAGCAGATGATCCTCCGGCACGAACACATCATCCATGACGATCTCGCCGGTAATCGAGGCACGCAGGCTCATCTTGCCTTCGATCTTGGGGGCTGACAGGCCGTCCATGCCCTTTTCCAGGACAAAGCCCCGGATCTTATCGTCCTCGGTTTTGGCCCAGACGACAAAGATATCGGCAATCGGCGAATTGGTGATCCACATCTTCGCGCCGGTCAGCCGATAGCCGCCGTCAACCTGGCGCGCCCGGCTGGTCATCGCGGCGGGGTCGGAGCCGGCATCCGGTTCGGTCAGCCCGAAACAGCCAACCAATTCACCACAGGCTAAGCCCGGCAGCCATTTCTGCCGCTGGTCTTCAGTGCCATAAGCCCAGATCGGATGCATCACCAAGGACGACTGCACCGACATGGCCGAGCGGTAACCGCTGTCGACCCGCTCGACCTCCCGCGCGATCAAGCCATAGGCGGTGTAGCTGACCCCGGCGCAGCCATAGCCCTCAATGGTCGCGCCCAACAGGCCGGCCGCGCCCATTTCGGTCATGATCTCGCGATGAAAAATCTCGTGGCGGTTGGCCTCCAACACCCGGGGCATCAGCCGGGATTGGGCATAGGCGCGCGCGCTGTTCCGCACCAGGCGTTCCTCCTCGGCCAGTTCCTCCTCCAAAAGCAAGGGATCCTCCCAGGAAAACTGGGCGGCGGGCCGGGCCTGGATCTTCTCAGGCTTATTCATGGCGGCGGTCCTTCGCGAAACGGGGGGCGGACCGCCCTTACATGCGCCCCCGCATCGGCGAAATCAACGCAACGCCCGCATCAACCCCAAAATCGAAGCGTCAAGCGAGGGCAGCTGAAGCCGATCTAGAGCCGTATCTTAACCCATAATAATAGTATTTATCTTCCCCTGTGACCCCTGTCACAAGCGGATTGGTAAAGATTATCGTAACGAACCGGCCTTCAGGGCGCCTCGCCAAGGCAGCGTCATTCACGAGGGGGAGACAGGCAATGGCCCAGAAAACGGCACTCTGCATTGGATTAGACCAGTTCTCCGCTGACATGGCCATGCCCGCTTTGAGTGGGGCCGTCAACGACGCTCTGTTGATCGGCGGTCTGCTGCGAGAGGCCGGATTTGACGTGCGCCAACTGCACAATGCCGCAGCCACACGCGCCGCCATTGTGCAGCGCCTGGACGCCGCCGTGGCAAATTTGCGTGCGGGCGACACCTTCCTGTTCTGGATGTCCACAGCCGGCTATCAGATCCAGCACCGCTGCGGCGACGCCCTGGTCCATGGGGTGGACGAAGCCGTCTGCACCTACGACACCGACGCCCGTGATCCGTTCACGGACGATGTGCTGGCGCGCAGCTTTGCAAGGGCGCATCCTGAGGCCCGCCTGTTTATCGGCATTGACGCTTGCCACAGTGCCAGCGTGACGCGCCGCCGCTGGCAGGATCTGCACCAAAGCCGGCCAGAGGGGGATATGCTGTACGGCGCGCCGCGGCTTTGGCTGCCACCGGATGACGTGCGCTTCCGCAGCAATCCAGTGGATTTTGATTTTTGGCGGCTGGACGAAGACACCATCACCGAGCGCACGGTGGTGCAGCCGTGCCGGCCGGTGCGCCGGTTTGGCCGGCTGCGCGGGCTGGATCACCCCAACCATATGCTGTTGACCGGCGCCAAACTTCACCAATTCAGTTGGGAGGCGCATCTGGGCGGGCAACGCCACGGCGCCATGACCTATTGCCTGGCCAAAGCTGTGGTGGGAGCGTGGAAGGCCGGTGCCACACCAACCTATGCCGAAGCGCACCGCCAGAGCGTGGCGGTGCTGGCCGAGGACGGCTTCGCGCAAGAGCCCGTTTTGGAAGGCCCGTCCGCACGGCTGAACCAACCGGTCTTCGACATTACCGACCCGCCGCAGCCCCAAGCCCGGCCGGACCGCTGGGAAGACGGTCCCAAACTGGTCACGGGCTGACAGCCAGAGGCGTCACCCCTGATCTTTGCAGCGCCGACCGGTGCGCTCAAAATAAATGTTGCAGGCGCGCGGCAGCAATTCGCGGATCGCCTTGATGCGGTTTTCCGGGTGCGGGTGGGTGGACAGGAATTCCGGTGGCCGCTCGCCACCTAAGCGCGCGAAATTCATCCATAGATCGTCGGCTTCGGAGGGATCGTAGCCGGCGCGCGCCATGTAGATCAGCCCGATATGGTCGGCCTCGGCTTCCTGGGACCGGGTGAAGGGCAGTTCGACGCCCAACTGCGCCAGACCGGCCAGCAGATTGACCGCCTCCGCACTTTCCGTGGCCGCGCCGGCGACCGCGAGGCCGACCTGCATGGCCAAGGCCCGGCTCATCCGTTCGCTGCCATGGTCGGCGATGGCGTGGCCGACCTCATGGGCCATCACCGTGGCCAACTGATCTTCATTCTCGACCACGTCGAACAGGCCCGTATGCACGCCGACCTTGCCGCCGGGCAGCGCAAAGGCATTCGGAGTGGGATCCTCGAATAAAGTGAATTCCCATTCAAACTCCGGCGGCGCCTCGGCGACCCGGACAATGTCGAAGCCGATGCGCTCAATCAGCTGCTGGCGCTCGCTCTGCCGCGCCACCGGCGTGCTCGCCTTGATCTGCTGATAGGCCTGGGACCCCAGCTGCAATGCTTGACCGCTGGGAATGATGTTGAACTGGCGCCGGCCGGTCACCGGGGCGGTGGTGCAGGCAGCGACGATCAGTGCAAGAGCAATGATCAGGACTAGGCAGCGGCGCATCGGGGGCGACCTCATTTCGGATGGATACGAACATATCTCAGCATAGAAGCTTCCAATCCGATAGTCGTTCCCGCACTTTTTTGCAGGCGGCACAGGCGGGAGCGCCGCCTGTGCCGACTTCGCGGTGCCGCCCGATCAGCCGTGGCGGCGCAGGCGCGCGCCCACAGCGGCGACGCCCAGGCCCATTAGCGCCAGGCTGCCCGGGACCGGGACCACAGCGAAATCGGTGCCCTGCACACCGAAGCTGGGCTGCGCGGTCAGCGCAACATCATCCAGACCGACAAACTCATTGGTCGTGGTGTTGAAGATGCTGAACGACAAAAGATTGTCGCCGGGCAGCAGCAGGTCGCCGACATCGAATTGAAAGCTGCGGAACAGCCCATCGGCCGGCAGCGCAGTGGTGCCAGCGGCATCGGTGAAACCGGCGCCGCGGCGGTTGATGCCGTTCAAGGTCAGCAGGGCGCTGTCGTTCAACGCCACTTCGATAAAGTCGTTCGGCTCAAAGCTGGCATTGCCGCGATCATAGGCGGCCAACGAAAGGGCAGATCGACGGCGCCGAACAGCGCCGCATCGGCAACATCGAAGTCGAAGCTCAGCGTCTGCACCGAATCCAGATTGGTGCCGCACACGGCTTGGCCGCTCAGCGCGGCGCCGGCAAAGAGATTGTCGCAGGCGCCCTGCCCGATGACATCCAGGCTGAGCCCGGCGGTCGGGGCCGCGAAACCGGTTTAGAACGATTCAGAAAAAAGCGCAGATGGCGTCGCCGCAGCCGGCCGCCCGGATCAAAGACCACATCGACCACTCCTGGAAACTACCCAACGGGACGCGTACCAGCACCCCGGCGCATGCTTAGATCAAATTTGACGAAAGAATGCAAGCCTAGCCGTGCAGCACGAACCAAGCCGGATCGGCCAGCTTGGCGCCGAGAGCAGCCAGGAAGCGAGCGGCATCGGCGCCGTCATTGACCCGATGGTCGAAGCTCAACGACACCGGCATGCGGTAGCGCACCTCGATCTCCGGCTCCGCGTCCAGATCGGAGACCATCACCGGCTCCAGGCCGCCGCGGCCCAGGCCGAGGATCGCCACTTCCGGGGCATTGATGATCGGGAAGAAGCCGCGGCCGCCCAAAGCGCCGATATTGGTCAGGCTGATCGTCGCGCCCTTCAAATCGGCCGGATCGGCGCGGCCGCCGCGCACCCGTTCAGCCAGGTCCTTCAACTCCTTGCCGATCTGAAACACGCTCTTGTGATCGACATGGCGCAGCACTGGCACGATCAGGCCGCGCGCGCTGTCCAACGCCACGCCGATATGGATGTCCGGCTTCAGGTGAATTTCCTCCTTGGCCATGTCGATCGAGGCGTTGAAGCGCGGATGCTCCCGCAGCGTCGCCGCCAGCGCCTTCAGCACGAACACGGTATGGGTCAGCTGGCCGCCCTGCGCCTTCACCGCCGGCGCATGCTGCCGCCGCAGCCGCTCCAGGTCGGTCAGGTCGAACTGTTCCTGCAGCATGACGTGCGGGATCTCCGCCCAGGCGCGCGCCATCTGCTTGGCGGTGGCGCGCCGGATCGAGCGCAGCGGTTCGATGGTGACCGCGCCGCCTGATAAGTCTGCCGCCGGTGCCCCTGAAGATGCCTCGGCATAGCCCAGAACGTCCTGCTTGGTGATATGGCCTTGCCGACCGCTGGGGGTCACCTCCCCCAGATCGATGCCGCGTTCCTTGGCCAGCTTGCGCGCGGCCGGAGCGGCCTTGATCGGGCCGTCCGGCCGCTGCGGCGGCGGCGCTGATGCCGGCGGAGCCTCCGGTGTGTCCGCTTTCGGTGTCGGCGCGCGGTGTTGCTGCGGGGCGGGCGCTGCGGCTTCGGCGTCTTGCTCCCCGGTCTCGATGGTCATCAGCGTGTCGCCGACGGTGACGGTATCGCCGACCTTGACCAGGATCTCCGCCACCGTGCCGTCATAGGGGGCGGGCAGTTCGATCGCGGCTTTGTCTGACTCCACCACAAAGGCGGTGTCACCGTCGCTGACGGTCTGGCCCGGGTCGACCAGCACCTCCAGCACCTCCACCTCGTGAATGCCCTCGCCCGGATCCTGCAGCTTGAATGGCCGTGCCATGCGCGTCGTCTCCTACAACGCCAGGGTTTGGCGCGCGGCGTGCACAATCCGCTCCACCGTCGGCAGATACATCTGCTCGCGCGCGAAGAAGGGCGGCGGGGTGTCGAAACCGGTCACCCGCGCCACCGGCGCCTCTAGCGAAAAGAAGCAGCGATCGACCAACTGCGCGCAGATTTCCGCGCCCGGTCCGTAGCTACGGGCGGCCTCGTGCACCACCACGGCCCGGCCGGTCTTCTCCACCGACGCGACCAAGGTGGCGGCATCAAGCGGCGCCAAGGTCAGCACGTCGACGACCTCGGCCTCTTGCCCGTCGGCTTCGGCCAGCTGCTCCGCGGCCTTCAGCACCCGTGGCATCATCGCGCCATACGCGATCAGGGTGATCGCGTCCCCCTCGCGCACCACGTCCGCCTGGCCGATCTTGGCACGCTCGGGGTCCTCCGGCACCTCCTGGCGAAAGGTGCGATAGCTGGCCTTGGGCTCATAAAAGATCACCGGGTCGGGATCGTCGATGGCGGCAAGCAGCAAGGACCGCGCGTTCCGGGGCGTCGACGGGATCACCATCTTCAGGCCCGGCGTGTGCGCCCAATATGCTTCCCGGCTTTCGGAATGATGCTCCAGCGCCCGCACGCCGGCTCCGTAAGGCGCCCGTATGACCATGGGCACAGGCAGGCCGCCGCGGGTGCGGTAGCGATAGCGCGCGACATGATTCTCGATCTGGTGGAAGGCTGTGTACATAAATCCGGAAAACTGCATCTCTGCGATGGGTTTCAGACCGTTGAACGCCATGCCCACGGCGGTGCCGATGATGCCGGCCTCTGCCAGCGGCGTGTCGATCACCCGGGCCTCGCCATATTTCTGGATCAGTCCGTCCGTGGCGCGGAAGATACCGCCGTCCCAGCCGACATCCTCGCCCAGAATGACGACATGCTCGTCCGCCGCCATGGCCTCGTCCATCGCCCGGTTCAGGGCCGCGATCATGGTCAGCTCAGCCACGGATTCGCCCCTCCTTGATGTGCTGCAGGAACTCCCGGCGCTGCTCTTCCAGATGCGGCGGGGTTTCGGCATAAAGATGGTCGAACAGCTCTTCCGGCGGGGCGGCTTCGACCTCTTTCACCCGCGCCTCCACGCGCGCCCAGGCGTCCCTCAGTGTCTGCTTGATCTCGCCGGTCACCGTTTCGCGCTGATCCTGAGACAATATCCCCTTATCGGCGAGATAGCGTTCGACCCGCTGGATCGGGTCGCGCTTTTCCCACAGCGCCACCTCCTCCTCGTCGCGATATTTCGTGGGGTCATCGGCGGTGGTGTGCACGCTCATGCGGTAGGTGACGCATTCCACCAGCATCGGGCCATGGCCGGACCGGGCATGGGCCACCGCGCGGCGCGCGCCCTCCCACACCGCCAGCACGTCATTGCCGTCCACCTGCACCGACGGCATGGCATAGGCCACCGCCTTTTGCGCCAGGGTGTGCGCGGCGGTTTGCTTGGCCAGCGGCACCGAAATCGCCCAGTGATTGTTCTGCACGATGAACACCACCGGCACCTTCCAGACCGCGGCAAAGTTCAGCGCCTCGTGAAAATCGCCACTGGAAGTCGCGCCGTCGCCGCAAAAGGCCATGACGATCTCGTCCAGCCCGCGCAGCTTCGCGGCATAGGCGATGCCCGTGGCATGAAGCAGCTGGCTGGCCACCGGCACGCACAAGGGCAGATCGCGGCTGTCCGGCGGCAGCGCGAAGGCCTCATTATAGCCGGCGGAAAAGAACCAGATCGTCTCCATGGGCATGCCGCGCCACAATTGCGCCGCGGTTTCGCGAAAACTGGGCACCAGCCAATCGCTGGAGCGCAGATGCACCACCGCCCCCATATTCGCCGCTTCCTGGCCCTTGATCGGGGCAAAGGTGCCGATGCGACCTTGCCGCTGCAGTTGCAGCATGCGCTCGTCGAACAAGCGCGCGGTGAGCATGCCGCGATACAGGTCCATCAGCTGATCCGGCGTCAGATCCGGCTCCAGGTCAGCATCGACACGACCGGTTTCGTCAAGGATCTCCAGCCGTTCGATATCGCTCAGCTGTGCGGCAATCCGGCTCGGCATCGCCTCATCCTCCCCCTCCTGAAGCGCACCGATTGCTGTGCTTGTTCCGGCGCGCCGTGCCGAGCTTGGACCGGGCAATCGCCGTGAAGCAAGGGCCTTGCGCCACGGCCGCGCCGCATTCCGTCAGCCGATTCTGCTTGAGACGCTCAGGCCGTGTCTCGTACAGTCTCACTGCGGGATTAAGTGGGAAGACAATAGTTTTATGTAACATGCAGTTTGAGTAGACGTAAGAGTTGCAGCAATGTTTGAATTCCTGATGATGCAGCCAATGTGGCCCTTCAGCCTGGGCCTTGCTCTTCTGATCAGCGTCTTGTTGACCGAGGCGTTGATGCGTTGGGCCAACGGCGCCTTGCCTGAAGATGAGCCGGATGGTTATCAGCGCACCGGCTGGCTTCTGTTTGACCGAACCATGCTGTGGTTGGGCGTGGGAAGCCTGCCAATGGTCTTGATCTGGACCGCGGTGCTGCTGCCTTATGTGCTGATCGGCTTTTCCGGCCAATGCTTGTTCATTTGGCTCACCGGAAGGGCCGTGCCATTTTGGCTGGCCGGCGTGACAACGCTTGTTCCCGCCCTCGTCCTGGGCGGTCCGCTGGCCCGCCTGCTCAACCGCCTTCTGGCCCGGCCTTAGGGCAGGATCCGATCAATCGTGAGCGCGATTGACCGGATGACCATGCCCGCTGTCTAAAGGGCTGCACCCTGATCCGACAGCGACCGGCTGAGCGGTAGCGGCTTGCACCGTGTGGACAGTGGCGGGTGGCGGGTGGCGGGCCTTGGTCAGCTGGTCCGCTCGACCGTGCCGCCCAATGTCGCCTTGCCGCGATATCGGTTTGGCCGGCCAAACACCTTAACGCTGGCGCCGGTATTTGCGGAGGCCTCGACACGGGCCTGACCATGCACCCGGGCCACAGCCCCGGTTGATGCCTCGATCTCGACCGCGTCACACTGCAACGCATTGGCCTTCAACACGCCCCCGGTGGAGACGTCCGCCTGTAAGTCGCCGCAGCGGCCGGTTAGCGCGGCAATGGCTCCGGTGGTGATGGTGACCGTCAGCTCCGATTCATCAAGCCCCGTTGCTTCCAGCTCCATTCCCGCGCCGGCGACCACCTCTTCCAGGCTCGGCACGGTGACATGCAGGGTGACGGGAATGCTGCGACGCCCGCCCCAGAAAGACTTCTTCGCGGTCTTCACCTCCAGCACGCCATTATCAACCTCGACCTGCAAATCCTCGATGGCGTTGCCGGCATAATCGGCGACGACCCTTTGGGGTTGCCCGATTTCGATCAGGATCTCCATGCCGCCATCCGCATCAATGGCGCTGAATGGCGGCAAATCAAAGCTGCGGCTCTCCTGGGCCATAGCCGGGGAAGCGAGCGCGGCAACGAGCACGACATAAAGGGTGCGCATGGGGCGGCTCCATTTATTACAGATCGATATAATCTGTAATGATATAGGCCAGCCTTTGCCACTGTCCGATGGTTTAGGGCACTATCCGAGCGATTGGACCCGCCGTGCGATAGCATTCGGTCGGACAAAGTTGCGCGGTCCACACAATGGCTAGCGAAAACTCACCCGGCGGGGGAAATGAAACTCCGCGGCATAGGCTTCCAGCGGCTGTTTCGGGGCATGGCCCTGAGCCAAGGCGAAGGTCCGATGCCGCAGATCCCGCACCAGGGCCAGGCGATCCCCCGTCACGGCCAACTCCTCAAAGGCAATCGGCGCCCCGACCGAGACCTCCAAGCGCGTGCCGATGCGCCGCACGGTCTCCCGAAACAACAGGGATAGGCGCAGGGTGTAGCTAAGGTGGCTGGCAATCTGAAACAGGCGCGAATTCTGCCCTGCGAAATAGACCGGCACCACTGTCGCCTTGGCGCCCAGGATCAGCTTGGCGGTAAAAGGATGCCACGGCGGGTCGCATGCGGGCCCTCGCAACGCCTGGGGAGAGGTGGAGACGCCACCGCCGGGAAAAATGCCGACGGCATGTCCTGCCTTTAGCCATTTTTGCGCGGCGATGCGGCTGGCCAGGGTGGTCCGTTGCGCCTCCTCAGTGGCATCAAAATCGACCGGGAGCAGATGCTCCCATGTGCCGGGGGCCCGGCAAAGTAGCGCATTGGCAAGCACCTTCACGTCCGGACGCACCTGGCTGGCCAACCAGGTCAACACCAGCCCGTCCAGCACACCATAGGGATGGTTGGCCACGAAGAGAATGGGCCCGGTGGTCGGCACCCGCGCCAGGGCGGCGTGATCGACTCGCACATCCAGCCCCAACGCGGCCACGGCCAGCGCGAAGAAATCGCCACCCTGCTGTGTACCGGCGGCGACCTGATCTTCATACAGGCGTTTCAGGCGCCGTTGCCCGCCGGCGCGCTCGACCGCTTGGATCAGCAGCCGGCGCGAGCGCGACTGCGCCGGACTAGAATAGCTGAACTGCAGAACGGCTGGGTCAGCAGCGACACGCACAAGCGGGGGACGAACGGCCATCGGCGGCTCTTGCAAAACGGCACGGGGCCGAACAATGAGGCCCCTCAACACGCATACAAAGCGATAGTCCTGCGCGCCAAGGGTTAAAATTCTGACACTGGCGCCGCGGCCGTCCGCGCGGCGATGTCGCGCACGGTGTCGCGCAAGATGGTCACGGCCTGCAACAGCCGCACGCCATGCCAGCCGAACGCTTCGCCATCAACCAGCAGAGCAGGACAGCCGAACACCGCCTCCAGTTCCACCAGATGCTTGGCCTTGAACGGGAAAGGCTCCGATGCGGCCAGGACGATCGCCGGCCGAACCGCGGTGATCGACGCCGCCGTCAGCGCCGGATAGCGGCCCGGAAGCTGTGCGGCGGCATTGAGCAGCCCTAAGCGGCGCAGCAGCGCATCGATATAAGTCCCGGCGCCGGCAGCCATAAAGGGCTTGCGCCAGATCAGGTAGAGCACGCGCTGCTGGCCCGCGGCGGCGAGCCGGCTCAGAGCCTGATCAATCTGCTGGGCCAAATCTGCCCCGGCGGCGGCCTGGCCAACCGCCTGGCCGATCAGACGCACCGCTGCCAGCATCGTGTCGATGTCTATCGGGTCCAGGACAATGGTGGCAAAGCGTTGCGCCAGCGCGTCGATCTGCGAGCGGTCATTCTCTTCGCGGACACTGACAATCAGATCTGGATTGAGCCGCGCCACGGCATCGACATCCACCGTCTTGGTGCCACCGACCTCCGCGATCGCTGCAACCGTGTCGGCCGGCCGGGTGCAGTAGGCCGTGCGCCCGACCAGCCTGTCAGCCCCCGCCAACGCAATCACCGTTTCCGTGGTCGACGGACACAGCGAAACTATTCGGCGTGGCACGGCGGGCACGGCGGGCACGGCAACGCGGCGCCCCAATTGATCGATCATGCCGGGGCTTTGGCATGACCCGGTTTGCCGGCGCAAGCCTTGAGCAATCCCAGCGGTATCCCCTGATAACCGCTGCAGCGCGCCTCGCCGCTTGATTTTCGCCCCGGCTCGCGCAAGCCTTGCGGCTGTCCTGACGCTATTGGAGGGATTTTGCGATGCCTCGCCCCCTATTGCTTGCCTGTGCGCTCAGCCTGCTTGGCCCGGCCGCGGGCGCACAGACGCCATCCGGCTTCACCACCGGCCCGGTGATCAAGGCGTTCGGGCCGGCCGTGGCGATCCCTGCCGCCGAACCCTTGCCAGAGGATTTCCGACTGAAGGTGCGCTTCGACATCACCGAGGCGGCCGAGCCGGGACAGATCAATCGAAAGCTGGAAACCGCGGCCCGCGTTTTCAACATGCATGCCAGGGCTGGCCTTGACCCCGAGCATATCGACCTGGCGCTGGTGATCCACGGGCCCGCGGTTCTGGAAATGACCCAGGACCTCTACGCGCAGCGCAACGGGGTGGACAATGCCAATGCCGCGCTGATTGCAGCGCTTGCTGAGCAGAAGGTGCGGATCATCGTCTGCGGCCAGTCCGCAGCCGCGCAGGGCGTTGATGCCAGCGATCTTCTGCCGCAGGCCGCACTGTCGCTTTCGGCGATCACCGCCCACGCGCTGCTGGACGACCAAGGATATTCCCTGAACCCCTTCTAGGACCTTGGCCCGTGAACCCACGATGGCGAGGGGTCGGGTGAAACGGGGCAGGCCGGGTCAACTGTCCAGGTCAACTTGACAGGTCAACTTGACAGTCAACTGCCCGGTGCGGCCAGCCGGGCGGCATCGTTTAACGACCAGTCATAGACATAGTCGTCGATGTCGGGATCAGCGGTCAGGGTGTCGAACAGCGGACCCTCGGCATATTGGCTCAGATGCTCCAGCACCACCGCTTCGGAGCCCCCGAAATCCTCCTTGAACCAGACATAAATCTTGGACAGCACCAGATCACCGTCCGGCTTGACCGTGACCCCGCGCGGATCATTCACATAAGCCCGCGCCTGGGCGTTCAACTGCGCGTCCAACACCGCGCCGCGATACGGTTCGGCGCGCAAATTCGGGCACTGATAGGCCGCGCAATTCAGCGCATAGTGAATGCGGGGATCCTGGAACACCGGGCGCACGATCTTGTGCTCGATATCGTTCAGCGACAAGGCCCGGTCCTCCACGGTCACCAAGTCCTCGCCCCAGGGTCCGACGCTGAGCACCCCGCCCAAGGAAATGTCCCGAATACTGTCAACGGGATAGGCCTCCAAAACGGTGCGCACCGTCACTGCGTTATAAAGATTGATCCAGAAGGCCAGCTGCTCCATGCGCGGCAGGTCGGTGACCTTGACCGCCTGTAGTCGCTCCAAATAGCCAAGCAGGGCGGTTTCATCGGCCGGCGTCACGGCGCCATAATCCACCAGATGCACGCCATCCGGGCTTTGCCTGACATAGCGGTCAAGAAACACCGCCCAGGCGCCGTGATCGACAGCCCCGGTGCCCGCGGTTGCCTGCTGCCAGTGGGTGTCCTGCACCTTGGCGCTGGGCAGGTAAAGCCGTTCCACCGTGGTGCAGGCGCCCAGAAGCAGCACCAGCGGCACAAGCCAAATCCGCATGCCTCATCTCCCCCATCTTGATCCGATCGTCCCTATCAGGTGGGATCATCCTCGCCCCCGTCCAGCAAGGAGCGCGTCTTATGAGCGTGGATGTCACAGCCCATGGCCCGGTCACCACCGTCACCATCAACCGGCCTGAGCGGCGCAATGCCGTGGACCAGGCCACCGCCCTAGCGCTCTATGAGGCGTTTCTGGCGTTCGATGCCGACGATGGCGCGAGCGTGGCGGTGCTTGCCGGCGCCGGCGGCACCTTCTGCGCGGGCGCGGATCTGCAGGCCCTCGCGCAGGGACAATCCAATCCGCTGGACAGTGACGGCCCGGCGCCGATGGGGCCCAGCCGGCTGAACCTGTCCAAACCGGTGATCGCAGCGGTGGAAGGCCATGCCGTGGCCGGCGGGCTGGAACTGGCGCTGTGGTGCGACCTGCGCGTGGCGTCCCAGACCGCCGTGTTCGGGGTTTATTGCCGGCGCTTCGGCGTGCCGCTGATCGATCTGGGCACCATCCGACTGCCTCGGCTGATCGGTCAGTCCCGGGCGCTGGACATGATCCTGACCGGCCGCGGTGTCGATGCGGCGGAAGCGCAGGCCATCGGTTTGGCCAATCGGGTGTGCGCGGCCGGCGATGCATTCGAAACCGCCGTGAAGCTGGCAACGGAGCTGGCCGCCCTGCCCCAGCTATGCCTGCGCAGCGACCGGGCGACGGTGCTGGACCAATGGTCGCTGCCACACGACGCCGCCTGGCGCCTGGAATTCGAGCGCGGTCGCAAGGTCATTGACAGCGGCGAAACACGGGCAGGCGCAGACCGCTTTGCCGCCGGCGCGGGGCGGCACGGCACAGCCGTGGACAAAGCCTAACCCATCCCCAGCCTATCGTCGGCGGTGCCGCCGACCCTTGGGCCAGCCGGGGCGCATGGGCGGGCCGATCAATTGCCGGCCTGCGGTTTGCCCAAAAGCTCCAGCGCTGCTGTTGTCATCGCCTCCACGCCCATGGTCAGCACCGGTTCCGGCTGCGGCACGAACAGCGGCGAATGGTTGGACGGCAGCGACTGACCGCGCGCCCGCGCCTCGCGGAATTTCGCCGGATCGGCGCCGCCGACCCAGAAGATCAGGCTGGGAATATCCTCCTCGGTCTTGCCGAATTCAGAGAAATCCTCCGCCCCCATCACCGGCGTGGCGGTGATGATGCGGTCGCGCCCGAAGCGGTCGGCCAGCGTGTCCATGATGCGCGCGGTCAGCACCGGGTCATTCACCGTGGGGCCGACGCCTTCCCCGCCATGCAGCTCCACCTTGGGCAGCTTGTCGTCCGGCAGGCCGAAGGCGCGCGCCTGATTGACCGCGATGCGCTCGATGCTGTCCAGCACGCGTTGCCGGGTCTCTTCCTTGAAGGTGCGAATGGTCAGCTGCAGGTCGACCCGATCGGAGATGATATTGTGCTTGGTGCCGCCATGGATCGAACCGACCGTGACCACGGCGCTGTCCAAGGGGTCGGTCTCGCGGCTGACGATGGTCTGCAACCCGGTGATGATATAGGCGGCCAGCGCCACGGGGTCCTTGGTGCCATGGGGATAGGCGCCATGCCCGCCGATGCCGTAGATCGTGATGTCAACGCTGTCGGACGAGGCCAGCGCCGGGCCGCTGACCATGGCGATATGGCCCGACGGCAGCGAACCGGTGGTGTGCAGCGCCAGATTATAGTCCGGCGTGGGGAATGTCTTAAACAGGCCGGCATCGATCATCGCCTTGGCGCCACCGATGCGTTCTTCGGCCGGCTGGCCGACCAGCACCAGGGTGCCGCGCCATTGATCCTTCATCTCCACCAGACGCCGAGCGGTGCCGACCTGGATCGTCATATGCGTGTCATGCGCGCAGGCATGCATGACAAATTTTTCTTCGCCATCATCGTCGACCTGACGCGCCCTGGAGGCATAGGAAACCCCGGTCTTCTCCTCCACCGGCAGCCCGTCCATATCCGCGCGGATCAGCAGGGTCGGGCCCTGGCCATTCTCCATCACGGCGACCAGACCATGGCTGGTCAGGTCCGGCCGGCCCTTATAGCGGCCGAACTTCTCGGTGACCTCAAAGCCGAGCGCCTTCAACTCCGCGGCCAAGCGCGCGGCGGTCTTTTCCTCGCGATAGCTCAGCTCGGGATTGGCGTGGAAGTGCCGGTACAGATCGAACAGATAGTCATAATCGGCCTCAACCGCCTTGCTCAGCCCGTCGGCCAGAGCAGAGCCGGACAGATAGGCCGCAACGGCTACCGCCAAGACAATGCGCATGCCCCTGGTCCCTTATCCTGGTGAAAGCGGAATCATGGCGCCTGCGCCCGCGCTTGTCAAAACCGGCGATGACGCCGGGCGCACAGATTTGTGCCTGTAAGGCGGCAGTCGGCGTCCTAATTGTGCATCAGACCGCGATGGTCTTGACCAAACCTTGCCGTCGGAGACGCTTTATGGCCAAACGTATCGGACTGATCCTGCTTGCCGTCATTCCCGCTTTGATTTTCATCCAATCGCTGTTCTTCAAATTCACCGGCTCGCCGGACAGTCAGCAGATCTTTGGACTGATCGAATATAGCTTCGCCCAATGGGGTTTGCCCGGCCTGTTTATTGGCGGACCGTTTCAAGCGCCGGTGGTGGGCGTGGTGGAACTGATCGCCGCGCTCCTGCTCTTGGCCGGCATCGCCGTGCCGCGGCTGCAGGCGATCGGCGCCTTGCTCGGCCTGGGGGTGCTCAGCGGCGCGCTGTTCTTCCACCTGTTCACGGCTCTTGGTGTGGCCGTGCCCTTGGTGGACGGCACCGGCTGTCCGTTGATCGACACGGTTGCCGGCGGCACCGCGCCTGACCGCGCGGCGATCCTGGCGGCACCGAATTGTCAAGCCGATCCCAGCTTGTTCGCTCTGGCGGTCGTGGCATTCCTATGCTGTGCGGCGCTCTTGGGGCTGCGCCGGGCCGCACTCACCGGCCGGCAGCGCAGGCTTGCATAGCCGTGCAGGGGCGGGCAGCTTGGGCAACCAGACAGCCCCTGCCCGCCTCTTGCTTAGGATTTGCGCATGCGCCTGCTTTTGCCGCTCTGCCTCTTGTTTCTGTCAGCGACCGCCCAAGCCGAACATTGGCAAGAGACACTCGCCGATCTGGACCACCGCCCTGGCTTGTTCGACCTATATGTAGAAGAGAAAACGGACCGGGTGCTGGCCGTCTTTCCAGCCGATGCCTCTGCTCGCCGCTACATCTATACCAGCTACCTGTCGCGCGGGCTCGGCTCCAACCCCGTTGGGCTCGATCGCACCGCCGGCGGGCCGACACACGTGGTGGCATTTGAACGCTATGGCCCAAAGCTGGCCATGATGGCGGAGAATTGGCGCTATCGAGCCAGCGGCAACGAGGCTGAGAAACGCGCCGTCGCCCAGTCTTTCGCCCGGTCTGTGTTGTGGGTCGGGAACATCGAAGATGAGGACGGAGACGGCCGCCTGCTGGTGGACATCACCGACCTGGTGACCAGCGACCCGGTCGGCTTGGCCACGCGCCTGAAAGATGCCGGCCAGGGCAGTTTTTCGTTGGACACCGAGCGCAGCCTGATCGATGCCGCGGCGCTCATGGCGTTTCCGCACAATGTCGAGCTGGAAGCCCTGGTGACGCTGACCAGCAGCGACCCCGGTCGTGAAGTGATCGAGACCGCGCCGGATCCGCGCGCGGTGACCCTGGGTCTGCACCATAGCTTCATCGCCCTGCCCGATGACGGCTTTCAGCCGCGCCAGTGGGACCCGCGCACCGGCGGCCTGTTTCCGGCCGCCTTCGCCGACTATTCCGCACCGCTTGACGACGAGCTGGTGACCCGCCTGGCGATCCGCCACCGGCTTGAAAAGACCGATCCCGACGCCGCACTGAGCGAGGTGGTCGAGCCGATCGTCTATTATGTCGATCCCGGCGCGCCTGACCGCGTGCGCCAGGCGCTGATCGAGGGGGCAGCCTGGTGGGCCGAGGCGTTCGAGGCGGCCGGCTTCAAGGACGCATTTCAGGTCAAGGTGCTGCCGGAGGACGCCCATCCGCTGGACGCGCGCTACAATGTCATCTCCTGGGTGCATCGCCAGACCCGCGGCTGGTCCTATGGCCCCAGCGTGGTCGATCCGCGCACCGGCGAAATCCTCAAAGCGCATGTCGTGCTCGGCTCCTTGCGGGTGCGCCAGGATCGGCTGATCTTCGAGACCCTGGCCGGCAAGGACCGCAACAATACCGGCGCGGTTGACGACCCCACGCGCCTGGCCTTGATGCGCATCCGCCAATTGTCCGCGCACGAGGTCGGCCACACCCTGGGGCTGGCGCACAATTTCGCCGCCTCGACCCAAGATCGAGCGTCGGTCATGGACTATCCCGCACCCCGCCTGTCGGTGAGCGCGGACGGCGCGATCGATTTCTCCGATGCTTATGACACCGGCATCGGCGCCTGGGATAAATTCGCGATCACCTGGCTGTACGCGCCGCCGCCGACCGGCGAGGACGAGGCGAGCTATCTGGAGCGCCTGGCCGATGAGGCACAGGCGCAGGGGCTGCGCTATATTTCCGATGCCCATGCGCGCTCCGTCGGCAGCGCCCATGCCGAGGCCAGCCTGTGGGACAATGGCGCCGACCCCGTGGCCGAACTTGAGACCGTGCTGGAGGTGCGCCGGATCGGGCTGGAGCGGTTCGGCCCGCGCGTGCTGGCCGCCGGCGCCGACCAGTCTGACCTGCGCCATGCCCTGGTGCCGCTGTATCTGTCGCACCGCTACCAGACCGAAGCCGCCGCCAAGCTGATCGGCGGCCGCCATTTCGTCTATAAGACCGCCAGCGATACCGACCGGCCGAACACCCGCTTTGTGTCCGCGCCGGACCAACGCCGGGCGATCGAGGCCGTGCTGGCCACGCTGTCCCCGGAGGTGCTGCGGCTGGACCCGGCCCTGCTGGCCCTTCTTGTGCCCCGGCCCTCGCGCAGCCTGGATGCGCCGGTGGCGCGGGAAAGCTTCGAAAGCCATGCCGGCTCCGGCTTCGATGCCCTGGCCGCCGCTGAGGCCGCGGCCCAAATCAGCCTGGACGCGTTGTTGCACCCGGCGCGCCTGTATCGGCTGATTGAGCAGCATGATCGTAAAGCCGACCAACCCGGTCTGGCGGACCTCCTATTGGCGATGGACCGCGCCCTGATCCCGGCCAAGGCCGACCCAGCCGATGCCGCCCTGCGCTGGCGCGTCGCGGGATCTTATATCGGCGCCCTTATGCGCACGGCCGGGGACGCGGCAGCGGCACCGGAGGTGCGCGCGGGCCTGGCGGCTTATCTGGCCGACGTGTCGGGACGCCTGGCTAAGCAACCAGTGCCCATGGCTGTCTATCTGGCCCGCAGTATCGACCGGCAACTGACCGCGCCAGCCCAAGCCGTCGGCCCGGCCGCCGCACCGGCAGTACCGCCCGGCAGCCCGATCGGTAGCCCGATCGGTAGCCCGATCGGTTGGCAATGACCGATCGCGCCGCCGCCGCATCGCTGAGACTGAGACACGAGCGCGGGCATTACGCGCGCGGCTTGGGAAACAGCAGGCAGGCATCGCCGTAACTGTAGAATCGATACTGCGCGGCGATGGCATGGGCGTAGGCGGCTCTCATCTCGTCCAGCCCGGAAAAGGCGCTGACCAGCATGAACAGGGTCGAGCGCGGCAGGTGGAAATTGGTCATCAGCACGTCGACGCCGCGGAAGCGATACCCCGGGGTGATGAAAATGTCGGTCTCCGCCTGGAAAGGGTGGATGCGCCCGGTCTCATCGGCCGCACTTTCCAAAAGCCGCAAAGACGTGGTGCCGACCGCGACGATGCGACGGCCCGCCGCGCGCACCGCGTTCAGCCGGGCCGCCGCCTCCGGCGTGATGCGGCCGAACTCCGCATGCATCTTGTGCTCTTCGGTATCCTCCGCCTTCACCGGCAGAAAGGTGCCGGCGCCGACATGCAAGGTCAGCGCTTCCCGGCCGATGCCGCGATCCGCCAGCGCGGTAAGCAGCCGCTCGGTAAAGTGCAGGCCGGCGGTGGGCGCGGCCACGGCACCTTCCTCGCGCGCGAAGGCGGTTTGATAATCGTCGTGATCGGCCGCGTCGACGGCGCGTTTACCGGCGATGTACGGCGGCAGCGGCAGCCTGCCCAAATGCGCCAGGGCGGGCATCATCTGGTCAGGTGCGAGGTCGAAGCGCAGCAGGATTTCACCGGCCTCGCGCTTCTCGATGACCGCCGCGGTGACGGTATCGAAGCGCAGAGTGTCGCCGGCGCGGCATTTCTTGGCCGGGCGGGCGAAGGCGGCCCAGGCGGTGGCCTCCTCGCGCTTGTGCAGCAGCACCTCAATCTTCGCCTCGCCGCGCAGGCCATAGAGCCGGCTGGGGATCACCTTGGTGTCGTTGACCACCAGGACATCGCCGGGATCCAGCAGATCGGGCAGATCGCGCACGCCATGATCGGCCACCCCCTGGCCTGGCCGCACCACCAGCATCCGCGCCGCATCGCGCGGCCGCACGGGCCGCAGCGCGATCCGCTCCTGCGGAAGCTCAAAGTCGAACAGATCAACACGCATGGCGGCGGGACATAGCGCGCGCGGTGATCAAGCGCCAGAGGCTGGAAACGCGATTGTCATGCTGTTCCCACTGCCGCGGCGCGGCCGGTCTTGCGTCGGGTCAGGCGCCCTCTTCCACGTCGGCGGCGACGCGGACGCGCTCGATGACCGTGGGCTCGGCCGGGGGTTCGCCGCGGGCGATGGCGTCAACAGCGCGCATGCCCTCGATCACCCGGCCCCAGGCGGTGTATTGCCCGTCCAGGAACGCCGCGGGCTGGAAGCAGATGAAGAACTGCGAATTGGCGCTATTGGGGTCGTTGGTCCGCGCCATGGAGGCGGTGCCGCGCAGGTGGCGCAGATCATTGAATTCCGCCGTCAGATCCGGCAGATCCGAGCCGCCCTGGCCGGTGCCCTGCGGGTCGCCGGTTTGCGCCATGAAGCCGTCGATCACGCGGTGAAAGATCAGGCCGTCGTAAAAACCCTGACGCGCCAGGGTCTTGATCCGTTCGACATGGTTCGGCGCCTTGTCCGGGCGCATTTCAATCACCACCCGGCCTTCAGGCAGATCGATATAGAGCAGATTTTCCGGATCCAGGCCGGCGGGCTGGGCCTCTGCAGCGGCGCCCAAACCCAAGGCGGCGAACAGAGATGCGAACCAACGTTTCATGAGACGGGACTCCTCATCTTCAACGACAAATGCTCTGCGACGCGCGGCGGAATGAAGCTTTCCACCTTGCCGCCATAATGGGCGATTTCCTTCACCAGCTTCGAGGCGATCGGCTGATATTTTGCGTCAGCCATCAAGAAGACGGTTTCGACATTCGGGTTCAGATGCGCGTTCATGCCGGCCATCTGAAATTCATATTCAAAGTCCGACACCGCGCGCAGGCCGCGGATGATGATATTGGCGCCCATTTTCTGGGCGAAATGCATCAAAAGCTCGTCAAATGATTCGACGATGATCTCCACGCCATGATCGCGTCCCAGCGGCGCGGTTTCCTCCGCCACCATGGCGCAGCGTTCCTCCAGGGTGAACAGGGGGCCCTTTCCAGGATTGGTGGCAACCCCCATGACCAGGCGGTCGACCAGCTTCAAGCCGCGGCGGACAATGTCCAGATGGCCATAGGTGATGGGATCGAAAGTCCCGGGGTAAAGGCCGACGCGTTCGGCACGCTGGGGCATGGTCAGGTCCGTTGCGGCGGGAAAATAGCACCAGGCGGGAAAACAAGCGCAGCACGAACCTTTAGCGTAATTCCTTGCCAGTTCAAGCCCCGTTTCAGGAGACCTCGCTGCGACGCCGGCCGGCGCCCCAGGTGAAGCTGGGCTGCACCATAGTGCGCACCGCCGCCACCAAGGCCTCTCGTTGTACCGGCTTTTCCAGAAACGCATTGGCACCGGCCTGCTCGGCCGCGGCGCGGCGAGCCGGGCCGGCATCTGCGGTCAACATGATGACCGGAACCAGCGCTGCCGGGCCGGTCAGCCGCCGGATACGCCGCACGGCTTCCAAACCGTCCATGTCAGGCAGGCGCAGATCCATCAGCACCACGTCAAACTCGCTGGCCTGAATCATGTCGACAGCCTCGCCGGCCAAGGCGGCAAAGTGGCAGGCATAGTCCGGCAACGGCAGATAGGTTTCCACCACCGCCCGGTTCAGGGCATTATCCTCCACCACCAAGACTCGCACCCGCCGACCGCCGCTCAGTTTGGCCGGGCCGCCGGCGACATCGGGTTCGTTCTCCGTGGCCAGCGGCAGAAGCGAGGTCACATTGGCCAGAATCAGGGTGACGGTGGCTTTGGTGCCGCGGCCCAACACGCTTTCCAGGCGGATATCGCCGCCCATGCGCTTGGCTAGGCGACGGGAAATCGCCAGACCCAAGCCGCTGCCGCCGCGGCTGTGTGCGCTGGCCGCCTCTTGAGTGAAGGGCTCAAACAGGCGCCCCAGGGCCTCCTCCGGAATGCCCACGCCGGTATCGGCCACCAAAATCACCAGGCGGCTCCAGCCATCTTCATACTCGCTGGCCGTCGCAGTCAGGGTGACTGAGCCGCGGTCGGTGAATTTGATCGCGTTGGACAATAGATTGTTGACGATCTGGCGCAGCCGCGCGGGATCACCTTCGACGCACAAATCCGCGGGCATGCGATTGTCAACGACGAAAGTGATATCCTTGTTGCCGGCGGAGGCCTGCCAGAACCGGGCGGTCTCATCGATGAACGCGCGCGGGTGAAAGCGCTGCCGGCGCAAGGTGATCCGGTCCGCCTCAATGGCCGCATAGTCCAGCAGATCGTCCAGCAGGGTCAGCATCAGATTGGAGGAATGTCGGATGGTGTCGGCCTGCTCTTTCTGCCGGCTGTTCAGTCCACTGGCGCTCATGCCCTCAACCATGCCGATGATGCCGTTCAGGGGCGTGCGAATTTCATGGCTGATATTGGCCAGGAAGCGGGTCTTGGCGGCGTCCGCGGCGCGGGCTTCATTGCGTGCCCGTTCCAAATCAATCGTGCGTTCGCGTACGGCCTCTTCCAGGCTGAGTTTGTCCTCGTCACGCCGCTTGAGCCGCTCCAGGCTGGAAATGCCCAAGGTAAGCACGATCATGCCGGCGAACATCAAGACGCCGATGCGTGGCAGATTGGCGATCAGCGGCCCCACTGGCACGCGGGCCAGGTCGGCCAGGCCATGCAGGATCACCGCCACCATGAACACGCCAGCACCGCACAGGAGCAGCAGAGCGGCAAGCGAGTCGCGGCGCCAGGTCAGCAAGGTCGACAGCAGCGCGAATGCGGGCAAGATGATGAACACCAACATGCTGCTGCGCCCGGCCACAGCCGGCAAGCCCAGCGCATAGCCGATCACCGGCGCGGCAATGGCGGCGATGATCAAGGCCAGCGCGGCCATGTCCAGGCGCGGATACCGGGTTGGCAAGTCGAGAAAATTGCGCAGAAATTGCAAGCCGGCCACGGCCGCGACCGCAAGGATCGCTGGTTCGACAACCCAGAACACCGGATCGATGACCGCCCGGAACGCCGCAGGTCCCTGAAGATCGGCGGTCCAGAAATAAACCGCCATGGCCAGCGCGAAAGCGCTGAAATCGCGGAAACTGGCATGGCCGTTGGCTGTGAAAATGATGAAGGAAGCAGAGGCCACCAGCGCCAACACGCCAAGGACAATGCCGATGATCAAGCTGTCGGCGTTGCTCTTCTTCAAGGCGCCGACTTGGTCCATCAAGGTCGGCCGCACGGTCACCGCCTTACCGGCATAAGGCGCGATCCGGATCAGCACGGGTCCGGCCGCGTCCTGCAGCGTGAACACGGGCTCATTGAAACCGGTGACCGGCCGCTCCAGCACATCGAAGCCCCATATCTGATGGTCGATCGTGCCGTTTGCCTGCGGCACATACGCATCGATCCGGCGCACCAGCAAAGAGCCGCCGCTGATCAAATGCCCCAAATTGAGGAACAGTGGGTGCCCGGATGGCTGCTTTGGCGGCTGCTTTGGCGCCTTTTGGGGCGGCTGCTTAGGCGGCCGGTAACGCAACCACACCACATAACCAGAGCGCCCAAACTTGATCTGATCGGTGTGAGCGCGGGTGAAGGCCTGGTCCGGCAGCGCGGCCACCTCCGCAAAGCTCAGGGCGCCGTCTTCATCGATCAGCCAGGCCATGGCCTCGCCCACCGCCACGGCCTGGCCCGGCGGAGGAAACAAGTCCGCAACAGCTGCCATCGGCAACAGCATAAGCCAAGCCAGAAGCGCGCCGATGCGCACGGACGATTCTCCCAGGAGAGCGTTTCGCGCCAGACCTTCCCCAGAATTTTGTAGCGTCCGGGTTGTGACGAGAAGGTTAAGGAGCTGCCGGCGGCTCATCCTCCTCCGCTTCGGCCTCGGCCACCTCATTGACCTTGGCGACGGAGACGACTTGTTCTTCGCTGTCGACCCGGAAGATGCGCACGCCCTGCGTTGCGCGCCCGGCGATGCGGATTTCGTCCACGCCGGTGCGGATCAGCTTGCCTTGGTCCGTCACCAGCATGATCTGATCATCCGGCACCACCGGCCCGGTGGCGACCACGCCGCCGTTGCGCGCGCTGGTTTCGATATTGGTGATGCCCTGGCCGCCACGGCCGGTCTTGCGATATTCGAAGGAACTGGTGCGCTTGCCGAAGCCGTTCTCGGTGATCGTCAGCAAAAATTGCTCGCGCGCGGCCAGCGCGTCCATGCGCTCCGGGGGCAGGGTCGGCTCGGCGCCTTCGCCATTATTCTTCCAAGGCGCGGCGCGCAGATAGGCGTCCCGCTCCTCCATGGTCAAATCGCCCCAGCCCTCCAAGATCGACAGCGAGATCATCTCATCGCCCTCGGCCAGCCGAATGCCGCGCACGCCGGTGGAGGTGCGGCCGCGGAACACGCGCACATCGGTGACGGGGAAGCGGATGCACTTGCCCGAGCGCGCGGCCAGGAAGATGTCCTGATCCTCCCGCGCGAACATCACGCCGACCAGGGTGTCGTCGACCCCCTCCTCAAAGCGGATGGCGATCTTGCCGTTGGACGGCACATTGGCGAAGTCGCTCATCAGATTGCGGCGGACATTGCCGCGGGCGGTGGCGAAGATGACGTGCAGCTTGTCCCACTCCGCCTCATCCTCCGGCAGCGCCATCACCGTGGTGATGATTTCGTCTTTCTCGATCGGCAGCAGATTGACCAGCGCCTTGCCACGCGATTGCGGCGTGCCCAGGGGCAGGCGCCAGACCTTCATGCGATAGACGATGCCGCGGGAGGAGAAGAACAGCAGCGGTTGGTGGGTGTTGGCCACGAACAGGGTGGTCAGAACATCCTCATCCTTGGTGGCCATGCCGGCGCGGCCCTTGCCGCCGCGCCGCTGCGCGCGATAGCTGGACAGCGGCACGCGCTTGATATAGCCGCCATGGGTCACGGTCACGACCATGTCCTCGCGCTGGATCAGATCCTCATCGTCCAGCGCGCCGCCGGCCTCCAGATCGATCTCAGTGCGCCGGGGAGTGGCGAATTCCTCCCTGATCTCGACCAGCTCCTGGCGCAGCACCTCATACAGCTTCGCGCGGCTGCGCAGAATCTCCAGATAGCTACGGATCTTGTCGGCCAGGCCCTTCAGCTCCTCGCCGATCTCATCGCGGCCCAGCGCGGTCAGCCGGTGCAGGCGCAAATCCAGGATCGCCTTCACCTGCGTGTCGGACAGCTTGTAGGTCTCAACCGTGTCCTCCTCGCCGATCTCGCCGATCAGGCGCAGATAGGGCACGATCTCACCGGCCGGCCATTCCCGGGCCAGCAGCTGCTCGCGCGCGTCGGCCGGGCTGGCGGCACTCCGGATGGTCGCCACCACCTCATCGATATGGGCAACCGCGGTGACCAGGCCGACCATGACATGGGCGCGGTCGCGCGCCTTGGCCAATTCGAACTTGGTGCGACGGGTGATCACCTCCTCGCGGAAGGCGATGAACGCCTTCAAGATGTCGCGCAGGGACAGTTGCTCGGGCCGACCGCCGTTCAGCGCCAGCATATTCACGCCGAAATAGGTCTGCACCGGGGTGAAGCGATACAGCTGGTTCAGCACCACATCGGCCACCGCGTCGCGCTTTAGTTCGATCACCACGCGCACGCCGTGGCGATCAGATTCGTCGCGCAAATCGGCAATGCCCTCGATCTTCTTCAGCTTCACCTGCTCAGCGATCTTCTCCACCATCGCCGACTTGTTCACCTGATACGGGATCTCGGTCAGGATGATCGCCTCGCGGCCGGAGCGCACCGTCTCGATATGGTGCTTAGAGCGCACCACTAGGGAGCCGCGGCCGGTGCGGAACGCCTGGGCGATGCCGGCGCCGCCCAGGATGATCCCGCCGGTGGGAAAGTCCGGCCCCTTCACATGCGCATAAAGCGCCGCCTCATCGATCGCGGGATCGTCGATCAGCGCGCAGGTGGCATCGATCACCTCGCCCAGATTGTGCGGCGGGATGTTGGTGGCCATGCCGACCGCGATGCCGCCGGCGCCATTGACCAGAAGATTGGGAAAGCGGGCGGGCAGGACCACCGGCTCGCGCTCCGAGCCGTCATAATTGTCCTGAAAATCGACCGTGTCCTTGTCGATATCGGCCAGCAGCACCGAGGCCGCCTTGGCCATGCGCGCCTCGGTGTACCGCATGGCCGCAGGATTATCGCCGTCCATGGAGCCGAAATTGCCCTGACCGTCGATCAGCGGCAGGCGCATGGAGAAGGGCTGGGCCATGCGCACCAGGGCGTCATAGATCGAGCTGTCGCCATGGGGATGATATTTCCCCATCACGTCCCCGACGATGCGCGCGGATTTGCGGTACGGCTTGTTCCAGTCATAGCCGTTTTCGTGCATCGAATAGAGGATGCGCCGATGCACCGGTTTCAGCCCGTCGCGCACATCCGGCAGCGCCCGGCTCACGATCACGCTCATGGCGTAATCGAGATAGGAGGTGCGCATCTCCTCCTCGATCGAAATCGGGCGGATGTCGCGGTCGTCAGGCGGCGTCAGGTCGGACAAGGGGCAGGCCTTATGCAGGGGTGCCGGGATCCGCGGCGAAAATACACCGCCCCCGGCACAAGATATGGGGGAAAGCAGCCAAAACTGTTAGCAACCCTAGAGGCACGGGGCAAGGGCGGGGCAACGTACCCGACACGCTTGCCCGGTGCGGATCACCTGCCGATGCGGAAGCGGGCCGTGACGATGGCCTCGCCCTTGGCCTGGACCTCGATCTGCCAGCGCAGGCGGCGGTCGTCGAGCTGCTCGGGATCCGCGCTCTGTTCCAGGATCTGCCAATCCGGTTCCGGCAGCACCTGGAGCAGAGTGATCGTCACGGCCTCCTGCTTGGCATTGGCCAGGTCGTAGCGCTGGGTCACCTCATAGACGCGGCGGTCCCGGCTTTGCACGATCTGGTTAAAGGCGGTGCGGGTCGGCTTGACCGTCACATCGAAGGCCTGGCCCAGCTGGGCCCGCACCGTCCCACCCTGAGGCGTATGGCGCACGCGATCCTCGCCCAAAAACTGTGCCCGGCCGGCGCTGTCCTGCGTGTAGACGCGCAAAATGCCCTGCGGCAGCGGCTGGCCGAGGCCATCTTCGCGGCGGTTTTGCAGGATCAGCTGCACATCGGCATGGTCTGGCTGTTCCAAGGTCTGAAAGCCGTACCACTCACTGACATAGTCCTTGCGCACCTGCACCGCGGGCGCGGACAGAAAGCCCACCTGCTTGGTCTGCTGATCGGCCAGGTCGGTGCGCACCGGCAGGGTGTAGAGATGATAGTCGCCGAGCGCCTCGCGCTCGACGTCCCGTCTGGCGGTCACGCTCATTTCTTGAACTTCGGCGCGGGCGGCCGGGCGCATCTGTTGGCGCACCCGATTGACGTCGCCGGCCACCAGCTGCACCTGCGCATCCGCATAGGCGGTGCCGCTCTGATTGGTCAGCGTCACCAGGCCTTGCAGCGCCAGGCTGGTTTCCTCGGCATTCAGTTCGGCGACATAATCCGCCCGCCAGCTCAAGCCCTCGGAGAGATAGCTCAGCCTCGCCTGCGATGGGCCTGCCGCTTCGGCGTCCAGGATCATCGACAGGGTCGGTTCGGCGCGCAGGCTGTCAGGGATCGCGCTGAACAGAATGCGGCCCGGCACCGCGTCCCAGCGTAGGGTCTCGATGCGATCCTCCAACTCCAGCACCACGCCGTCATTCACCGCCAGGACCCGGGCCTGTTCGATCACCTCCTCGCCGGAGGCGGGATTGGTGCGCGCCAAGCGCACGGTGCGGCCGAGGGACTTCTCCAGGAGGCTGCGGGGCGTCAGCAGATCGAAATCGAAATTCTGCTCGATCAGATCGACCCCGTTGGCGGACAGAAGCGCCGACGGCGCGATGATGCGCCCGGACACGCCCTTGAGCGCGACGCGCTGGCGGCCCTTACTTAGCTGAAGGGCGCGCTGCTCGCGGATCAGCGCCAGATCCTCATTGTAGATCGTCAGCGACACCGAATCCGGCCCCTGCGCCAAGACCGGGCCGGTGCAGAGCATCAAGGCAAGCCCTGTCCAAATCCACCTTTTCATGCCGTCTTGCTCCCGTCCATTGCTGTGCTGGGCGATTAAGGCGCCGGCCTGGGGCGGCAGCAAGGCCGATCTTGGCTTAGTGGCGGCTGAACCGCCCTTTATGCCTCAGCCGCGCGGGGCAGGTCACCGCCCTCCAGGGCATGCAGATAGACGTCCAACAGGGCTTCCTGCTCCTGGCGTTCAGACCGGTCCATTTTGCGCAGCCGAATCACTTGGCGCATGATTTTGGGATCAAGGCCGATCGCCTTGGCCTCGGCATAGACATCCTTAATATCATCGGCGATGCCCTTTTTCTCTTCTTCCAAGCGTTCGATCCGCTCGATAAAACTGCGGAGCTGATCGCCCGCCACGCCGCCGGGATTGCTCGCCATGCCGCCCCTCTTTCACTGTTCGGGAAAGGCGCGGACCCTATCGCTGCGAGGCGGGGCTGGCAAGCCGCTCCGGCGTCTCGGATTGCGCCGCAAGAAGCGGAGCGTGCGCCTCCGGAGCATCGGCTAGACCAAGGGCATCGAACCCGGATTGAGGAGACCGACGATGCACCGGAAGATCCCGCCCGCCAGCCCTGAGGGCCTGCCCCTGCCGTCTGACACCGACCCCCGCGCCCGGCGCCGCCAGACCCGCCGGCGCCGCCGTGCGGAAGGCTTTCAGAAGTTTTAGTCGAGGAGACGATCCATGAGCCTATCCCTTCCGGAGGAGGCGGCGATGCGCCAAGCCGTGGCGGCGCGCGATCGCAGCTTTGACGGCCGCTTCGTCTTTGCCGTGCTGACCACCGGCGTGTTCTGCCGGCCATCCTGTGCCGCCCGGCCGGCGCGGCCTGAAAATCTGCGCTTCTACGCCACGCCTGGGGAGGCCGCCCGGGCCGGATACCGGCCGTGCAAACGCTGCCGGCCGAGCGAAGACGGCACGCCCATGGCCCGCGCCATGGCCGATCTGGCCGCCCATATCGACGCGTGTGCCGACCAAGCCCTGTCCCTGGCGCATCTGGCCGAGCGGGCCGGGCTGTCGCCTGCGCATCTGCAACGTGCGTTCAAAGCCGCCTTGGGCCTGTCGCCCAAGGCGTTCCAGGACGCGGTGCGGGCCCGCCGGTTCAAGGCGCTGCTGCGCGACGGCGACGAGATTGCCGGCGCCATGGCGGAGTCCGGCTATGGCTCCTCCAGCCGCGGCTATGCGGCCGCGGCCCGGCATCTGGGCATGACGCCCAAGGCCTATCGCGCCGGCGGCGCCGGCGAGACGATCGCCTATGTGGTGCAGGACACCGGCTATGGCCCACTGATGATGGCGGCAACCGATCGTGGCGTCTGTTTCGTTCAGTTCGGCGACGGGGCCGACACGCTGGCGGCCCAGCTGACGTCTGAATTCCCCAACGCCCGCCTGGTCCCGGCACCCAGCACCGCCGCACCGCATCTGGCACAGTGGATGGCGGCCCTGGCCCGGCACCTGGATGCTGCGGCGCCGTGCCCGGATCTGCCGCCGGATCTGCCGCCGGATCTGCCGTTGGATCTGCGCGGCACGGCGTTTCAGATCCGCGTCTGGCGATTTCTGACCGGTTTGGAGGCGGGCCAGGTGATCAGCTATGGCGAGGCGGCCGAGGCGATCGGTCAACCGCGCGCGATGCGTGCCGTGGCCTCGGCATGTGCACGCAACCCGGTGGCGGTACTGGTGCCGTGCCACCGGGTGCTACGCGGCGACGGGGGTATGGGCGGCTATCGTTGGGGGATGCAGCGCAAGCGCGCCTTGCTGGACCGGGAACGCGCGCTCAAAACCCGCGCCCGGCATTCTTCCTGACACTCTCCGCCATGGCGTCCAGCTGCGCCTGGCTGGCCTCGGTCTGGTAGCGCTGCTTGTAGGCGTCATAAGCCATGCCATAGACGGCCTCGCGCGCGGCTTCCTTGCTCAAGGGCACGCCCTGTGCTTCGGCGGCCTCGCGCCACCAATCGGCCAGGCAGTTGCGGCAGAAGCCGCTGAGACCCATCAGGTCGACATTCTGCACATCCGTGCGATGCTGCAGATGCGCCAGCAATTTGCGCAACACCGCCGCTTCGATCTCCGTCTTCTGCTGCTGATCCATGCCTTGCTCTCCCGAGGCTCACGCCAGGGCCGGATGGCCCGCCATATCCTTCACCGCCTGGGCCAGGATCGCGGCCCATTGTGCCTGGCCCTCGCCTTCGGCAATCAGATCCTGGCGCACCTCCACGGTCACCTGCGGGATATCCCGGGCCTGGCCGTGGCGGTCCATGGTGTAATAAAGCTCCGAGCCGGAATAGGGCTGATTGTCGCCGATGGTGAACTCATAGCGCGCCGCCAGCACGTCCCGGAACGCCTGGAACAGCCGCGGATCGTGCTGATACAAAAAGCCGATCTGCCACGGCCGCTCATAGCCGTCCATCACCGGGGTGAAGCTGTGCATGGCGAACAGGATCACCCGCTCATGCACCGCCTGCGCCCGGGCCACCGCCTGCTCCACCGCCTGATGAAAGGGATGGAAGAAGGCGTCGAGCCGGGCCTGCCGCTCAGCCTCCTGCAATGCCTGATTGCCGGGAATGGCTATGCCGTCGCTGACCGGCGGAAACGGCTCCTGCCGCTGCGGGTCGCGGTTGACGTCACACACCAGACGCGACACCGGCGCGAACACGGCCGTGGCATCCAGCCGCTCCGCTAGCTGCCGGGCCACCGCGGCCGCGCCGATATCATAGGCGATGTGCCGATCCAGCTGATCAGGCGGCAGGCCCAGCCCGCCCAGCTCCGGCGGTATGGCATTGCTGGCATGGTCGCAGGTGATGACCACGGCGCCGCTACCGGAAATCACCTCCGGCCGGGGTTTTTCTTTGATCTGCATGGCTTCGGTCCTAGCCTATAGGCCGTCAGGCATAAAGGGGCGGGGCGGTCGCAAGCGCTGCCGACAGGGATTTTCAACACCATGACCTACAGACGACGGCGCTGTGCGCGCATCCTGGCCACGCTGGGGCCGGTCAGTTCCGCTGAGGACCGCATCGAGGCCTTGTGGCGCGCCGGCGCCGATGCGTTTCGGCTGAATATGAGCCATGGCGAGCAGGCGCAAAAGGCCGAGCTGGTCGAGCGCATCCGCCGGGTCGAGGCGCGCGTCGGCCGGCCGATCGCGATTGTCGCGGATCTGCAGGGCCCGAAGTTGCGCGTCGGGCGGTTTCACGACGGCTCGGTGATGCTGTCGCGCGGCATGCGCTTTCGCTTCGATCTGGACACGGCGCCGGGCAATGAAGAAAGGGTCGGCCTGCCGCACCCGGAGATCTTTCAGGCGCTCAAGCCCGGAGCGCATCTGCTGATCAATGACGGCCAAATCCGCGTGCGCGTGATCGAGGCCGATCCCGCCGCTGCGGAGACCGAGGTGGAGGTCGGCGGCCGGCTGTCCGACAATAAGGGGGTCAATCTGCCCGATGTGGTTCTGCCGCTGGCGGCATTGACCGAGAAGGACCGCGCCGACCTGGATTTCATGCTGACCCAGGACATCGACTGGGTGGCTTTGTCCTTCGTGCAGCGCGCCGACGATATTGCCGAGGCGCGCAAGATCGTGAAGGGCCGCGTCGGCGTCATGGCCAAAATCGAAAAGCCCAGCGCGGTGGAGTCGATCGAGGACATTCTCGACATTTCCGACGCGGTCATGGTCGCACGCGGCGATCTGGGCGTGGAGATGCCGGTAGAGGATGTGCCGATGATCCAAAAGCGCATCGTCATTGCCGCGCGCGAGGCCGGCAAGCCGGTCATCGTCGCCACGCAGATGCTGGAATCCATGATCAAATCGCCGGTGCCGACCCGGGCGGAGGTGTCCGACGTTGCCAATGCGGTGGAAGATGGCGCCGATGCGGTGATGCTGTCCGCAGAATCGGCCGTGGGCGACTATTCTGAAGAAGCCGTGGCGGTTATGGACCGCATCATCAAGCGCGCCGAGGCCATGGTGGAGCCGGTGCGCAGCGGGCCGCAAGCCTCGGCGCATCCGCTCAACACGGCCGAAGACGCGATCACAACCGCGGCCGGATTCGTCGCCCGCACCGTCGGTGCCAAGGCGATCGTGAGCTACACCACCTCCGGCGCCACGGCCCTGCGCGCCGCGCGCCAGCGCCCGCCCAGCCCGATCCTGGTGCTCACGCCGGAACTGGCCACCGCCCGGCGCCTGGCGCTGGTCTGGGGCCTGCATACGGTGAAGACGAAAGATGTCGGCAGTTTTGAGGAAATGATCGGCAAGGCCCGCCGCATGGCCCTGCGGCAGAATTTCACTCAAGGCGGTGATCGCATCGTGATCACCGCGGGGGTTCCTTTTGGCACTCCGGGAGCGACGAACGTGCTTCACATTGCCTGGGTCACCGGCGACGAACTCAAGTCCCATCACTAAAGCGTAAATCACAGCCGTTCAATTATCTATTTACCGATAATTTCTGTAAAAGCGCATGTTATGGAAAGACGCGCTTTCGGAAAAGACATAAGCGCGTCGTGGAACGGTTAAGAAACGGAGCGTGTGCGTGTCCTCGTTCTCAGTTAAAGCGCGCCTTTTGGCGGTCGCCGCGGGATTAGCAGCGCTGACCGGGTCGGCCTTTCTGGCCAACGAACTGCTGACCAATGGCGGGATCTTTCACCGCATCACCTTCGAACTGTATCGCGACGTTCAGCATCTCAGCGACGCTTTGCACGACGGCCGCAACGCCGAGGCGCATCACCTGGCCGCGCAGGTCGCCGGCGCAGCAGCCCAATGCCAGGCCCGCATGGGCGGAGCCGGCCGCATGCTCCTGTCCGCCCTGGGCAGCGGAGAGGTCATTGACCTGTGCGGCCGCGCCGCCAACCTGGCGCAGCAATTGGCACAAGTTGGTGACGCGGCGGGCCAACGCATGGAACGCCTTCACCACCTGGACGAAACCATCGCCGCATTGGATGAGCCGGCGGACCGGCTGATCAGCTCGGTGGTCATTTTTTCGCGGGCCCAATTGGCGGTGATGGCGGTGATCGGCCTGCTGATGGTGTTGCAGGCGCTGCAGGCGATTATTGGGCCGCTGGGACGCCTCCGCACCGCCGCTGCGGCATTCGAGGCCGGCAATTTCGACACGCCGGTGCGCGACACCGATCGCCGGAATGAAATGGGCGGGCTGGCCCAGGCGCTTGAGCAGTTCCGGACCAGCGAGCTGGATCGTCGACGCACCGCCGAGGCCGCCGAACAGGCCCGTCTGGCACGCGAGGCCGACCGGAATGAGCAAGAAGCCGAGCGTCGCCGCCTTGTCGAGCAGCAAGCCGAGGCGGAGCGCGCCCGCACCCAGGCGCAGGCCGAGCGCAGCCGGGCGGTCGAAGCGGCGATCGCGCAGTTCGATGCCCAGAGCCAGGCGATTATCGCGGAGTTCGCCTCCATGACCGAGAGGCTGGCCGGCCAGTCCGCGGGCTTGGGCCAGGCCATGGACGTCGCCTTGACAGAGAATCAGGCCGTCACGGATCTCAGCGGTCAGGCCGCCTTGAAAAGTCAGACGGTGGCCAGTGCCTCAGAGCAGCTGACCGTCTCGGTCTCCACGATCCGGGATCATATGACCGGAACCGCCCAACGCTTGGGGCAAACCGTCGACAGCGCGCGCCGTTCAGGCGAACGGATCCATGATTTCGCCGCCCTCGCCGGCCAAATCCGCACCGCTGTTACCTTGATCGACGACATCGCCACCAAGACCAATCTCCTGGCCCTGAACGCGACCATTGAAGCCGCGCGCGCCGGCGCCGCCGGTCAGGGCTTCGCTGTGGTCGCGCGCGAGGTCAAATCGCTGGCTGCGCAGACCGCCAATGCCACCCGGGAGATTTCTGAGATGGTTGAGGGCGTCGATACCCGCAGCGAGGCGGCCATCGCCGCGATCACAGAGATCATTGCGGATCTGGAAGCCGCCAATGCCGCCATTGAGGAGATCGGCTCAGCGGTCGCGCAACAATCTGAGGCCACCGGGGAAATCAATGGCTCCGTGCAGGAAAGTGCCGCTTTGGCGGATCAGGTGGAAAGCCGTATGGGCCGCCTGCGCGGCGAATTGGAAAGCACCGCTGATGTGTCCGGCCAGATACGCGAGCATGCCGCCCATTTGGCGGCCATGGGCCAGGACATGCGCCAAGCCATCTTGACCTTTTTCGACGATGTCCGCCGCGTCCAGCAGCGATAGAGACGGTCAATCCAACAGACCGTGGCGGCGCAGGGCAGCCTCCAAGCGGTCCGGCCCGGTGAAGTGATGACACAGCAATCCCGCTGAGCGGCCGGCGGTCACATTGTCCGGCCGGTCGTCGATAAAGAGTGTCCGCTGCGGCGTTATCTCGAAGCGTTGGATCGCCAAAGTGAAGATGCGTGGATCCGGCTTGATCAGCTTGTGCTCGCCAGACACCACAATATCGCGGAACCAGCCAGCGAACGGATAGTCGCGCCGGAACAACGGAAAGGTTTCGGCCGAATAGTTGGTCAGCGCATAAAGTGGGACGCCGCGCGTGTGGAGGCGCTGCAGCAGCGCGACGCTGCCCTCGATCGGCCCCAAAATGGTTTCCGTCCAGCGCGGCTTGAAGGCGGCGATCAGCTCAGCATAGGCGGGATAGGCGGCGGACAATTCAGCGATGGTCTCATCCATCGGCCGGCCGGCATCATGCTGGCTGTGCCACTCCATGGTCACAACGGTGCGAAGGAACCAGTCCAATTCCTCCGGATCGGCGATCAGCTTGGCATAGAGCGCGCGGATGTCCCAGCGCACCAGCACATTGCCGATGTCGAAGATGACCGCCTCGATCGTCTCGGCGGGTCCGTGCATCGCCTATCCCCCCACACGCAAAAAGCCGGGACGCGGCTTCCCGCCCCCCGGCCAAGACCGCAGTCCGCAGCGATGGATCAGCCCTGGCGGGCCTTGAAGCGGCGGTTGGTCTTGTTGATCACATAGGTGCGGCCGCGACGCCGGATCACCCGGCAATCCCGGTGCCGCGTCTTCAGCGACTTCAAAGAATTCCTGATCTTCATAACACTCTTCCCGTAGCCATCCGGCGCGACAAGCGCCGGTGCATAGCCGCCGCGGCCCCTCGGGTCAAGCCAGCGGCAGTCCTTTCACAACAAGATGAGGCCAGTCGACGCCGGCGCCAGGGCATTATCGGCCGCTAACCCATCGGTCCACCCAGACACGCGCCACGCATCCGTTGGTGCGGATCGGCTCGCCCGGCTTGCTGGACCGGCGGGCGCACGATGGGCCGCATGTTGCGCGCCCCAGACACGGTGGGCATTGTCATCTGATCAATCGCGATCACGATTGATCAGATGCCCTAACGCCGCGCCGGCGGCATCATGCCGGCCCGACGGGCCTGCCTTTGCAACAGCGCCACCACCCAGGCCACGCGCGTGTCGAAGCGTGCCGCCGGCGGCGCGCGATCCACCGCCGCGGCGGCCAGAAGCGGACGCGCCTCAGCGAGAGGTTGCGCGGTCAGCATCGCCCCATCGCTGCGCTGGAAGCTGAGCGCGCGCGCCATCAGCATTAGCTTGCGCCGCGACGGCACCACCGCGCGCACCGAAACACTGTCATGGCCATTGGCGGCGATGACCCGGCCGATATCGGCATAGATCAGGCGGGCGGCCGCAATGGCCGGCCGGCACGGCCCGGGCAAGGCGGCAATGCCAACCTCGCCGCGACGATAGAGTCGGTCGGCTTCTGCCAACAGCCGCGCGATCACCCGGCCCAGGGCCGCACTCATCTCCGGTCGCGCGAGAAACACCTCCGGATCCAGGCCCTCTTCGATCAGCCAGGCGCGCGGCAGATACAGCCGGGCGGCATTGGCATCCTCGCCGACATCGCGGGCGATGTTGGTCAGCTGCATGGCGATGCCCAGGTCACACGCGCGCGCCAGCACGGCGGGATCGCGCACGCCCATCAACAGCGCCATGATCACGCCGACGGTGCCGGCCACCCGCACGCCATAGGCGCGCACCTCCTCGATGCTGTCATAAAAGCGTCCCGAAGCGTCCCATTCGAAGCCCTCGAACAGCAGGTCCACCACCGCCTTGGGCAGCGGATAATGCGCCACCAGATCGGCAAAGGCGCGATCGACCGGCTGGTCCAGCGGGTTGCCGGCATAAACCCGCGTCAGCCGCTCGCGCAGATGGCCCAGCGCCTCGGCACTGTCGGAGGCATGGTCGACGGCATCATCGGCCAGCCGGCAGAAGGCATAGAACACGGTCGCCGGCCCGCGCACTCGGTCCGGCAGAAGCCGGGCCGCGGCGTGGAAGGATTTCGAGCCGTCCGCCAGCATGGCACGGCAGCGGGCATGGTCGGCGGGGCGAGCGAGGCGGTCGTCAAGCGCGGGTGCGTACATCGGGAACGACTTTGTCGAGAACCTTCGCAGATGACAAGACACCGGGCAGCCCGGCGCCTGGATGGGTGCCCGCACCCACCAGATAAAGCCCCCTCACTTCCTCAGAGACATTGTGCGGACGAAACCAGGCGCTTTGGATCAGCTGCGGCTCCATGGCAAAGGCAGCCCCCTTGTGGGACAGCAGCGTCTGCTCGAAATAGCGCGGCGTGATGATGTGCGACGCCACCACATGCTTGGACAGGTCCGGCAAGACGGTCTGTTCCAGCCGCTGTTCGATCAGCCGGCGATAACGCTCAGTCTCGACGTCCCAATCCGTGCCGCTGTCCAGATGCGGCACCGGTGACAGCACATAAAAGGCATCACCGCCCGGCGGCGCCAGCGACGGGTCCGTGGCCGTAGGCCGGTGCAGATACAGGCTACAATCCTCAGCCAGGCGCTTATGCGTGAAGATATCGTCCAGCAGGCCCTTATAGCGCGGGCCCAGCACCAGCATATGGTGTGGCACGTCGGTGTATTGCTTGTCCGTGCCGAAATACCAGACCACAAGGCTCATCGAATAGCGCCGCGCGTCCAGCGCCTTGTCGGTCCAGCGTTTGCGCACATGGCCGGGCAATAAGTGGCGATAGACATGGGCGGGGTCGGCATTGGACACGACGATGTCGGCGGCAAGAGTGCGCCCGTCGGCCAGGCGCACGCCGGCGGCCCGGCCGTCTTTGACCAGGATCTCGTCGACCTGGGCGTTGTAGAGCATCCGCCCGCCCTGCCCCTCGATCAGGCGCACCAGACCCTCGACCAGCGCGCCGGTGCCGCCCATGGCGAAGTGCACGCCCCATTTCTGTTCCAGAAAGCCGATCAGATTGTAGATCGCGGTGGTGGAGAAGGGATTGCCGCCGACCAGCAGCGGATGAAAGCTCAGCGCAATCCGGACCCGCTCATCTTTCACAAAGCTGGCGACCGCGCCATAAACGGTGCGGTAGCCGGACAGGCGAATCAGATCCGGGCTGATCCGCAGCATGTCGAAGAAGCGGGTAAAGGGAATATGGCTGAGCTGGGTGAAGCCGACCTCAACCAGCCGTTCGCTGCGCTTCATGAAACGATCATAGCCGGCCACGTCGCCAGGGCTTATGCGCCCGATCTCGCGGCGCATATCCTCGCGGCTGCCGCCATAGTCGAACACGGTGCCGTCGTCGAAGCGGATCTGATAGAAGGGCGTGATCGGCTTCAATTCGATGTCGTCAGCCAGGCGCTTGCCTGCCAGCTCCCACAATTCCTCAAACAGGAAAGGGGCGGTGATGATCGTCGGCCCGCCGTCGAACACAAAGCCGTTTTGCCGAAAGACATAGGCCCGCCCGCCTGGCGCATCCAGCTTTTCTGCCACGGTCACGCGATAGCCGCGCGCGCCCAGTCGAACCGCCGCGGCCAGGCCGCCAAAGCCGCTGCCGATGACCACGGCGTGCGGGCGCGGGTCCTGGTCCAGACCGGGGCCGGGCAGATCGATGGGATCGGTGCGTTTGAGCATGAGCGTCAGCCTCTGGCCTGGGGTTGATCTTCCAGTTTTACGAGCTTGCGGATGCGGCGGACGCCTCCAGCCACCGCCAAAGCCACGATCGGGATCGACAGCCCGGTGATCAGGGCCGGGTCAATGCCTAGGCCGCCGGCCTTGGCCGCCTTCGCAGCGTAGCCGACCAAGCCGACGATATAGTAGGAGATCGCAGCGACTGAGAGGCCCTCGACCGTCTGTTGCAGGCGCAGCTGGAGCTTGGCGCGCCGGTTCATCGCCTCCAGCAGGCTCTGATTCTGCGCCTGGCTGGCGATCTCCACGCGGGTGGACAGAAGCTGGGTGGCGCGCGCGGCCCGAACCGACAAGGATTCCTGGCGCTTTGCCACGGACTGGCAGGTGTTCATGGCCGGGGCGAGGCGGCGGTCGGTGAACTCCTCCAGGCTCTGCAGGCCGGGATGGCGCGTCTCGCGCAGCTCCTCGATGCGCCGGCGCACCAAGGCATAATAAGCCTCCGAGGCGGAGAAGCGATAGCTGGAAGCGGCATGCCGGCTCTCGCTTTCAGCCTGCAGACGGGTCAGCCGCTCCAGGAGATGCCGTTCCTCCTTGCCACCGATCTCGGATATCGCGGTGGTGATCTGCGCCAATTCCTGTTCCAGGTCATTCAGCAGGGGGATCTGCGCGCGCGCCGTGGGCAGGGCGAGCAGCGCCAATAGCCGGTAGGTGTCGATTTCCAAGAGGCGCTGCACCGTCAATCCGGTCTGCCGCTCAGGCATCGACCGGTTGACCACCAAAAGCCGACTGAAGCCGTCGCCCTGGATGCGGAAATCCTTCAAGGTCAGCGCCGCACCGTCGCCGATGTCCGATCCCATCAGCACATTGCCGGAGAAATAGCGCGCCGACAGCAGATCGATCTCCTCGGGAACATGCCCAGGCGGCACCACCGCTGTGTGATTGGCCATCAACACCTGGCCCGGCAGTTCGGCCAGCCAGTCATCCGGCACCGTGTCGATCGCCGGATCGGCGAACGGATTTTCCCCCATGCCCGAGGCGATGAAGGTATAGCGGGTGAATTCGGTATGGCGTTCCCAGCGCAGGCGGAATGGACCGAAATCGCCGCTGTAATGATTGGCGCCCGGGCGCGGCGGGATCGCTTCATAGCGTTGCGCCAGGGCGGCCAGGGGCTGCCAGTCCGCCTCGCTCAGGCTGCCCGGTGTCAGCAGAACCAGATAAGACAGCCGCGATGGTGTGCCCAAAACCTCCGAGGGGCGCGCATGCACCTCGTCATTGAGACTTTTTCGCTGCGGGTGGTTGGGCGGAAGCGTCATGGGGTGGCCAAGGCAGGAAAGGCTAGAATGATATTCGGCGCGGTCGACCGCAAAGATCAACCGCGCTCGCGTCGTGCCGACGCTACGCCCGCTCCAATGCCGCAGCGCTCGCCGTGGGCGATGATCAAACGGGCAGTCTCCTCCGGTGCTTCCTCATGCGCCAGATGGCCCAGGCCCGGCTGGCGGACGATCTCAGCCTCCGGCAGCTTCGCTGCGGCCTTCTCACTGTCGGCCGGCGGCACGGCGCGATCTTGCTCCCCCACGATCAACAGCACAGGCACACGGATGCGGTCCATGGAGCGCACCAGCGGCTGCAGATCCCAGTTCGCCATCATCGACAGCATGGCGGCAATATGGCCGGAGCGGCTGACCAGCCGGTGGTATAGGGCCACGCCGCGCACGTCAATCTTCGAACCCGTGCCTTTCAGATAGCGTCGCACCGCCTCCGGGCTGCCGGCCTGAAAGGATAACAGGCGCGGCACCAACGGGTTCAGGCTCAACAGCTTGGCCATGGGCGAGAACAGCGCATGGGCCGCGCCCTTGAACGGCATCAGTGCGCCATTGGTGCCCACCACCCCCTGCGGCGTCGTGGCCGGATCCAGGCACATCTGCAACGCCACCGCGGCCCCGGCGGAATGGCCGGCGATCAAGGCGGGGCGCAGATCTAAGGCTTGGCACAGCGCCTTCAGCCCGCGCGCCATGCCAGGCAGGCTAAGGCCCGACCGCGGCGGCGTGCTGGTAAAGCCATGGCCCGGCAGATCCGGCACGATCACCTGAAAGCGCTCGGCCAGACCCGGCATCAGGTCGCGCCAGGAATGCCCAGACGCCCCGGTGCCGTGCAGCAGCAGCAGCGCCGGCCCCTCGCCCAGGATCTGAACATGCCACTCAATCCCGCCCGCTGAGACGAAACGGCTGTGCGCGCGATGCGGCCAATCGCTGCCGTCTGTCTCCCAAACCGGCTTGTCGCCGCTCATCCATCGCCCCCTTTTCGCCGTGTCAGCCGGCCTCGCGCAGCACCTGGCTCCGCCCCTTTACCGCAATCGACAGGCTGGCGGCATCGGCTTGCGGCAACGCAACATACTCCGCCGCCATCGCCTCGGCCAGATCCAAGGCCCGACCATGCTGCCGGCGCGGCGAGGTATCCACCACCAGGGCGGCAAGATCGGCCACGCGGATTTGCCGGGCCAGGCGCAACGCATCCTCGCGCGCGGCGGCCCGGCCGGGGCTGCCGTCCCGCGCGATATTGGCGCCGCCGTCGGTCAGCAGCACGATCAGCGGCCGGCGGCCGTCCCGCACCACCTGCAGGCTCAAGCTCAGGGCCGCCTCCAGTCCTGCTGCCAGCGGCGTGCCGCCGCCGCCGGGCAACCCGGTCAGCGAGCGCTTGGCCCGCGCGGTCGATCGGGTGGGCGGCAGCAGAACCTCCGCACCCTGCCCGCGAAACGCGATCAGTGCCACCTCATCCCGGCGTACATAGCAATCCGCCAGCAGCAATTCCACGGCGCCCTTGGCCTCGGCCAGGCGGTTAAGCGCAGACGAACCGGACGCGTCGACCACGAACAGCGTGCTGGTCAGCGCCGGCTGCTTGTAGCGGGTCAGACGGAAATCCTCTGGCCGCACCTGCACCCCCTCGCCGTCGCGCAGGCGTTGATAGGGGGCGGCCGCGCGCAGGGTCTCCACCACATTCAGCTTGTCCCGCCCAGCCGGCGCGCCGCGCTTAAGACCCGCCGGACGGCCTCGCCGACCGCCGCTCGGCGGCTTCTGCCCCTTGGCGCGGCCACGCCCGCCGGCCAGGCCACCGCCGCCGGCCAAAAGCCGCGCCAGCAGATCCGGCGGCAAGGCGGCCTGGGCAGCGTCGATCAGCCGGTCCTGGTCAGCCGCGGCATTGGAGGCGGAGTCCGCCGGCGGTTCGGGATCCTGATCCGGCGCCTGCGTCGGCTCTGGCGGTTGCTCTGGCGCTTGCTCTGGCGGTTGCTCTGGCGGTTGCTCCTGATCAGGGGCCTGCTGCTCGGCCTCGTCTGGCTGTTCAGGGTCCGGCGGCGCCGGCATCTGCGTGGCACGAGGGGCCAGCACCAGGCGCACGGCCAGTTCCGCCTCTTCCTCGCCGACCGCACCGCGCCCGGCCAAAGCGGCGGCGGCGCGGGCAGCCTTCATCGCCAGGATCTCCGCGCGCACCGACCCCGCGCCCAGCGCTGCGGCCACCTGGCACAGCGAGGTGATGATCGCTTCAGGCACGGTGACATGATCGACCAGATGGCGGGCCGCGGCGATGTCGGCGGGATCGATCAGCCCGTCTGGCGCCGCGCTTGCCCGGATGCCGTCCAGGGACAGCCGAAACGCCAATCGCTCGGTCAGGGCTGCCGGCGCACGCTCGTCCTCCTCGCCCTCGTCCATGGCAATGATGCCGAAGGCCGTTTCGGTCCGGCCGGTCAGGCCGTCCCGCTCCAGCCGCACCGCACCTTGTTCCTGTGCCAAAGCGATCTGCGCGGCGGTCGAAGGGGCGATCCGCTCCGCCATGCTGATCAGCACCACCCCGCCATCGGCTTCGGCCAGCAGGCCCCGGCTGAGCATCGGCTTGCCCGCGCGCAAGGTCGCCGGCAGATCAAGCCCGCCCAGCAATCGGTCTTCGCCGACATTCAGCGGGATCGGCCGGATCGGCGTGTCTGCCCCCAAGAAGCCGCGCAGGGTTTCCAGCCAAAGCCGGCGAACCGGCCCCGGCCAGGCCCGCACATGCGCACCGGCCAGCCCGCTTGGATCCACCGCCAGCAAGGCCGCGGCAGCGACCGCATCGGCCCAGCGCGGGTCCGGCTCAGCCATCCGCGCCGAACACGCTTTCAACCGCGCGCGCCACCCGGGTCGCCCCGCCGGCCTCGTCCAGCGGATCGCGACGCAGGCGATGGCTCAGCGCCGCCGGCGCCATCGCCTGCAGATGCGCATCGCTGACCTCTGCGGCCTGCTCCAACGCTGCCAGGGCGCGGGCCGCGCGCATCAGCGTCAGTTCCCCGCGCAGGCCGTCGGTGCCCAGGTCCAAACACAGGGCCGCGGCCTTTTCCAATGCCGCATCGGGCACGGCCACCGCATCGATGCGCCCGCGCGCCGCGGTGATCTTATCCCGCAAAGCGGCTTCATCATCACCATAGCGGTCGCGAAAGCCGGCGCGGTCGCGCTCAAAGGCATCGCGCCGGCGGACAACCTCCACGCGGGTGGCAATGTCCTGCGGTGTGGTCACGTCCACGGACAGGCCGAAGCGATCCAACATCTGCGGGCGCAGATCGCCCTCTTCGGGATTGCCGCTGCCGACCAGCACGAAGCGGGAGGGATAGCGCACGCTCAGCCCCTCGCGCTCCACCACCGTCTCGCCGGAGGCCGCCGAATCCAGCAGCAGATCGACGATATGATCCTCCAGCAGATTGACTTCGTCGATGTAGAGAAAGCCGCGATTGGCGCGCGCCAACAGACCGGGCTCAAACGCCTTTTCGCCCTTGGTCAGCGCCCGTTCCAGGTCCAGCGCGCCGACCACGCGGTCCTCGGTCACGCCCAGCGGCAGATCGACCACCGGCACCGGTACCTTGACCGTTTCCCACTCGCCATCGCCCTTGGGGCAGCCGGGAGCGACGCTGCAGGCCTCGTCTTGCGGATCGCAGTTATAGGGGCAGCCCGCCACCACATCGATGGTCGGCAGCAGCCCTGCCAGCGCACGCACGGCGGTGGATTTGCCGGTGCCGCGGTCGCCCAGAATCAGCACCCCGCCGATGCCGGGATCAACCGCCGCCACGGTCAGGGCGCGGGTCATCTCTTCCTGGCCGACCAGGGCCGTGAACGGGTAAGGCAAGGGCATAAGGCGGGATCTCTTCGGCGAAAGACTTGTCAAGAAAACGGATCGGTGGAAGGTGTAAGGCCAAGGCAACAGCCGGGCAACCGGCTTTGCAAGCCCGCCCGTCTGCGGCAAAACGGGCCACCCCACCGCTCTGCCAAACCAAGAAAGCAGTCATGAAGATCGGCACCCGCAAAAGCACCATGGCCATGGCGCAGACCGAGGAGGTCGCGCGCCGTCTGACAACCGCCTGCCCCGGCCTCGATGTTGACATCGTGCCGTTCCAGACCCGTGGTGACGCCGATCAGGTGTCCAAGTTGGACCGCCACGGCGGCAAGGGCGGCGCCTTCGTCGCGGAGATTCGCCAGGCCATGCGCGAGGGCAGCCTACAGGCAGCGATGCACAGTCTGAAGGACATTCCCGGCAATGAAGAAACGCCGGATCTGGTGCTGGCCGCCATGCTGACCCGCGAGGCGGCAACCGATGCGCTGGTGCTGCGCGACGGGCTGGACCCGGACACATTCTTCAAGAGCCAGGGGGCCGGTTTCAAGATCGGCACCAACGCGGTGCGCCGAGCGGCCTATTTGCGCCGGCTGTTTCCGGACGCTGAGGTGATCCATTACCGCGGCGCAGCGGACACGCGCATCCAGAAGCTGGACGAGCAGCGCCTGCAACGTCTGCCCGACGGGTCGGAGGTTGGCCCCGCCGATGCCCTGGTGATGGCGCAAGCCGGCTTGAAGCGGGTCGGCCAGGCGCATCGCTCAGTCTATGAATTCAGCGCGGACGAGATGCTGCCAGCGATCGCGCAGGGCATCGTCACCGTGGAGTGCGCGGAACGGGATTGGCAGAGCCGGGAACGCCTGGCAGCGATCGACGATCCGCTCACGCACTTGTGTGCCGATGCCGAGCGCGAGGTCTTATGGGTGCTGAACGGCCACTGCAATTCGCCGATTGCTGGGCACAGCCGGATTGAGAATGGCCGCATGCGGCTAAAAGCCGCCGTGATTGCTGAAGACGGGGCGCGTTTGATCGAAAGTGAACGCGAAGGCCCCGCCGATCGCCCGCGCGAACTGGGCCGCGCCATTGGTTTGGATTTGCTGAAAAAGGGCGCCGATCTGGTCATCGAATCAACAGCACCGCCCGACTATTTTTGATTTCGTAGCCGTTTTCGGTGTATGGACGTTTAGCGGGTGGGGGCCCGGAGCGACGCTGAGCGAAGCTTAACGAAGCTGGGCGACGCGGAACGAAGCTAATTGGATGCGGCCGCGGCGGCAGGAGCGACCATGATATTGGTATTTCGTGCGATCTTGACGGCCCTTATCGTGGCCGCCTTGGCGCTTGGGCTATGGCGCTTGGTGGCGAGCGTGGCACCACAGGAGACGCGCGGCGGCTTTGGTTTGGGGGCCCAGCCGCCGGTCCTAGTGGAATCGGTCGCCTTCAAGCCGGTGATCACCCGGCTCGAAACCGTCGGCACCTCGCGTGCCAAGCGCTCCGCCAGCATTTTCCCCGCCGCGGATGGCGAGGTGCGCGACGTGCAGTTCGAGGCGGGGGACTATGTGGAAGAAGGCAAGCTCTTGCTGGCGCTGGATGCACGTGCGGAACGCTTGGCGGTGGAACTGGCCGAACTGCAAATGGCCGACGCTCGCCGCACGCTTGAGCGCCGTCAGGAATTGGCCGAGACCGGGGCGGTGACCCAGGCAGCTCTGGACGAGGCTCAGCGGATGTTTGACGAGGCGCGGATCGCCCTGGAAACGGCCCGTGTCGCGCTGCAGGACCGCAAGATTGTCGCACCGTTCGGCGGTCATGTCGGCGCCACCGACATCGATCCGGGCGACCGCGTCACCAGCAGCACCGAGATCACCACGCTGGACGATCGCAGCGCGCTGTTGGTCCGCTTCGAGGTTCCCGAAGCGTTCATTTCGTCGCTGAGCCTCGGCCGCGAGGTCGATTTTGCCCCTTGGAACGATCCGTCCGATCGCCGCCGCGGCGAGATCGTGGAAATCGGCAGCCGCGTCGATCCGGTCAGCCGCACCTTTCAGGCGCGCGCCCGCGTCGCCAATCCCGGCGATCGGCTGCGCCCGGGTCAAAGCTTCAAGGTGGTGCTGACGCTGACCGGGCGATCCTATCCCGCCGTCCCGGAAATTGCCGTGCTCTGGGGTGGGGACGGCGCCTATCTGTGGGCCGTGCGCGACGGCGTGGCAGCCAGCGTGCCCGTGACCATCGTTGAGCGGCGCCGCGGCGAGGTACTGGTGGACGCCGACTTGGCGCAGGATACGCTGGTCATCGTTGAGGGGGTGCAGCGGATCCGCGAAGGCTATGAGGTGGACATTGTCGACCCCGGGGATGGCTTGATGACCCGGGTGACCGCAACGGCGGCGAACGCCGCGCCATGACGCCGCCGCGGCTGAGCGATCTGCCGGCGCTCGGCATTCGCCGGCCCTGGTTGGTTCTGGTTTTGAACCTGCTGATCGCGATTGCTGGCATCGCCGCGCTCATGGGAGTGGAGGTGCGCGAACTGCCGGACGTGGATCGGCCGGTGGTGACCGTCCGCTACACCTATCCCGGCGCATCGCCAGAAACCCTCGACGCGGAAGTGACCCGCATCATCGAAGGGGCGGTTGCCCGGGTGTCCGGAGTGGAGGACATTGACTCCGCGAGTGAGGAGAATTCCGGCCGCGTGCGCGTGGAATTTTCTCCAGGCGTGCAGCTGGAAGGGGCCGCAGCGGACGTGCGCGAAGCGGTGGCCAGGATCACACGCCAACTTCCGGACACGATCGAAGACGTGCTGGTGGTGAAAGCCGACGATGATGCCGAGGCCATCGTGCGCATTGCAGCCGTAGCCCCGCAATTGTCGGAAACCGAGCTGACCGAGATATTGGAGACCGACATCGTCCCGCAGCTGCTGGCGGTGCAGGGGGTCGCCGATGTCAGCCTATTCGGCCAGCGCCAGCGGCAATTGCGCGTGGTGGTCGATCCGTTGCGGCTGGCCAGCTATGGCCTGAGCGTTCAAGACGTCTCAGCGGTGCTGCGCCAGGCCCAGCTCGACGTTCCGGCCGGCAGCTTTCGGGCCAGCGACCAAGAACTTCTGGTGCGCGCCGACGCCTCTGCGGTGACCGAGGCCCAGATCGAAGACCTGCAGTTGCGAGACAATGTCCGCATCGGCGACGTCGCGGAAGTCTTTTTCGGGCCGGAAGACGCCATGTCCTTCACCCGCCTGGACGGGCGCCCGGTCATCGGATTGGGCGTGGTGCGCCAGGCACGCTCCAACACCATTCAGATTTCCGACGCCGTGAAAACGGTGGTGGACCGTCTGGACCGGCGGTTAGACGCGATCGATCTGGTCATCATCGACGACAATGCCACCTTCATCCGCGGGGCCGTGGCCGAAGTGCTGACCACCCTGATCGTGACCGTCGCGATCGTGGTCGCGACACTTTGGCTGTTTTTGGGCAGTTTCCGCACCACCTTGATCCCAAGTGTGGCGATCCCCATCGCACTGATCGGGACGGTGGCGGCGATCTGGCTCCTGGGCTTCACCATCAATATCCTGACGCTGCTGGCCCTAGTGCTGGCCACCGGACTGATCGTCGACGACGCCATCGTTGTGGTGGAGAATATCCAGCGCCGCCGCGCCCAGGGCCTGAAACGCCGGGCCGCCGCGGTTCTCGGCACCCGGCAGGTGTTCTTCGCCGTGATCGCCACCACCGCCGTGCTGATCTCCGTGTTCGTGCCGATTTCCTTCCTGCCCAGCACGGCCGGCAAGCTGTTCCGTGAATTCGGCTTCATCCTGGCGATTGCCGTGGCGATCTCCTCGTTCGTGGCCTTGTCGCTGATCCCCAGCCTGGTGGCGCGCCTGCCAGACGATGCCGGCGCCGGCGGCTCGGTGCGCACCCGGATCGAAGCGGCCGGCCGCTGGCTGACCGGGAAATATTCCACGCTTGTGGGACTGTCCCTGTCCGCACCGCTGTTGTTCCTCGGCCTGGCGCTGGCCTTGGGGCTGCTGGCGGGCGGGCTTTATCGATCCTTGGATCAGGAATTGCTGCCGCCGGAAGATCGCGGCGTGATCTTTGTGATGGCCACAGGGCCCGACGGGGTTGGCCTGCCCTATTCCGAACGCCAAGCCGCCCGCATCGAAGCCGTGTTGCAGCCCTATGTCGACAGCGGCGAGCTGGTGGGCCTGTTCACCATTGTCGGACGGTGGGATTTGCACCGTGCCTTCGTCACCGCGCCCCTGGCACCATGGGATCAGCGGGACCGGTCGCAGCAGGATATCATGGACGAGCTCCGGCCGCAGCTCAGCCGGCTGCCCGGCGCGCGCGCATCGATCTTTTCCAGCAACTCCCTCAGCGTTGGCGGGCGGGGCGGTGGCCTGGAGGTTTCGGTTCTGGGCACGGACTATGATGAGATTTTCCAGGCGGCCCAAGCCTTGGCGCGCGCCGTGGAGCAACGCTCCGATCTGTTGCGGGAACCGAATATCGAATATCAGCCGACGCAACCGCAAGTGTCGGTGATCATCGACCGCAAGCGCGCGGCCGATCTTGGCATTCCGCTGGACGGTTTGGCCGCGACCTTGCGGGCGATGATCGCCGGGGACGAGCTGGTTGATCTGAATGTTGACGATCAAGCGGTGCCGATTGTGCTGGAATCGGCGGCCGGCGCCATCAACGACCCCACCGATCTGGCCAATCTGTCCGTGCGATCGCAAGGCGGCGCCCTGGTGCCGCTATCCAGCCTGGTAACGCTGCAGGAAGAAGGCGTGGCTGCCCAATTGGACCGCCGCGCCCAACGTCGCGCGGTGGAAATGGGGTTCCAACTGAACAAGGATATCGCGTTGGCCGCCGCGGTGGAGGAAATCGAGGCGCTGGCCGATCAGGTCCTGCCGCCGGGCACGTCGCTGCTGCTGGAGGGCGAGGCCGCCCGGCTGGGCGAAACCTCCCGCGATGTGGCGATTACCTATGCCATCGCTCTGATCGTGGTGTTCCTGGTTCTGGTCGCGCAGTTTGAAAGCCTGACCAGTGCAACGGTGGTGATGGTGACCGTGCCGTTCGGCATCGCCAGCGCGGTCTTCGCCCTGTGGGCGACCGGCACCTCGGTGAATATCTACAGCCAGATCGGCCTGGTCATGCTGATCGGCATCATGGCCAAGAATGGCATTTTGCTGGTGGAATTCGCTGATCAGCTGCGCGACCAGGGCCGTCGGGTCAAGGACGCCGCCCTGGAGGCCGCCCAGGTGCGGTTACGCCCGGTGGCCATGACCATGATGTCGACGGTTCTGGGCGGCCTGCCCTTGATCCTGAGCAGTGGGCCCGGCGCGGAATCGCGCCAGGCCATTGGCTGGGTCGTGTTCGGCGGCTTGGCCGTGGCGGCCTTTTACACCCTGTTCCTGACCCCGGTGCTGTACGCGCTGATCGCCCGCTTCGCCAAGGCCCGCGTCAGTGAGGAACAAGCGCTGATCCGCGAACTCGACGCCGCCGATCCTGACGCGGTGTAGCGCCGGTCCCGGCGCCTTGACCGGAACCGACATCACCACTTTCAGGCCACGGCGCTGAGCGCCAGTCCAAGTGCTGTGGCAGACAGCGCCAACACAAGGATGTAAGCGCCGACGGTGGCCTGCCATGATAGCCGGCGCAGCCGTACGGCAAGTCCGTCGCGGGGACGCGCGCGCGTCTCAGCCTGGCTGACATCGCGGCCGAGCAGCAAATCCCCCAGCCGGGTCGACGCGCCATCATAGAAGCCGACCTTACTGTCAAAGCGCTGCGGATTGGCATAGGTGCCGAACAGCATGTCCCACACCATCAGTTCGCCGTAATTGCGGGCGTGCCGGCCACGCTCATGGTGCAGCGCATGCACCTCCGGCCGCGCGATCAGATAGCCCAGCCAGCGCGGCGTGGCCAAATTGGCATGGCTGAACAGGCTGACCAAACCCGCCAGCACGCCGGCCAGTGCCGCAGCGAAGGGATCCAGGCCAACCAGCACCGTCATCGCGAAGCTGCCGACGAAGGTGAAACCGACCATGTCCAGCGGGTGGAAGTACAGCGCGCCATAAATGTCCATGCGTTCAGCGGCATGGTGCATCTGATGCAAGGTCCGCCACAAAAAGTCGGACCGATGCAGCGACCGATGCCACCAATAGCCGATCAGTTGCGCCGTCCCATACCCAAGCGGCACGGCCAGCCCCAAGGGCAGGCCGCTGGCGTCAATTAGTCGGTTACCGGCCATCCAGTCCGCCCACAGAAAAGGGGCATAGCTGGCCACGGCGAAATATAAGGTGGCGGACAAGAAGCCGGTCAGCCACCACAGCCTGGGCCGGTAAAAGCGCCGAGCGGGCATCAGCCAATCCAGCACAACGAAGACGGCGAAGCCCGCCGCCAGGATTGCATTGTAGATATTAAACATTTTTCTCGCTTTCGTGATAACTCGGGCCGGCCGGTTCCTGAAGACCGATCCCTTGGGCAGATATGTGTGAGGCCGGCGTCTTGGCCCGCTGCGCGTGGCAGACGGCGTGGCAAGCCGCGTGGTAATTTCACAAAACTGTCGTGGAAATGACCGGGATCACGCCGGCGCGATGAAACAAGGGCGCCCCGCTTCGAAAACGAAACGGGGCGCCCCGGCAGACCAGGTTTGAGGGCGGCGTCAGTGCCCCGTTTTTCTGCCTCCCTCGGCCGCGGCAAGGTGCCGGGCAGCGAGGCGTTCGGCGATCTGCTGGGCCAGATCATCTCGGCAATGCGCCTGCAAGGCTTGCTGCCGCACCGGAATGCGTGCCGCGCAGAAGCGCGCCACCTGCCGCGTCAGACGCTGCTGCAGGCGCGCCCGCCCCTCCGGCGTGGCAAGCTCCGCACGCTGATAGCGGAAGGCGAGCGTCTCGGACGGGGGCTGTTGCGCGGCGGCGGCCTGGCCAATCGCCAGCGCCGCCAAGATCACCATCAGTTTCATGTCAATCTCCTCAACTGTCTTGGTTGAGGCAGACCTGGCAGCGGAGCATGGCACCGACCGTGGGAGCGCCCGTGGAAATTTCACAAACCAAAGGGGGAAATCGGTCCGGCATGCCCAAGCAAAAGAAGCCCCCGCAGCCGGAGCGACGCGGGGGAAGGGGAGGGACCGGAGTGGGCCGCAAGGGCCGCCTACTTCTTCGCCACCGTGACGCCTTGGCGATAGCGGTGCAGGGCCGTCAGCCGTCCATCATTCATCTGGGCGATGAGCTGCTCCAAAAGCTCGTGCCGGCACCGGACCTGAAGCTTATGGGCCGCGGCGCCCGGGGTATCGGCGCGGCAGTAACTTTCCACCCTGTGTTCCAGGCGTGTTAAAAGACGGTGCCGGGCCGCCGGGGTCTCCAACTGATCAGGATAGTAGCGAAACCGCAGCGGATCGGCCTGTGCTGATTGAGTGCACTGCACAACAGATGCGACCACCAGCATGACGGGGACAAGGGCGCGGAACATGGCAATCTCATGCAAATGATAGAGGGTCAATGACAATTGACCATATATCAAGAAAAGATGAAGCGCCTGTGATCCCGGTCGCAGCGACGGCGTCTGCCCGAACGTTTTGCGCCGCACCAAGGTTTGGGGCATGGCCGGCCTGCGTGTGACCACCCTGGGCGGCCTGGCCCTGGTCCGCGATGCCGCGGAGCAGGCTTTGCCCGCGTCGAAAAAGACGCGCGCGCTGCTGGCCTATCTGGCGCTGACCGGCCGGCCGCAGCGGCGCGACCGGCTGTGCGAGCTGCTATGGGACCTGCCGGATGATCCGCGCGGCGCCCTGCGGTGGTCGCTCAGCAAGCTGCGCCCGGTGGTGAACAGCCCAGCGCAGGAGCGCCTTCAGGCCGATCGGGAACGGGTAGCCCTGACCGGCCCTGACATCGTCGACAATCATCTGCTGCTGGGCGATGAGCCCGCCGCGGCCCAGTTCGTGCAGGCCGTGCGCGATTTCGTCGACGGATAAAGGCGCTCGCCCGATCGGAGGCCCTACAGCCGGCCGCGCCGGGGGATTGTGAGACGGCGGTGGATCGCCACGCACAGGATCAGGCCATAGGCCAACATCATGGTCAGCATGGCCGAGCCACCATAAGACACCATCGGCAGCGGCACGCCGACCACCGGCACAAGGCCGGTGACCATGGCCACATTGATCAGCACATACAAGAACAGCGTCATCGCCAGGCCGGAGGTGAGCAACCGGCCGAAATGATTGCGCGTGACGAAAGCCATGGCCATGGCATAGCCAAGCACAATAGCATATGCCGCCAGCAGCAGCCCTGCGCCGACCAGCCCCAACTCTTCGGTCAATACCGTGAAGATGAAGTCGGTCTTCATCTCCGGCAGAAAGTCCAGCTGGGTCTGGGTGCCGGAAAGAAAGCCCTTGCCGGTCAAGCCGCCGGAGCCGGTGGCAATCTTGGCCTGCAGGATCTGGTAGCCGGCGCCAAGCGGATCCCGCTCCGGATTGAGGAACGTCAACACGCGGTCGCGCTGATAGTCGTGCAAGGCAAAGGACCAGGCCATTGGCCCCGCTGCTGCGGCAGCAGCGGCACCGCCGATGAACAGCCAAGCCGGCGCGCCGGCCAAAAAGATCACGGTTACACCCCCGGCCACGATCATCAGGGCGGTCCCCAGATCCGGTTGTTGTGCCACCAACGCCACCGGCACGCCGATGATCACCAGCGGCGGGATCAGGCTGATCAGCCGGGTCGATTGCGGCTGGGTGATACCGTGATAATAGCGCGCCAATGCCAGCACCACGCCGACCTTGGTCAGTTCGGACGGCTGCAGCCGCATAACGCCCAAATCAAGCCAACGCTGGCCGCCCATCCCGGTGCTGCCGGCAACCGCCACCAAGACGAGCAAGACCAGGCACCCGGCATAGATCGGATACGCCAGGCGCAGCCAAAAGCGGATATCGGTCAGGGCGATGGCCAACATCAAAAACAGCGCCGGAAGAAAGCGGATCAACTGGCGCCGGGCCCAGGGGTCCCAATCACCGCCCGCTACGGAGTAAAGCATCGCCCCGCCGGTTAGCGCAATCGCGATCAGCAACAGCACCATGAGCCAGTTCAGATGGCCCAGCTTCTCGCGCAGGTGTAAGGTCTCTGAGCTCATGCCCGTTGCACCAGACCCTTGGGCACAACCGGCCGTGTTTCCAGCACGGCCTGCATAATGTCCCGCGCCACCGGTGCTGCCGCAGACGAACCGCCGCCGCCATGTTCGATGAACACGGCAATGGCATAGCGCGGCGCCTCATACGGGGCGAAACCGACAAACCAGGCGTGGTGCCGCTCCGCCCAGGGCTTTTCGTCTTGACTGACATTGTCCGCCCGGTCCTGCTGGGTGATGCGACGAACCTGGGCTGTGCCGGTCTTACCGGCCATGGCGACCCCGTCCAGCCGCAGGCGGGAGGCATAAGCGGTGCCGCGCAGTTCCAGCACCCCCCGCATGGCCGTACGGATCAGCGCCAAATGCGCGGGATCCACCCCCATATCGGGCGCTTGCCGTCGCTCCACCGGCACGCCATCCAGTGCATGGATGAGGTGCGGCAGAACCGCCTTGCCGCCATTGGCCAAGCGCGCGGTCATCACCGCCAACTGCAACGGCGTTGCCAGCAATGCGCCCTGCCCGATGCCGACATTCAGCGTGTCACCGCCAACCCAGGGCTGGCCCAAGGTTGCCCGCTTCCAGGCCTCTGTCGGCACCAAGCCGCGCGACTCGCCGGGCAGCTCCAGATCATAAGTCTGGCCCAGGCCGAAGGCCCGGGCCTGTGCTGCGATCGGCGCAATTCCGAGGCGGTTGGCGACGTCGTAGAAATAGCAGTCACAGGATTGCGCAATCGCCTTGTGCATATCGACCCAGCCGTGGCCGCCGCGCTTCCAGCAATGAAAGACGCGGTCGCCGAAGGGATAGCGGCTATTGCAAAAGACCCGCTCGTCCGGCTCGATCACCTGGGCCTTCAGCGCGGCCAGCGCCACCACCATCTTGAAGGTTGAGCCGGGCGGATACTGGCCATAGGTGCATTTGTTCACCAACGGCTTGCGCGGATCATCCAACAGCGCCTGCCAGTTTTCGCGGCTGATGCCGATATTCATTTCGTTGCTGTCATAGCTGGGCGTGGACGCGTGCACCAGGATGTCACCGCGCGCCACGTCCATCACGATCACGCCGGCGCTTTCCTCCCCCAGGCGTGCAGCGGCGATCCGCTGCAAGTCGCGGTCGATGGTCAAGCTGATGTCCCGGCCGGTCTGGCCGGTGCGGCGGTCCAGCTCCCGGATGACCCGGCCATAGGCATTGACCTCCACCTTGGCGCTGCCAGCCGCTCCGCGTAGCAGCGGGTCAAATGCCTTTTCGATACCCTGCTTGCCCAGCTTGAAGCCTGGAACCTGCAATAACGGATCCCCGGTCAACTCATCCGGCGCCGGCGTGCCGACATAGCCAACCAGTTGCGAGGTCGCCATGCCCTCCGGATACCAGCGGGTGGTGCCGGAGTCGGGCTGAACGCCCGGCAGAACCGCGCTTTCAACATTGATGCGCGCAAAACTCTCCCAGTCGAGATTCTCGCGGACGGTAATCGGCAAGAAGCCACGCCTGGCTTTGACCTGGCGCTTGATGCTGGCGATCTGGGCGGGGCTCAGATCAACGACCTGGCCCAGCCGATACAGCGTATCCGCCAGATCTTTGACCTGCTCGGGGATCAAATATACCCGATAATCCTGGCGGTTGCCGGCCAAGACCCGGCCGTCGCGATCAAGGATACGGCCGCGGCGCGGCGCCAGCAGGCGGACCGAGACGCGGTTCTCCTCCGCCAGCATGCGATATTCCTGGCCGTGCACCACGCTCAAATAGTATAGCCGCCCGAACAGGGTCAGGCTGGCTATGCCTTGCGCGCCCATCACCAGAAAGGCCCGGCGGTTGAACACCCGGCCGCGGTCCTGCTTCACGATCGGATTGACCAGGCTCTTGCGCCGGCGCCGCCTCATGCCTGGCCTCCCCGGTCGAGCCGCGCAAACATCACGGCGAACAAGGGATAGGTGGCAATGGTCACAGCGGTCTGGAACAGCACCCACATCGGCGGCTGCAGGCCCGCCGCATAGATGCACCCCACGATCCAGCCGATCAGCCCGGCCACGGCGGCCACCGGCACGAAGCCCGGCCACCCGCTCAATGCCGGCCAGGTCTGGAAGGTTGGCAACTGCAACTCCAGCAGCAGTCGGGTAATCAACAGCAGGGTCATGTTCAGCCCCAGAATGCCCCCGGTCAGAATGTCCTGCAATAAACCCAAAAGCGCCAAGGCGATCAGCGGCAGGCGCCGCGGTTGCTCGACGGTGAAATAGTAGGTGAACATTATCGGAACCATCGGGCGGAGGAAAGGCTCGTCGGTGCGCCCGAACGGCATTGCCAGCACCAGCAAGAGCAGGGCTGTGAGCACCAACGCGCTGACCGGCGCCAGGCGGTCTTCGGCTATCATTGCACGGCCTCATCGATGCCGCTGAACAGCTCCTGCGGTTCGGCCGGACCGCGCGGCAGGACCCGGCGGACCTGCACAATCTCAAGCCGGTCCAACCCCGCCGCGGGCAGCACCAAGGCACCAGAGCGCGACACACGCACCACCTGGCCGACCAGCAGACCTGGCGGAAACACCCCGCCATGGCCGGATGTGACAACCTGATCGCCGACCTGCGGCAGCGACCGATCCGGCAAGAATTCCAACGCAAGCAATTCGCGATTCCGCCCGGCCGCGATCGCCGGCATACGGCTGGCGCCGACGAAAACCGGCACCCGGCTGTTCAAGTCGGATATCAGCAGCACCCGGCCGGTCCGCGCGCCGACCTCAATAATGCGGCCGACCACGCCGCGGCTGTCCGTGACCGGGAGGCCATAGGCCAAACCGTCGGTGCGCCCGCCTTCGATGATCACATTCCGGACGAAGGCGCCGCCGGACACGCCAACAACCCGCGTTGACAAGCGCACTTCGGCGGGCTCGGGGATCATGCTGATTTGCTGACGCAGCTGTGCATTCTCTTTTTGCAGTCGAACCAGTTCGGCCTGCAGCGCCGGCAGCGAGGCCAATTCTCGCTCCAGCCGCGCGTTGCGCGCATGGGTATTGGCCCAGCCGCGCACCCAGGCAATACCCTGATCGCCCCAAGCCACCGGCTGGTTCAAAGCCGATAAAATCGGGGCGACCGCGTCGGTCAGCGCGGTGCGGGTGGTGCGCACCAGCGGATGTTCCATGCGGGTCAACGCAATCAGCGAGACGCCGGTGAGCATGAGCAGCAAAAAGGCCCAAAGCCTTAGTGACCGCAGCGACGTTGCTGATGCTGAACGTGCGCGCAGTGCCACCGCTTCCTCTCCGGTTTAAGGGTCACTCCTCGGCGATGAGGACGTTTTTCAGCTCTTCGTCTTCCAGCGCCCGTCCCGTCCCTAACGCGACACAGGTTAACGGTTCCTCGGCAATCGACACGGGTAGGCCCGTGGCGTTGCGCAAAACCTTATCCAGGTCGGTCAGCAACGCGCCGCCGCCGGTCAGCACGATCCCTTTGTCGACGATATCGGCGGCCAGTTCCGGCGCGGTATGCTCCAAGGCCACCTTGACGCCTTCAACGATTTGGCCAACCGGTTCGGCCAGCGCCTCGGCGATCTGCATCTGATTGATCTTGATCTCCTTGGGCACGCCGTTCATCAGGTCGCGGCCCTTGATGTCCATCGACTTGCCGGTGCCGTCGGGTGGCTGCATGGCGGTGCCGATTTCCTTCTTGATGCGCTCCGCCGTCGCCTCGCCGATCATCAGATTATGGTTGCGGCGGATATAGGCGATGATCGCTTCGTCCATTTTGTCGCCGCCGACGCGCACGCTGGTGGCATAGACAATGCCGCCCAAAGACAGCACCGCCACCTCGGTGGTGCCGCCGCCGATATCCACGATCATCGAGCCGGATGGGGCCGTGACCGGCAGGCCTGCCCCGATTGCCGCGGCCATCGGCTCCTCAATCAGATAGACCTTCGAGGCGCCGGCATCCTCGGCGGCTTCCCGGATGGCCCGCCGTTCCACCGCCGTAGAGCCGGACGGCACGCAGATCACCACCTGCGGGCTGGCAAAGGACCGATTATGCACCTTGCGGATAAAATGCTGGATCATGTCCCGCGCAACATCGAAATCCGCGATGACGCCATCGCGCAAGGGCCGGATCGCCTCGATATGGCCGGGAGTGCGGCCCAGCATCAACTTGGCCTCGTCGCCCACCGCGACCACCTGTTTGCGGCCCTTGGCCACGGTGGTGGCGACCACGCTGGGCTCATTCAAGACAATGCCGCGGCCCTTCACGAACACCAGCGTGTTGGCCGTGCCGAGATCGATCGCCATGTCGGACGAGAACATGCCGAAGAGTTTTTGGAACATGGACTTGTCGGAACCTCTCTTGCGCAACCGGGGGCGGCCGGACCAGCCCGAGAAATTGGCCGCGCTACACGCCGGATTGAGCGATGAGCCTTAGCGCACGGGATGAATGCCGTGCAAGCGTGGCTGTGTTAAGCCAAGGTTAATGGCCCGGGTCCAGCCCGCGCACAAACCGGCCGGCTTGTTCCAGTTGCGCATCGGTGTGGCGGCCGCGCAGGTCCTGCATCACCGCCGTGCGCCCCTCGCTTGCCAGGCGATCGGCGAAGCGGCCGTCTTCGATATCGCGCAGAATCTGCTGCATGCTGCGGCGCAACGGCTCGTCGATCAGACGCTCTTGGGCACGATACCCGCCATATTCCGCCGTGTTGGAGATCGCCTGGCGCATCGCATCAAAGCCGCGCTCAGCGATCAGGTCGACGATCAGCTTGGCTTCCTGCACGCATTCGAAATACGCCAGTTCCGGGGAATAGCCGGCAGCGACCAGGGTCTCATAACCGGCGCGTAACAATCCCGGCAGGCCACCGCACAACACGGCCTGCTCCCCGAACAGGTCGGTGACGCATTCATCCTTGAAGCTGGTTTGCACGATGCCGGCGCGGCCGCAGCCGATGGCGCCGGCATAGGCCAGGGCCTTTGCGAACGCCCGGCCGGAGGCATCCTGATGCACCGCGGCCAAGGCGGCTAGCCCGCTGCCGTGCTCATAGCGGTGCCGTAACCAGCGCCCGGCGCCCTTCGGCGCGACCAGAAACACGTCCAGATCGGCGCGCGGCACGATTTGGCCGAAATGCACCGCCAGCCCGTGCGCGAAGCCGACCGCGGCCGCCGGCTTCAGCTGCGGCGCGATCTCGTCGGCATAGACCTGCGGCAGCACCTCATCGGGCAGGCTGAGCATCAGCATATCTGCTCGGGCTGCCGCCTCCGCCACGGCCAGCGGCTGAAAGCCGTCTTGTGTTGCGCGCGCGGCGGCCGACCCGCCCGGGCGCGCACCGACTAGGGTGTCCACGCCGCTGTCGCGCAGATTCAGGGCGTGGGCATGGCCCTGATTGCCATAACCGATGACCGCCACGGTCATGCCGTGCAACAGGCCCGCATCGATATCGGCATCGCGATAAACGGTCATCATGGTGTCGCTGTCTCCATCAGGGCGATCAGGCAAGCGCTGGCCTCGGAGCCGGCGGGCAGGCGCGGCCACGCACCGAAGCGGTTGCGGAACCAAGTCAGCTGGCGTTTGGCATAGCGCCGGGTATCCTGCTTGGCCAGGGCGATGGCGGTGTCCAGGTCGGTCTCGCCGCGGCGGTAGGCGATCAGCGGCGGCACGCCCAGCGCCTTGAGCACCGGCCGGTCGGGCGGCAGATCCCGGGCCAAGAGTCGGTCGATCTCGGCCAAGGCACCGGCTGCCATCATGGCGTCGAACCGGGCGTCGCAGCGGGCGTAAAGCGCCGGCCGCGGCAGGTCCAGTACCACGCCCAGCCAGCGCCGCCCGGCCAGCGGCCCCGGCGGCGCCTCGGCCTGGAACGCCCGCAGCGGCTGGCCATGGGCGAGCACGACCTCCAACTGCCGCGCCAGGCGCTGCCGGTCCCCCGGCAGCTCAGCGCCCGGGTCAGCCGCCCGCAAACGCCGCGCCAGACCCTCAGCGCCTTCGCGGCTCGCCAGTGCGCGCACCTGCGTGCGCAGCGCTTGCGGAATTGCCGGTACCTCGGCCAGCCCCTCGATCACCGCTTGAAAATACAGCCCCGTCCCGCCCACCAGCACCGGCAGGCGCTGCGCCGCCCACGCCTCGGCCAGGGCCGCCTTTGCGTCACTCAGCCACTGCGCCACGGAATAGGCCACAGCACCGTCGACATGGCCGTACAACCGGTGCGGTACAGCCGCCAACGCCGCAGCATCAGGCCGGGCGGACAGGATGTCCAGATCGGCATAGACCTGCATGCTGTCGGCATTGATCACGGTGATCGGGCGGCTGTCTACCTGGGCCAGCGCCAAGCTCAGCGCCAGGGCCGACTTGCCCGCCGCCGTCGGCCCTGCCATAAGCAGCGCGTCCCATGTCCCTGCTCGATCTATCATCCGCCTTATGCATCGTCTGATCAGCCTGGCCGTCAAGCCGGCAGACGGCGACGCGCTCACCGCTGCTGTGCAGCGCTTGGCGCCCGCCGGTCCCGGCCGCTTGATAAGCCGCCGTTTCTGGGAGGCGGAGACCGGCGAGGACCTCGCCGATATCGGCCGGCGCTTGGCGGCTCTGCCGGTGGACTGGTGCGTGCAGCCGCTGCCGCTGCCCCCGGTCAAGCTGTTCATCGCGGATATGGACAGCAGCATCATCGCCGTGGAGTGCATCGACGAATTGGCCGATTTTGTCGGCGTCAAGGCTCAAGTGGCGGCGATCACCGAGCGGGCGATGCAGGGCGAGCTGGATTTTGCCGGCGCCCTGGCCGAGCGGTTGGCGCTTCTGCAGGGACTGGAAGAAGCCGCCTTGGCGCAGGTCTATGCGGAGCGGGTGCGCTTTTCCGACGGCGCGGCGACCTTGCTGGCCGGGCTGAAAGCCGCCGGTGTGCACTGCATCCTGGCCTCCGGCGGTTTCACCGTCTTCACCGGCCGGGTCGCCGAAGCGCTGGGATTTGACGCGCATCACGCCAATCGGCTGGAGCTGGCCGACGGCGTTCTGACCGGCCGCGCGGTGCCGCCCATTTTGGGCCCCGACGGCAAACGGCAGGTGCTTGAACAGGCGCTCACGGCCGAGGCGGTCGATCCCGCCGATGCCGTGGCTTTGGGCGATGGTGCGAATGATGCGCGCATGATCGATCTGGCCGGGCGCGGCTTCGGCATGCGTGCCAAGCCGGCGCTGATCCCACATCTGACCGCCAATCTGCGCCACACCGGTCTGGACACACTGCTGCACTTCCTGCGCCTGCCGGCCAGGGGCCAGACCGTCTAGAGCCCCACGGCCGTGAGAAAAGGAAATATTCGACATCGGCTTACAAATTGATACACAATTAGTGACAGAGCTTTAAACAAGTCTGTCTAAACTGAGGTTTGACGACATCAATTAACCTCAGCAGGTGGCTTGGATGAGGAATGGCCTCTTCTCTTCTGTCATTCTTATTTGTTCGCTCTTGGGCGGAAGCTCGGTTACTATCGCGCAGATTTCAATGAACGGGCGCGTTGTATCCGACCAAGAGATCCAGGACTTGAAGGCTCAATACCAGCGGCCAGACACCATTCCGTTTCCTGACGCCACACCCTATAGCCTGCAACTGGCCACTTTGGGCAAGATGCTGTTCTTCGACCCGCGGCTCTCCGGGCCGCAGAATATGAGTTGCGTGGCCTGCCACAACCCCTCCTTCGGCTGGGAAGTGCCCGTCGACCGGGCGGTGGGAGCCTCCAATGTGAAACTGCCGCGCCAGGCGCCGACGATTTTGAACGCCGCCTGGGGCAAGCATTTTTTCTGGGACGGGCGCGCTGACACGTTGGAGCATCAAGCCATCGGCCCGATTACGGCGGCGGCGGAGATGAACAATACGTTCGATGTCATTGTCCCCCGGGTGCGCGCGCTGGCCGGCTACCGCACTTGGTTTGCGCAGATTTTCCCGGACAGCGGCGTCACCCAAGACACCATCTTGCGGGCCATCGCCACATATGAGCGCACCGTGGTCTCCGGCACCACGCCCTTCGACCGTTGGGTCGAGGGCGATGAGGCGGCCCTGCCGCAAGCAGCCAAGCGCGGCTTCATCCTGTTCAACACCAAGGCCCATTGCGCCTTGTGTCACCAGGGCTGGAACTTCACCGACCAGGACTTTCACGATATCGGGCTGGACACGACCGATCTGGGGCGAGCCGGCGTGCTTGGGGCCGATGCGCCTGAAACCGCCCGCTACGCCTTCAAAACCCCGGGTCTGCGCGAAGTGGCGGCCCGCGCGCCCTACATGCACAATGGCGCGCTGGCCGATTTGGAGGCGGTGATCTGGCATTATGCAAGCGGCGGCGTTCAGCGCCCGTCTTTATCCCCGCAGATCAAGCCACTGGCGCTCTCTGATCAGGAAGTCGCCGATTTGGTGGCGTTCCTGGAAAGCTTGTCTGCGGACGAGACATACATTCCCGCTCCAATCCTCCCCGCTGACTGAGACATTCCGCTATGTGCATCAAAATCCGCTTGTTGGTGCCGTTTTTCATTCTGTTCGCTTTGGCCGTCGGCTCGGTCGGCTGGGTCAGCTATCTGGGTCTTTCCAATGCCCGCCAGATCGGTTCGCTGGTTGACCGGTCGCTGGCAATTGCGGCCGGCGCCGATGCGCTCGACCAAGCCTTCCAGGATGCCCAGGCGGTCGTCGGGCGGGCCTTGGCGATGACCGAGTTGATCCCGCAGGCGCAGTTACAGGCGCAATTCGACCCCCCGCTGGCGCAGCTTGCCGACGCCCTTGATGCCGTGGCGACATCGGCGCTGTCGGAGGAAACGCGCCGCGAAGTCGCCGCCCTGCGGGACGTCTCAGCCCGTTGGGAATCCGACGCCCGGATCCTGCTGGGCTTGCAGGCGGCCGGCGCCATTCCCACTCCCAGCCGGTTGCAGCAGCAAGGTCAGGCGCTTCAGGCCAGTATCACGCGGATCTTGAACCTGTCGGAGCGCACCGCGCGCAGCTTAAGCGATCAGGCCAGCCAAGGCTTGCTGACAACCCTGCTGATTTCCGCGGTGCCGTTGATGATTCTGGTACTGGTCGCCGGCCTGGTCATGTGGCGGCGCGTCGCCAGCACCTGTGCCCATATCACCGGGATGACCGATTTGATGCGCGCCATGGCCCAGGGCGATATCTCTCAAGCCATCGTCGGGGAGGATCGGGCGGACCAGCTGGGCGAAATGGCGCGCGCCCTGGTCGTGTTTCGACAAAGCCTGATGGACAATGCGCGGTTGCAGGATGAAAGCCGGTCGATGATGGAGGAGAATGAAGCGCAAGCGCGCCGCAATGCCGAGCTCTCGGCCGCAGCCGCAGACCAGGCGGAAAAGCGCGCGCAGCAGGCTGAGGTGGAGCTGGCCCGCGCCAAGCAGATCGCCGACCTGCTCCAAGCGTTCGAGCGGTCCGTTTCGGCGCTGCTGGGCGATATGGCCAAGCGCTCGGACATGTTTTCTGAGCTGGCCCAGCGCCTGCGCTCTGATGCGTCGCTTTCGTCTCAGGAAGCCGATCAAGCCGCCAGCGCCTCGGAAGACGCTAAACAGACTGTTGAACAGGTCGTAGCCTTGGGGGCCGATCTGGCCGACACCCTGCACACGACCGCACAGCGGATTGGCCATTCCTGCGAGCAAGCCCATCGTGCGGTGACCGCGGTTGGGGCAACGGACCGGACCATGCGCGACCTGGTTGGCGCTGCTGAGCGGATCGAGGAGATTATCGAGCTGATTTCGACAATCGCCGAACAGACCAATCTGCTTGCCTTGAACGCGACCATTGAGGCGGCCCGGGCGGGCGAGGCCGGACGTGGCTTTGCAGTCGTCGCCGGCGAGGTAAAGTCGCTGGCCACCCAGACCGCCAAAGCCACCACGGAAATCTGCGACCAGATCGCCGGCATTCAAAGTTCGATCCGGCGCGGCGCGGAAGAACTGCAGACCGTGACCAAGATTATCGAAAGCGTTGACGAGGCGCAGTCAGAAGCCGCGAAGGCCGTGGAGCGACAAACCCAGGTCAGCGACACCATCTTGCAGCATATGACCCGGACGACCGAGCGGACCAGCCGGGTGGACCAATCCGTGGACCGGGTCAAAAGCCTGGCGCGCGACACCGGCCAGCAGGCCGACGCATTGGACGATGCCGCAAAAGTGGCCAAACACGGCTATGACCAGTTGGTCAATACCGTCCAGACCTTCATCACCGGCGTGAAAGCGGTCTGACCGGGACTGGGATTGGCACGGACATGAGACCCGGGACCGCCCCCTAGGCGGCGGCCTGGGCCCCGGTTACCTCCTGCTCCGCCAGAAAGCGTTCCGCCTCCAACGCCGCCATACAGCCCATGCCCGCCGCGGTGACAGCCTGGCGGTAGATCGGGTCGGACACATCGCCAGCGGCATAGACGCCAGGGACATTGGTCGCGGTGCTGTCAGGAGCCGTCAGGATATAGCCGGAGCCGTCCATCTCCACCTGGCCGCGGAACAGCTGGGTCGCCGGGTCATGGCCGATCGCCACGAACAGGCCGTCGGTGGCGATCTCGCGAAGCGCGCCGGTCTTGGCGTGGCGCAGTCTGAGGCCGGTCACCCCCTTGGGATCGTCCGTGCCGGTCACCTCATCGACGACATGATCCCAGATCACCTCGACCTTGTCATTGGCGAACAGCCGATCCTGCAGGATCTTCTCCGCGCGCAGGCTGTCCCGGCGGTGGATCAGCGTGACCTTTTCGGCGAAATTGGTCAGGAACAGCGCTTCTTCTGCCGCGGTATTGCCGCCGCCGACGACCGCCACCTGGCGATTGCGATAAAAGAAGCCGTCGCAAGTGGCACAGGCGGACACGCCGAAGCCCTTGAACGCCTCCTCGCTGGTCAGCCCCAGCCAGCGCGCCTGGGCGCCGGTGGCGATGATCAAGGTATCTCCGGTATAGACGGTGCCATTGTCGCCCACCGCCTTGAACGGACGCGCCGTCAGATCGACCTCGGCGATATAGTCTTGGACGATCTCGGTGCCGACATTCTCCGCCTGCGCCTTCATCTGCTCCATCAGCCAGGGCCCCTGGATGGGATCGGCGAAGCCGGGATAATTCTCCACATCGGTGGTGATGGTCAGCTGGCCGCCCGGCTGCAGGCCGGTGACGACCAGAGGCTTGCGCAGGGCGCGGGCGGCGTAGACCGCGGCGGTCCAGCCGGCGGGGCCGGAGCCGATGATCAGCACTTCGCTGTGGCGGGTCTCGGTCATGGGTCTCTCCTTCGCCCGGCATGGGGCGGGCCGTAACTCGTTCGACGCTGTGGTATGGGGATTGGCGCGGACGGAATAAAGCCCCTCTGCGCTCACGGCTCCGTGCAGCGGGTCTTAAGGCGCCGTGCCATGCACCTCTACTGTCGAATGGTCGATCCCGAATTTGGCTCTGAGCCGGTCCTTGATCGCATTGCGGACACGGTCGGGTGAGACGCCCCGCGCCGCGACCGCTACAACGGTGGCCATGGGCGAGGTTTCGGTGATCGCCCAGACATGAAAGTCGACGATCCGGTCGATGTCGCCGGCGTTCTTGGCGATATCAGCCTTGATCACCGCGCAGTCTAGGCCGGGCGGCGCGCCCTGCATCAGGATGTGGCCCGATTCCCGCACGATCCGCCAACCGGCGATCGTGACCAGGCCCGCGACGAGAACTGACAAGAGCGGATCGATCGGCGTCCAGCCCGTCAGCAGGATGACCCCCGCCGCCGCAATCGCCGCTAACGAGCCAAGGAGGTCGCCGGCGACATGCCACAGCGCGCCGCGCAGATTGAGATCGTCCCGCGCCCCGCCGTGCAGGATGGCGAAGGCGATCAAATTCACAACAAGCCCGCCGACCGCGATCAGCAGCAAGACATCGCCCATCACCGGCTGCGGGTTCGTCAGCCGACCAGCCGCTTCGATGACGATCCAGATCGCGAGCACGATCAGTCCCAATCCATTGGCGAAGGCGGCGAGGATCGGCACGCGCGCGAAGCCGAAACTCCGCGTCGAGTCCGCAGGCCGTTGCGCCAGCCGGTAGCCGAGCCAAGCGAGGGCCAGGCTCGCCGAATCTGTCATCATATGCGCGGCGTCCGCCAGCAGCGCGAGTGAGCCTGAGATCAGCCCGCCCACCACCTCTGCGACCATGAAGCCGCCGGTCAGGAGCGCTGCGGCCGCAACGCGACGGCGCGCGTCCCGCGTGTCGAGATCCGCGGGCGGGTGGGTATGCTCGTGGATGTGCGCCGTCATTCCACCGATGTCGCTCTGTCACGCCCAAGAGTCAAATTAACTGTTATAAAACAAGACATTGAGAAATGTGATATCGTCACTGACCCTGTCCGATGGGCGGGATGGCCGGTTGCGGATGGCGGGCCAGCAGCCGCTCCACGATAATGTCGGCGACACGGTCGGCTTCGCGCAAAGGTTCGTAGGTCCAGGTCGCCAATCCGCCGTCGAACCACCGCGCGGCCCCTTGGTCGATCAGGCTTTGGTGCAGGCGGTCGAACTTCGCAGCCCGCCCGTCGAGCCGGGCGATCTGGATCTGCATGCCGAAATAGGCGGCGTCCGAAAGCATGTTCGCGCTGTCTTCGGTCACGATCGCGGCCTTTGAGAACATCAGCCAGGCGAGATAAGGGTTCGGGCCGTCGTCGGGCCCTTCCCAATAGCGCGCGCCGATCGCGTCGGCCACCGCCCGGAACCGGGCGCGGACCTCGATCGGGGTGCGTCGGGACGCCGTGATCCGCAGCCGCCATTTCGGCGCAAGGGCGCGCAGCTGGCCTTCGAGGCGGTCGGCGGCGGCGCGGGTGAACCGATGGGTTTTCGAGTCCCCGCCCAACACCACGATGGCGGCCTGGCCCGGCTCGTGGGGCAGGTCGGCGAAGGCGAGCCCCGTCTCTTCGAGATCGTCGGGGGAAAAATAGGTCGGCGCGCCCGTCGTTTTTAAGACGTTCGCGCCCACGATAGCGGCGTGCTCCGGGGTCACCAAAACGGCGAACCCCAAAGGC
>JBHJGS010000052.1:0-12538 GCA_050331575.1 Rhodothalassiaceae bacterium | reverse complement strand
TGCTTAGAAAGGCCGCCGCCCGAACGGTCGACGACCTCTGGAACGCCATCGCACAATCCCTCGACGCCTTCACGCCAACCGAATGCGCAAACTTCTTCGCCGCTGCAGGATATGACCTGGATTAAACTGAATCGGCTCTAGACCCTTGTCGACGCCCCAAGCACCGAAACCGGCTTTGAGCCCCACCGTTTGCAAGATGCGATAGCCGTCTCCGGACAGGTCATTGCATGCCATGGCCACCTCGGTTTCCAGGGCCTCATAGTCAGGATGGCAAGAAGTATCATCTTCATGCGCGCCTTTGGGGTCTGCCTTGCCTAACCAATTGCAGCGCGGGTGGATACCTTTGGTGCGGATCACTGCGGTTCGATAGCGGGGTTTAGTCATGGTGAGTTTCCTTTTCTGGCGAAGAGAATTCCGCCGCCAACAGCCGCTCGAAGGCGGATCCGTCGCGGCGGGTCAGGTTGGGGACGTATCGGGAATAGACGCGGAACAGCATTTCGGTGGTCGTGTGGCCCATCTGGCGAGCAATCCACTCGGGGTTTTCACCGGCGGCCAGCCACAGGGTCGCTGCTGTATGACGGGTCTGATAGAGGCGGCGCTCCCTGAGGCCCAGATGGCGGAGCAAGGGCAGCCAAATGCGCCGCGAGACGTTTCGGTTCAGGAGGGGTTGTCCTGTGCGAGTGCAGAAGACGAAATCGCTGAGCGTTGCGGTTCTCTGATACTGTGACTTAAGCGCGTCGTAGACAGGCGCACTCATATCCACGGCCCGTTGAGATCCGTCCGTTTTCGTTGGGACCATCCGGCCTTGCACAAGGGCTTCCTGAACTAGGATCTGGCGACGCTCGAAGTCCACATAGCGCCACTTCAAGCCGTCAATCTCGCTGGTGCGCAGGCCGGTGAAGAAGCGTGCAGTGAAGTAGGTGCGAAAATCAGGTCTGATGGTAGTCAGGATTTGGTTCACTTCGTCCAAGCTGAAGGGCTCCACCTGTGTCCTGGGTTCCTTGAGGGGCTTGATATTCTGCCAGGGGTTAGTGAAAGCATATCGGTCGGCCGCTTCCGTGATAATCATCCGCAGCGGCGTCATAATGTGATTGATGCGAGAGGTGGACATGGTCGCACCCTGGGCCTTGCCAGTCTTTCCCGCGAGGCTGGACCGAAAATCCAGCATCATGGCTTTGGTAATGGTTTCGACCGGGCTGTTACCGAATTCCGGGATTAGATAGCGATCCAAGCTGATCCGGATCGTATCCGCATAGGATTTGCGCCATTCGACACGCTTCTGAACAAACCAGGTCTCGCAGAACTCGGCGAAGGTGACACGTTGGTCGCTTGCTTTTGCCCTGGTCTCGCCGCGCTGCTCGAATAAGTCAGCGTTTGGGCTCTGCGGGAAGTATTTACGGTAGCTGAAGCTGCCCAGTGTGATCTCGGCATCCATCTTCTTGACCAACGTGCCGACTTTGCGGCGGTTGGTAGGCGTATCTGAGATGCCAGTGTTTTCACGATAGCGATGCCCATCGACACGGAAATCCACATAGAGCTTGCCAAACCGGGTGCCGACGCTGGCCATGGCTTAGGCCTCCAATTCAGCGAAGCTGTTCGCCTCGCTCGGCTTGCCCATATCGGCTTCGATCTTCTCCCAGACATAGAGAATTTTGCGACCACCGAAGGGCCGGATGTAATGCACCCCCTCCAGCAGGACTGAGTCCTTTAGGCGCTCCCTGATTGTCCGCACATCATACTTAATCCGACTGGCCAATTCATCTGTGGTGAGATAGGTTTGGTTCATCGTTCGAGCTCCTCAGGCTATGTGCGTTGGGTATACGCTACATATGGAGCATCAGAATGTGCCTGTCAAGCACGATTAGTGATCCATAGGCACATTTGAAGATGAGGAGGCAACAAGTGCTGCGGTTTCGATTGAAGGAACTGATTGCGGATCGTGAATTTCGCGAGGGTCGGCGTATCACTCTTGACGAAATCGCGGAGGCTACCGGTATCCACCGAACCACTCTTTCGAAGATCGCTAATCACCGAGGTTATAATGCTTCGTCGGAAATCATCGACAAGCTATGCACCTATTTCCGGGTGCCCGTTGGCGAGCTGATGGTGCATATTTTAGAGGATTGAGCGAGCCGGTGATGCAGCTCATTCGCAGGAATGCCGGTTTCACGACAGGGATCATTTTTTCCCCGAGCTCGCTCGGATGACCAAAGTGCGCAAAAACACCGTGGGCACGAAATGGTCACGTTTTCGGTCACGGTCCCAATTCGGCGAAAATGACCTTTCTCTAAGTCTCTGAAATATATAAAGAAATTTGGCGCACCCGAGAGGATTCGAACCTCTGACCTCTGCCTTCGGAGGGCAGCGCTCTATCCAGCTGAGCTACGGGTGCATTGACAACCGAGCGCGTGTGATACGCGGGTGGTGGCGGCTTGACAAGGGTGGCGGCGGGGTGGGGCGTCAAAATTCGGTGTGAGCGCCGGGATAAGGCGGGGCGTGGGTGCTGGACGCCGCCGGCCCAGGCGGTTAGAGCACCATCCGACCGAGTGGACCCGCTGTGCGATGCCAATCGGTCGGATAAACTTGCTCGCGCAACGGGCGGCGGGCCTGTTCGTCCGATCAAGCGCGATCGCGATTGATCGATGAAGGCCCTAAGCGGACCGGCGCATCGGTATCGGTATTTGACGGTGAGGCAGGCTGCCATGACCCATCCGGAATTGCCATCGGGCAAGGGCGCAGGGGATGAGAATTTTCCCGTCGGCTCCGTCTTGATCGCCAAGCGCCTCAGGCCCCATGTCGCCTGCTTCTATGCCTTCGCCCGCGCCATCGACGATGTCGCCGACACAGCCGTGCTGGGCGCGGAGGAGAAGATTGCGCGGCTGGAGGGCTTCGCCGCGGCGCTGGAGAATGACCCGCCCGGCCCCGGCTATGACAAGGCGGTCGCCCTGCATCACAGCCTGGCCGCCACCGGTGTGCCGACGCAGCACGGCCATGACCTGATTTCCGCGTTCAAGCAGGATGCGGTGAAGACCCGCTATGCCGACTGGGCCGAGCTGATGGCCTATTGCAACCGCTCCGCAGCGCCGGTCGGCCGCTATCTGCTCGACCTGCATGGCGAGGATCGCGCCGGCTGGCCGGCCTCCGACGCCTTGTGCAACGCTTTGCAGGTGATCAATCATCTGCAGGATTGCAGCGAGGATGCCCGCACGCTGGATCGGATCTATCTGCCGCAGGACTGGATGGCCGAGGCCGGCGCGACGGATGCCGATCTTACACAGCCGGCCCTGACGCCGGGGCTGCGCCAGGTGCTCGACCGCTGCCTTAACGGGTGTGAGGTCTTGATGGACGAAGCGCGCACGCTGCCCGGGCGCTTGAGCAGCCGGCGCCTGGCTTGGGAATCCGCGGTCATCGTGTCCATCGCCGAGACCCTGATCGCGCGGCTCAGGCGCCTCGATCCGCTGGCCACCCGGGTGGAATTGTCCAAGCCGCAAGCCTTGGTGGCCGCCCTGAAGGGCCTGGCGCGGGCGGCATGATTTGGCTCAGCCTGGCCTCGCTTGCGGCGATCCTGTGCCTGATGCTCAGCCGGCACGGCTTCTGGCGCGCCGACCAACGGCTGGGCGATCCGCCTGAACCGCGCGACTGGCCGGATGTGGCCGTCATCGTGCCCGCCCGCAACGAGGCGGACACCATCCAAGCCTGCCTGCATAGCCTGGCGGGGCAGGATTATCCCGGCGTAATGCGCACGATCCTGGTGGATGACGGGTCTGACGACGGCACGGCCCAGCGCGCGCAGGCGGTGCCGGGTGTGACGGTGCTGACAGCCCCGCCGCTGGCACCGGGCTGGTCGGGCAAGCTGGCCGCCTTGCAGCATGGCGTGGAGCATGCGCAGCACGACGGGGCGCCGCCATTCTTCTGGTTCACCGATGCCGATATCGTGCATGGGCCGGGCACAGTGCGCACCCTGGTCGCCAAGGCCCTGGCCGAAGATCGGGCCCTGGTGTCGTTAATGGTGCGGCTGGCAACCCGGTCCTTTTGGGAGAAGCTGCTGGTGCCGGCCTTCATTTTCTTCTTTCAGAAGCTCTATCCGTTTCCGGCCGTGAACAACCGGCAGGTCGCCACTGCGGCGGCGGCCGGCGGCTGCGTGCTGGTGCGCGCCGAGGCCTTGGCGGCCGCCGGTGGACTGGCCGCCATCCGCGGCGCGCTGATCGATGACTGCGCGCTGGCAGCCCTGATCAAGCAACACGGGCACGGCATCTGGCTGGGCCTGGCAGAGCATAGCCGGTCCCTGCGGCGCTACCGTTCGTTGCGGGCATTCTGGATCATGGTTCGACGAACCGCCTTTACGCAATTGGATTATCGCTGGTCCTTGGTGGCCGCAACCGTGGCAGCGATGGCGGTGCTTTATGGTGTGCCCCTGGCAGCGGCGATCGTCGCCGTGGCCCGTCTGGCCGCCGGCACCGGCGGCGTTGAGATCTGCGGGCTGTTGGCCCCGCTTGCGGCCCTGGCGGGGGTCTATGCGCCGACGGTGCGCTATCATCATCTGCCCTTGGCTTGGAGTTTGAGCCTGCCGATCGCGGCCGTTCTGTACACCGCGATGACGGTGGAATCGGCTATGGCCTATGCGCGCGGGACGGGTGGCGCGTGGAAGGGTCGCGTCTACTCAAAAAGCCGTTGAGGGGTCTTTTCTGCTCCGGACAACTCTGCCATAGTCCGCCGCCAACCGGCCGAATGGTCGGATGAGACTAACTCACAAGGGCGGCCCCAAAAGGGTCGGGAGGTCCCGGCCGCGCCGAACCGATAACCAGACGGGCTGTATCCGCAAGGCTTCTTTGTATCATGACAGTGTCTACGCCGCTTCTCGACCGGGTCTGTGTCCCGGCTGATCTGAAAATGCTCACCCCAGACGATCTACCCCGGCTTTCCGAGGAACTGCGCGCTGAGATCATTGATGCGGCTTCGGTGACCGGAGGGCATTTTGGTGCCGGCTTGGGTGTCATCGAACTGACCGTGGCGCTGCACTATGTGTTCAACGCACCGGCCGACAAGATCGTCTGGGACGTCAGTCATCAGGCCTATCCGCACAAGGTGCTCACCGGGCGCCGCGACCGCATTCGCACCATCCGCAAGAAGGACGGGCTGTACGGTTTCACCAAGCGCGGCGAGAGCGAGTACGACTGCTTCGGTGCGGCGCATTCCTCCACCTCTGTGTCGGCGGCGACCGGCTTTGCCGTGGCGCGCGACCAGCTAGGGCTGGACAATGAGGTGATCGCGGTGATCGGCGATGGCGCCGCCAGTGCCGGTCTGGCCTATGAAGGTCTGAACAATGCCGGCGCCTTGCAGCGCAAGATGCTGGTGGTGCTGAACGACAATGACATGTCGATCGCGCCGGCCGTGGGCGCGCTGAGCAATTATCTCAAGGCACTCAAGCAGACAATGCCGCGGCAGCCGATCGAAGCCCTGGCCGATCGCCTGGCGCAGGCGTGCCCGGACGTCACGGACGCGGGCAAAGCGCGCGCGGCCAACCAGCTGGTCGGCGGCACCCTTTTCGATCATCTGGACTTCACCTATCTGGGCCCGGTCGACGGCCATGACGTGACTGGCCTTGTCCGCATTCTCAGCGCCATCCGCGATGCGGACAAGAGCGGCCCGGTCCTGCTGCACATTGTCACGGAAAAGGGCCGCGGCCATCCCTTCGGCCATGCCTGTCCAGAGAATCATCATGCGGTGAAGACGTTCGACACCGCCACCTTCGAGCAGACGAAGGGCACGCCCAAGGCGCCGAGCTATACCAAGGTGTTCGCGCAGGCGCTGATCGCTGAGGCTCAGAGAGACGAGCGCATCGTCGCTCTGACCGCTGCCATGCCGTCCGGGACCGGCATCAATGCCTTTGCTGCCCGCTTCCCGGATCGCAGTTTCGATACCGGGATCGCCGAACAGCATAGCGTGACCTTCGCCGCGGCGCTGGCAGCGGAAGGGCTGAAACCGTTCGCGGCGATCTATTCGACCTTTCTGCAACGGGCCTATGATCAGGTCGCCCACGATGTGTCGCTGCAGAATCTGCCAGTGCGCTTCGCGATCGATCGGGCCGGCCCGGTTGGCCAGGACGGCGCCACCCACGCCGGCAGCTTTGACATCACCTATCTGGGGTGTCTGCCCAATATGACGCTGATGGCCGCCGCCGATGAGGCGGAGCTGGTGCATATGGTCGCCACCGCAGCGGCCTATGATGCGGGCCCGATCGCTTTGCGCTATCCGCGTGGCGAAGGCATCGGCGTGGCCTTGCCTGAGCAGGGCCAGGTGCTGCCGATCGGCCGCGGCCGGGTCCTGCGCGAGGGCAATGATGCGGCCATCTTGTGCTATGGCGCGCGCCTGTCTGAGGCGTTGCAAGCGGCCGCGGAGCTGGAGCAGCGCGGCCTTTCGGTCACCGTGGCCGATGCGCGTTTTGCCAAGCCGCTGGACACGGATCTGATCGACCAATTGGCGCGGCACCACGGGACAGTCATTACCATCGAGGATGGCGCGATCGGTGGCTTCGCCGCTCAGGTGATGACCTGGCTTGCCCAGGCGGGTCATTTGGATAAAGGCCTGCGGGTGCGCCCGATGACCCTGCCGGATATCTATCTGCCGCACGGGAAGCCCGAAGAACAATATCAGTTGGCTGGGCTGACCGCTCAGCATATTGTTGCCGCGGTACAAGCTGCGGTGGGCAAGGCTGGCGTGCGCCTGCACGCGGTTGAAGCGCGCGCATAAAGTCAAAGCAGGACGGACGGTCCGATGGCAGCGACCGCACACGCGGCCCCGACCGTGGGGCCCGAACCGGGTGATCGCGAACAGGTGGCTCAGCTGGTGCAGCAGGCCGGCACCAGCTTCTATTGGGCCATGCGCCTGCTGCCCCAGGCGCGGCGAGAGGCCATGTTCGGCGTCTATGCCTTCTGCCGCGAGGTCGACGACATCGCGGACGGTGATGCCCGCGTGGCTGATCCCGCAGCCGCCCTTGACAGCTGGCGCGACCGGATTGCCGCGATTATGGCCGGCGATCCCCAGGCGCATCCGCTGGACCGTGTTCTCGCCGCCGATGCTGTCACCTATGGCCTGAAGGAAGCCGACTTTCTGGCGGTGATCGACGGCATGGCCATGGATGCCGCCGGGCCGATCATCGCGCCTTCCCAGCAGGACCTGGATCTGTACTGCGACCGTGTGGCCTCCGCGGTCGGCCGCTTGAGCGTGCCGATCTTCGGCGAGCCCGGTGAGAAGGGCCGACGCGTGGCGACGCATCTGGGCCGTGCCTTGCAGCTGACCAACATCTTGCGGGACGTGCATGAAGATGCGCTGATTGGCCGCTTGTATCTGCCCGCGGAGTTGCTGGATAAGCATGGCGTGCATATGCGTGATCCCAGGGCGGTGGCGCGGCACCCGGCCATGCCCGCGGTCGGCCGCGATTTGGGTCAGATGGCCGCTAAGGCCTTCGACCGTGCCGATACCGCCATCGCCCAATGTGACCCGCGCGCCATGAAGCCCGCGGTGATGATGCGCGCCGTCTATCGTCGCCTGCTCGACAAGATGGCCGCGCAGAATTTCACGCGCACCGGTCTGCCGGCCCGGCGCGACCCGGTCACCAAGGCGCGCAAGGTCGCCCGCCGGCTGCTGATCGCCGCGCGCTACGGCCTGGCGGGATGAGCCATATCCATATCGTCGGCGCCGGCATGGCCGGGCTGGCCGCCGCGGTGAGGTTGGTCGCGGCCGGCCGGGCGGTCACCCTTTGGGACAGCGCCAAACAGGCCGGCGGCCGCTGCCGCTCGTTTGAGGACGCGCAACTGGGCTGCCGGATCGACAATGGCAATCATCTGATGCTGTCGGGCAATTGGGCGGTGCAACGCTATGCCCGCCTGATCGGGGCGCACGCGGCGCTGTGGTGCGCGCCCACGGCGACCATCCCGTTTATGGATCTGCGCTGCGGCACCCGCTGGACCCTGTCGATGACTGACGGTCCGGTGCCGGTCTGGGTGCTTGACCCGAACCGCCGCGTCGCCGGCGCGTCGCTGACCGACCATCTGCGCCTGGCCAACCTGCTGGTCAGCGGCCCACGCGACACCGTGGCGGACCGCACGCCGAGAGCCGGTCCGATCTATGATCGTTTCGTGCTGCCGCTGACCGAAGCGGTGATGAATGCGGGCCCGGATCGCGCGTCAGCTCGCTTGCTGCGCGCGGTCCTGCTGGAGACTTTTGCCCGGGGCGGGCAGGCGTGCCGGCCGATGATCGCGCGGGACGGCTTGAGCGAGGCGCTGGTGGAGCCGGCCATCCAGCATTTGATCCGCGGGCAGACCGACATCCGCCTGGGTCAGCGCTTGAGCGGCGTGGAATGCGCGGACGGTCGCGTGACCGCGCTGGGCTTTGCCCGCCATGCCGAACGCCTGGGCCCGCAGGATCGGGTCATCCTGGCTCTGCCCCCGGAAAAGACCGGTCCGCTGCTTGATCTGCCGGTGCCGGACGCCGCGGTGCCGATCGTGAATGTGCATTTCCGCTTGCCGGAGCCCCTGGCAGTGGACACCCCGCAGATGCTCGGCCTGATCGGCGGCACCGCGCACTGGCTGTTCCGCCGTGGCGCCATCGCCTCGGTCACGGTGTCGAATGCCGAGCGTCTGGCCGCTGAGGAGGCGGAGACGATTGCTGCGGCCTGCTGGGCCGATATCGCCCGGGCCCTTGATCTTGCCGTTGACCCGATGCCGCCGGTCCGGGTGGTCAAGGAAAAGCGCGCGACCTTCCTGCAGACGCCTGCGGCAGTGGCAAAACGCCCCAAAGCGGCCACGCGCTTGACCAATCTGTTTCTGGCGGGCGACTGGACCGACACCGGCTTGCCGGCGACCATTGAAGGCGCCATCCGCTCCGGCTTCACGGCGGCGGACAAGGCGCTGGCGGCATGATCGGCATCATCTGCGGGCTGGAGTCAGAAACACGGTGCCTGGCCCGGGCGGCAGCCCGCCGTGGTGACGCGGCCTTGAGCCTGCAAACCGCTCCGGGCCCTGACGCCGCCGCTGCCGCCGCGCGCACGCTGATCGCGGCGGGCTGTACCGGTCTGGTCAGTTTTGGCACGGCAGGCGCGCTGGCATCGGGGCTTCGGACCGGTGATCTGTTGGTGATCGATCGCATTGTCGGCGGGCCGCAGGGCGATGCGGACTGGGCCGCCGCGGCGATGCAGCGTCTCCAGCCGCATCGCCGCGCAATGCGGGGTGCCCTGGCCGCAAGCGAGGCTGTATTGGCGACCGCGTCAGATCGCCGGGCCCGTCGAGGCGCGCAACCGGATGCCCTGGCGGTCGACACAGAAACGGCCGCCATGGCAAGCGCGGCCGTGGCTGCGGGTGTCCCCTGGATCGGCCTTCGCTGCGTGCTCGATACGGCAGATCAGGACCTGCCAAAGGCGGCGCAAGCCGCGTTTCGCCCCGGTCACGGCATCGCATATGGCGCACTCGCGCTGGCGCTGTTGCGCCGGCCCACAGACTTGGCCGGTTTGATCAGACTAGGCCGGCAGCACAGCGCCGCTGTGGCCAGCCTGTTCGACGCCGCGCTGCTCTTATTGCCCAGGTTTCGCTGAGCCCAGGGTCAGACCGCATCCAGCGCCAGGGCGGTGAGACTCTCTAGCGAGACCAGGTCGAGGGCGCGTTCATGGCACGCCCCCAATTTGACCGGCGGGGCGACACCGGCCGCATAGGCCTCCGCCCAGCGCGAAACGCACACGCACCAATAGTCGCCCGCCTTCAGTCCGGGAAAGCCAAATTCGGGTCGAGGCGTGACCAGATCATTGCCGTGGGCTTTGGAAAAGGCCAAAAACGCGTCGGTCATCCGCGCGCAGACGGTGTGCGAGCCATGATCGTTCGCATCGGTGTTGCAACAGCCGTCCCGATACCAGCCGGTCAGGGGGTCGGTGGAGCAAAGGGTCAGCGGCTGACCGAGAACATTCTGAGACATGACGACCTGTTGAAGAGCAAACGGACAGATCCAAGGGATCGTCTCCAGAGCTTATCGCAGGCTCGGTAGACTTTCCAACCCGTGCCATCGGCACACCGCCATGAACCGGCAGGGCTGTGACAGGATGTTGCGGGCGGGCATGGCTTGGGTTAGACACCGCCGCGCAAGGTCTTAACGACCCGTGAACGGGTCAAATCAGCGCGGCGAGGCACCCCATGAAGATCACCCGCAAGGTCAAGGATATCCTAAGTGGCTATGAGGCCGACAGCCCCGGAACCAAGCAGAAGCTTGCGCAGATTCTGGGCACCGGCAAGCTGGGCGGCACCGGCCGCATGGTCATCCTGCCGGTCGATCAGGGCTTCGAACATGGTCCGGCACGCTCCTTCGCGCCCAATCCCGATGCCTATGACCCGCACTATCATTACAAGCTGGCGATCGATGCCGGGCTGAACGCCTACGCCGCACCCTTGGGCCCGCTGGAGGCCGGCGCGGATAGTTTCGCAGGGCAAATCCCGACGATTTTGAAGGTCAATTCCTCCAACAGTTGGGCGACAGACAAGGATCAGGCGGTTTACGGCTCGGTGGAGGATGCCCTGCGCCTGGGCTGTGCTGCCATCGGTTTCACGCTCTATCCGGGCTCTGACTCGTTCAACGACATGGTCGAGGAGCTGCGGGAGCTGACCGCCGAGGCCAAGGCGGCGGGCCTGGCCGTGGTGGTGTGGAGTTATCCGCGCGGCGGCAAGCTCTCCAAGGCGGGCGAGACGGCGATGGACGTGTCCGCCTATGCCGCGCATCTGGCCGCGCTGGTTGGTGCGCATATCATCAAGGTCAAGCTGGCCACCGACCATCTGGAGCAGCCCGAGGCCAAGACGGTCTATGAACAGCAGGGCATCGACATTTCCTCGCTGAGCGCCCGGGTCGCCCATGTCATGCAGTGCGCGTTCAACGGCCGGCGCCTGGTGGTCTTCTCCGGCGGCGCCAAGACCGGCGAGGAAACCGTCTACGACAATGCCAAGGCGATCCGGGACGGCGGCGGCAATGGCTCGATCATCGGCCGCAACACCTTCCAGCGTCCGCGCGACGAAGCCCTTGCCATGCTCGACCGGATTATCCGCATCTATCAGGGCAAGGAATGATCGTCTCTTGCCGTGACGTCTGAACTGTATCTCATCACCCCGCCGGGCCTGATCCTGCCGGTGTTCCAGGAGCAGTTGAAGGCCGCGCTGAACGCCGCACCTGTGGCCTGCGTGCAGCTGCGCCTGAAACAGCAGAGTGATGAGGATATCTGCCGGGCGGCTGAGCAGTTGATGCCGATCGCGCATGCCCGCGACACCGCCTTCCTGATCAACGACCGCGCCGATCTGGCGGCCCGGCTGGGCGCCGATGGCGTGCATCTGGGTCAGGACGACGGCTCGGTTGCCGAGGCGCGCGAGCGGTTGGGCCATGATGCCCAGATCGGCGTGACCTGCCACAATTCGCGCCATCTGGCGTTCGAGGCGGGCGAGGCCGGGGCCGACTATGTCGCCTTCGGCGCCTTCTTTCCCACCCGCACCAAGCAGGTGGAATATCAGGCCGATATCGAGCTGGTTCGGGATTGGAGCGCAATCGCGGAGATCCCCTGCGTGGCGATCGGCGGCATCACCGCGGAGAATTGCGCGGACATTGTGCAGGCCGGCGCGGATTTTCTGGCGGTGTCGAGCTATGTCTGGGAGCATGCCGACGGCCCGGCCGCCGCGGTCTCGGCCCTCAGCCGGGCGATTGCCGCGGCCGAACAGGTTTAGGCATCCCGCACACCATGGAGGGGCAGCATGATCGATCTCTACACCGCCGCCACGCCGAACGGCTATAAGGCCAGCGTCATGCTGGAGGAGGTCGGGCTGGCCTATACGCTGCACGCGCTGGATCTGGGCGCCAAGGATCAAAAGCAGGACTGGTTTCTGAAGATCAATCCCAATGGCCGTATCCCCGCCATCGTCGACCGCGACAATGATGATTTCGCCGTGTTCGAATCCGGCGCGATCCTGATCTATCTGGCGGAAAAGGCAGGCAAGCTGCTGCCGGCCGAGCCCAAGGCGCGCAGCCGCGTGCTGCAATGGCTGATGTTTCAGATGGGCGGCGTCGGTCCGATGCAGGGCCAGGCCAATGTGTTCGTGCGCTACTTCCCTGAACAGCTCCCCTCGGTGATCGCCCGCTACCGCAATGAGACCCGGCGGCTTTATGAAGTGCTGGACGGGGCCCTGGCAGGCCGGGACTATCTGGTGGAGGACTATTCCATCGCCGACATCGCCAACTGGTGCTGGGTGCGCAGCCACGCCTGGGCCGGCATCGAGATCGCCGAACTGCCCAACCTCACCGCCTGGGTCGACCGCATCGCCGCCCGCCCCGCCGCCGCGAAGGGCGTAACCCTACCGCCACGCAGCGACGATCCGGACAAGACAGTCCAAATGGCCCGCACCATGCTGGAACTCTAACGCCCCCCCATCAACCGAAGCCCCCCTCCCCCGGTGGGAGAGGAATGAAAAGCCCCTCTCCCCTTTGTGGGAGAGGGGTTGGGGTGAGGGGGCCGGCGGTGAGG
>JBHJGS010000051.1:0-27714 GCA_050331575.1 Rhodothalassiaceae bacterium | reverse complement strand
CAACCACCAGGCGCAGAAGGCCTACCCCGCGGCCAGCCTGGCCCCCGCCCCAGCACAAGACGCCCCCGCGCACAAAACGCCCGCGGCCACGCCCCCGCGGGCGGCCCCACCGCCGCCGCCGCCAAAAGCGGCACCTGCGCCGAAGCCGGCGCCGGCCGCGCCGCCAGCCGGCGTGCCCGCCGACGACAAGGAGGCCAAGCAGCGCCTGCGCGACTTGTCCACGTCGATGCGGGACATGGCGCGCTATCGCCGCGAGATCAATCCCGGTGATCCGGTGGCCTATCAGCTGGCGCGCCTGGCGGCGTGGGCGCAGGTCCATCGCCTGCCGCCGCACCAGGACGGCCGCACCGATTTGCCGCCCCTGGAGGAGGAGCGCCGAACCCTGGTGGAACAGGCCGCCGGTAGCGACCCGGCCCAAGCCATCAAGGCTGCCGAAGCGGCCATTGCCGATAGCTTATTCTGGCTGACCCCGCATCGGCTGTGTGCCGGCGCCTTGGAGGCGTTGGGGCATGCCGCCGCTGCGGCCGCGATTCGGGAGTCTCTTGCGTCCTTGCTGCGGCGGCTGCCCGGCTTGGAACGGTTGAGCTTTCAAGACGGCACACCCTTTGCGGACCCGCTGACCCTGAGTTGGATCGAAGAAGACGTGCTGGCCGGTCCGGCGGCATCCGGCGGGGCGCGATCAGCGGATGCTCCGGACCCGTGGATCCAGGCCGGTAAGGAGGCCCAAAAACTGGCCGGCAGCGGCAAGTTGGACGAGGCGGGCGCGTGTCTTGCACAAGGGCGATCCAGCGCGCAGGGGCGGCGCGAGCAATTTGCCTGGGAACTGGAACAGGCGCGGCTGTGCCTGATCGCTGGCAAGCCGTTTCTGGCGGCGCCGGCGCTGGAGGCGCTGGACGGCGAGGCGGAGCGCATGGGGCTGGCGGATTGGGAGCCGGCTTTGGCGGTTAAGCTGGCAGAAAGCCTTTTGACTTGTTATGCCGACAAGGGGCTCAAGTCTAAACTGAATGAGGCGCAGCAACAGCGTTTGGAACGGCAGCGGGCGCTGCTGGCACGGCTGGATCTGGCGCTGGCGCTAAAATTGGGGCACGGATGACGTAAGCTGAGCCGGGCGGGGTCGCCCGAACTGGTCCGACGAACAGGGGAAAGATCATGGCCAAGGAAGGGTCCGTCGCGCCGAAGGAGCGCATCAACATCAAATACACGCCCGCCACCGGCGACGCGCAGGAAGAGATCGAACTGCCGCTGAAGCTGCTCATGCTGGGCGACTATATCGGACGCGCCGACGAAACGCCGCTGGAAGACCGCAAGCGTATCAACATCACGAAGGACAATTTCAGCGATGTGATGCGTGAGCAGAAGCTGGCCCTGGACATTTCCGTGGCTGATAAATTGTCCGGTGACGAGGACGCAAGCTTGTCGATGTCGCTGAAATTCGAGGATTTGAAGGACTTCCATCCAGAGCAGTTGGTTCGCCAGGTGCCGGAGATGAAGACCCTGCTAGAACTGCGCGAGGCGTTGCAGGCTCTGAAAGGGCCGATGGGCAATGTGCCGGCGTTCCGCCGGGCCTTGCAGGAGGCGCTGGCCGATGAAGGCGCGCGCGAGAAGCTGTTGAAGGAAATGGGTTTGTCGGAAAAGGCCGACAAGGCCTGAATGGTCCTGCCCGGTTGGGCGAGATGTGGATGTGGAGGACACTGCCATGAGCGACGCAGCCAGCCAAACCGAAGGCGCCGCCGCCGAGACCACTAGCGAAGAGGCCGGTCTGCTCGACCAAATCATGGCCGAAACCAAGATCAAGCCGGCGGATGAGAATTTCTCCTTGGCCAAGCGCGGTGTCGAGGCGCTGATCAACCAAATGATGGCGCCGCAGCACGCCGGTGAAAAGGTCAATAACGCGCATGTCGACGAGATGATCGCCGAGATCGATCGGAAATTGTCGTCGCAATTGGATGAGGTGTTGCACCACCCGGAGGTGCAGAAGCTTGAATCGGCTTGGCGCGGACTGAAGTATCTTGTCGACAAGACCAATTTCCGCGAAAACATCAAAATCGAAATGCTGAATGTTTCCAAGCACGATCTTCTGGAGGATTTCGAGGATGCTCCCGAAGTTGTCCAGTCAGGTCTGTATTCTCACGCCTATACAGCAGAATATGGCCAATTCGGCGGTGAGCCGATAGCGGCGATGGTTTGCAACTATGAAATGGGCCCCGGCCCGCAAGACATCAAGCTGATGCAATATTGCGCCAGCGTCGGCGCCATGGCGCATGCCCCGGTGGTGGCCAGCGCCGGGCCGGGCTTTTTCGGCGTGGAAAGCTATGAAGAATTCGCCGGTCTGAAGGATCTGAAGGCGATCTTCGAAGGTCCGCAATATGCCAAGTGGCGCAGCTTTCGAGAATCAGAGGATTCGCGCTATTTCGCGCTGACCATGCCGCGCTTCCTGCTGCGCCTGCCCTATGATCCGGACAATAATCCGGTCAAGGCGTTCAACTATGAAGAAGAGGTGCGCAACAGCCACGAAGACTATCTGTGGGGCAATTGTTCCTTTGCCTTCGCCACCCGGCTGACCGATAGCTTCGCCAAATATCGCTGGTGTCCGAACATCATCGGCCCGCAGTCCGGCGGTGCGGTGGAGGATCTGCCGCTGCACCAGTTCGAGGCGATGGGCGATCTGCAGACCAAGATACCCACCGAGGTGATGATCTCTGACCGCAAGGAATTTGAACTGGCCGAGGAGGGCTTTATCGGCCTGACCTTCCGCAAGGGCAGCGACAATGCTGCTTTCTTCTCCGCCAATTCGGTTCAGAAGCCGAAATATTTCGGCCAGACCAAGGAAGGCAAGGAAGCCGAGACCAATTACAAGCTCGGCACCCAGTTGCCTTACATGATGATCATCAACCGCCTGGCCCATTACATCAAGGTTCTGCAGCGCGAGCAGATCGGCTCGTCCAAGGAGCGGGTGGATCTGGAACGCGAGTTGAACAACTGGATCCGCCAATATGTCTCCGACCAGGAGAACCCGTCTGCTGAGGTGCGCGCCCGGCGTCCGTTGCGCGCCGCCAAGGTCGTCGTCTCGGACGTGGAAGGCGATCCGGGCTGGTATAAGGTGGCGTTGTCGGTGCGGCCGCACTTCAAATATATGGGCGCCAGTTTCGAGCTGTCCCTGGTCGGCAAGCTGGACAAGGACTGAGGCTGAGCGGGGGGCGGCGCCTTGGCCACCGAATACACGCTGCTGGAGCGTATCGACCGGGCCGAAGAGGCGCCGGACCGGCGTTTGGCGCTGGATCTCGGCACCGCTGTGGACTCGGTGATCCGTCATTTGAGCCAGTTGCTGAACGTCCGGCAGGGCTGCGTGGAGGCCCTGCCGGATTACGGCATGCCTGATTTCAACGATGTCATCGCCGCGCATTCCGATCCGATCCAGGCGCTCAAACGCGGCATCCGCGACATGATCTCCCGATATGAGCCACGCCTGGCCAATGTTCGGGTGGTGCATCTGAAGAATGAGGACGATCCGCTGGATCTGCGCTTCAAGGTGACCGCGCAGCTGGTGCTGGCCGGCGAGAACACCAATGTGGAGATCGAGACGGTGGTGGGCGATGGCGGCCGTGTCACGGTCGAAGGCTGACCCCGGGCCATGAGCTTCAACCGCTATTATCGCGAGGAGCTTGACTATCTGCGCCAGCTGGGCCGGGTGTTCGCCGAGGAAAATCCCCAGCTGTCGCGGTTCTTGGGCGACCAGGGCCATGATCCGGATGTGGAACGGCTGCTGGAGGGCTTCGCCTTCCTGGTCGGCCGGCTACGTCAGAAGGTCGAGGATGAGTTTCCCGAGCTGACCCACGATCTGATGTCGCTGATCTGGCCCAATTTCTTGCGGCCGGTGCCGGCGATGTCGATCCTGGAATTCACCCCCGTTGCCGGCGCGCTGGACGAAAGCACCCCGATCCCGCGCGGCTGCCGGGTCGCGTCTCAGCCGGTCGACGGCACCGCCTGCCGATTCCAGACCGCCTATGATGTGCAGCTGGATCCGATCAAGGTGACCGAGGCGGAGGCCAAGGGTGCGGGCGTCGGCACGCAAGTGACCATCAAGATCCGCACACTTCCGGGCCTGACCTTGCAGGCGATGACGTCACGCCGGCTGCGCTTTTATCTTTATGCCGACCCGCTGGTCGCAGACGCCTATTATCTGTGGTTTCTAGAGCATCTGAAACAGGTCGAACTGCGCGCACCGGACGGCCGGGAGGCGGTGGCGCGGATTGCCCCGTCCGCGGTGACACCGGGCGGCTTGAGCGACACGGAAAGTCTGCTGCCCTACCCGCCGGAGGCCTTTGCCGGCTTCCGCCTGTTCCAGGAATTCTTCGCCTTCAAGGAGAAATATCATTTCCTGGACATCGGCCCGCTGCCGCTGGAACAGCTCGGCGGCGAGGCGCAGGGCTTTGATCTGGTGTTCCGCTTCGACCCGGAATTCGACGACATCATGCGCCCGCGCGCCAACACGTTCCGGCTGCATTGCACGCCCATCGTGAACATCTTCCCGTTCGATGGCGATCCCATTCGGGTTGAGCAGCGGGCGGCGGAATACCGCGTGCGACCGTCCAGCCGGCAGTCGAGCCATTACGAGATCTTCTCGGTGGATCAGGTCGAAGGTTGGCTGCAGGGCTCGGCGGAACGGCGCCTGTACCGCGCCTTTACCTCGTTCGAGCATGACGAGGAGATCCAGGGCAAGGGCCGGGCAATCTATTATCGCACGCGGCTGAAGCCCTCAGCCGTGGCCCGCGGCATCGACCATTATCTGGCCTTCGTCGACGCCTCAGACCGGATCGCCATGCCGCCGACCGAAACCGTGTCGCTGAAACTGTCCTGCACCAACCGCAACCTGCCGGAAAAACTGGGCATCGGTGATATCGACCAGCCGACCTCGACCTCGCCGGATTTTGCCGGCTTCAAGAATATCAGCCGCATCAGCGAAGCCTTGCAGCCGCCGATCGAGGGCCGCTCGGCCTGGACGCTGGTGTCGAACCTGTCGCTGAACTATCGCTCGCTGGCCAATGTCGAGGCGCTGCGGGTGATCCTGGCGGCCTATGATTTCAAGGCGGCCGTGGATCGCCATGCCGCGCGCAAGCGCAAGGTTCAGCTGGAGGGCATCGCGGCGATCCGCACAGAAAAGGTCGATCGGCTTTATCAGGGCTATCCGGTGCGCGGGGTCCTGTCGCGACTGGACATGCGCGAGGCGAATTTCGGCGGTCCCGGCTCGGCCTATCTGTTCGGCACCATTCTATCGCGCTTTTATGCGCTGTATGCCAGCGTCAATTCCTTCCACCAATTGCAGGTTTATGGGCTGGACCAGGGGGAGACCTATACATGGCCGCCGATGATCGGCCACAAAGCGATCCTGTAGTCGCCGCGATCTTGAATGAGCCGCGCCTGTTCTCCTTTTTCCAGGCGGTGGAACTGATTGAGCGGCGCCACGGCCCGGCCCAAAAGGTCGGCGAGCTCGGCCTGCCGGAGGAGGAGGTCCTGCGCTTCCGGCCCAATGCCAGCCTGGGATTTCCCGGCGCGGACATTCAGGTCCTTGAGCTGCGCCCGCGCCCGCAGGCCGGAGACAATCGCCCGCTTTATCGCCTGACGGTGAATTTCGCCGGCTTGTATGGCCCGTCCTCGCCGCTGCCGGCATTCTATACCGAGACCATCCTGGCGGTGGATTATGCGGAAAGCCCGCGGCGGGATTTCCTGGACCTGTTCCACCACCGGCTGATCTCCCTGCTGCATCGGGTGTGGCGCAAATATCGCTACTATCTGCGCTACGAGCCGGGCGCCAACGACCGCACCTCCGAAATTGTCTACGCCTTTTTCGGCCTGGGTCCGCGCGCCGCGCGCGATGGCCTGCGCCTGGTGCATGTGGAGCGGCTGCTGCGCTTTTCCGGCCTAATGGCCATGGATACGCGCTCACCCAAGATGATGGCGCAGATCATCGGCCATTATTTCGACGGCGCCGGGGTAGACATCGCCCAGTTCATCGCCCGCTGGGTGACCATCCCGGAGGATCAGCGGGTGCGGCTGGGCTGCGGCTATTCCACCTTGGGCGAGGATATGACCATCGGCGACAGGCTGCGCGACATTGCCGGGAAGTTCCGCATCATTCTGGGGCCGTTGTCGCTGACGCGTCTGCAGGACTTTCTGCCCGACGGGCGCGATCATGTGCCGCTGATCGAGCTGGTCAACACGCTGCTGCGCGACCCGCTCGATTTCGAGGTGGAGCTGCGCCTGAAGCCGGCGGAGCGCCCGGCCCTCAGCCTGGGCGGCGACTGTCAATGCCGCCTGGGTTGGACCAGTTGGCTGGGCGAGGCGCCCTTGCCGGATCCGCGGGTGCGTCTGTCCGGTTTGGGCCGCCAGATGCGCCTGCCCAAGGACCTGTTCTAGAAACGCGACACGCAAGAGGGGGGAGCGACCATGGCTGACCGCGATCTGAAGGCACTTCTGAAAAAGCTGAACCCTCAGTGCACCCGGGCACTGGAAAGTGCCGCGGGCATCTGCGTCAGCCGGGGCAATTATCAGGTCAGCGTGGAGCATATGCTGCTGGTGTTCGCCGAGGATGAGGCTGGTGACGTGCAGGCGATCCTGCGCCATTTCGAGATCGACCCGGCGCTGTTCCGCCGACAGCTGGAACGCGCGGTGGAGGATCTGCGCTCGGGCCATCAGGGCCGCCCGGTTTTCTCGCCGCTGCTGATCCAGTGGATCGAGGAAGCCTGGGTCACCGCCTCGGTGGATATGGGCCTGGGCGAGGTGCGCTCCGGCGTGCTGCTGGCCGCGCTTGTCGACAATGCCGGCCGCTTTGCCGCCGGCGATTTCGTCGACTTGCTCGGGGCGGTGCGCGCGGGCGAGCTGAAGCGGGATCTCGACACGATCGCCCATGGCTCGAAGGAGGCATCAAAACCCTTGGGCGCCGCCGCTGCGACACAGCCCACCGCCGGGGCCGCCGGCCCGTCCTCGCGCGGGGCCGACAGCGCGCTTGGCCGCTTTTGCGAGGATATCACGGAAAAGGCCCGCCAGGGCCGCATCGACCCGGTGTTCTGCCGCGACGCCGAAATCCGCCAGATGATCGATATTCTGGGTCGGCGCCGCAAGAACAACCCGATCTGCGTGGGCGAGGCCGGCGTCGGCAAATCCGCCGTGGTCGAGGGCCTGGCGCTGAAGATCGTCGAAGGCGATGTGCCCGATATGCTCAAGGAGGTCGACCTGCTCGGCCTGGATCTGCAGCTATTGCAGGCCGGCGCCTCGGTGAAGGGCGAGTTCGAGAACCGTTTGAAGTCGGTTATGGACGAGGTCAAGGGCTCGGAAAAGCCGGTGATCCTTTTCATCGACGAGGTGCACACATTGATCGGGGCGGGCGGTGCCCAGGGCACCGGCGATGCCGCCAACATCATTAAGCCCGCCCTGGCTCGGGGCGAAATGCGCACAATCGCGGCGACCACCTTCTCCGAATATAAGCGCTATATCGACAAGGATGCGGCCTTGGCGCGGCGCTTCCAACTGGTCAAGCTGGATGAGCCGAGTGCTGAGGATGCCGTCACCATCATCCGCGGCCTGCGCAAGGTCTATGAGAAGGCCCATGGCGTGTATGTGCGCGACGATGCCGTTGCCGCCGCGGCCACCTTGTCGGATCGCTATGTCGCCGGCCGCCAGCTGCCGGACAAGGCGATCGACGTGCTCGACACCGCAGCGACCCGGGTGAAGCTGTCGGTCTCCGCCAAGCCCGCGGCGATCGACGACAAGGAAAAGCGCATCGCCGTCTTGAAGCGCGAGGCCGAGGCCTTGGGTCGCGATATCGAGGCGCATGTGTGCGAGGATGATGGTCGCCTGGCCGAACTGGACGCCGAAATTCAAGAGGTCGAGACGGCCCTGCACGCCCTGAGCGAACAATGGCAGGCGGAAAAGGACAAGGTCGAGGCGATCCTGGCCCGGCGCAAGAAATTGGCGGCTCTTCAACTGGGAGAGCCGGCGCCGGAAACCGCGGAGGAGGAGGCGGCCGAGCCGCTGCCAGACGATCCCGACACGCTGAAGGCCGAGCTGAAGAGCCTGGATGCCGATCTGAAGGCCCTGCAAGGCGAGGCGCCGCTGATCTTCTATGAGGTCGGCCCCGATGTGGTCGCCCGCGTGATCGGCGATTGGACCGGCATTCCGATCGGAAATATGGTCAAGGATGAGGCCGCCCAGATCCTCCGCTTCAAGGACGATCTGGCCGCCCGGGTGAAGGGCCAGGATCATGCCATCGCAGCGCTCGACGAAGGCATCCGTGCGGCCAAGGCGGGCGTGAACAATCCGGATCAGCCGATCGGTGTGTTCTTGTTCGTCGGCCCCTCCGGCGTCGGCAAGACGGAGATGGCGCTGGGCATTGCTGAGATCCTGTTCGGCGGCGAGCGCTTCATGACCACGATCAATATGAGCGAATTTCAGGAGAAGCACACGGTGTCGCGCCTGATCGGCTCGCCGCCGGGCTATGTCGGCTATGGCGAGGGCGGCCGGCTGACCGAGGCGGTGCGCCAGCGACCCTATTCGGTGGTGCTGCTCGATGAGGTGGAAAAGGCCGATCTGGAGGTGATGAACCTGTTCTACCAGGTGTTCGACAAGGGCGTGTTGTCCGACGGGGAGGGCCAGCTGGTCAATTTCCGCAACACCGTGGTGATCCTCACCTCCAATCTGGCCAGCGACATCATCACCCAAATGTGCGCCGGCGAGGAGCTGCCCGATATCGACACGCTCAGCGCGGCGATCCGGCCGGTGCTGTCGAACCATTTCAAGCCGGCCTTGCTGGCGCGCATGCGCGTGGTGCCCTTCTTCAACCTGAAATCCGATGTGATCCGCGACATCACGGCCTTGAAGCTGGGCAAGGTGGCCAAGCGCCTGCATGCCAATCAGGGAATCGCCATGGCCGTGGACGAGGCGGTCATCGACGCCGTCGCGGCGCGCTGCACCGAAGTGGAAACCGGTGCCCGCAACATTGACCATATCATCAACCAGACCATGCTGCCGGCCATCTCCACGCGCATCCTGGAAATGATGAGCGAGGAGGCCCGCCCGGACCGGCTCACCGTCGCCCTGGGCGACGAGGGGCGGTTCACCTATACATTCAACTAACCCCCACCCGCCGTCCTGCGCCGGCTTGCCCCCTGACCCCACCGGTCATTCGCCGGCTTACCCCCTAAGCCCCACCGGTCATTCGCCGGCTTGACCGGCGAACCCATGGTGCCGCCGCCGCGTCGCTTGAGACATGGACCCGCCGGTTGAACCGGCGGGTGACGGGCGAGGGGGTGGAAATCCCTCAGTCCGTCCTTCGCCGGCTTGACCGGCGAACCCATGGTGCCGCTGTCTCGTCGCTTGAGACATGGACCCGCCGGTTGAACGAGCGGGTGACGGGCGAGGGGGGATCAACGCAGGAGGCTGGGATAAAGATCAATCCAGTGCGGATTGGCCTGCTCGATCAATTGGACTTTCCAATCCCGCCTGTACCGCTTGAGCCGTTTCTCCCGGCGGATCGCCTCTCGCATATCCTGGTGCGCCTCAAACCAGACCAGACGGCTGAGGCCGTAACGCGCGGTGAAGCCGGGGACGACTTTGGCGCGATGCTGCCAGATCCGTTGCACCAGGTGCGAGGTGACGCCAATATAAAGGGTGCCGCGTGGCGCGTTGGTCACAATATAAACGGCGCACAAAGTCTCCATAATCGTGCATATCGCATTCTCGGCGCGACTGCCAAATGCGGCGGACTGGGTGGCGGGCGAATCTGCGCCTTCTCCACCATTCGCCGGCTTACCCCCTAACCCCAACCCCGTCATCCGCCGGCTTGACCGGCGAGCCCATGGTGCCGCTGCCGCGTCGCTTCGCAGATGGACCCGCCGGTTAAACCGGCGGGTGACGGGAGGGGGGTGGAAATCCCTCAGTCCGTCCTTCGCCGGCTTGACCGGCGAATCCATGGTGCCGCTGTCTCGTCGCTTGAGACATGGGCCCGCCGGTTGAACCGGCGGGTGACGGGCGAGGGGGTGGGGCGGCTTGGCTCATCCTGGTCATCCGCCGGCGTGCCCCCCGACCCCACCCCGTCCTTCGCCGGCTTGACCGGCGAATCCATGGTGCCGCTGTCTCGTCGCTTGAGACATGGGCCCGCCGGTTGAACCGGCGGGGAGCGGGGGAAGGGCTTGTTTGGGGGATCCGGTGGGGCAGCGGGGCTGTGCGGGATCTCTTGCTCCGATGGGGGGTTGGCCGCTTTACTGCGTTTTTTGATAGCCGATGGAGCGGAGCATTCAGAACGGTCCAGAGCAGCCGGGCGACGGCCTGCCCAATCTTGATCAGACGGTGCAGGCCGGGCGCACCTATGTCGAGGCGTTGATGGATCAGTTGCTGCCGCAGCTGGCCTCTGCCTCGGCCGCGTATCAGCTGGGACTGATCGTGCTGACCGGTGCCTTGGCGCGCCTGCTGGCCGCACGGGCGCGCACGGGCCTGGACCGCGCCTTTGTGCTGCGGCGCGATGATGCGCGGCTATTCCGCATCCACCGCACCTTATCGGCGCTGATGGTGCCGGTGATCTGGACCCTGCTGTTGTGGCTGGCCACCGTGTTGGTGCGGCGCCTGGGCGAGCCGGACGACTTGATGCGCATCGGCGCCAATCTGCTGCTCGCCTGGGTGGTGATCCGGCTGGTCACCTCGGTGCTGGTCAGCCGTGTGTGGGCGCGGTTCTTCACCACCCTGGTCTGGACGGTGGCGGCGCTGAATATCCTGCGCCTGCTCAATCCGACCATCGCCTTTCTTGACAGCATCGGCTTTCAGTTGGGCGAGTTCCGCCTCAGCCTGTTCGTGCTGGTCAAGGGCGCGGTGATCGCCGCGGTGCTGATCTGGCTGGCCGCCACTCTGTCCAGCGCGATCCAGTCGCGCCTGGCGCGAACCAGCCAGATGAGCGGCTCCTCCAGCGGGCTGGTCGCCCAGCTTCTGCGTTTTCTGCTCATCGTCATCGCCGTGGCGGTGGCCCTGGGCGCGATCGGCATCGATCTGACCGCGCTGGCGGTGTTCACCGGCGCCGTGGGCGTGGGCGTCGGCATCGGCCTGCAGACCATCTTCAGCAATTTCATGAGCGGCGTGATCCTTCTGATGGAGCGCAGCTTGCGTGTCGGCGATTTTGTCGAACTGGAGGAGGGTGTGCGCGGCCAGGTGCGCGAGATCAATTTCCGCAGCGTGCTGATCACCACCAACGACAATATCGACATCCTGGTGCCGAACTCCGAATTCATCGACAAGCGTGTCACCAACTGGACCATGCGCGACACCGTGCGGCGTCTGCGCATCCCCTTCGGTGTCGCCTATGCCTCCGACAAGGAGGTGGTGCGTCAGGCGGGCCTGGAGGCCGCGGACGCCGTGCCGTTCACGCTGAAGGGCATTGCCGCGCGCAAGCCGCAGGTCTGGCTGGTCGGCTTCGGCGACAGCGCGCTGAATTTCGAGCTGGTGGTCTGGCTGACCGACGAGGCGACCAAGCGCCCCGCCGCGGTGCAGGCGGCCTATTATTGGGAGCTGCACAGCGCGCTTGAGCGCCACGGCATCACCATCCCGTTCCCGCAGCGCGATCTGCATCTGATCCCGCCGGCCGATCTGGCGGTCCGGCTCGACCGGACGGACCCTTGACCGGCCTGCCGGCGGGTTCCATTGGGGTGGGTCCCATTGGGGCGGGCCCCATCGGTGCGGGTCATCTCGGCGTCGGCAGAATGACCAGTTCATGCACCTCAACGCTGGCCGGCTGGCGCAACGCATAAACCACGGCCCGGGCCACATCCTCCGGCGCCAAGGCATCCGGCTTGGGGCTATCGAAGAACGGCGTGTCGACCATGCCCGGCTCGATCAGGGTCACCCGCACACCGCTGCCGTTCAGTTCCTCGCGCAGCGAATAGCCGATCGCGCTAACTGCCCATTTGGTGGCGGAATACATCGACCCGGCCAGTGTGCGCCGACCAGCGATCGACCCGGTGATCAGAACATGGCCGCGCGCTTGCCTCAGGGCCGGCAAACAAAGCTGGATCGAATAGGCGACGCCGAGAATATTGACCTCGACCATGGTGCGCCAGCTGCCAGGATCTGCACTGGAGAAGCCGCCCGGACTGCCGCCGATACCGGCATTGGCGAACAGCGCATCCAACCGCCCAAAGGCCGCCTGGGCCCGGTTTACCATGGCGTCTTGACTGGCATAATCGGCGACGTCCACCGGCACCACGCAGGCGCGCTGCGGTCCGATCTGGTCGGCCAGCGCGGTCAGCTTGTCTTCGGACCGGGCCGTCAAGACCAGGCGCCAGCCGGCCTCAGCCGCAGCGTGCGCGGTGGCCGCGCCGATGCCGCTGGAGGCGCCGGTGATCAGCAGGACGGGGGCGTCGTCAGTCATGAATGTCTCCTGATGGGGGCAAGGGGGCAGGCCTTGCGCGTTGGTCCTGAGGCCTGGCGCGACAACGCCATGCGGCGCGCCGGCGCTCCCGCCGATGCCGCGGATTTGTTTTGCACCCGCGGCGAAATTATGGTTTTCAGATGCTATCGCGGCGATGCGATTGCGCCATCGCCTGCGCGAAGCCACGCCGTTTTGATCGGTGATAGATGATAGACCGCCGCCTTGCGGCAGCCGGACGAAACCACTGATCGACGCGTTTTCCCCCCTGCTTTTCCGACATATGCCGCTGATGACGTGCGCGCGCTTTGCGCCGCACCGGTTGCGGCATCGGTTCCCTGGCCAGGTCTGCAAAAATGGCCGGCCGCCCCTCTCACGATGAAAGGATGTGAGACGATGAATACCGGATCTGTCAAATGGTTCAACGGCACCAAGGGCTATGGCTTTATTCAGCCTGATGCCGGCGGCGCCGATGTGTTCGTGCATATCAGCGCGGTGGAACGCGCCGGATTGGACGGCCTGAAGGACGGACAGCGGCTGAGCTATGACATCGAGGTCGACCGCAAGCGGGGCAAGTCCTCGGCGGTCAATCTTCGTTTGGAATAGCTGAACCCTGCCATGGGGCGGCTGCTGATCGGCCGCCCCGATGATCTCTATTCGCATCCGGGTTAGCGATAGCCCGTATTCGCATCCGGGTTAGGGATAGCCTGCCGGACCGCGGGATCCGACAAAGCGCAGAGGGCGCGCCGGACTGATATCTTTTTTCATAGCAGCGCCACGGCCCAAGACCTGTCGGACTCATCTCTCATTAAATATTTGCGCTTTGGGCTGGTAAAATCCCAGCAATCAGCGCCCGCTCGACCATGCATTTGCGAACAATACGCAAAAGGCGCTTCTCATTTCAGCAAATTCCTATCAGCGATGGTCAATGCGACACGCTTACGCTATAAACAAGAGCTTTCCGGTACTGGATTGATATGCGCGCCCGAAGCGGATTTCATAGGTTCGTGTTTCAAACGATCGAAGCCGTTGGCTTCGAGCCGCAAGCCGTTTTTGAGCCGCGCGGCCGGTGCGAGACCGGCGCGGCGCTTTGGCGCTTGCCGCGAGGCGCCTATGACCTGCCCGCCGACACGCATGTGCAGCTGTTCTGCTTGTTGGACGGTGAGCCGCCGGAACTGATGTCCTGCGCCGCTGGCTATGATCCCGATCATGCACTTGCCCTCGTGCCGCCGGGGGTGACGATGAAGGTTCGCTGCGACGGCACCGCCTTTGTCCTGCAAGTGCTGCTCAGCCCGCGGGCGCTGGCCGCGAGCGGACGGCGGGTCGATTTTCTGCAGGAACGCAATCTGGGCAGCCGGCGGCTTATGTGTTTGCGCGATCCGTTCGCGGTGGCGTTTCTAACCGGCACGCTGTTTCACAATCGCACCTTGTTTGAAAGCTGCGACGCGTTTCGCGACAGCTTCACCGATCTGTTGAGCATCCATTTGCTGAACCACCATGGCTCCGATCAGGTCCGCCGCGAACCGGTCAGCGACGTGCTCGCCACGGAGGTGTTGGAACGGCTGGACTCGTTTGTCGATGCCAATATGGAACGGAAAATCGCCACGGAGGATCTGGCGTCCCTGAGCGGCCTGTCGATGTTCCATTTCTCGCGGAAATTCAAGCTGACGACGGGTCTGAGCCCGTATGAATATGTTTTGGTGCGGCGCGTGCAAAAGGCGCGGGCGCTGTTGATCAATACGGATCGGTCGATTGCTGAGGTGGCCCTGGATGTGGGCTTTTCCAGCCAGTCGCACTTCACCACCGTGTTCAAGCAGGTGCTCGGACAAACACCGGGACGCTTCCGCGAGGGCGCTTCGCGTCAGGCCAAGAAGCGCCAGCAATTTTTCAATTGAGGCGGCCGGCCGTCTCCTCGGCCATCTTGCGCTCTGCGTCTGGGCAAGCTAGGCGCGCATGACCGTTTGCCTCAATGAGGATCGCCCATCTCGATGTCTTCCGCCGACGCCTCGTGGCTGCAGCGGGCTTTGCGCGCCTGGGTGCAGGCCATGGCTGCCCGGCCCCGCATGGCACTTCTGGGGCTGACGCTGCTGGCTGCTGCCGGCGTGTGGCATGCCGCCACCTATCTGACGATCGATACTGAAGCGAGCAATATGCTCGACGCGAATCTGCGCTACCGGCAGAATATGCAGGAATATCTCAGCACCTTCGACCAGGCGAAAGGGTCGGTGGCGCTGCTGGTGCGCGCCCGTACAGCAGAAGCGGCCGACACGGCCAGCCTCAAGCTGGTCACGGCCCTGCAAGCGCGACAGGACCTGTTCGACCGCGTCTTCGCGCCGACGGTCAATCCTTATCTGCGCCGCCATGGGCTCTTGTTTCTGTCGATCGACGAGCTCGACGATGTCTCCCGCCGGCTGTCGGAGGCGACGCCCTTTCTTGAACGGATGGCCGCTGACCCGAGCTTGAAGGGGCTCTTCAGACCCCTGGCGGGCGCACTGGAAGGCGGCTTTGAAACCGAGGTGCTGACCGGGCTGATGCGCCAATTGGCCGATAGCGCGGAGACGACCCTCCAGGGCCAACCGCTGCCGCTTTCCTGGGCGGAGGTGTTTCGGCCGAACGAGGCGGAGGTGCCGATCCAACGCGTGATCACCGTGGTGCCGGCGCAAGATTTCCGGTCCTTGAATCCGGCCAAAGCTGCGGTGGCGGAGATCCAGCGACTGTGGGACTCGCTGCAGCCGAGCTTGGGCGAACCGGCCCAGTTGGCAATCACCGGCGATGTGGTGTTGCGGTCGGAAGAATTGGCCAGCGTCTCGGCCGGCATTGGCCTGTCGACACTTCTGTCGTTGCTGCTGGTCGCGGCGATTTTGAGTTTCGGTCTGCGGGCTTGGCAGCTGGTCTCCGCGGCGCTGCTGTCCTTGTTTCTCGGGCTGTTCTTGACCCTTGGCTTTGCCAGTGTGTCGGTCGGCGAATTGAATTTGGTGTCGATCGCCTTTGCGGTGCTGTTCATCGGCCTGGGCATCGACTTCGCGATCCATCTGGCGCTCAGTTATCAAGAAGCGCGACGGGAGGGCCAGGACCATGGCGGTGCCCTGACCGGTGCCGTGCACGAGATTGGCCTTGCCTTGTCCTTGTGTGCGCCGACCACCGCCCTGACCTTTTATGCCTTCGTGCCGACGCCGTTTGTCGGCATGGCCCAATTGGGCGTGATTTCCGGCACCGGGGTGTTCATCGCATTCGTCACCGCCATCACCGTGATACCGGCTTGGCTGAGCTTGTTTCCCCCACCGGTGCGCCGGAAACGGCCGACGCCACCGCAGCGCCTGGGGAAATTTCGCCGCCTGTCTCCGCCGGTGGCGGTTCTAGGCCTGTTGGCCGGTTTCGTGGCAGTGCCATGGCTGGACGAGGTGCGCTTCGACGCCGATCCGATGAATTTGCGCGATCCGATGAGCCCATCGGTGCAGGCGTTTCAGCTGCTGTTCGATGACGAGCGCACACAGCCCTATACCTTGGAATATGTCGCATCCGACCTCGGCGCGGCGCAGCGCCTGGCAGAGGCGTTCAAGCAATTGCCAGAGGTCGGTCGCACCGTCACGCTGGCAAGCTATGTCCCGACCAATCAGGACATCAAATTGGCGGAACTGGATTTTCTGGCGGGTCAGCTTGCCTTCGTGTTCCAGGCGGAGCCGGATCCGACGGTTGATCCAGCACAGAAGCGGGCCGCGGTGAGACGGTTTTTGGACGCCTTGGACGCGCGCATGGGCGCCGGTGGTGATGCCGCCTTCCGCGTTCAGGCCGAGCGGCTGGCCGAACGGCTGACCGCATTGCTTGCAAAGGATCGCTTAGACGCCTTTGAAACCGCGGTGTTCACCTATTGGCCCGATCAGTTGGACAGCTTGCAGCGTCAGCTGAGCGTTGGCGCGGTATCGCTGGAGGATGTGCCGGATAGTCTACGTCGGCTTTATCTGGCGCCTGATGGCCGGGCGCGGGTGCAAATCTATCCCGCCGTTGCGGTGCAACAAGATCGCGCCCGCGCGCGCTTCGTCGAGGCGGTGGCTGCGCGCGAGCGCGACGTGACCGGTCCCGCCGTGGCGGTTTTGTCGGCCGGGCGCTATGTCTCCCAATCGATGGTCCAGGCCACCGCGCTGGCAGCGGTAATGGCATTTGCGCTGTTATGGCTGGCGCTGAAGCGGATCGGCACGGTGATGCTGATCCTCGTGCCGCTGGCCTTGGCCGCGGTTTTGACCCTGGCGCTCAGCGTCTGGATCGGCATGCCGTTCAATTTTGCCAATGTCATCGTGCTGCCGCTTCTGATCGGATTGGGCGTGGACAGCGGCATTCATTTTGTGCTGCGTGCCCAGGCTGGCGGCGACCCGTTCGCGGCGGTCAACACCTCCACGCCTAAGGCGGTGCTGATGTCGGCGCTGACCACCATGGGTAGCTTCGGAACGCTGATGCTGAACGAACATCGCGGCACCGCCAGCATGGGCGTGCTCCTGACCATCGCCATCGGCTTTACCCTGATCTGCACGCTCGTGGTGCTGCCAGGCCTGTGGAGCCTGCTCAATCAGCGACGGCGGAGACCCCGTTAAGGGCTGCGGATGCGGTGGTGCGGGCGTCTGTCTCGTCCTCTGGCGGTCGGCGGCCGATCCCGCAACATGGCCTCCCACCTCTCCGCCCGAAGGAGATAGCCTTGCAGCATCATTTTCAGCTCCGCGATCACCGCGTCTCGGGTGGCGGGGTCTGGTTGCTGGAAGGCGTAGGCGATCAGCCGGTCGCCGGCTTCGCAGGCAACGCGCAGCTTCAAGTCCAGCGCCGGGCTGGGGGTGATGCCCAGCGCCGACAGGATGAAGCTCATCAAGATCGCGCCCTCGTCGGAGCCGGTTTGGGCGCTGCGGGTTTCCGCACTGATCAGGCCCGGCCCGTGGGCCAAAGCCCGGAAGTCCGGATGATCCGCCAGATAGCCCACAAAGCTGTCGATCACGCCATTCAAGAAGCCGGCCGGGTCGCCCGCACCCAGGCTGGCCAGGTCGGCCTCCAGCCGGGTCCGGAAGGCCTGAAGATGGTCGACCGCGACGGCGTCCAGGATCGCCTGCTTGTCCGCGAAGAACCGGTACAGGCCGCCCACCGAGACGCCTGCAGCCTTGGCTACCGCCACGGTGGTCACCGCCTCGGCGCCTTGCTCGGCCAGCAGCCGCTGGGCAGCGGCGCGGATCCTCTCCACCGTCGCCTTGCTGCGGCTTTGCCTCGGCCGCGGCCGAGAGGTCTCAAGCATGGTCATGGGCTCCTCCGCGCGCCGCATAACTTCCTCCACGCCGCCGGGATGGTTCAGCGCGGCATTGACACAGCGCCGCCCCTGCTGATAACGCGAAACCGACTTCGTTTTCCAGTCCCGCCTCATTCAAAGGAGCGTCCTTGATGCCCGTGCCCCTGCGCCAAGCCGCCGCCATCGGCGCGTATGTGATGAAGCAGCATCTGATGGGCCGCAAGCGCTATCCCCTGGTGCTGATGCTGGAGCCGCTGTTCCAGTGCAATCTGGCCTGTGCCGGCTGTGGCAAGATCGATTATCCGATGCCGATCCTGAAGCGCCGGATGAGCGTGGAGGAGGCCTTGGGCGCGGTCGACGAATGCGGCGCGCCGATGGTTGCCATTCCCGGCGGCGAGCCGTTGCTGCACAAGGAAATCGGCGACATCGTGGCGGGCATCGTCAAGCGGCGCAAATATGTCTCGTTATGCACCAATGCGCTGTTGCTGGAAAAGAAGATCCACCTGTTCAAGCCCTCGCCCTATCTGTTCTTCTCGGTTCATCTGGACGGGCTGAAGGAAGAGCATGACAAGGCGGTGTGCCAGGATGGCGTGTTCGACCGCGCGGTCACGGCGATCAAGGCGGTGCGCGCCAAGGGCTTCCAGGTCAATGCCAATGCCACCATCTTCGACGGCATGGATCCCGAGCGGGTCGCCGCCTTTTTGGACTATTGCCGCGACGAGCTTGGCGTCAACGGCGTGACCATCTCGCCGGGCTTTGCCTATGAGCGCGCGCCGGACAAAGAGCATTTCCTGAACCGGGAGAAGACCAAGACCCTGTTCCGCGACATCTTCAAGCGCCAGAAGGGCAAGAAATGGCCGCTCAGCCATTCCGCGCTGTATCTGGATTTCATCACCGGCAATCAGAGCTATGAATGCACCCCGTGGGGCATGCCGACGCGCAATATCTTCGGCTGGCAGAAGCCCTGCTATCTGCTGGGCGAGGGCTATGCCAAATCGTTCAAGGAGCTGATGGAAGAGACCGAGTGGGACAAGTACGGCACCGGCAATTACGAGAAATGCGCCGATTGCATGGCCCATTGCGGCTATGAACCCACCGCCACCATGGACGCGGTGAAGAACCCGCTGAAGGCCTTCTGGGTTTCTCTGCGCGGGCCGAAGCTGGACGGGGACTTCGTCAAGGATATCGATCTGAGCCAGGCCCGGCCGGCAGAGGACTTCCATGAAAAGCATGTGGAAGAGGAAATGGCCCGGATCGAGCGCAACAAGCAGGCAGCCTAGCGCGGCGCCTCGCGGTCATACCCTAGCTGGCTTGGCGCGGCGGAAGCAGTGGTCGGAACCAATTGTCGCCCTGCAACCGCCCGTCCAATTGGGCGGCATCGTAGAAGGTGCGCAGCATCGGCTCCACCTGTGCGATGTCGCGGCTGTTCGGCGGGCTGGCGAACAGCGCTTTGAGGCGTTGCTGCAGGGGCGGGCGACAGGCGGTCGGGCAATAGCCCATATGCCATTGGTCGAACCGGCGCGCGGTCGTATGCTCTATTTGCAGCACCTGAAGATCGGTGTGGCGTTGATCGCGCCGAATGCGCTCCAAAGTCTTCGCCACTGCTTCAGGCGCGCCCTCTAGGATCTGAAGGAAATGGTCGTGGCAATAGACCAGGATGCCGGTAACGTCGTTGACATGATTGTGCGCGCGCGCCCGGTCCAGAAGCTCCGTCAGCTCCTCCTGGTCCAGCGCTTGCGTCGCCCGGCTGCAATAGGCCAGACGCTCTAAAACCGGCGTTGATGTGACATCCCGCATCGTGAGAGCCCCAGGCGCGGCTACTGCCGCACAAATCGGACAGAAATACTCTCTTTCGATAGACTCCCCGGCTTAAAGATGCCTTAAAGCGCACAATTTGAACTTCAAGGGCAGAATTCTATAAAAGTATCTATTCTTAAATGTCCGGGCCCTTGTCTTCAGCCCCGTGCGCGGCCGCGCCCACACAGACGTGATCGGTCCGGCGTTCGGTTGCTCTGTGGGCCCTTGTCACGCCCGCCAATCTGGCCTATAGAAGCGGAAATTCTCATGCAGACATGCTTGAGGCAGACATGTTTGAGGGTGGGTTCGGTTTCCGGGCCTGCTCTTTTGGTATTTGCCCAGCGGAAGGATCGAGCGCACCGCGGCCATGACCATCAATGAGCAAATTCGCCACCTGATCGAGCCGACTGTGGAAGCGCTGGGCTTTGAATTGGTCCGCGTGACCTATGGCGGGGGGAAGCGGGCGACCTTGCAGATCATGGCCGAGCGGCCCGATGGCACCATGACGGTGGATGATTGTGCCGCATTGAGCCGGGAGGTGTCGGCGCTGTTGGATGTGGAAGATCCGATCCCCAGTGAATATCTGCTGGAGGTGTCGTCGCCGGGGATTGATCGACCGCTGACCCGGGCGAAAGATTTCGACCGCTGGAAGGGCTTTCACGCCAAGTTGGAACTGGATACCCCGATCGAGGGGCAGCGCCGCTTTACCGGCCGGCTGGACGGTCTTGAAGGGGATCGCGTCGTGATCGACACCCAAGAAGGGCAAGTTCGCGCGCCTTTGGCGCACATTCACAAGGCCAAGCTCGTCTTGACCGATGATTTGATTAAGGCTGCGCAACACGCGCACGGTCCGTTGGAGGAGTGAGACGATGGCCGTCAGTGCAAACCGGCTGGAACTGCTGCAGATCGCCGATGCGGTCGCGCGCGAGAAGCTGATCGACCGCGACATCGTGTTGGGTGCCATGGAGGATGCCATCCAGCGCGCCGCACGCTCGCGATATGGCGCGGAGCATGAGATTCGCGCCCAGATCGACCGCAAGTCCGGCGATATTCGGTTGTTCCGGGTGGTCGAGGTGGTCGAGGAGGTTGAGGACCCGCCGACGCAGATCTCGCTGAAAGAGGCGCAAAGCGTGAAGCCGGACGCCCAGGTCGGCGATTTTCTGGCTGACAGCCTGCCGCCCTTGGATTTTGGCCGGATCGCCGCGCAGACCGCAAAGCAGGTGATTGTGCAGAAGGTCCGCGACGCGGAGCGTGAGCGGCAGTATGAGGAATTCAAGGACCGCGTCGGCGAAGTCGTCACCGGCGTGGTCAAGCGGGTCGAATATGGCAATGTCATTATCGATCTGGGGCGGGCGGAGGCGATTATGCGCCGGGACCAGGTGATCCCGCGTGAGCATATGCGTACGTCAGACCGGGTGCGCGGCTTTATCTATGATGTGCGCCGGGAGACCCGGGGTCCGCAGATCTTCATGAGTCGCACCAAGCCGGAATTTATGGCCCAGCTGTTCGCCCAGGAAGTGCCGGAAATTTATGACGGCGTCATCGAGATCCGCGCGGTGGCGCGCGATCCGGGCAGCCGGGCCAAGATCGGCGTGATCTCCAATGACGGCTCGATCGATCCGGTGGGCGCGTGCGTCGGCATGCGCGGCAGCCGGGTGCAGGCGGTGGTCAATGAGCTGCAAGGGGAGAAGATCGACATCATCCCGTGGTCGCCGGATCCCGCCACCTTCGTGGTCAATGCCTTGGCCCCGGCGGAGGTCGCCAAGGTGGTGCTGGATGAGGAGAATGGCCGCATCGAGGTGGTGGTCCCTGATGATCAACTGTCGCTGGCGATCGGCCGGCGCGGCCAGAATGTCCGCCTGGCCAGCCAACTGACCGGTTGGACCATCGACATCATGACCGAACAGGAAGAGTCTGAGCGGCGCCAGAAGGAGTTCGAGGAACAGACCCAGTTCTTCATGAAGGCGCTGGACGTCGATGAGACGCTGGCGCAGTTGCTGGTGGCGGAGGACTTCTCCAATTTGGATGAAATCGCCTATGTCGAGGTCGAAGAGCTGACCACCATCGAGGGCTTTGACGAGGATCTGGCCACGGAATTGCAGCGCCGCGCGCTGGATGCGATCGAGGCGGAACAGGAGGCGTTGGACCAGAAGCGCCGCGAACTGGGCGTGGACGATGCGCTCGCCGAGATCGACGGGCTGACGCCCGCCATGCTGGTCAAGCTGGGCGAAGCAGAGATCAAGACGCTGGAGGATTTCGCCGGCTTCATCGCGGAGGAATTGATTGCGGACAAAGGCGCGCCGCTGAAGGGCATGGACTTGACCGAGGATGATGCCACCACCATGATCATGGCAGCGCGCCTGAAAGCCGGCTGGATCACGCCGGAGGATCTGAAGGCGGCGGAACAGGCGGCGGAACAGGCCGCCGCGGCCATGGCTGCGGCCGGTGTGGACGAGGAGACGATCGCCGAAGTGCGCTCCGAGATCGAACGGCAGGAACAGGCAAGCGAGGCGGCCGAGTCCGCCCCGCTGGACGCGTGATGGAGCGGCAGAGCCATTGGCGGCGCGTGCGGCGCATAGCCCCGAACGCCGGGGCATCCTGTCAGGGCAGGTTTTTCCCGCCGACCAGTTGATCCGCATCGTGCGCGATCCGGACGGCCGGATCGTGCCCGACATCGCCCACAAATTGCCCGGCCGCGGCGCTTGGCTGGAGCCTGATCGCGCGGCGATTGAGGCCGCCCACGCCCGCAATAAGCTGACCGCGGCGATCGCCCGTTCCTTGAAGGCGCCGGTGCGGCCCGATCAGCTGCCGGAGGATTTTACCGCGCTCTTGGACCGGTTGCTGGCGCAGCGCTGCCTGAACCGGCTTGGGCTGGCGCGCAAGGCCGGCGCCTTGATCACAGGCTTTGATCAGGTGGCCGAGGCGCTGCAGGCTGATCGCGTTGGCGTGGTGATTCATGCAACGGACGGTGCCGCGGATGGCATCGCCAAATTGGCCCGGATGAACCGAGGCGGCGCCCCCGTGCTGTCTTTGTTTACGCGGGCGGAATTGTCCTTGGCCTTGGGCCGGGAAAATGTGGTACACGCCGCGCTTGCCCGCGGCGGTGGTGCCGGTCGGCTGCTGGCCGACGCCCACCGCCTTGCTTTATTCCGGGGCCTGCCTCAGGCGGCTGGCGCGCAACAGGAAGGGACGAAAGAGTAAGGTATGAGCGACGAGAAGAAACTGACTTTGTCTAGCCGTGGCACCCTGGGAGCGGGCAAGGGCGCGGAGACCGGCAAAGTCCGACAGTCCTTTTCCCATGGCCGGTCCAAACAGGTCGTGGTCGAGCGTCGGCGCAAGCGCGTCCTGAAAAAGGGCACGCAGGCCCCGGCCGCGGAGACCGCGCCGCAGCAGTCCGCCCCGGCGGCACCGCGGCCGGCCGCGGACAAGCCGGTCCCCTTCAAGCCCAAGCGCAGTGATAAGCCGGCTGGCGGTCTGACCAAGGCGGAGCTTGAGGCGCGCGCGGAAGCGTTGAAGCGCGCCGAGGTCGAGGCCAAGAAGCGGGAGGAAGATGAACGCCGCCGCCGCGAGGAAGAGGCCCTGCGTCGGGCCGCTGAGGCGGAGGCGCGCGCCCGGGAGGCGGAGAGCCAGCGCCAGGAAGAGGCCGAGGCCCAGCGGCAAGCGGAAGAGGCTGCGCGGCGCGCGGCGGAAGACAAGGCCCGCAAGAAGCAGGAGGCCGAAGCCCGCAAGAAGGCGGAGGATGAGGCACGCCGTCAGCAGGAGGCTGAAGAGGCCAAGAAGCGGGCTGAGCGCGCCAAGGCGGCTGCACGGGCGGCGCAGACGCCGCAGCCGGAAGCCGAGGAAAGCGAGCGGCGCCGTCCGGCGCGTCCGGGCCGCGGTCCGGCTGTCGCAGAGGTCAAGAAGCCCGCGCGTGGGGCGCGCAAGGGCGGCGATCAGCGCCGGTCCGGCAAGCTCACCGTGACTCGGGCGCTGGAAGGCGGCGATGAAGAGCGGCAGCGCTCGGTCGCCGCATTCCGGCGTGCGCAACAGAAGCGGCATCGCGCCCAGCGCGGCGGGGATCAAGGCGCTCAGGAACGGCAAAGCCGCGAGGTGGTGGTGCCTGAGGCGATCACCGTGCAGGAACTGGCCCAACGGATGGCCGAGAAGGCGCCGGCGGTGATCAAGGCGCTGATGAAGATGGGCGTGATGGCGACCATCAATCAGACCTTGGACCAGGATACAGCCGAACTGGTGGTCGAGGAGTTCGGCCATCGGATGAAGCGCGTGTCCGAAGCCGATGTCGAGGTCGGCCTGTTCGGGGAAGAGGACAGCGCAGAGGCAAAGCAGCCGCGTCCGCCGGTGGTCGCGGTCATGGGCCATGTCGACCACGGCAAGACGTCGCTTCTGGACGCGTTGCGGCAATCCGATGTGGTTGCCGGCGAAGCCGGTGGCATCACCCAGCATATCGGCGCCTATCAGGTCAGCGTCGATGGCGGCCAGAAAATCACGTTCCTGGACACACCGGGCCATGAGGCGTTCACGCAGATGCGCGCGCGCGGGGCCGGGGTGACCGATCTGGTGATCTTGGTGGTCGCCGCTGATGACGGCATCATGCCGCAGACCATCGAGGCGATCAATCACGTCAAGGCCGCCGGGGTGCCGATGATCGTGGCGATCAACAAGATCGACAAGGAAGGCGCCAATCCAGACCGGGTCCGGAACGAGCTGCTGCAACACGAGATCGTCGTGGAAGGCATGGGCGGCGATGTTCAAGATGTCGAGGTTTCTGCCCTGAAGAAGCAGAATCTCGATGGCCTGCGCGAGGCGATCCTGCTGCAAGCGGAGATCATGGAGCTGGCGGCCAATCCTGACCGCTCCGCCGAAGGCACCGTGATCGAGGCGCAGTTGGATAAGGGCCGCGGCCCGGTTGCCACCGTGCTGATCAAGCGCGGCACCCTGCGGGTTGGCGACATTTTCGTTTCCGGTGCGGAATGGGGCAAGGTTCGCGCGCTCATCGACGATCATGGCCGGCAGATCAAAGAGGCTGGGCCCGCCCAGCCGGTGGAAATCCTGGGCCTGAACGGCGTGCCCTCGGCCGGGGATGATTTCGCCGTGGTGGAAAGCGAAGGCCGGGCGCGCGAGATCACCGAATATCGCCAGGCGCAGGTTAAGAAGAAGAAGGTCGGCAGCGGCCCGGCGTCGCTGGAATCGATGTTCACCGCCTTGAAGGAAAAGCAGGCGATCGAATTCCCGGTGGTCTTGAAGGCGGATGTCCAAGGCTCTGCGGAGGCGATCACCCAGGCGCTGGAACAGGCCGGCAATGAGGATATCCAGGCGCGCGTGCTGCATGCGGCCGTGGGTGGCATCACTGAAAGCGATGTGACCCTGGCCAAGGCCTCCGGCGCGCTGATCCTGGGCTTCAACACCCGCCCCAACCGGCAGGCCCGGGACGCAGCCGAGCGCGACGATGTGCCGATCCACTATTATTCGGTGATCTACGACTTGGTCGACGACATCAAGCAAGCGATGGCCGGCCAATTGTCTCCGGAAATCCGCGAGGAGGCGCTGGGCAAGGCGGATATTCTGCAGGTGTTCCCGGCCGGCAAGGGCAAGGCCGCGGGCTGTCTGGTCACCGAGGGTGTGGTGCGCGTGGGCGCCCATGTGCGCATCATCCGCGAGGATGTGGTGAAGTATAAGGGCAAGATCGCCTCGCTGCGCCGCTTCAAGGACGATGTGAAGGAGGTCCAAAGCGGCACAGAGTGCGGCATGACCTTCGAAAATTTCATCGACATCGATCCCGGCGACGAGCTGGAATGCTTCCTGGAGGTGGAGAAGAAGCGGGAACTGTAGGCGCCGCGCTCAGTAAGCCAAGGCGTCAAAGGCCCGGTCGGCGTCGCCGGCCCAGTCGGTGGCCAGATGCTGCAAGATGCGGTCCGCCGGCGTCAGGCCGCAGTCCACGGTCTCCCACAAGGCCGCCAGAAAGCCTTGTTCGGTATCGCCCATGGAATTGCGGCGGTCACGCGCGCGCAGGCCGGCATCGGCGATGGTCAGCACCTCGCGTGCCACCTCCCGCATGGTGCGGCCGCGGATCTGTGCATCCAGCCCGCGCTGGGCGGCCTCCAGGCGCAGGGCCTCCCGCTCCTGCGCCGACCAGGTCTTGACCAGGTCCCAGGCAGCGTCCAGCGCGCTGTCATCATAGAGCAGGCCGACCCACAGGGCAGGCAGCGCGCATAGCCGCGCCCACGGCCCGCCATCGGCGCCGCGCATCTCCAGATATGTCTTCAGCCGGACCTCGGGGAAGCAGGTGGTCAGATGGTCCTTCCAGTCGTCCAAGCTGGGGGTCTCGTTGGGCAGCGCGTCCAGCCGACCGTCCAAAAAGGCGCGGAACGACTGCCCGGCCATATCCAGCATGCGGCCGTCGCGCTGAACGAAATACATCGGAACGTCGAGCACATAGTCGACCCAACGCTCAAACCCGAAGCCGTCCTCGAACACGAACGGCAGCATGCCGGTGCGGTCGGGATCGGTATCGGTCCAGACCCGCGCGCGGTTGGATTTCCAGCCATTGGGCCGGCCCTCATAGAGCGGGGAATTGGCGAACAGGGCGGTCGCCACCGGCTGCAGCGCCAGGCTGGTGCGGAACTTCTTGACCATGTCGGCTTCGCTGGAGAAGTCCAGATTGACCTGCACGGTGCAGGTGCGCACCATCATGTCCTGGCCCCATTGCCCGCGCGTGGGCATATAGGCGCGCATGATCTCGTAGCGGTGTTTCGGCATCCACGGCATCTCGTCACGCCGGCGGGTCGGGTGAAAGCCCATGCCCAGCAGGCCGACCTTCAGCGCCTGGCCGATCTGCTTGGCCTGCTTCAGATGGTCGGTGACCTCATCGCAGATATCGAAGATCGTCTCCAGCGGCGCGCCGGACAATTCCAACTGGCCGCCGGGCTCCAGTGAAATCGACGCGCCATTTTGTTCCAGCCCGATGATCTTGCCGCGGGACAGTTGCGGCTGCCAGCCAAACGGCTGAAACGCCTCCAGCACATCCTTGATGCCCGGCCCGCTGGCGTCGTCGATATAGGGCACCGGGGCGTGGTCGCTCAGGCGGTAGACGAATTTCTCATGTTCCGCGCCGATGCGATAGGCGGCACGCGGCTTGCAGCCGCTTTCCAGATGGGCGACCAGGGCGTCGCGGTTCAGCGGAAGGGTCTGATCGTCGGCCACGCGCGCCTCGCCGGGTGTCATCATCAAAGCCTTCGCTCAGTTAGGGCGCGGCGGGCCGCAGATCAACCAAGGCTGATCATAGCCCGGAGCCGCCGGCCCTGGTCAAGCGCAGGTCAAGCGGTGATCAGGCACGGGTCAGGCGCGCCAGACCGGCGATCACCGCGGTCTCCGCGCGCAGGATCCGTGGGCCCAGGCTGACCGGACGCACCGCGGCGTGGGCCAGCAGACGATCGCGTTCGCCTGCGTCAAAGCCGCCTTCCGGGCCGACCAGCAGGGCAGCGTCCGGTTCGGCGGGCACCGGCTGGGCATCTTGGCGCTCCAAGGCGGCATACAGCACGGTCTGGCCTGGCCAATGGTCCAACAGCCGGTCCAGCGTGATCAGCGGATCCAGCACCGGCAGGGTCAGTCGCTCGCACTGCTCGGCCGCCTCGATGATCTGGGCGGTCAGCCGCTCCGGCCGGATCTTATCTGCGACAGTATGGCGCGTGCGCACCGGGCTCAGTCGGGTCGCCCCCAGTTCCACCGCCTTTTCCACCAGCATGTCCAGGCGTGCCTTCTTCAAGGGGGCGAACAGCAGGTGCGGGCCCGGCTCGGGGGCTTGGGTGCGAAGTTGGTCGGTCGGCACCGCGGTGGCGGCGCGCCGGTCCAGCCGCTCCAGCCGCGCCTGCCATTCCCCATCCCGGCCGTTGAACAGCCGAACCACGCCGCCGGGTTTCAACCGCAGCACCTGGGCCAGATACTGCGCCTGGGCCGTGGTCAGGGCGACCGGACCGGGCAGAGCGTCGGCGACATAAAGCCGTGGGCTGCGCGCAAGGCTGGACATGCCTGCCCGCTGCCACGCCCCGGCGGTGCTGGCAAGTGCTATCACGATTGCGTGTGGACAGAGCCGACCGGATCGGGCAGTTGGAATGATGGGCACTATCGCTTTAGCTCACGCAGCCACAAGGTCTTGTGACGGCTGAGTTTTGGCGAAGTCCGAGCCACGTTCACTTTTGAAGTAAGGGTTGGTCGAACGTGGGTCGGTGGTGGGGCCCCGCCCACCAGATCGGGTCGA
>JBHJGS010000050.1:0-21532 GCA_050331575.1 Rhodothalassiaceae bacterium | reverse complement strand
GGGTCATTGGGCCGTACCGGTTGCTGGGGGCTTTTAATCCGTGGGTGGCGCACCAGGCGTTGTGGGCCGTGGCGGTAATTGGGCTGCTGGGGCACTGCAACGGAATTGTCGGCGTTGACAGAGACGGCAGTGTCTTCGTCGGATTCATGGACCCGGAAAGCGTCCTGTCGCTGGTCGAACGTGACGGCATCGAGCCACTCGCGAAACAGGTCAAGGCCAGGCTCGAAAACGTGATGGCGGCGCTGTGACCGGGCCCGACATTGCCGCGTTCTTCGACGAGGCCACGTTCACGGTCTCGTACCTGGTCGCCGACCCTGCGACGAGCCGTGCGGCGGTCATCGACCCGGTCCTCGATTATGATCCCGCGGCGGGGCGCACCTCGACGGAATCGGCACACCGCCTGCTAGCCGCCGCTTCCGAGCGCGAACTGGCGATCGACTGGATACTGGAGACCCATGTTCATGCCGATCACCTGAGCGCCGCGCGGTATCTCGCGAACGAGACCGGCGCCAAGACCGGCATCGGCAGACACGTAATCGACGTGCAGCGGACGTTCATCCCGCTGTTCGCCATCGACGATGTCGAGGCGGACGGCAGCCGCTTCGACGTGTTGTTCGACGATGGCGACACGTTCGAGATCGGAGATCTCGAGGGCCGTGTCATCGCGACGCCGGGCCACACGCCCGCGTGCATGACCTACGTGATCGGCGACGCCGCGTTCGTCGGCGATACGCTGTTCATGCCCGATTTCGGGACGGCGCGTACCGACTTCCCGGGCGGCGACGCGGCAACGCTGTACGATTCCATCCAGCGCATCCTGGCGCTGCCGGACCAGACCCGGCTGTTCATGTGCCACGATTACAAGGCGCCGGGCCGCGATCACTATGCGTGGGAAACCACCGTGGCGGAGGAGAAGGCGCGCAACATCCATGTGCATGACGGCGCCAGCGAGGAGGATTTCGTGACGATGCGCACCCAGCGCGACGCCACGCTGTCCATGCCGCGGCTGATCCTGCCCTCGGTGCAGATCAATATGCGGGCGGGCCAGAAGCCCCCGGCGGAAGACAATGGCGTCAGCTACCTGAAAATCCCGCTTGATGCGATCTGAGGAGGCCGGTGCCATGAAACAGCTCACCCCCTTCCTGTCCGTCGCCGATCAGCTGAGCGTGCAGGATGTCGGCGCGGCCGCGGCGGCCGGCTTTGCCACCGTCATCAACAATCGCCCCGACCAGGAGGCGGAGGATCAGCCCAGTTCCGCCGAGATCGAGGCGGCCGCGCGCAATGTCGGCCTGGATTATCACCATTTGCCGGTGATCTCCGGCAAGGTCACCGACGAGGATGTCGAGGAGTTCGCCAAGCTGATGGCGCGTGTGCAGGGCCCGGTGCTGGCCTTCTGCCGCACCGGCACCCGCTCCACCACCTTGTGGGCGCTGGCCGAGGCCTGGCATCTGAAACCTGATGCGATCATCCGGACCGCCCAGGCCGCCGGCTATGATCTCTCTGGCCTGAAGGACCGGCTGAGCGCGCGCGCCCACGAAGGCGTGGCGCCCCTGAAAGAGGCGGCCTCGCGCAGCTATGATGTGCTGATCGTCGGCGGTGGCGCGGGCGGCATTTCCGCCGCCGCAGGCTTATTAAACCGGCGGCCGGGCCTGAGCGTGGCGCTGATCGAGCCGCGCGACACGCACTATTACCAACCGGGCTGGACGCTGGTGGGCGGTGGCGTGTTCGACCGGCGCCAGACCGAGCGGCCAATGGCGCAGGTCATGCCAAAGGGCGTCACCTGGATCCGCGCCGCCGCCGCGGACTTCGCCCCGGAGCGCAACGAGGTGGTGCTGGAGGATGGCGAGCGGGTCGGCTATCGCACGCTCATCGCCGCACCGGGCCTGACGCTGGATTGGCGCAAGGTCGATGGGCTGAAGGACACGCTGGGCAAGAACGGCGTCACCTCCAATTATCTGTTCGATCTGGCGCCTTATACCTGGGAACTGATCACCAGCCTGCGCGGCGGGCGGGCGCTGTTCACCCAACCGCCGATGCCGATCAAATGCGCCGGCGCCCCGCAAAAGGCGATGTATCTGGCCTGCGATCATTGGCGCCGCCGCGGCCGGCTGAAGGAGATCGAGGTCAGCTTCCACAATGCCGGCGGCGTGTTGTTCGGCGTGGAGGCCTATGTCCCCGCCCTGATGCGCTATGTGAAGCGCTACGCGATCGACCTGAACTTCAAGGAAAATCTGGTGGCGGTGGAGGGCCCAGCCCGAAAGGCCGTGTTCGCGACCGAACAGGGCCAGATCACGCGTGAGTTTGATATGCTGCACGTCTGCCCGCCGCAGTGCGCGCCGGATCTGATCCGCCGCTCGCCCCTGGCCAATGAGGCCGGCTGGATCGAGGTCGACCACCAGACCCTGCAGCACAGCCGCTACGGCAATATTTTCGGTCTGGGCGATGCCTGTTCCGCACCCAATGCCAAAACCGCCGCCGCGGTGCGCAAACAGGCTCCAACGGTGGCGGAGAATGTGCTGGCGGTGTTGGACGGCAAGCAGCCGCGCGCGGTCTATTCCGGCTATGGCTCCTGCCCTTTGACGGTGGAGCGCGGCAAGATCGTGCTGGCGGAGTTTGGCTATGGCGGCAAGCTGGAACCAACCTTTCCCAGCTGGATGGTCGACGGCACCCAGCCCAGCGCGATTGCCTGGTTTCTGAAGGAAAAGATGCTGCCGGCGATCTATTTCGACTTGATGCTGAAGGGGCGGGAATGGCTGGCCCAGCCCATGCGCCTGCCGCATCAACCGACACCGCACCAGGCGCAGGAGGCCTGTGCCACCGAACCGCCCAAACAGGCCGCGGAATAGGAGGCGAACCCAATGCTGCCCAAATCCGTGCCCGCCAGCCTGGTCGTGTGCGTCCTTGCGCTTGCCCTGATCGGCACCCCAGCACTTGGCGCTTCGATCGCGCTGGTCTCCAAGACGTTTTTCGGCGGCGTGGCGATCGACGGCTATGACCCCACCGCCTATTTCGATGCGGGCGAACCAGCCAAGGGCAAGCGCGCCCATCAGCTGCGCTGGCGCGATGCCAAATGGCGCTTCGCCAGCGAGGACGGCGCGGCACGTTTCAAGGCGCAGCCGGAGGCCTATGCGCCACGCTTCGGCGGCTACTGCACCCGGGCGATGGCGGAGGACAAGGTGGTTGATGGCGACCCCAAGGTGTGGCGGCTGTATCAGGGCCGGCTCTATCTGTTCTATGCCGAACCCGGCGCGGACCTGTTCGACCAGGACCCGGATGCCATGATCGCCGCCGCTGAGGCGGTGTGGACCCGGCGGACGGCGGACTGATGCGGGTCAGGCCGTCCAACTATCTGCCGATCCTGGACTGGGGCCGGCGCTATGACGGCGGTACCTTCGCCAATGATCTGATGGCGGCGGTCATCGTCACCATCATGCTGATCCCGCAGTCGCTGGCCTATGCGCTGCTGGCCGGCCTGCCGCCGCAGGTCGGGCTCTATGCCTCGATCCTGCCGCTGATCGCTTATGCCGTCTTCGGCACCAGCCGCACGCTGGCGGTCGGGCCGGTCGCCGTGGTGTCCTTGATGACGGCTGCTGCCGTGTCGCGCGTGGCCGAACCGGGAACCGAGGCGGCGATGCTGGCCGCGCTGACCCTGGCCGTGCTGTCCGGGCTGATGCTGGTGGCACTGGGGCTGCTCAGGCTTGGCTTTCTGGCCAATTTCCTCAGCCATCCGGTGATCTCCGGCTTCATCACCGCCTCCGGCATCCTGATCGCCGCCAGCCAGCTGAAGCATCTGATGGGCGTCAGCGCCTCCGGCCACACCTTGATCGACTTGCTGGCCGACCTGGCCCGCGCGGTGCCTGAGACCAATCTGATCACCCTGGCGATCGGCGTGGCCGCCACGGCGTTTCTGTTCTGGGTGCGCGGCAATCTGAAGGCTGCGCTGCAGCGCCTGGGACTGCCGGATAAGGCCGCTGCCATGGTGTCCAAGGCCGGGCCGGTGCTGGCGGTGGCGGCGACCACCGCGCTGACGGCAGGCCTGAAGCTGGATGCGGCCGGTGTGCGCATCGTCGGCGACATCCCGGCGGGTTTGCCATCGCTGAGCGCGCCCGCGCTTGATCCCGGCCTGTGGCTGGAACTGGCCGGTGCGGCGGCCTTGATCAGCCTGATTGGCTTTGTGGAATCGATTTCCGTGGCGCAGACCCTGGCCGCCAAGCGGCGCCAACGCATTGATCCAGACCAGGAACTGATCGGCCTGGGCGCGTCCAATTTGGCGGCCGGGCTCAGCGGCGGCTATCCGGTCACCGGCGGCTTTGCCCGGTCGGCGGTCAATTTCGATGCCGGCGCGCAGACCCCGGCCGCCGGCGCCTTCACCGCCGTGGGCATCGCGCTGGCCACCGTGTTCCTGACGCCGCTGCTCTATTATCTGCCGCAAGCCACGCTGGCGGCCACCATCATCGTGGCGGTGCTGTCGCTGGTCGACGGTCGCGCTTTCTTTCAAACGTGGCGCTATTCCCGCGCCGATGCCGCCGCCATGGGCGCCACCATCGTCACCACGCTGCTGGTCGGCATCGAGGCCGGGTTGATCGCCGGGGTCGGCCTGTCGCTGATCTTGCTGCTTTACCGCACCAGCCGACCGCACACCGCCGTGGTGGGGCTGGTGCCGGGCACGGAGCATTTCCGCAACATCCTGCGCCACGATGTGCTGACCAGCGACACGGTGAAGACCCTGCGTGTCGATGAGAGCCTGTATTTCGCCAATGCCCGCTTTTTGGAGGAGCGGGTTTTGGAGCTGGTTGCGACCACGCCGGGGCTGACCGACCTGATCTTGATGTGTCCGGCCGTGAACGAGATCGACGCCAGCGCGTTGGAGAGCCTGGAAGCGATCAACCATCGCCTCAAGGAGTCACACATCCGCTTTCACCTGTCCGAGGTAAAAGGACCTGTAATGGATCGGCTAAAGCGGACCGAGTTTCTCGATGACCTGACGGGTCAGGTCTACTTGAGCCAGTTCGATGCGATCCGTCAGCTCGACCCTGGGTTGATCGATCGGGATCCCAAACGCCGACCGGTCGCGGCCTGAGCGGGGACATTGTAGAGAGGGGACATCATGGACGAATGGCTGACAGCGGTTTTTTTGGCACGCGTGCAATTCGCCTTCACCGTGGCCTTTCATTTTCTGTTTCCGGCCTTCACCATTGGGCTGGCCAGCTATCTGTTCGTGCTGGAAGGCTTGTGGCTGCGCACCGGCAATGACGTCTATATGCGGCTGTTCCGCTATTGGATGAAGATCTTCGCCGTCGCCTTCGGCATGGGCGTGGTCTCCGGCCTGGTGATGAGCTATCAGTTCGGCACCAATTGGAGCGTGTTCTCCGACAAGGCCGGCTCCGTCGTCGGCCCGCTGATGGGCTATGAGGTGCTGACCGCCTTCTTTCTGGAGGCGGGCTTTCTGGGCGTCATGTTGTTCGGCATCAACCGCGTCGGCAAGGGCCTGCACTTTTTCGCCACGGCCATGGTCGCCTTCGGCACGCTGTTCTCCGCCTTCTGGATCTTGTCGGTGAACAGCTGGATGCACACGCCCACAGGCTTTGCCATGAACGAGGCCGGCCAGTTCATCCCGGCAGATTGGTGGGCCATCATCTTCAATCCGTCCTTCCCCTATCGCTTGGTGCACACGGTGCTGGCCGCCTATCTGACCACCGCCTTCATCGTCGGCGGGGTCGGCGCCTATCATCTGCTGAAAAAGCCCGACCGGCCAAGCGCGCGGGTGATGTTCTCCATGGCCATGTGGATGGCCGCGATCGTGGCGCCGATCCAACTGGTCGCCGGCGATCTGCACGGGCTCAACACGCTGGAGCATCAGCCCGCCAAGGTGGCCGCCATGGAAGGGCATTTCGAAACCCGCGAAGGGCAACCCTTGTATTTGTTCGGCTGGCCGGATCGAGACGCACAGACCACCCATTTCGCCGTCGGCATTCCCAAGCTGGGCAGCTATATCCTGACCCATGATTGGGACGGCCGAGTGTTGGGCCTGTCCGCCTGGCCGCGCGAGGAACAGCCGCCCGCTGCGGTCGTGTTCTGGTCCTTCCGCATCATGGTCGGCATCGGCCTGTTGATGATCGGCACCGGGCTGGTCAGCTTGTGGCTGAGGCGCAAAAGGCGCCTTTATGCCGCGCGCGGCTTTCACCGTTGGGCGGTGGTGATGGCGCCATCGGGCCTGATTGCCGTGATCGCCGGCTGGTTCACCACCGAGGTCGGACGCCAGCCCTATACCGTCTATAATCTGTTGAGCACGGCCGACAGCGTGTCGCCGATCGGCGCCCCCGCGGTCGGCGGATCCCTGATCGCCTTTGTCATCGTCTATTTCGTCGTGTTCGGCATCGGCACCTGGTACCTGTTCCGGCTGATGAGCAAGCCGCCGGCAGCTCTGCAGCAACCCGAGGCCGCCGACGAACCGATCCGCACCGCCGGCATCACCCCGGGCCCCAGCGTGCCGCGCAACGGCCACAAGCCGCAGCCGGCGGAATAGGGGGCAGCGTCATGGAATTCGATCTCGCCTTCATCTGGGCCATGCTGCTGGCCATTGCGATCCTTGCCTATGTCATCCTGGACGGTTTCGATCTGGGCGTCGGCATCTTGTTTCCCACGCTGATCTATGGCGAGGACCGGGACACCGCCATGAACACCGTCGCCCCGGTGTGGGACGGCAACGAAACCTGGCTGATCCTGGGCGGCGGCGGGCTGCTGGCCGCCTTTCCCGTCGCCTATGCCATCGTCATGCCGGCCTTGTACGCGCCCATCATCGTGATGCTGCTTGGCCTGGTGTTCCGCGGTGTCGCCTTCGAATATCGCTGGCGCGACAAGGATCATGAGCGGTTTTGGGACTATTCCTTCGCGGTCGGTTCGATCGTGGCCACCTTCGCCCAGGGGATCGTGCTGGGCGCCTTCATTCAGGGCATTGAGGTGGACGGCCGCGCCTATGGCGGCGGCTGGTGGGATTGGCTGAGCCCGTTCAGCCTGCTCACCGGCGTGGCGCTGGTCGCCGGCTACGGCTTGTTGGGAGCCGCCTGGCTGATCCTGAAGACCGAGGGCCGCGTGCGCGACCGCTGCTACCGGCTTGCCATGCCGCTGACCTATAGCGTGGTCGGGCTGATCGCGCTGGTCAGTCTGATTACCCCGTTCCTGGACGGCACGATCCGGGCACGCTGGTTCGATTGGCCCAATATCCTGTTCGTCTCTCCGGTGCCGCTGCTGGTCGCCGCCCTGGCCTATTGGCTGTACCGCGCGGTTAAGGGCCGCAAGGACAATCGGCCATTTCCGCTGGCGCTGGGGCTTTTCGTGCTCAGCTATATCGGGCTGGGCATCAGCCTCTATCCCTATGTGGTGCCGCGCAATCTGACCGTCTGGCAGGCCGCGGCACCAGACAGCAGCCTGCTGTTCCTGCTGGTCGGCGCCTTGGTCTTGCTGCCGCTGATCATCGGCTACACCGCTTATTCCTATTGGATCTTCCGCGGCAAGGTCCGCGCCGGTGAAGGGTATCACTGATGTCGAAGCGCGTGCGCCAGATCCTCTGGTTTGTCGCCTTATGGGCCGCCGGCGTGGCAACCGTGGCGACGATCGGATACGCCATCAAGCTGGCCCTGGGAGCCTAGAGGCTGCGCGCGCTGCTGCGCTGCCTGCCCGGGTCGCAGCGCACGGTCTGGTATTTCGCGCCGGGCCAGGCGCGGCGGGTCGCCGTCACCATCGATGACAGCCCGAACCCGGAGACGACCGCGGCGATCGCCGACCGGTTGGAGGCCGCCGGCGTCGTCGGCACCTTCTTCATGATTGGCAACAACACGCGCGCCGCCGCTGAGCTGATGCCGCGGCTGGTCCAGGGCGGCCATGAACTGGCCAATCACTTGATGGCGGATCGGCCCGCCTGGCGCATGACCCCGGCCGCGTTTGAGGCCGATCTTCTGGCATGCGATGCGATCCTGCAAGACTATGGCACGCCCCGGCATTTCCGCCCGCCGTCCGGGATCTATCGGCCGTGGATGCCGCAGATTGCCGCCCGGCACGGCTATCGCACCGTGCTGGGCGATGCCTTCCCGCTGGATACGCACCTGCCCTGGCAAGCCGCCCGCCGCTGGCTGTTGCGGCATCTGGTTCGCCCCGGCTCGATCATCATCCTGCATGATCGCCACACCCGCGGCCGCCGCACCGCCGAGACGCTGGACTGGCTTCTGCCTTGGCTGGCCGAGCAAGAATTGCAGGGTGTGCGCCTGAGCGACCTGCTCCCATCTCCGCCGCACTCGCCGCGTCAAGGGCCATAGTCTCCGGCCCTCGCCCCGGCGCAGACGGCTGGCGCTTGGCAAGCGCGCCCACGGGGCCAGGTGCAACCTTTGCCCTCGGCGCGGGTTAAGGCGCTATGGCACAAACACATGATCTTTGGCGGCTTTGGTGGGAGACGGCAGCGGCGATGTCGGCGGCCTCGACCACCATCGCCTATCGATGCTGGCATATCCCATTCGCGGTGATGCGAGGCGATGCCTGGGGGCGGGCGGAAAGCCAGCGTATAGTGGCGGAAAAAGGCCAGGCGTTGGTCGATGGCGCCATGGCCTGGTGGGCGGCATGGCCAGCCTTGGCGACCGCCGCGGCCTTATCCCGCGAGGACGTCACAGACCAGGTCATTCGCGGCAGCCAAGTCTATACCGCGCCGGGCTATCGCCGGGTTCGCGCCAATGCGCGCCGCTTGGCAAAGCGCCGATAACCAGGCGACGGGGCCAGACGCCCCGCCGCTTTCAGAACAACCGGCGTCGGGCCTTATCCGATCCATCATGATCGCGGTTGATCGGGTGAAAAGGCCCGCCTTCTTTGGTGCGCGCGATTTGGCTCTAGAACCAATTGTCGTCGACATCCAGAATGGCCCCGGTGACCGGATCGATCTCCAGTTCCAACTCTTCGCCGGAGGCCATTTCCACCTCGACCTCATAGCGATTATATTCGATGTCGAAATCCTCGATCTCGGTATAGCCGCGCTCCAGCAGATTGGCGGCCACCTCGCTGGGCAGCATAAAGTCGCCGACATCATAAACGAAAACGCCGGCCATCATCTCCCGCGCGGCCTGATCTTCGTCGGCCCAATCTTCAGCCGCGGCCGGTAAGGACACAGCGGTGGCCAAGGCGATTGCGGCGACACCGGCGCTCAAGCGTTTCAAAACCATGTCATGCTCCGTTCTCGTTCAGGTCGATCATCGAGCAGGGCTGCGCGCCCTGCCTCAGGAGACAAAACGTGCATCGGATGCAAACGTTCGCGGTCCGGCTGCGCGGCTGCGCCCCCTTGGCCTTTGCGGCCGGCTTTGGCATGGTCTTGGGCCATCATGATCGGGGGAGACATGCCATGATCCGCTGGGCCGGATTGCTGCTATTGCCGCTTTTCACCTTATCTGCTGCGGCGGATGAGCGATGGGACCTGGTGCCGGAGCGCTCCGCGGTTTCGTTCGTCACCTTGAAAAATGCCGAGATTGCCGAAGCCAGCCGGTTCCGCGACCTGGCCGGCTATGTCGATGCCGACGGCCGCGCGGAAATCCGCATCAAGCTGGCCAGTGTCGACACCAAGATCGGCATCCGGGACGAGCGCATGCGCAAATATCTGTTCGAGGTGGACGAGCATCCGGTGGCGACGATCCGGGCGGAGATCGATGCCCAGACCCTCGCCGACCTGCCGGTGGGCGAGCGGATCACCCTGACCATTCCGGTCCGCGTGGCCGCCCATGGCCAAGACGCCGCCTATGACACCGAGCTGGCGGTCACCCGCGTGGGCGAGGATCTGGCCACGGTGACCAGCGTGGAGCCGGTGATCGTCTATGCCGAAGATTTCGATTATGCGCCGGGTCTGGGCCGCCTGCGCGAGATCGCCGGGCTGGACAGCATCCAGTTTGCCGTGCCCATCAGCTTCGACCTTACCTTCAGGCGTTAGCGCGTTGCCCGATCTCATTGGCTCACTTTTGGTGATCAATGAGGCCGGACGCGACAGTCTAAACCTATGACTCACAGAGCCTTTTCTCGGCCAAGCCGAACCCGCAAGTGAGTCGGTTTGATCGGAAAAGGCGCTAGGGCAGCGGGCCCCAGTTGATGGCGCGGGCCTCCTTCAACACCGCGCCGACGCCGGGGCTGTGCCGCCGTCCGCGCACGGTGACGATCTGGATGCGGCGTGTCACCGTCAAATCGTCCAGCGGCCGCTGCGCCAGATCCGGCGCGGTGATGGCGGATACCGGCATCAAACTGATCGCCAGGCCCTGCGCCACCAATTGCTGCACCCAATCGTCCCGGTCGCTGTAATAGGCTGGCGTCAAGGTCACGCCCCGCTGCTGAAGCCGTTCAGCCAGCACATGATCGACCTCGCAATTGATCCGGCGCACATAGGGTCGTGTGGGGAGATCGCTCACCTTCACCGCGTCCTGATTGGCCAGGGCGTCATCGGCCGGCAGCACGGCCACGAAAGCCTCGTCATACAGATCGGCGATATGGAAGCGCTCGTCATAGCGTTTGGGCTTGCCGCAGATGGCGATGTCGAGCCGCCCCTCCAGCAGCCACTCCTCCAGTTCCGCCGCGGTGCCGTCGATCAGCGTGATCTTCAGGCCGGGATGGGCGCGGTTCAGGCCGGCAATCAGCGCCATGATCCGCTCCGGTCCGATCGTGCACATCAGACCGATGGTGATCGGCGTGTCTTCCAGCGCGGCATAATGCTGGGCGGCGTCGACGGCATGATCGGCGGCCTCGACGATGCTGGCCAGATAGGGCTGGATCAGCCGGCCCAGTTCGGTCAGATGCGTGTTGTCCCGTTCGCGCCGGAACAATGGCCCGCCGAACATGTCTTCCAGCGCCCGAATGGCGCGGCTGACGGTGGGCTGGCTCAAGCCCAGGCGCTGGGCAGTCCGGGTGAAATTCAATTCCTCGCTTGTCGCCAGGAAGATGCGGATCTGATTCAAGTCCATGCTGCCTGTCGCGCGGACCGGCCGCCGCGCTGTCCCCCCTTGGTGGTGATCGCCGGCGCACGTGCCGGCCGCATCGCCGACCCGTTCCGACCTTATTGTGCTGGAAAGTTTTTGACAAAATATCAAGGGCGTGCCCCTGCATGGCGCAAAGGCAGGCCCCCATGTGCAAGACGTGGTCTAGGGCATCCCGCTTAGTCCGCGGCGCGCAAGACCGGATAGAATTGCGTGAACACGAAATCGGTCGCAGCCTGCGCTTCGTGGCAGCTGTTGCAGGCTTGGGTGGGCATGGCCTTGGCCGTTTCAGCATAGGGCGGGGCATGATGGCCAAAGCTGAAATAAGCCCATCCCCCCGGTTCGTCGCCGAACCGGTCTGTGTCCTTCACCGCCAGTTCCAGACCGTTGAATTCGCCTTGAAAATAGCCGGTGCCGCTGACTTCGTTGGATGAGCCGTTGGCATTGTTGCCGCCCTCGCTTTCGCGCACGGTGACCAGTTCCTTGACGATCTGGGTGCCATCGGCCCATTCACCGGTTTTTTTGTAATGCTTGTAGGCCGCGGGTTCGACATAGACATTATGAAATTCCGGGAAGGCCGCCTCGCCACCATTCAGCGCATTCGGCGTCAACGGCGTTCCGACATAGACCCAGCTGCGATAATCCTCCGGCGCCGGCGCGTTGACCGCGCCATCCCGCTCGAACTTGGCCTGGTGCCGGCGGCCGAGCGTTTCGGCCATTGCGGCGGTGGAGATCACAGCCACGGCGGCCAGGGCGGAAGCGGCAGCAAAAAGGGGCAGTCTGCTCATCCTGTTTCTCCCATCTGGGTGTGCGCGCCGGAAACATTCGCGGCGCTGCCTCCGCAGCAAAGGCGCAGGCGCTGCAGCAGGTAGAGCGCACGGCTTCGTCTTCAAACGCTCAAATTTGATCGTCGTTGTCACAGCTTTGCTGAATGTTGGGCAAAAGGCCCGATCCCTCGGCATTTGCCGCCGCCTTGATCTATTTTATATCGCAAACCGACTGGTCCTCATTCAATCGCTGCATGCTTTGTGGGAGGCGTGGGCATATCGCTCAGCCTCAGCGCGCTCGATCTGATCCACACGGGCCGACCAAGCTTCGATATTGCGGTGCGCGTCCCGCACAAAAGCGGTCCGCCTGATCGCCCAGAAAAACAGGTCGCGCAGCCAACTGCCCGGCGCTTGCAACGGGCGGCGAACATGCAGAAGAAGCAGAATGCGCACCTCATCGGTGTCGTTCCAGGTCTCGTGCGCATAGGTGTCATCAAAGGCGAACAGCTCGCCCTCCCGCCACTGGTGGACCTGGCCGTCAACATCGATCCGGCAATGGTGCGCATCGCGCGGCACCTTCAAGGGCAAATGCACCGTAATCATGCCCTTGGTCACCCCGCGATGGCGGGACAGATGCGTGCCCGGGACATGCACCGAGAACATCGCCGTCATCAGGCCGGGGATCTGCTCCACCAGGCGCGTGGTTTCCGGACAACACGCGCAGGCGTCGTCGATGCGGAAGCCATAGCCCCATAAGAAGAAGGAGCGCCAGCCGCCATCGGCGTTGATGCCGGCATGATCCGGTGACAAGTCGACCAGGCTGGGCAGACCGGCTTGCCGGCTTAACACCTGCTCCGCCTCCGCCTGAATGGTGCGCCAATGCCGCTGCAAAAGCGGCGTCCAGTCAAAGATTGCCGGATCAAACACCGGCGGATCGCCAATTTCAGAATAGCGGGCGAGGATCTTGTTGATACGGTGGCGCAACCGCCCGCCATATCGGCGGATTTGGCGGTCCAGGAAGGAATAGGGCGCAGAGGCATTCGCCATGACAGACCGTCCCGATCAGATACACAACCATCCCCTATCTGGCACCTTGCGTCGCAGCTTCAATCGCTCCGGCGTACAGACGACGGCATAGCCGCCATGCAGGATTTGAATGGCAGTTCGCGGATCGTTTCGGATGCGTCTGGTGTCTCAGAAGCGCGAATGCTGCCCTTGGGCGCCACGGTGATGTCACAGTTTGCCGGCTAAAACCGCGCCGAAGTGGTGGTGCACGCCTTGGCAGAGGCCAACCAATGGGCGCAGGATGCGCCACCCCAGGCACCGCTGCGTGCCGTAGCAAGGAGCATCCCGGAATGCACAACAGCCCGGTTCTGGTTACCGGCGGCGCCGGCTATATCGGCAGCCATGCCGTCCTGGCGTTGCAAGACGCCGGCCGCGATGTCGTGGTGCTCGACAATCTGTCCACCGGGACGGCTCAGGCAATTCCCCACAGCGTCCCTTTGGAACGTGGCGACATTGCCGATCCTGACACGGTCCGGGCGGTGCTGCGCAAGCACGGCATCGACAGTGTGCTGCATTTCGCCGGCAGCATCCGGGTCGAAGAATCCGTGGCCGAGCCGCTGAAATATTATCACAACAACACCGCCGCCAGCCGCACATTGATCGAGACATGCATCGGCGAGGGCGTGCGCCGGTTCGTTTTTTCCTCCACCGCTGCGGTTTACGGCATCCCGCAGACCGACACGGTGACCGAGGAAAGCCCGGTGCGGCCGATCAACCCTTATGGCTGGTCGAAACTGATGACCGAACAAATGCTACGCGACGCGGTTTCGGCCCGTCCGGAGATGCAAGTCGCCATTCTGCGCTATTTTAACGTCGCCGGTGCCGATCCTGATCGACGGGCCGGCCAGCGCAGCGAGAACGCCACGCATCTGATCAAGGTGGCCTCTGAAGTGGCCACCGGCAAACGCGCCGGCATGCAGATCTTCGGCACTGACTATGACACACCCGATGGCACGTGCGTGCGCGACTTTATCCACGTCCTCGACCTCGCCGAATGCCATCTGGCGGTCCTGGACTGGATGGCCGGGCGCTCTGGCATCACCTGCTTCAATTGCGGTTACGGACGCGGCTATTCGGTTCGCGACATCATTGCCGGGATTGAGCGGGCGCACGGCAAGCCGCTGAGCGTTCAGGAAGCACCGCGCCGTGCCGGTGATCCGCCCCGGTTGATCGCGGACCCCACCCGGCTGACCCGTGAGGTCGGCTGGCGGCCACGGCTGGATCAGATTGACACGATCCTGGCCACCGCGCTGGCCTGGGAACGTCAGTTGGGCGAAACCGCCGCGGTTTAGCGCATTTTCATCCCGAACCTATCCGCGCGCCGTGCCGAACTTTGGCGCGCGTTTCTCGCGGAACGCAGCCAAGCCCTCGGCATGGTCCGGGCTGTCATGCGCGGCAAGGAATTGCGCGGCCCGGTGCGGCGTTTCGCTCAACTCACCTTGCATCACCCCGGCCACCTGGTCCTTCATCGCCGCGATCGCGCTGGCGGACAGGGCGGCGATGGTGGCCACCGCCGCATCAGTCGCTGCCTGGAACCCGTCCGCGGCGACCACCTGCTCAACAAGCCCGATGGCGCGTGCCTCGTGCGCGTCCAGCACCGCGGCGGTAAACAGCAAGCGCTTGGCTTGGCCCGGACCGATCAGGCCGATTAAGTGGATCAGCGCCTGAGTGTGGTAAAGCAGGCCCAGCTTGGCCGGCGGAAAGCCGAAGCGCGACCGGTCTGACGCCAAGCGGAAATCCGCAGCTCCGGCCAGGATAAAGCCGCCGCCCATACACGCCCCGTCAATCGCGGCAAGCACCGGTTTGGGGCAGGCGGCCACCGCGCGGGCGGCCTCGCCGATCGCCTGGTGATTGGCGCCGCGCGCTTCCAAATCGGCGGTAAAGCGCTCGAATTCGACCAGATCAGCCCCAGCGGAGAAGATCCCTTGCTGCGCTGAACAGAGCAGGATCACCCGCACGGCGGGATCGGCGGCGGCTTGCTGGAGCAACGCCGGCACCGCAGCCCACATATCGTAGCGGAAGGCATTCTTGACGCTCGGACGGTCATAGATCAGCCGTGCCACCGGTCCGCTTGTTTCAAGCCGCAAATGCTCGCTCATCTGGCCCTCCCCTTGATCAGTGCGCCGATCGGCCTAGGCTACTGGTCCGGCCTTGCCCTGCCAATCGCTCGCAGGAGATCCCGTCATGCCCAGTGCCTTCTGGTCCCGCCGCCGCTTCCTCCTCAACAGCCTCGCCAGCGGTGCCGGCCTCACCGCCGCTGCCCATCTGGCCCCTGCCGGCGTCCGCCAGGCCTTTGCCCAAACGCCCTTGGCCACCACCATCACGCAGGAGCCCTTCGCCCGCCTTGAGCAGATCGCCGACGGCGTGTGGGCGGTGGTGTCGACACCGTTCAATGACCAAGGGGGACTCGGTGACCCGCGCACCCTGGCCAATGGCGGCCTGATCGCCGGCTCAGACCATGTTCTGGCCGTGGAAGCATTCTGGCAACCGGCTGGGGCGGCCTGGCTGGCAGAGCAGTCCGAACAGTTGACCGGAAAGCGGCCGACCCATGTGGTGCTGAGCCATTATCATGCCGACCACAGCGCCGGCATTGCAGGCTATGACACAATCGGCGCGGCGCCGCCTCAGGTGATTGCCACGCGCACCACCTATGACACCCTGATCGAGCGCTACGGCCAGCCGCAAACCGTCGAAGACGCGCCGTTCAAGCGGGTGCGGCTGAGCCGGCTGCCCAGCCACATCATTCCTCTGGGGCAAGATCGCATCGACCTGGACTTGGGCGGGCGCACTGTTGCGTTGGTGATGCGCCACGGCCATACCGCCAGCGATATCAGCATCGAGCTGGCCGATCCGCCGGTGATCTTCGCCGGGGATCTGGTCTGGCAGGGCATTTTCCCGAACTTCACCGACTCCGCGCCCAGCGCGCTCAGCCGCCACGTTGCCGAATTGGCCGCCCGCGCCCCGGAAACGGTCATCGTGCCCGGCCATGGCAGTCTGATCCGCCCCAGCGGGATGGGCGATTTTCAGGCGGTTCTGGAGACCCTGGAACAGACCGCGCGCGCCGCCCATCAGGCTGGCAATAGCGTTGAAGCTGCGGCAGAGGCCTTGCGCCTGCCCGAAGCGGCCGCTGATTGGACCTTGTTCAACCCTCGCTATTACGAACTTGCCATGGCCGCCTGGTATCGCGAATTGGGCTGAGGCATCCCAGCGCTTTACCGCCCCTGCCGTTCAGGGCAAGACAAGCCGAACGCATCGGGCAGGCGGAATGGCGATGGTGAAAACCGCAGACATGGACGTGACGGATCTGTCCGCTGCGCAGGCGGAGGAGGAACTGGCGCGGCTGGCCCAAGAGATCGCGCGCCACGATCTGGCCTATCACCAAGACGACGCGCCGGTCATCTCAGACGCCGACTATGACGCCCTGAAGCAGCGCAATGCCGCGATCGAGGCGCGATTTCCGGAACTGAAGCGGGCGGACAGCCCGTCTGAGACCGTGGGCGCCGCGCCGGCGCCGCGCTTTGCCAAGCACCGCCACGCCCGGCCGATGCTCAGCCTGGACAACGCCTTCCAACCTGAGGAGGTGGCGGAGTTTCGCGCCCGCGTGCGCCGCTTCTTGAGCCTGGACGAGGCCGAGACCGTCGCTGTGACGGCTGAGCCGAAGATCGACGGCCTGTCCGCCAGCCTACGCTATGAGCGGGGCCGGCTTCAGGTCGGCGCCACCCGGGGCGACGGGGCCGAAGGCGAGGTGATCACCGACAATCTGAAGACCCTGGGCGACATCCCCGTGCGCCTGGCCGGCACCGCCCCGGACATCGTCGAGATCCGCGGCGAGGTGTATATGGACAAAGACGATTTCGCCGCTCTGAACCAGCGGCAGGAGGCCGCCGGCAAGCCGCGCTTCGCCAATCCGCGCAACGCCGCCGCAGGCTCGGTGCGCCAGCTTGATGCGCGCATCACCGCAGCACGCCCGTTGCGCTTCTTCGCCTATGGCTGGGGCGAGATGAGCGAATTGCCGGCGGACACGCAATGGGCCATGCTGCAGCAGATCGCCGCCTGGGGTTTGCCGATCAATCCGCTGACACAGCGCTGCGAGACCCTGGAGGAGATGCTGGCGCACTATGCCAGGATCGAGGAGCAGCGTGCCCAGCTGGGCTATGATATCGATGGCGTGGTCTACAAGATTGATCGGCTGGACTGGCAGCGCCGCCTGGGCCAGGTCAGCCGCGCGCCGCGCTGGGCCATCGCCCACAAATTTCCCGCAGAGAAGGCCCAGACGATCGTCAAGGCCGTGGATATCCAGGTTGGCCGCACCGGCGCGCTGACCCCGGTGGCCCGGCTGGAGCCGGTGACCGTGGGCGGGGTCGTCGTGTCCAACGCCACCTTGCACAATTATGATGAGGTCGCCCGACTGGGCCTGAAGATCGGCGACACGGTGCGGATCCAGCGGGCCGGCGACGTGATCCCGCAAGTGCTGGAGGTGATCGCTGACAAGCGACCCGCTGACGCCCAAACCATCGAAGTGCCGACACGCTGCCCGCGCTGTGGCAGCGAGGCGGTGCGCGAGGGCAGCGATGTGATTCTGCGCTGTTCCGGCGGACTGGTCTGTCCGGCTCAGCGGGTCGAGCGCTTGAAGCATTTCGTCAGCCGTGATGCCCTGGACATCGACGGCATGGGCGCCAAGCAGGTCGAGGCGTTCGCCGACAAGGGGCTCATCGAAACGCCGGCGGACATCTTCACCCTGGAAGAGCGCAATGACCAGATCCGCTTGCAGACCTGGTCAGGCTGGGGGCGCACATCGGCGCGCAACCTGTTTGCCGCGATCGCGGAGCGCCGGACGGTGCCGTTCGACCGGTTTGTCTTCGCCCTGGGCATTCGCCATGTCGGCCGCACCACCGCGGCGCTGCTCGGCCGCGCCTATGGTTCCTTCAGCGCCCTCTATCAGGCCATGCAGCAGCCCGATGCGCAGGCGATGCTGACCGGCATCGACGGCATCGGCCCGGTGGTGGCCGAAGCGATCACCGACTTTTTTGCCGAGGCGCATAATCGCGCCGTTGTCGATGCGCTGCTGGAACATGTGACCGTGGAGCCGCTGGCAGTGCAGCAGGCCGAGGGCTCCCCGATCGCGGGCAAGACCATCGTGTTCACCGGCTCGCTGGAAACCCTGTCGCGGGCGGAGGCCAAGGCCCAGGCCGAGGCCTTGGGCGCCAAGGTGGCCGGCTCGGTGTCGAAGAAGACCGATCTGGTCGTCGCCGGGCCGGGTGCCGGCTCCAAACTGAAAAAGGCCGAGGACTTGGGCGTACGCGTTCTGACCGAGGCGGACTGGGCCGCCCTGGTCGCGCCCGTTCTGTGACGCGTGTCATAGCTGCGGCGGTTTAGCCATGCATCCAACGCATGGCTCGCTTGCGGCTTTTGCGCTGCACACTGTGCCGTCCTGACCCTATATCCGTAGTCGACCGCCAGGTCACAAAGACGACAGCGAGAGACAAGGATCGGACCCATGATCAAGATGCAACGCGTGGCGGAAAAGCTGGCGCGCTGGACCCACAGCAAGACGCCGCGTCCCTTCTTCCAACTGCTGGACGCGCACAAGCGCTGAGCCGCGCCTGGCACTCGTTCTGAAGCAACATTGCTCGCTCCCTTTAAGGCGGGCACGGTCATCCGACCACTCGCGCTTGGTCGGAGGATGCCCTAAGAAGGCCGGAGGCAGCGTCTCCGGCCTTTCTTTTGCGGCCTTTTTTCATGCACAGCAAACCGGCCACCGGCCTGGCGCGTGGCAATCCTGCAGCCGATCCGCTACCGTGAGGACCCAGGAGTAGCCGAACAGAGCGTGCAGGATCTGACAGCGTGCGCACATCACGGGATCATGCGGACGGGTTGGTGCATGCCGCCGGCGACATGGCCGCGCGCATTCGCGCCCATGACTGGGCGGCCACGCCCTTGGGGCCGATCCGGGATTGGCCGCCGGCGCTGAAAACCGCGGTGGAGATCATGCTCAATGCACCGACGCCCGTCAGCGTCAATTGGGGCGGTGATCTTCTGCTGCTCTACAATGACGCGTTCGCCGGCCTGATCGGCAACAAACATCCCGGCGCGCTCGGCCAGCCGGCGCGGCGGATCCTGCCGGAAATCTGGGAGGCGATCGGCGCTTTGTTCGCTGGCACGCTCAACGGCGCCGGACCCGCTCAGGCGGAGGATCGGCATTTGCCGTTGGAACGGTCCGGCCGCATGGAGGACGCTTGGTTCAGCTTCAGCCTGACGCCGATTCCACGCCAAGACGGGACCGTCGGCGGCATCTTCAACATTACCACCGAGACCACGGCGCGGGTCCGCGAGCAACAGCGCGCGCGGTTTCTCAGCCAGTTGAGCGAGTCCCTGCACCGGTTGAGCAACCCGGTGGCTGTCATGGAGGTGGCCGCGGAGATGCTCGGCCGCCATTTGAGCGTCGATCAGGTCGCCTATGCGGAGATCGATGATGCCGCCGATTTCGGCATCATTCATCGCGACTGGAATGCCGGCACCATGCCGAGCAATGCCGGCCGGCACCGCTTGAGCGACTTCGGCAGTTATATGGAGGATCTCAGACGCGGTGAAACCGTGGTGATTGCGGATGTTGCCGAGGATCCGCGCACCGCGGCGGCGGCTTCTTTGGCGACGTTTGCCAGCGTCTCCACCCACGCCTTCATCAATGTTCCGCTGATCAAGGACGGGCGGCTGACAGCGCTCTTGAACCTGCATTGTGCAGCACCGCGTCGCTGGTCAGCCCAAGACGTCGCCCTGGCCGAAGACACCGCGCAAAGGACCTGGGCCGCCGTGGAGCGCGCCCAGGCCGAGCAGGCCTTGCGCCTGAGCGAGATGCGCCTGCGTGAGGCGGCCGAGGCAGCCCGCTTCGGCTTGTTCCATGCCGATTATCTGGCCGGAACCGTCTACTGGTCGCCGGAAATGCGCGCGATCATCGGTTATCCCCAGGATGCCCCGACCCCGGCCCCCTCCGAAGTGCCGGACTTCGTCCATCCCGAGGATCTTGCCGATGTGCAGGAGATGTTTGCCCAGGTGCTTGATCCGGCCGGCGATGGCCAGGTCTTTCATCAGCACCGCATCATTCGGCCGGATGGCGATATCTGCTGGGTGCAGATGAACGGCCAGGTAGACTTTGTCGACACCGATCAAGGCCGCCGGCCGGCCCAGGTGCGCGGCATGATCCAGGATATCACCGAGCACAAGCGCAATGAGGACCGCCAGGCTGTGCTGATTGCCGAACTGGATCACCGCGTGAAGAATGTGCTGGCGGTGGTGCTGGCAATTGCCCGGCAGAGCCTGGGCAAGCAGAGCGAGGCTGCCCGCAGCTTTATCGGCCGGCTCACAGCCTTGGCCGAGTCCCACGTCCTTTTGGCGCGCAGCCGCTGGGATGGCGCCTCCTTGCGGGACCTGGTCACCGCGGCCGTGGCGCCTTATCGGGCCGCGCCGGCCGAGGGCATTGAAATTGACGGCCCGGACCTGATGGTGAACCCGAAAGCGGCCCAGACCCTGGCGCTGGCCCTGCACGAACTGGCCACCAACGCCGCCAAATACGGCGCCCTGTCCAGCCCGGCGGGCCGCATCACCGCCCGATGGCAGCACCATGCGGAGGGCAAGCTGGTGTTCAACTGGACCGAACGCGATGGCCCGGCGATCGCCGCACCGCCGGGGCACCAGGGCTTTGGCTCCAAATTGATCGACCAAGTCCTGCGCTATGATCTCGGCGGCACGGTGATGCTTGATTTTGCCCCGACCGGGCTGACCGCCCGCTTCGACCTGCCGCTGGCCAAGATTGCGGCGCACGCAAGCAGCAGCGGGCTTGGCTAGAGTATCCGTTATGATCAAGCGCGATCGCGATTGGTCGGACAATGCCCGAAAGCCCCTCAGGCCCCGGTGCTTTGATGCGCCGCTGGCGCATGCACCGACCCCACCGCCTCTTCACTTATTTGCGCAACCGACAACCGAATTGCCAAGAGGTTGACATTGTCTTAAACATAATTCTGCGCTTTCGGCGCCATATTGCAGAATTTTGACATGGGAGGGAGTGATGCGGTTTTTTCTAGGTTTGGCCCTTCTGGCAGCCGCGGTTAGTCCCGCGCAGGCCTTGGTCATAGACCTGTTCAGCAATGCGCCAAGCGAGGAAGTGGCGCGTCTTCAGGCCGTTGAGCCGTTGAGCCCGGCGTTTCAGACGGATGCCAGCGCCCTGGGAGGCGAACGGGATATCCAAGTGGGTGCTTTCGGGCCGGGCGTGGCCATCACCACGACCGCGCCGGGGGAGCTGGATCTGGCCGTGCTGCTCCTAGGCGGGTCTAACAGCAATACGCAAAACATCACCACGCTGACATATGACGGCATCGACGGGTCCAACGGCCTCGCTCTCGATCAATCCTTTGACCTCACCGACAATGGCCTGTCTGACCAGTTTCTCGTGTTCGGCACCTATGACCGCGGCAATGCGCTGAATGCGGCGGGGACCGGCATTCCCAGTTCGTTGCGCGTGGCGGTGAATCTGTTCGGCGACACAATCTCACAAACCAGCAGCGCCTCCGACATTCTGTGAACCGCCCCGGGTTTCCTGGAGGCTCCAACCTGTGAGAAGGAGGAGCCATCATGGAACGACACACGACACGATATCCGGCGGAGGTTCGCGAGCGGGCTGTCCGGCTGGTTTTGGATCACCAGGGCGATCACGCTTCG
>JBHJGS010000049.1:0-13975 GCA_050331575.1 Rhodothalassiaceae bacterium | reverse complement strand
GGGGTGGCCACCCCCCCTGACGGCCCATCATCCACCGATGGGCCGGAAATGTCATAAGACAAGCCATTTCCGATCAGACCGAATTTCTTCGAGAGTCGGTTTGGCCGAGAAAAGACTCTAGGATTCATAGGTTTTGAGTGTTGCGTCCGGCCTCATTGATCACCAAAAGTGAGCCAATGAGATCGGGCAACGCTCCAGAAGCCCCGACACCACCGCCAGCGGATTGCCTGGAAACAGATTGCCCAGATCGCCGAGGCCGGTGTCTTCCTTCCACACCCGATGCGCTTCCAAAAGGAAGCTGGGGTTGGAAAAGCCGGAAAAATCGGCCAAAATGCGACCGTGATTGGTGACGGTGGCACGTTCGCTACCGAACTCTCTTCGAACCAGACTGAAGTGCCCCCGTGCGACCAACTCGGAGAAGGGCTGGATCGGCGGCACGTCATGCTCAGCGGCAATGACCGCATTGGCCAGCATCGCCGTGCCGCCCTGAGCACCGGAGAATTGCGAGATCGCCGATTCTAGCAAGGTGGCACTGTTGCCGGTTTTGGCGAAGAATTCCAGATAATAGGCTGTGCGGTTGCCATCGGCAATATAGCCCTCCCACTGCGTCAGATCCGCCTGCGTGATCGCTGTGCCCGGCTCGATGGTCAGGCCTGCAAATGGATCGCCCCCCTTGGTCCCGTCCATGTCCAGCCGGATGATCTCCGGCCGCAGATAGTCGACATAATTCTTGTAAACCTGCAGATAGCGCCGCCAGTCATCTAGGTCTCGATACTGGATAGAGCCACGCACTATATGGATTTCCTTATACCAGAACAGAAATTCGCAACCGGTATTGTCCGGCTTATTGTGGATAGTCCAGCGAACACAGGAGATTCTCACATAGTCTTCGATGTCTTCAGGATCGGAGTGGAAATAGACATGGCTTTTCCATAAATCATATGCATTAGTCTTTTTCTTTTCCCGGCAGGAAAATTCTGCTTCAAGCGCTTTCGTCCCTTCAAGGAGGAACAAGCCATTGTCCAGGGTGTCCCGCTCCCCCAGTTAATTGATCATTGCGGAATACTCGCCGATATGTCTGCTGTTGGTCCAAATATGCAGGACCGAATCCCAGATATCGGCGGAGCGCTTGCCCTTCTGCCGTTCCTGATGCGTCGGATTGAGGGTCCGAATGTCCACATCGAGATAGATGCGGGATCGTTCCGCCCCTTTCAGCTTGCAGACATTGTCCCAGACACTCAGCAGATATTTCGGGACTGAAAAACGAACACAAAAACACCTATGATAATAACAGAGGTCCGCGGGCTCGCGCGGCCCCAGCACCGCGGCGTCGAACTCCTGCGAAGCTGCACGAGGAATTACAAATAAATGCAGTACTCCCATCATTATTATGCTTGCGATTGCCCGTGCGACGATCATGCCGTTTCCCTGTCCTTTACGCATCGTGAGGCGATGACCAGTAATGCCGCTGCTCATCACTGCCCCCTAGAAATCTTCTTCTGATAGTTGCCGAAAAACCCTGATTCCGGACGCATTAAGCCTTTGGTTTTATTTGACGTTGGCCCGCTTAAACACCCGGATGCTCTCGGGTTCTCTACTAAAGCCACGCCCTCATTGCGACGCGTTCGCATGTGTCCGGCCACAGCCTGGCGCTGCCATCCGTTGGGATGGTGTCGAGGGTTTCGTGATAGCAATCCTTGGCGAATTCCCAGACATTACCCGCCGTGTCGTGCAGGCCGGAAGCATTCGCAGGGAATGCGCCGATGGGAGTCGGCACCTTGCAAGTTTCTGTGGAAAAGAAGCCCAGCCCGTCGCATTGCAAGCATTTGGCGTTCAGATGGCCGACATCCTCGCCCCACCAATAAGCGGTGGTCGTGCCGGCGCGGGCGGCATATTCCCATTGCGCCTCGGACGGCAAATCATACACATGCCCCGTGACCTGCGAAAGCCACGCCACATACTCCAAGGCGTCATCGTATGACACCCGCTCTAAGGGCTGGCGGGCGCCGCCCCAGCCGAATGGCAGGGGCTCATGGCGGCAGCCGCCGGCATCGAAGCAGGCTTTGAATTGCCGGTAGGTGACCTCATATTTGCCGATGGCGAAGGCGCGGTCGATCGCGATCCGTGTCTGCGGACGCGAAAATCGCTGGGCCGTCTCGTCATCGTCGGGCGCCCCCATCATGAACTGACCCGGCGGGATGACGACCATCACCGGGCAGATCTCGCAGTGCTTGAAGGTATCGCCGGGCGTCAGCGCCCGGTCCTCAGCCTCGGCCTCGCCGAGCCCGCTTACCAAAATAAATAGCGATGCGGTCAGCCTGACAGCCGTCATCCTCGTTGCCCCCGATCGTTCCCGTTCCGGTGTTACCCAGCCCACAAAAGGCAATGTGTCGCGGCGGCAGCGGGGTGTCTAGTGAGACTCTCTCTAGACCCGTAGCCCGAGCCAGCCGCTCGCCCCATAGCAGGCGGGCCGTGTCACCCGATCGATCGCGAGCGCGATCGATCAGATTATGTCCGATCCTCAAGGCGAGAGGGCGATCGCAGACAATTGCCGGCCGTAATCCGGCTCGGCGCGGTGAGTGGCGCGTCGATAACTGAAGAACAGACGCTCTTCGGCATAGGTGTCGCGGGCGATCCAGTCGATCCGATGAAGCCCCTGCTTGGCCAGCAGCGCAGCCACCGCACCGGGCAGATCGAAGCGATATTTGCCAGACTCGCTGTCAGGGGTGAAAACCCGGCTCAGATCGGCCTCCCTGGCGATGAAGCCGTCCCGGACCTCCCCGCCCACCTGATAGCTGGCTTGCGCGATCGCCGGGCCAATCGCTGCACGGATGCCAGCGCGGGTCGCTCCCAGCCGCTCCATCGCCGCTATGGTGTTGGCCAGCACCCCGGCCGCCGCGCCGCGCCAGCCGGCATGGGCGGCCCCGATCACCGCCGCGCCGGGATCCGCGAAGAGCACCGGCACGCAATCCGCCGTGAGGATCCCCAACGCAAGCCCCGGCTCGCGGCTGACCAGGGCATCCGCCGTCGCAGCGCGCTCCGGGGCTTCCGCCGCGACCGTCACCACCTCAGCACCATGCACCTGATACGGCGTCACCAGCCGCTGCGCGCCCAGCCACGCCACGCAACGCTTGCGATTCTCCTGCACAGCCCCCGCCTCATCCGCGGACCCCAAGCCAACATTCAAGCTGGCGTAAAGCCCTTCAGAGACGCCGCCCTGTCGGGTGAAGAAGCCGTGCCGGACGGCCCCGGTGAACTGCGGGCTGGTCAGCGGCTCAAGCATCGGCGAAGCCCGGCGGCGCGGCAGCATCTGGCGGGGTCAGCGCCATCACCTTGAATAGCGTGCCCATCGCGCTGGGATGGGTCAGCCGATGCACGGCCTGATCGATCTCGTCGCGGCGCTGTGGTGCGGCGGCGGTCAGCCGCTCTGCTCTCAGGCCGATGCCCAAAGCAGACAAGAAGGCGCCCTGGCCCACCGGCCCCCAAGCGCGAGCCGCTTTGGTAGCCAGGCTCAGCGCGCTGAAATCCACATGCGCGGTGATGTCCGCCTCGCCCAGATGGGTCAGCGGGCAAACCTTGGTGTGTCGATAAAGCGCCTGCAGGCTATCGCCAGCCGCCGGGCCCTCATACCCATAATCGATGATCAAGGCAGCACCGCCATGGCGGGCCAGCCGGTCAGCCAGATCAGCGGCAAGGCCTTGTGCGGCCGGGCTGGCCTCGACGATTTGGCCCGGGTGGTGGCAGGCCGCCTGCGGCGGCGTCTCCGCGGGAAGGCCCGTATAACAAAGCCGATCCTGGGCAGACAGACCGACGGCGCGTTCCAGCCAGCCATGCTCGGCCCGCACCCACTGCTTCACCGGCAGAGCATCGAAGAATTCGTTGGCGATCACCAGCAAGGGGCCGGCCGGTACGCTCTGCAAACTGTCGTGCCACGTGGCCGGCAAATCCGCCTGAGCGTGCCGGAAGCTTTGATTGCTTTCCACCAGGTGCAGATCAATCGCTTCGGGCAGACCGGGGACAATCTGCATGGCGCGCAAGGCATCGCGCATCAAGGTGCCGCGGCCAGGGCCGAGCTCGACCAGGCGCACTGTCGCGGGCGCGCCTGCCCCTTGCCACATCTGTGCCAGCCACAAGCCGATCAGTTCGCCAAACATCTGGCTGATTTCCGGGGCGGTGATGAAGTCGCCGTCCGCGCCGACGCGATCGCCGCGGCGGTAATAGCCGTGGGTCGGGTGCATCAGGATTTCGGCCATGAAGCGGTCGATGGTCTGCGGTCCAGCCGTCCGGATGACGCGGCGCAGATGGTCAGCGAGCGGTCCGCTCATGCCTGGGACGGCGACAGCTTGGGCCGGCGCAAGGCCATCCACAAAAAGGCGGCGCCGATCGCCAACATCGGCAGAGACAGGATCTGGCCCATCGTGATCCAATCCAGCACGCCTTTGAACTGCGGGTCTGGCTCCCGCACGAATTCCACGCTGAACCGGGCCGCCCCATAGCCCAGAAAGAACACGCCGGTGACGGCGCCCGGCCGGTCCCGCAGCGCTGCCTGACGATACGCCCAATTGCACAGGGCAAACAGCACCAGGCCTTCTAGAAAGGCTTCATATAATTGGCTGGGATGCCGCGGGACGCCCTTCGGGTCCGCCGGGAACACCATCGCCCACGGCACATCGGCAGGCCGGCCCCAAAGCTCGCCATTGATAAAATTGGCGATGCGCCCGAGGAACAGGCCGATCGGGGCGGCACAAGCGAGCAGATCGGCAAAGCGGAACAGCGGAATCGTGTTGGCGCGGCAGAATAGGATCAGCGCCAGCGCCACGCCGGCCAAGCCGCCGTGAAAGGACATGCCGCCATCCCACAATTGCACGATCTGCAGTGGATTGTGCAGATAGTAGACCGGGTTGTAAAACAGCACAAACCCCACGCGGCCGCCAACAATCACCCCCAGCGTGGCCCAGAATAGAAAATCATCGAATTGCTTGGGGCTGACCGGCACCTGATAGCGCTTCGCCAGCCGGCGGCAATGCAGATAGGCCAGCAAGATGCCGAACAGATAGGCCAGCGAGTACCAGCGCACCGGAATCGGCCCCAGATGAAAGAACACCGGATCAATCTGCGGATAATCGATGATCAGCGGGACCATAGGGGCGCGCAACGGCTCTAACACGGGCGGCAAGTGCCCGGTTCATCCCCCGGCGCGGGGCGCGCTGTCAAGCAAGCTCGCGGCCTTGACGATGCGCTTGTTGGGAAACCGTTCAGGTGCTGCACGTTATTGCTGATGACGCATGTGGCCAAAGTCTTTGCATCGGCGCCACCAGGTGTCCTAAAGGAGCGGGCGAACGAGGAAGAGGGATATGGCTGAAAGTCCGCGATTTTTCGATGATTTGGCTCGCTTGGCGCAAGGCGCGCTGGGGGCTGCCAACTCCGCCAGAGCCGAGGCTGAGGCAAGCATGCGCGCTTGGCTGGAGCGCCAGATGGCGGAGATGGACTTCGTGCCGCGCGAGGATTTCGACACCGTCGCTGACATGGCACGGCTTGCGCGGGAGGAAAATGAGCGGCTGAGTGCGCGCTTGGATGCGCTGGAAGCTGAGCTTGCCGGCCGTTCAGCGCCCGATCAGGCCGCGCGGAGCGAACCAGAAGGTGAATAGACTTGCGGCTTGACTCACGCTACAGGGTTGACGACTTATCCACAGGAAATTTGATCCCCGGCCCGACTCGGGCCTTGCACCGCAACGCCCGCACAGGCATTCTAGATATTGTGGTTGATGTGGCAGAGGACCCCAATTGTGGTTAGTCCGCCAAAAGATCCCAAACGGCCGGAGATTTCCTGACTCCGGCACCTGTGCGCCGGGGCTTGACGAAGCAGGAGCTTTGCAATGACCGCGCTGATTGCTGATGAATTTATGGGAAGCGCTGACAATCCGCTGGATCTGGTGGAAGATTGTTCGGTTGAGAATGACTGGGTTTATGACCGGCCGAATGACGAGGAACTGACCGCGGCGGTCCCCGGCACCTATTGTGAATTTCAACTGCGCTTCTTCTGGCGAGAAGAGGGGCGTATTCTGCAAATCGCCAATGTTTTCGATGCGCGGATTCCAGAGGCGAAGACCAAGCCGATCTATGAGACGCTGGCACGCATCAATGAGCGGCTGTGGCTGGGCCATTTTGAGCTCTGGTCGGAGGAAGGCGTGGTGATGTTCCGCCACTCCACCATCCTCGACGGCGAGCTCAGCCGCCCGCACCTGGAATTGTTGGTGGAAACCGCCCTGTCTGAGAGCGAGCGATTCTATCCGGTGTTCCAGTTTGTCCTGTGGGCTGGCAAAACCCCGGAACAAGCGATCGAGGCCGCCCTGCTGGATGTTGCGGGAGAAGCCTGAGCCGGGCTAGGTTGCAGCTTCCCTGGTCACTGATCGGACAATTCTGTCTTCCATTTTGTTGTGAAGGAGCCGTCTTATGCGGAGCCTTATGTTTTCGCTGGCGGTTCTGACCGCCGGCATGCCTGCCGTTCAAGCGCGCGACGCGGAAGGAAACGCCGCGATCAAGGGCTCCGGTCAGGCTAAGTGTGAGATCTTCATCCAAAGCCTGAACGACAATAAGCAGGAGGCCGTGCTGTTTGTCGGCTGGCTGAATGGCTTTATGTCCGGCATCAATTTGTTCGAGGAGAAGACCTTCGACATCGTGCCGTGGCAGCCGCCGGCCTATCTGGTTGCGCTGATGCGCAATTATTGTACCCAAAACCCTGAAGAGCCATTCCATTCCGCCGCCCTGAAACTGGCGCGCAGCTTTGCGCCCACGCGGCTTGCCGAACGCTCCGACGTGGTTCAGGTGCCCCATGAAGAGGGCCAATTGCCCATCTACAAAGCGGTTTTGCAGCGCGTTCAGGAACATCTGATCGAAGAAGGCTATCTGATCGGGTCGGCCGACGGCCTCTATGGTCCGGCCACCAAACGGGCTTTGGAGGCCTATCAGCAGGCCCGCGGCATTGAGGTGACCGGCATCCCCGATCTGAACACACTCCAATCGGTCCTCGTCGTCGATCCCGCGCGCGAGGCCCAACCCCAAGACCAGCAGGACTAGGGCAACATCCGATCAATCACAATTGATCGGATAAGGCCCTAGCCCGCCGGCTTGAGGCAGTCTGGACCTGCCGTGAGAAAGCGCCTAAGCGTCGCCGCTGATTTTGCCCCGTGCCGGAGACGCCGCAGATGACCGATTTTGCCGACGCCGCTCGAACCGCCCGCGCCTGGCCGTTGGAGGAAGCCCGCAAATTGGTGGAGCGCGTGGAACGATCGGGTCTGGGCGACAAAGGTTTTGTCTTGTTCGAGACGGGCTACGGCCCGTCTGGCCTGCCGCATATCGGCACATTCGGCGAGGTCGCGCGCACGTCCATGGTCCGCCATGCCTTCCAGATCCTGGCGCCCGGCGTGCCCACCAAGCTGGTCTGTTTCTCCGACGATATGGACGGGCTGCGCAAGGTGCCGACCAATGTGCCGAACCAGGATGTCATGGCCGCCCATCTGGGCAAGCCGCTGACCGGCGTGCCCGATCCGTTCGGCACGCATGACAGTTTCGGTGCGCACAACAATGCCCGGCTGCAGGCGTTTCTTGACCGCTTCGGCTTCGACTATGACTTCTATTCGGCGACCGATTGTTACCGCTCCGGCCGCATGGACGCGACGCTGCAAAAAATCCTGGCGCATTATGACGCGGTGATCGCGGTGATCTTGCCAACCCTGGGCCCGGAGCGGCGCCGAACCTACTGCCCGTTCCTGCCGATCAGCCCCAGCACCGGCAAAGTCTTGCAGGTGCCGCTGAAGCACAAGGATGTCGCCGCCGGCACCGTCACCTTCGAAGACGAGGATGGCAGCGACTTCACCGTGCCGGTCACCGGCGGGCACGTAAAATGCCAGTGGAAGGTGGACTGGGCGATGCGCTGGGATGCGCTCGATGTCGATTATGAGATGGCCGGAAAGGACCTGATCGAATCGGTCAAGCTGAGCGCGCAGATCCGCCGCATTCTCGGAGGGGCGCCGCCGGAGGGCTTCTCCTACGAGCTGTTCCTAGACGAGAAGGGCGAGAAGATCTCCAAGTCCAAGGGCAATGGCCTGACCATTGAGGAATGGCTGACCTATGCGAGCGAGGAGAGCCTGGCGCTGTACATGTTCCAGTCCCCGCGCAAGGCCAAGAAGCTGTATTTCGACATCATCCCCAAGACGGTGGACGAATATTACACCCATCTGGCGAAATATCCCGAGCAGGCGCCTGAGCAGCAGCTACAGAACCCCGCTTGGCATATCCATCATGGCCGCCCGCCGCAGCCGGATATGCCGATCAGCTTTGCGCTGCTGCTCAATCTGGTCAGTGCCGCCCATGCCGAGACCAAGCAGCAATTGTGGGGCTTCGTGTCGCGCTACGTGCCCGGGGCCGACGCCGCCAATCATCCCGAACTGGACCGTCTGATGGGCTATGCGCTGGCCTATTATCGGGACTTTGTCGCACCGACGAAATCGTTCCGGCTGCCTAACGATCAGGAACATCAAGGCCTGGCGGATCTGGACGCGCGCCTGGCCGGCCTGCCCGATGATGCCGATGCCGAAACGATCCAGCATGAGGTGTTCGAGGCCGGCAAGGCCGCAGGCTTCGACAATCTGCGCGCATGGTTTCAGGCGCTTTACCAGATTCTGCTGGGCCAGCCGCAAGGCCCGCGCATGGGCGGCTTCATCGCGCTTTACGGCATTGAGCAAAGCCGCCGCCTGATCGCCCAGGTCCTTGCCGGCGAGGCGCTCGGCCCATCAAAGGCAGACGCCCAAGCCTAATTGCCGCGCTTGCCGGCTGGCCGCAGCCGCCGGCTCCTCAAAACGCCCAGACCAGCAGCGCCACGCCGCCGGCGTACAGGCCGACCAGGGCGATGCTTTCAAAGCCGATATTGGCCGGGCCGTGGCGCTCGCGTTGCAGCAGGCCCATAAGCAGCACCGCGGTCATCAGGATCGACAGCTGGATCAAGAACAGCTGATCGGGTTCCATGGCATGATAGATCGACCCATCGCGATAGGCGATGTCGGAGAAGGCGGAGAATAGCACATCGAAGGCATTGCCGCCGAGAATGCCGCCGATCGCAAGGGTCAGCGCGCCGCGGCGCACCGCCGCCAGCGTCGTCACCAGTTCCGGCGTGGACGTGGAGACCGAGGTCATCAAGGCGCCGACCACGCCCTTGCGGATGTCGGTCTTTTCGGCAATCGCCAGGCCGGTCTCGGCGATGAAATAGCCCGCCAGACCGACCAAGAGGCCCAGTAGGATGACAAGGCCGAACAGTTTGAAAACCGTGCGCCGATCGCCCTTGGGCTCGTCGGGGACATCCTCCGCCGTGTCGCGGGTCTGCTGCGGCCCCCACATCGGCGCCTTCTTGGCATTGTCACTGACCACCATGCCGAGGATGTAAGTGATCAGCAGCAGCGGCGTGATCGGATGAATGGCGAACAGCGTCACCTCCGGCAACACCGCGGCGATCAGCAACAGGGTCAACAGCACCATCAGCACCGCGCCGCTGATCATGTTGGACAGTGACGCGGCGGCATGCTCCAGATTGGCGCGACGATAGGCCAGATCGGCCGGCACCAGAAACACCGTCTGGGCGGCAATACCGCCGATGGCGTTGGAGATCGCCAGGTCCGGGTGGCCCTTGGCCGCGGCGGCAACGGAGGTGACCGAGCCGGCGGCCGAGGTGATGGCACCCAGGAAGATCGCGCCGGTGATCGCCTCGCCCCAGCCGGTCAGGTCGGCCAGGCGGTCGGCCAGCCGTGCCAGGCGCGTGCCGGCCCACAAGACGACCGCCGCCAGCGCGAGGAACGCGCCGATCAGCACCGGCAGCGATAAGGCAGTGAAATCAATCATGGCAGGAACAAGCGCTGATGATCAGTAGCGCAGCAGCGCGGCAGCGGGGGCTTGCTTCGGCAGCGCATCGGCGCCGACACAGAAGACCGCACCGCCATGCAGCACCGTCTCCCGCAGCATCTCGTCACTTAGATCTGCGACGGGCCGGCCGGTCAGGTCCGGGGCATCCCGCTGCTCCGCCAAGCGGGCCGGCAAGGTCTGATCTTCCGCGATCACCAGCGTATCGACCCGGCCTTCCTTGGCAGCGGCCAGGATCGTCTCGAAATGCAAGGCGACCTCTTTGTCGCCGCGGCCGACGCGTTCGGCGACCTGCGACACCGCATTTTCGCGCGGCCGACGCAAAAGCTGGTCGACCTTGTCGCGGGACAGATCCGCCAGCGTATCGGCATCCAGATCGTCCGTCGCATGGATCAGTGCGTCATCGGCCAGATGGGCGTAACGGCTGTGCTTGCGGTACATGCCCACCAGATTGGGGTCGCCCGCCACCACCAGCGGATCGTGCCGGCCACTCAATTCCTTGTCGACGGCCTGGGCGATGCCGTGGACATATTCATCCAGCTGCGTCTGCTCATAATCGGCCGGGCTGTCTCCCAAGGCATGCATCACATTCGGTGGCGCACCACCGCCTTCGGCCGGGCTGGGGGCATTGCCGGCCGGGTGGAAGCCAATATCGGCTTGCAATTCGGTTAGGCCACGGATCTTGTCGAAACTGTCCTGCATGGCGGGGCTTTCCACCACCTCTGCGCCGAACCGGTCCGCCTGGATCAGGCGCGGGCAGGCCCGCTCCACCGCAACCACGAAAAAGCGTCCCTGATCGTTGAACAAGGGCAGCAGCGGGTGCAGATGAAACCCCCGATCGATCACCGCCTTATCGCCGGGATCCATCGGCAAGGCGACGATGCGGCAGCCACCATGTGCGGTACAGAAAAGGCCGAGACCGCGGGTGCCGGGCTGGCGCGGCAAGTCCAGCCCTTCCAACTCGTTGCGCACCCGATCCACCAAGTCACGCGCTTCCTCGCTGTGCTCCTCGGCCAAGCCCTCCGCGTCTCGCACCATATTGCGCAGGCGCACGGCATTTTCGTGGGCGCGATCCGGTTCGGTCCTGAATGTGAGATAGAGCGACACCGCGAGAGCCTCGGCTTCTTTGGCCAAATCGGTCAACGCATCCCGGGAGATCATAAGCGGCTTGTCCTTTCCTTTATACACAGTCCCCGGACGGGAACGCCCCGGTGCGCCGGGCGTTCCGGAACCGCCCCTGAGCACGCGCCGTTGCCCCGGATAGCTTTGTTTTCGACATCACTTGGAGGGGCACGACGATGGCCGATGCAACCGACACCCTTGCAGCACAGGCACCCGTTCCAGACCTGGCAGCGCGCGAGATCCTCGAACACAAGAGCTTTTTCTGGATTGCCGGAGGTCTGTCGATCCTGATTGGCGTGGTGGCAATCTTGTTGCCGTTCGCCGCCAGTTTGGCCGCCAGCTTGATGGTCGGCGCGTTATTTGCCGCCGCCGGCATTATCCAGTGCGTCACCGCGTTTCGCGCCCGCCGCGCCAGCCGAATTGCCTGGGGCTTTTTCATCGGCTTGGTCGGACTGGCCGCAGGCGCCATCTTGTTGGCCTTTCCGCTCAGCGGCGTCGTCGCCCTGACCTTGTTCCTGGCCGCCTATTTCATCGTGTCCGGCCTGATGAAATTGATCTTCGCGTTTCGAGCGCGGCCCGCTGGCGGGTGGGGCTGGATGATCGCTGGCGGCCTGGCCTCCTTGCTGTTGGGATTTCTGATTTGGGCCGGCCTACCCAGCAGCGCCTTTTGGGTGCTGGGCCTGCTGGTCGGCATTGATCTGATGCTCTACGGTGCAGCCCTGATTGCGTTGGTCACCGCAGCCAAGCGCGCGGTCCGCCGCGGCGAGGGGCGGCCGCTACAAGAAGCCGCTTAAGCGCTCCGGATCGCCCGGCGACACAAGCTGTGCCGCCGGGCGTATTGCTTTACTGTTCTGCCGGGATCGGCGCGCCGGGCACCCAGGGGGCATCATGCTCAAGCAGCTTGGCCTCCAGCGCCGGGATCGTCTCCTGCATCAGGGTGTTGATGCGCTCGCGCAAGGCGCCGAACTCATCCACAGCGGTCTGGAAGCTTTCGCGATGGCTCGGCGTCGGTCCGTAGGTGGAGCGAGCGGTGCCGACCATGACCTGAGACAGCCGGCCCGCCACGGTCTTCGGCTGCCATTCGCCGACCTCGTTCATGGTCGCCTTGCCGTTCAGCGCCGCCTCGATCTCATAGATCTCGGTGCGGATCGCCTGCCAGTCATCGTCCAGCTCCGTGGGCGCGCTTTCCGATCGGGCCAGCGCCGTCTTCAGCAGGTCCGCCTTCTTGTTAAGATCGTCCAGCGCGGCGGAGGCGGCGGTGATGCTGCGCTCCAGCTTGGCCAGCTGACCCCAGAAGCCGGTGACCTCCTCTGGGGTGGCGCCTTCCAGGGCGCCGTCGCGCAGCTTCTCAACCGTGAAGCGCGCCGGACCGGCTAGCGTGGTGGTTTCACCGCGCACCCGCTTGACCAAGTCCACGCTATAGTCGCCCGGGGCGGCCAGAAAGCCCTCCGGCTCGGTCGCCGGCCAGTCCGGATTGCGGCCCAGCGCCATCTGCGAGGGCTTGCGCAAGTCCCAATTGACCCGGTGGAAGCCCTTGGTGGTGGGCCCGGAGACGCGGCGCACGACATTGCCCTCGGCATCGCGCACGACCAGCCAGATCTCCGGCTCGGTCTCCCGGTGCTCGGCTTCCAGGGCGTCGAAGCCCGGGAAGGGGACGTCCTTCTGCTCTTCAATCAGCGGCTTTTCCCGCTCCTGGCGCTGTTGTTCCAGGGTCTTCAGATCCTCCTTCAGATAATAGGTGAACACCGCACCGAAGGGCGGATTGGGCGCGCGGTAGAAGGCATGGCCCTGCGAGGCACCCTCGCGGAAGCCCAGCCTGTGCTGCTGGATATACCACCAAGCCCGCCGGCTGGGCGCGAACAACAGCGCGTCTTGCTGCAGCGCCTCGGCATCGACGGCGCGCAGCGGGGCGTAGTCGTCCAGAATGAAGAAGCCGCGGCCGAAACTGGCGCCGACCAGATCATTCTCGCGCCGCTGGATTGCCAGGTCGCGGAATGAGATCGTCGGCACCCCGCCATTGAGCTCGACCCAGCTCTCGCCCCCGTCGACGGAGAAGAACAGGCCGAATTCGGTGCCGGCGAACAGAAGCGCCGGATCCTCATGGTCCTGCACCACGCGCCAGACCAGATGCTTGTCCGGCAGATCACCGGCCAGGGAGGTCCAGCTTTGACCGCGGTCGGTGCTCTTCAAGAGATAGGGGGCGTAGTCGCCATATTTATGGTTGTCCAGCGCGACATAGACGGTGTTCTCGTCATGCAGGTCGGCCTTGATGTCATTGACGAAGGCGGTGTCCGGCACGCCGGGCAAATCGCCCACCTCGATGCGGCGCCAATCCTGGCCGCCATTCTCGGTGACCTGGATCAGGCCGTCATCGGTGCCGACATAGAGCAGACTCTCGTTCTTCGGCGATTCCGCGATAGAGGTGATGGTGTTGTACATCGACATGGCAAACATGTCCCACGGCGCATCCCAGGACCATTGCCGCTCCATGAACGGCATTTCCATGCGGTTTTGGTCCCGCGTCAGATCGCCGGAGATCGCGGTCCACTCATCGCCGCGATTGTCCGACCGCCACAGCCGCTGGGAGGCATAGTAGATCCGCTTGGGGTCGTGCCGGCTGACATAGATCGGCGCGTCCCAGTTGAACCGCTCGGCGGGCTCATCCGGCTTGGCCTGGGGCTGGATATGCACGATCTCGCCGGTGATCCGGTCCACGCGCACCAGATTGCCCTCCTGCCATTCCGAATACATGATGTCGGGATTGCCGGGCTCGGTGGCCGGCTGGTGGCCGTCGGCGAACAGGGTGATGAACCAGTCGGAATTCAAGATGCCGTTCAGATCGTCGGTGCGCGACGGGCCGCCCTGGGTGGAATTGTCCTGGGTGCCGCCATAGACGTAATAGAAGGGTTCGGCATCGTCGACCGCGACCTTGTAGAACTGGGTC